>JAJBUG010000035.1:126495-144404 GCA_020860515.1 Bacteroidales bacterium | reverse complement strand
TCCTAACCTACAATAATTTAGAAAAGCATGGATTATTTGTTCATTAGAAATCATTCTTTTCCAATTACCAAAATATGGTAACCATATTTTGGTTATCATAAAATGGTAATTGAAATTTGATAACCTTTTTATTGAATTGGTTTAAACTTTTTGATAAAAGTTTAAACCAATTCTTATGTAAATTTAAAATAATGTTGTAAATTTGCATAGGAATTTTAGAATAGGATTATGCAAATCATAAAACGTCAGTTACAGGATAAACTTCTCAGAATGGCACAGAAGTTTCCATTTGTGACTCTGACCGGCCCGCGCCAGTCAGGGAAATCCACTTTGGCTCGAATAGCTTTCCCTGAGTATACTATTGTGTCATTGGAAGATTTGGATATGAGGGCCTTTGCCATTGAAGATCCCAGAGGATTTATAAAAACCTTTCCCGAGCATGTGATTATTGATGAGGTGCAACGAGTGCCAAGTCTGCTTTCTTATCTCCAAACCTATACCGACCAAAATCCCATGGATGGGAGATATGTGCTCACAGGGTCACAAAATGGTGTACTAATGGATGCTATCGACCAGTCGCTGGCTGGGCGCACTGCACTACTCACTTTGCTGCCACTTTCTTGCAAAGAGTTGTATGAAGCAAATCTACTACCAGAGAATGAAGATATCCAAATGTTTACAGGAGGCTATCCTGCCATTTATGCTAAAGACATCCCGCCAATTGATTATTTTCCAAGCTACATATCCACTTATGTAGAGAGGGATGTGCGTCAAATCTTAGCGGTAACTGACCTCTTAAAGTTTGTACGTTTCATAAAACTATGCGCAGGACGAATCGGCACTCCTCTTAATAAATCCTCATTGGCTGTAGAAACCGGCATATCTGTGCCTACAGTTGATGCATGGTTATCGGTTCTGGAATCAAGCTATATTATTTATCTGCTCCCCCCCTACTTTAATAACTTCAACAAGCGCTTAGTTAAAAGCCCAGTGCTTTATTTCTACGACACGGCTTTGGCTTGCTCATTATTAGAAATCACCTCTTCTTCCCAGCTATCAACTCATTTCCAACATGGCCATTTGTTTGAGAACATGGTGATCAACGAGTTTTTAAAAAACTATTATAATCAGGGCATAAAGCCATGTTTAGCCTATTGGAGAGATAGCAACGGACAAGAAGTAGATCTCATTGACTATACCGGAGGTGTTTTGCGACCCTATGAAATTAAATCAGGTTCCACCTACCAATCTTCCTACTTCGATAATCTTAAGAAATGGGGTCCGATAGCCAACGTGCCAGTAGAGAATCGCAGTGTGATTTATGCTGGGGTTACTCCTCTTGCCACTTCGCAAGGCTCTCTCATACCTTGGCAGCAATTAATAAAACAGATTTAATGATTTGCATAACCCATATCCAAAACCTCTATGCAAATTTAAAGTCTGATTTTAAATTTGCATAACCCAGTATTGCGCCGAATTAAATTTAAACTATTCTTATCCTTGAATCCCATAGGGATTCTTTCAATTAGCCTATTGGCATTTCCCCTTCTCCCCAATCCCGTAGGGGTTGGGGAGAAGGGGAGAAACAACCCCTACGGGGTTGACAAATACAATATTATAATTTAATATTAATCTGAATATTTACTTATGAGCTTAATTTTTAGAAATAATTCTCACCGAGGCTTGACCGAGGTAATTTGATGAATCTCTTTTATTTCTTTATTAAATCCAGGAGGGGGAGGATTTTTCTCATAGCTCGCCAGCATATCCTCTGTAAATTCCTGCTTGGTCATCAGCAGAGAGTCAGGGGCATCCCAAGGCATATACAGCAGATGACCATTGCTGTGGCTGCCAAGATAATGCCCATCGGCTTTGAGCCGCTCTATCACCTCGGGATAAGAGTCATAAAACAGGCCAGTGAAAAAGAAAGCGCCCTTCACCCCATGGCGACCTAAAACCGAGATAATGCTGTCGGCACCATCGGCATGGTCATGGGCAGTAAATACAAAGGATAGTGCGCGCCGAGCAGTGTCGCCACGCACTATCCCACCCTTGTATTCAATATTTTTGTCGCTAAAAGCTATTGGGGCAGCCTGCTCCTGTTGGCTCTTTTGGCACTGAGCCAACGAAAGGAGCACGAACATTCCCAAAAGATAAAAATAGGTCTTCATGGCATTAAGGCAATAAATTGAGAATTAAAAACTAATGAAAGAAATTCGATATTTTACTAACGCTGACACATTGGCAAATATTTGTGCTCAAATCATAAATAAAGTCAACAAATCGATAAATTAATGTGGGTTGCAAAACTAATCCAAAAAAATCCCGTAACTTTGTGCACTCAATCTTAATTCAAGGATCATGAACAAACTAAGCCTTCTCGCCTCTGCTCTCCTCGTGGGCACCTCCCTCGCGGGCCAAAGTCAAGATGTATTGCGGAATAACCAAATAGGTTATCTCCAAATCAAATGATTGGATTAATGGTTGAGGCTGCTTTCGAGGTAGGGGAGAAGCCAAGCGGCGTAGCGCTGAAAGCCGAGGTCGGTGAAGTGGATGCGGTCCACAGTGCCCTCCCAATCCTCGCCACTGCCAGTGCCAGGCGAGAGCAACTGCGAATTGGCATCGGCCACCGTCTCATACTGTGCGCGCAGCTCAGCGTTCAAGGCATTTAGCTTTTCCCATACGGTGGGATCGAAGTTGGCATGTGAGAATATCGGGTTTTCGATGACAAGGATTGGGGTGGTAGGGTGAGCCTGACGGATTGCATTGTAGAATGGTACAAATCTCTCACGCACAATTTCTACGTCGCAATTTGGCATGCAGTCGATCACAAACACTGAGGCATCCACTTGCGCCATCAGTTGTGCCAATGGCAGGTCGAGCTTGCCATTGCCGCTGAAGCCCAGATTTATCACCTCGCGGTCGAGGTTGCGAGCAAGGATATTGGTATGTGCCATGCCGGGTCGAGAAGCGCATCCGCCCTGGGTGATGCTGGTGCCATAATATACGATTGGTTTCTCACGCACAGGGCTGGTCTCTTGCGGATTGCTTAGCTGATATGCCGAGTCAACGCCAATTTCGAGCGATGTGACGCCATCATAAAGGGGCAAGTTTAGCATAAATTCGCGCCAAGTGGGCACCATGTTGTCAACAAGCGACACCTCGCCATGGCCCTCGCCATTGGGCACTGCCGAGTTGACGAATCGCCAGCCGTCGCAGCCAAGGCAGTAGAGGTCCACGCCTTCTATGCCTCGGTCAGTCATGTGGTTCATGTGGTTGCGCTGCAACACATCCCACTTCACTGCCACTTTGGGAGAATTGGTGGCGAACCTTACGGCCAAGCCAGCAGTGTTTTTACCGAGATCCCATTGCTTGTCGCGCACCTGGCCTTTAAGGGAGGCTGGAAGTCGTTCGTAGCGAGTTTCGGTGGAATCGTTTACCTTGCCTAATAGCATCAGGGTGTCAGCAGAGTGCCAAGTCACTTGCGCCAAGGCTCCAAGGGCCGCAAAAGCCGCCATGGCCATAAAAATCAATCGCTTCATTTGTCAATAAATTAAAGAAACAACTCCATGTCGAACGTGTCGCCGATGCGACACTAACATATTGCAAAGATACTAACTTTTCTCGAAAACAGACATATACCAGTAAAAGTTTTTGTTCTTCCTCTCCCGCTTGGCTTTCTCTTGAGACCACTTTTTTCAAGGAAAGTCAGCTCTCATTTAAATGCTGTCATAATGATTAAGAATACAAATTGACTTCCCAATTTTGGCAATTGGCAGAAAAATCGTAAATTTGCTATCGTAACTCAAAGCTAAACTATGGACGTTATTGAAATTCTGAATCCTGCGAAAGAGAAGGCTCGGGCCACCTTGGCGATTGGGCGTAATGCAGTGATTGATATATTGAGAGCCATGACAATGCTGCTGATGATATTCGTCAACGACTTGTGGTCGATAAGCGGCTACCCAGCGTGGTTAGGGCATTCCAAGGCGATGGAAGATTTTATGGGCCTTGCGGACGTTGTGTTTCCTTGCTTTCTGATTGTGGTGGGACTGTCGATTCCCTATGCGATAACCTCAAGGCGCAACAAGGGCGAAGATGGGGCCAAGATCGTGGGGCATATCATTAGTCGGTCGGTGGCCTTGATATTGATGGGCGTGTTTATTGTCAACTCAGAAGAATTCGGACACACTACGATTGGAATTAGCCACTCATGGTATTGCATTTTGATGGTGGTTGCATTTTTGTTGATATGGAATGTTTATCCTCGCCATGCCTCTGTAGGTGGTCAAAAGATAATTTGGGCAGCACGCATTATAGGAGTAGCTATATTAGCGCTCTTGGCCGTAACTTATCGCAGCGCAGAGGGCGAATTATTCCAAAGTAGCTGGTGGGGAATTCTTGGCATTATTGGCTGGACTTATCTTTTCTGTGCGATGGCTTATCTTTTTATTGGCAATTCTCTAACCAAGTTGGCTGGGCTATTCATTGGTCTTGTCACACTATGCGTGTTGTTGAGTCTGCGCCATGAAGGGGGCACTATTCTTGAACTTCCTGACCCCAACTTCCTATCCCAAATATTGGAGACGCTGCATGTTGGCAATGGGTGTGAGGCGGCTCTCACCTGCTGGGGCGTAATTATGGGCGTGTTTGTTCTTAAATATGCTCAAGGGAGAAGTCAAATCATTTATCTTTGGGGCATTCCAGCGGCAATCATTGCTTTGATAGCAGGATTGGCATGCAATCATTATTTCATTACCTCAAAAATAATGTCAACGGCTCCTTGGATGTTCTACAATGTGGCTATTCTTACCTGTGGCTATGTGATTGTGCAATTTCTTGTAAGTCACCGGATGGCAGATGTGTTCCGAATTGTGGCTCCAGCTGGCACAGCCACGCTCACCTGCTATATCATGCCGTATCTATTCTATAGCGTAGCTGACATCCTTCACTGCCATCTGCCCCAGGCTTGGTGCATGGGATGGTTAGGAATTGCAATCTGCATAAGCTTCTCCTTCCTGATCATTTGGATTACCTACGCTGCCACGCTATTGCATATCAAGCTTAAGGTGTGACAATGGGCTCATCGCAGCACTGTGGTCTTGAAAAACGCCACAATTCGCAGAACCGTTCCCTAAAAGATTAAAATTCCAGGCCAAAATCTTCCCCAATGGGCTGACACAACTACAGATTTAACAGATTAAACGGAAAGCCCTGCAGGACTGGCACAGTGTCAGCCCCGCAGGTTGTTTCTTGTAGATTTTCGTCAGCTCCTTCACATACCAGCGCTCATAAGTGACACTCCAGATTGAATGGACAATCATCCCATTCGCCTTATTTAGGAGTTGATAACCAATAAATTTATAATTAAATTCTCTCAAAAACTTTGAAAATTCAAAAATATGGGGTAAATTTGCAAAGCAATAGAGCATAGTGATCCCACTGATGCTATGTTGCATTAAGATGAGAGGAATCCTACAGAGGTAGCTTCTCTTATCCAAGACATATAAATTGGAAGCGTTTGGCTTTTATTCCGCAATGATGAATCTCGACAATTCTTATTGGGTAGGAATAACAAGACTAACGCTCCCTCTTGGTTAGCCGTATAGCCAATGCTGTATATCAACCAGGAGCGTGAGCCGTTATACCTGTTATCTACCCAAGGGCAGTCGAGAGCCTATCATTGAGATAACGTCAAGGTTGGCTCACGCTCTCTTTTATATGCCAAAGAAGAATCACTAATTATCCCATTGGAGCCAGCAGGGAATAAAGAAGAAAATATTTCTCTTCTTATGCTCATGGCAGAACTCGAAACTTTTAATATCAACAATAGAAGATACCTTGGAAACAAATACAAATTGCTGGGGTGGATACGTGATGTGGTAGAAGCACATTGCAATGGTGTAAATTCGTTTTTCGATGTTTTTTCAGGAACAGGAAGTGTTGCATCAGCTTTTAGAGACAAACGATTGGTAGTTTGTGATATGCTCTACAGTAACTATTTGGCTGCCTTGTGTTGGTTTTCACCCATGAAGATTAACCGAAAAATGATAGGAACCTTGATCAAGCACTACAATAACTTGGATACAACGGCTGAGGATAACTATATGTCACAAAATTTCAGTGACACTTACTTTAGCCATCCTGTTTGTCAAAAAATAGGATACATAAGGGAAGATGTTCAACGAAGATTTGATGGAGGAGAACTTAATGAAAGAGAATTTGCATGCATGATCACATCACTCTTTTATGCTATGGATCGCATATCTCATACTTGTGGCCATTATGATTCCTTCATTAGGGATGGCAAATATAAGGGAGAATTGATACTTAAGTTGCCAAATAATGGATACAGTCTAAATAGTGGAAATCAAATCCTTTGTTCGGATTCCAATATTGTCGCGCCTCAAATAGAAGCCGATGTGGTGTATTTAGATCCCCCATATAACTCTCGTCAATATTGTGATGCATATCATTTATTGGAAAATATTGCCTTATGGCAAAAGCCACCAGTATATGGATTGGCTAAAAAGATGGATAGAACTTGCATGAAAAGCAAATACTGTAAGGAGGGGCAGGCTATTCAGGCAATGGAAGAGTTGGTCATGTCTTTACACTGTAGGTACATCCTGTTCTCATATAATAACAATGGGAAAAAATTACAAATTAGGTCAAATGCAAAGATGTCGGACGATGATATCTTGAGAATACTTTCTCTACGAGGCGATGTCAATGTCTTTACCATGGATTACAGAGGATTCGATGCAGGTAGAAGCATCTTAAATAAAGACAATAAAGAAAGACTATTCCTATGCAGCGTAAACAGATAAAGAATTATATCGCATCCCCCTTGAATTATATAGGGGGAAAGGCCCGGATATTGGATCAATTGTTGCCCCATTTCCCTCATAATATCGACATATTTGTAGATTTATTTTGTGGCGGGTGCAATGTTGGGCTTAACGTATCTGCAGGAAGAATAGTTTATAACGATACTTCTTCAGAATTAATTGGCTTATTGCGCACATTTAAGAGAATGAATAATGATACAATAATTAGAAGAATTAACTCAGTAATAGAAGACTTTAAATTAAGCCGAACACGTGAATCTTGTTTTGCGGCGTTTGGAGGAAATTCCAATTTGGGGGTCTCAAAATACAATAGAGAAAAATATTTGGCATTGCGGCAGTATTTTAATGATTACAAAAAGAAAGGTTGCCAGCACTATGTTTTGTTGTATACCTTGATTATATTTGGTTTTAATAACCAAATCCGATTTAATGATAAAGGGGAGTTTAACCTACCTGTTGGAAAGCGAGATTTTAATGAAGTGTTAGAAGCTAAATTCCGTAAATTCTTTGATGCTTTAAGAACTCAAAATTGTAGATTTTATACAAAAGATTTTAGATATTTTCGGTTCAATTCATTAACCAAACGAAGCTTGGTTTACTGTGATCCACCTTATCTTATAACAAATGCAACATATAATGAGAAAGAAGGATGGAACGCACAGGATGAATCCGACTTATTATCGGTTTTAGACAATTTAAATGTACGAAAAATTAAATTCGCATTGTCTAACGTTCTAAGCCACGAGGGCAAAGAAAACTCGATACTAAAGGAGTGGATAGACAGGAATCATTATAACGTTCATAAGATTGATATGGATTATCATTACAGTAATTATCAAAAGAAATCAAAGAAGGCTGACTCTCAGGAAGTTTTGATAACAAATTACTAAGATTATTATGAGTGAACTTGAAAGAATACCATATGCATCTTTCCTTTGGAAATTTGGTACAACCTCATTTCGAACCAGAGAGTTTAATAAGAAGATAGAGTGGCAACTCCGTCTTCTGGATGAATTTTGGCAGAAACCGGAAAATAGAGGGCTGGGCTGGGAAGTTCCTACACAAGGACAGTCGGATATATATGAAGTTAAAAATAGGTATTATGACTGGTTGGTATTGAATGGGTTTACCAAGGGGGATGATGCAGTGAAGTACAAGGCCGCTCGTGAGAAAACAAGTGGCTTAGTTGACATGGGCTTAATAGAAAGAGAGCACAGACTTACCGAAGTAGGAAGAAAATTGTTGGAAATAACAGACAATAATGATTTCTTGGCCAAGAATGAATTGGGGATTTCAAAGGACTCAGAAATTTATCTAAAACAACTATTAAAGCTTCACGTGACTATAGATGGAAAAATAGTCCGTCCTTTCATTATTGTATTGTATTTATTGACAGAATTGGATCATTTGAGTTACGATGAATTTCGTTATTTAATGCCATTGTGTACGGATGAAGAAAGTACACAATTTATCCTAAATTCCATAAAGGTTTTACGAGAATCCCATGGGTCAGGAAGCATTGAAAATGTCCTTTGTGAATTTTTATTATCGAAATCAAATTACATTAAAGGGCTAAATCGGTTCATATCCAATGATTTTTCAGATGCACTTCTTCTTTCTGTAAGCATGAATCGTAAAAGCCAATTGTATGACAAGCCTTATATAAATTTATATAGGGAATTGTATTCGGTTTTTATGGAGAAAGATGAAAGCAGGATCCTGCCATTATTTATGGCCATTAATAAATTTTCCAACAGCTCAATAAGTATCAAATGGAAGAATTTATTATTTTCCAAAACGATTACTTCTGTCGTTAAGAAAGACCCCTTATCGTGCATAATTCCTCTTTCTGAAGAAACCATAAAATCAGAAGTTCATTTTAAGAAATTTTTCTATGTCACCATGCACTTATTCAAAGCCATGGTCACCTTAGAAGATTATCTTGATTTGAATCGAAGATACTTGGGGTTGACCAATTGCTTCATATTTGAAGATGAAATGGTAAAGCTTGATATTGTTCCTAAACAATTTTTTAAAGGTGCAATGGAGGAGCTCTTTAAACAGGCTTTTCAAAAGTCAGGCAATCTATTTTTAGATTGTCCTATGGAGACAATATGCCATTCTTTGAAATTCGATAAATCAAAAATTTTATTGGAGTTAAACAAGGAACTTAATCTTGAAATATCTACCATTGAAGATGCTTTTGATGAAGTGGAACGCATTAGATATTCTCGATTTAAAGAACTCATAAATAAGAAATTCCAAAATGATAAATTATTGACTCTTTTAACAGACTTCGAGAATAGAAATGATGAAGAAATAAACAATCTGGTTACAGATAATGCCGACATCCCAACTATATTTGAGTATATTCTTGGGATAATTTGGTATAAATGTTGTGGACAAAAAGGGAAAATCTTAGATTATCTGAATTTATCTTTGGATGCAAATCTCCTTCCTGTGACACACGCTGCAGGGGGTGAGGCTGATATTGTATATGAATATCCGATGTCGGCCAAATACCCCAAACATTCTTTATTGTTAGAGGCAACGCTTGCTGATGGCACAAACCAACGTAGAATGGAAATGGAACCTGTATCCCGTCATTTAGGCAACCATATACTACAAAACAAGAACCATAAAAGCTATTGTGTATTTGCTACAACCTATCTTGATATAAATGTCATAAGTGACTTTATTTCAAGAAAAAATTCTTATGTATGGTGCGATAGATCAAATCCAGATAATTATGTTGAGGGTTTAAAAATTATCCCTCTGGATACATCTGATCTCAAAGAGATTGTGAAATTTGAAATTCCCTACGAAGAGCTCTATACTCATTTTGAAAAAGCCTATAAGGCTACTGAATTTCATCCTAAAAGATGGTATGATGGGTACGTCCACATTGCAAATCGGGAAAAACTTGAAGATATCCCAGACTATTCGATTGCTGCGGAACCATCCATAAATGAATAAATCCTGAAGTTTGGGCTGTAGTGGGGTTGGAGGGTCAAAGACACCTTCGCTACCTAAGATTGACACTCGGAAAATTGCGGGATAGCCAGCGAAAGTTGGTCAATTTTGACCAACTTTCGCTGGCTATCCCGCAATTTTCATAAACCATTTATAATTCAAAGGCATATTGGGGTTGAAGTTGGCCAGTAAAGCTTGCTTCTTTCAAAATCTTAAATCTGAGTCGGGAATCTCGATATCCTTTTTTAAAAACATTGTCATGTACACTGGCACATAGCGGATCTTATCACGCAAGGTAATCTCTCGCTGGTTGCAAAGCACAAAAGCAGATGCCACATGATAGTCAGGAATAGACAAAAATCTGTCAAGAGCCTTATGTACTTCATAATCTTTCCCTGATTTTACTTCCAATGGTAATGACGACATTGCCATTGTGTCGTCAATAAGAAAATCGACCTCCCCTATTTTCTTATTGTCATAATAAAAGAGATTATAGCCATGACATTTCAGTTCTTGTGCCACTACTGTTTCATACACGGCACCGAGATTAACACTGTCTACATCGTCAAGCACTGGCTTAATGTTTTGTCCGTATAGAATGTTGGTAAGGAGACCTACATCGTTCAGATAAAGCTTTAGAAGATTCTTCCCTGCATTTTGTACTAAGGGATATGTGGGCTGACTTATAGCGTCAACCTCAATTGCGATTCCCGCAGACACTAAGTATTCAAACTCTTCAATGTAATCCGAAGTGCGCGAACTCTTCTTTCCCTCAATGTCTTTCATTACAAACCTCTTCTTTAGATTGCCCATATTGGTGGGAATCATGGAATAGATTCTTTGAATCTTTAACTTTTTTACAGCCTCAGTTTCATATTTTGCCGCATCAGCTTTGTAGAGATCCATAACAGCCGTCTGTAGGAGGCGCACTTTATAGATATTATGTTCGGTGATATAGGAGTTTACTACCTCTGGCAAACCGCCTACCAAAAGATAACGCTTGAAAAGCTCCATTAACTTGTTATGGATACTTTCATCAAGGCTCTCTCCTTGTTCGAACCGACGCTTCATCTCCCCAATGGCGTATTCTCCCATAGAGTTCGCCCACAAGAATTCTTCAAAATCCAGCGGATACATGTGCAACTGCTCGATGCTCCCCACTGGCACCGACTGAGTCTTGCGCAAAGTGACGCCCAAGAGAGAACCGCTTGCAATATAGGTGAATCGGTCTTCCTGTAATAAAAACTTTGACAAAGTCAGTAAGTGGGCGTAGGCTTGGATTTCATCAATGAACACCAGGGTATCCGACTTTGCTCCCATTTTGTTGCCAGCAATAGAACTGAGGGCAAAATAAAATGAGTTAACCGATTTGGCTTCGGCAAAAATGCGGTCATGCTGTTTGTCTTCCTCCATATTGATTTCAATATAGTTGGGAAACAATTTGGTGCCTAATTCTCTGATAAGAAACGATTTCCCTACCTGGCGAGCGCCATCCACCACCAGCATCTTATTGCCTGGATTGCGCATAAATGCCTCAATTTGAGGGGTTATCTTTCGTTTTAACATAATTAATCAACATTTATTCCTAAAATTTAACCCCACAAAATTACATTTTTTCCTTAAAATTGACAAGTCAAAATCGCATTTTTTCCTTAAAATATGCAAATCAAAAATCCAGAGTTATGATATTCCTCGTGTGGTTCCTCCAACTACGGATTCAACAGATTAAACAGATAAGCCCTTTTGAGGCTGGATTAGCGCAGGTTTGCGCCTACGATCAGGATGATGAGGCTGACCAGCAGGATGCTGAGGTCGATGGTCTTGGCGCGGATGTTCTTCTCGTGGAGAATAAACACGCCGTAGAGGAAGCTGACTATCACAGAGCCTCGGCGAATCATCGAGATGATCGACACCATCGAATCTGGATAACTGAGGCTGTAGAAGTACATAAGGTCGGCACTCATCAGGAAGAGGGCTATGCACGGTATTGCCCAGCTCCAGCGGAAAGCTCCGCCCACCTTTTCGCCCTTGCGATGGTCCACATACAGCAGAATGCCCACCGTGGCGCTCATTAGGATGCATTGGTAAAGGCTGTACCATGCCAGCACATCCATAGGCTGATAGTAGCGCATCAGATATTTGTCGTAGAGCGCGCTTACCGCTCCCAAGAACATGGCTCCAATCGACAGCCACAGCCAGCGGCTCCCCCTAAGGTCGAAACCCTCCTTGCTGCCGATGCGCGAAATCATGTAGAGCGACAGGAAGCCTAACAGGATGCCAATCCATTGCACCCAGTTGAGCCGCTCGCCGAAGATGAGCAGGGCACCTACGAGCACTACCACTGGCCGGGTGGCATTGATGGGCCCTTGGATGGTGAGGGGCAGATGCTTGATGGCATAGTAGCCAAGCACCCATGATGCTAACACTATCAAGGCCTTGATGATAATCAGCACATGGCCGTGCCAAGTGCCTCCCAGGCCCCAAGTGCCATTAATCACCTCGCTGCCCCAGATGGGCGACATAAGGGCAGTGCTGAACACTGTGTTGAGCATCAGCACGATCAGTACGTTGTTGGCGCGGAGAGAGATTTTTTTGAATACATCGTAAAAGCCCAGGCACAGTGCCGAGCCAATAGCAAGAGCAATCCAGAGCATGGGGTGGTTTGGTGGTTTGGTGGTTTGGTGGTTTGGTGGTTTGGTGGTTTGGTGGTTAACGGATGATGGGGAATTTGAATTTTTTGAGCTCGGAGTGGAGCTCGGATTCACGCCCTCCGCAATAGTCATCGCAGATGGCATGGAAGCGGGGGCTGTGGTTCATCTCGGTGAGGTGCGCCAGCTCGTGGCAAATCGCAAATTCGCGCAAGTGCACCGGAAAGAATACGATGGCATAGGACAGGGCTATCACCCCCTTGGCACTACAGTGGCCCAGAGTGCGGTGGCCATTGCTGATGGTCCACATCAACGGAGCCTTGCCCACTCGACTGGCTATCTGATGGGCTTGGGGGAGCAGTACCTGGGGGGCTATATGCTGGGCAATGCGGCACATGTATTTGCTGATCTGGGACATGGTGTCGGGTTTCGACATGTCCCACCTCGAGCCAACCTGGATGGTACCCAGCGGAGGGTCGTAGCGCATTATCATCTTGTCGGGCACATAGCTTTGCGAGCTGATTTCTATGGCGAACTCGGGAAATTCCATGCGCTGGCCGATGTAGTAGAGGGCATCGGGCTTGATCTGCTCGAGCCGAGGTTCGAGGTTGCGCAGGGCTTTGTCGACCACGTCATATTCCACGCCTGGGGGCACGGTTGCTTGCAGCTGTCCGCCCTTCCAGCGGGCGTGGATGCTGCGCGCATTGGCCTTGATCACGACGTGGACGATGCCGATGTCTTCAAACCGATAATTTCCCGATGCATTAATATAACCTGGCACTTATTATAATTTTATAATTTATAACTGATGATTGTTAATTGATAACTGATAATGATTAATTGTTAATGAGCTATCGCATTAGCTTTATTTTGGAAAACCATTAATCATTAGCTCATTACTTCTTTATTATTCATTCCAGCGAAGTTTCTTGCGGAGGGTGGTGGGGAAGTCGTGGTCTGGGCGAGTGACTATCTTCAGGAAGAATGGCGCTCGGCTCAGCCTTACGGTGGCTCCGATGGGCATGCTGTAGCCTCGGCCATCGAGCGTGAGGCGCCAGCTGCGGGCTCGGCCCGTGACCGTTACGTCGAGGCGCGAATCATCGTTGACCACCAGCGGACGCATACCCAGGCTGTGGGCTGCAATGGGACTCAGCACCCATGCTGGCACATCGGGCTGCAGTATTGGGCCGCCTACCGACAGGTTGTAGGCGGTGCTCCCAGTGGGAGTGGCCACAATCAGGCCATCGGCGCGATAGTCGGCCAGATGGTATCCATCGAGCTTGGTCTCGGCCACGATCATCGAGGCGGTCTCCTCCTTGGTGAGAGCAGCCTCATTGAGGGCGTAGGGCCAGCCAGGAAGGTCAACTCCAGTTGCATGTATCAGGGCGCGGTCGCTGGTGTCGTAGCGACCCTCAATCAGCTCGGCAGCTACCTCGGGCAGCTCGTCGATGTTGGCCCCCGACAGGAAGCCGAGATGGCCAGTGTTGATGCCGAGGATTGGAATTTCCTTGGAGCCCACCCACATGGCTGTGCGCAGGAATGTGCCGTCGCCACCGATGCTCAGCACCACGTCGGCGTCGAAGTCGGGAGTATTCACCACCTCGCACACTGCTGATAGATGCTCGGGCATGAGCTGCTGCAACAGGTCGTAGAGCTTGCGGTGCATCACCACCTCCACTCCTCGGCTGGCCAGAAGGTCGAGAAACTGTGCGATTTGCTGGGCGTAGGGGGCTTGTTGGCGACTGCCGTAAATTGCTAATTTCATAATAATTAAATTACAAATTACAAGTTACAAAAAATTACGAATTACAAGTTACAAATGACAAATAATTATTTGTAATTTGTCACTTGCCATTAATTTGTCATTTGTAATTTATTCATACTTCGAGATAGCGGAGGAGCTCGTTGGCGCGCTGGCGCATGGCTTCGTTTTCCTCCTCCGAACCGGAATTGGCCTCAAGCACATCGTAGCCGCAGCGGGTTAGAGAGCGGGCTATTGCCTCCACATTGCGATGATTGACACGCAGGGCCACGATCAGCTCGGCCATATCGCTGGGCAGCGCCGTGACATTGAGATTAAGCAGCTGCGCGTTGCAATCCTCCACTGCGTGGGAGATGCGCGAGGCGCTGTAATCGCTGCGGCGGCAGCCTATCAGGAGGCTGCTTTCGTCGGGCGCGGGTGGAAAAAGCTGCCCAATTTCAAACATTGCGTTATCTTTTATCGTTAAATCTTTCGTCATTTAATAAATTCTGTGTAATTTTGCGAGTACAAAATTACGAATTTATCTTCAATTTTCATAATATCAAACGTTATAATCTTATAAAAAGTTTCATAACCGCCATATACAGATGACTCATCTTAGCGTAAATATCAACAAAGTGGCCACTCTGCGCAACGCCCGAGGCGAAAACACCCCAAATGTGCAGCAAGTGGCCAAGGATTGCGAGGAATTTGGTGCCGAGGGAATCACCGTGCATCCTCGCCCCGACGAGCGTCACATTCGCCATGACGATGTGTTCAAGCTGCGCCCGTTGGTAAGGACTGAATTTAACATCGAGGGCAATCCCATCCCCGACTTTGTGAACTTGGTGCTGAAGGTGCGCCCCGAGCAGGTGACACTGGTGCCCGATGCGCCCGATGCCCTCACATCGAATGCCGGATGGAACATAGAGGCCAACATGGAGTTCCTGACCAACATCGTGGAGAAATTCAAGGATGCTGGCATCCGCACATCCATTTTCGTTGATCCGAACCCTGAGCAAATCAAATTGGCTGCCAAGACAGGCACCGACCGAGTGGAGCTTTACACAAAGAGCTACGCCGACCATTACCACGAGGACCGCGAGAAGGCAGTTGCCCCCTTTGTAGAGGCCAGCATTACGGCCCACAAGTGCGGCCTCGGCGTGAACGCCGGTCACGACCTCAACCTTGACAATCTGACATTCTTTAAGCAAAAGGTGCCATATCTCAATGAGGTGTCGATAGGCCACGCGCTGATCAGCGATGCGCTGTATCTGGGGCTGCGCGAGACAATCCGCCGCTACAAAGAATGCCTAAAATAAGAAATAGAATCAATCATTATCACTTATGGAAATATCAATATGGCAGCTGTGTGTTGACGGCGGATGGATTATGATCGTCCTGGCCGTGCTCGCAGTAATCAGCCTCTACATTCTGATTGAGCGCGCGATTGTGATTTACAAAGCGTCGCGCCTCGACGACACTTTCATGACGCGCATCCGCGACTACATCCACGAGGGAGATGTGGAGAGTGCTGTGCGCTTGTGCAAAAACACATCGTCGCCTTATGCTCGGCTCATCCTTAAGGGTATCAACCGCATCGGACGCCCCATGAATGATGTGATGACCGCAATCGAGAATACTGGCAACCTGGAGATTGCAAGCCTCAACCGTGGCTTGGCTTGGCTGGCCACTACGGCGGCTGGCGCGCCTATGCTCGGCTTTCTGGGCACGGTTATCGGCATGGTGCAGGCATTCTATTCGATTGCAAGCGCTGGCAATGCCGCTTCGATTGGCGATTTTGCGGGTGGCATCTACACAGCCCTCGTCACCACGGTGGCTGGCTTGATTGTGGGCATCGCCGCGCTATTTGCCTACAACTATCTGGTGGCACGCATCAACAAGGTGATGAACCTGATGGAGGCCAAGACCATGGAATTCATGGATCTGCTCAACGAGCCAGCGAGATAGAGTTAATTAGTGGGTTAGTGAATTAGTGGTTTAGTATTTCTATGTTAAAAAGACAGAATAATATACAGGCGGCATTTTCGATGGCGTCGATGACCGATGTGATTTTCCTGCTGTTAGTGTTCTTTATGGCTACCTCGACATTCGTTTTCCCTACAGCCATGGAGATTAATCTGCCACAGGGCACTGAGCAGACATCGCTCAAGCCTTCGACCCGCGTTTACATCGATTCGATTGGCACAGTGGCTGCTGCATACGCTGATGGCGACTTGATGCCGATGGCTGAGATGGACGAGCTGGCCACGTTCTTGAAAACATCGCTTGCCCAGGATTCTACGCAGACGGCTGTAGCTATCTATGCCGACGAGGCTGTGCGCTACGGGCGCATCGTGGAGGTGCTGAATGTGGGGGCGCGCAATGATATTAAAATGGTGTTGGCAACGCAATCAACTTCTCAGCGGCAAAACCGCTGAGCCGTACGCTGGCTAACGCATCCCTGTGGATGCCAAATATAAATTATGATCTATGGAGGAGAATTCTGATAGGCGGACCTTGGTGATGGCAAGGGTATGGGCAGCGGTTGGCACACTGGTGATTGCCGGACTGACGCTGCTGATGATGATGGTGACGCATTTGTCGCTGTCGTCGGCTGAGGTGCGTCATGCCGAGAAGGATGCTATTACTCTTGACATGGAAGAGGAGTTCATTGAGGTGATGAACATGCCATCGTCGCCCGACATGGCTGATGACACCGAGAGCCGCGCCACTGCCGATGAGCAACTCGAAAGCCAGCCTACGCCTGTCTCTGGCGCCGACGTAAGCGACCAAGGGGCAGCTGGCGAAGCGCCCAAGGTTGCGACCACTAAGCAAGAGTCGCCGATGAAGGTGAAGGAGAAGGAAAAGCCCAAGACTCAGGAGGGCCCTGCCGTGGACAAGAAGAAGCAGGAGGAAGAGGCTATCAAGCGCAAGGCTGACAACGAGGTGGCCAATGCATTCAATAAGAGCCAGGGGAAGAATAATAATTCGAGCGGCACTACCGACCAAGGAAAGAATGGGGCCAAGGATGGCAATTCAGCTCAGGGGTCAATCACTGGCACTGGCATGGGTACTGTGGGTGGCGGCTGGGGGATGCCGAATTATTCACCCGTGATGAGTACTGTAACTGGGAGCGTGAAGTTGATCGTGACGATCGATCGAAATGGCAATGTGACGAATGTGCAGTTTGATGGTGGCAATGCGCCGGCAGCCACTAACACTGCGGTGCGCAATGCCTGTGCTGCTGAGGTGCGGCGCCATAAGTTTACGCGTAGCAATCCCGACACTGCTCCTGAGACCAGCAAGGCATATATCACCTATACATTTAAGTGAATTGTGGGATTCGCAGTATGCAGCAGGTCAATGACCTGCCGCTCCTAAAATGGCAAGCCTACTGTAGCTAAAGGTCAATAAGGAAATGTATTGGGGAGCTGCGGGTCAGTGACCTGCCGTATGTGATAGGCGGATGCATTCTCTTAAATATAGGGGTGCCTCGGGGCCGAGGTTGAAGATGAGGTCGAGGATGGAGAGATTGGGGTGGAAGCCGAGTTTTTCGGCGCGCACTTGGTAATAAGGGGGATAATCTTGGGGTGGAAAATGGTTTTTCCTGTAGTCATCGATCTCAGCGGCAAAACCGCCGAGAACAGTGGACTGGCATCCGCATTCCTGGAGCTGCGGGTCAGTGACCTGCCG
>JAJBUG010000035.1:46946-126395 GCA_020860515.1 Bacteroidales bacterium | reverse complement strand
CATATCGCGACAGCCTTGGAGCTGCGGGTCAGTGACCTGCCGCATATCGCGACAGCCTTGGAGCTGCGGGTCAGTGACCTGCCGCATATCGCGACAGTCTTGGAGCGGCGGGTCAATGACCTGCCGCATATCATGACGGTAGGTCACCTGGGTTTCAAGGCCGAGGATGGTGCGGATGGTGGTGTCGATGGCACGGTCGAGCTCGGTGATTGGGATGTTGATGTCGCGGAGATAGGGGAGAAAGCGGTCGATATAGAATTCAAAGAATGGTGTGCGGCCATAAGCCGATTCCAGCGATACTCGGTGGTCGGCCCACCATCCGGCTTGGCTGCTAACGGTAAGATCTGACCAAAGTAAGGGATGAGGCTCGGTTGATGTGCGGCAGGTCACTGACCCGCCGCTCCGGGGCTGTTGCGATGTGCGGCACGTTGCGGAGCCGCCGCTCCAGGGCGGTTGCGGAGTACGGTGGGTCACAGACCCGCCGCTCTTGGGTTTGCTGACGGGGACTGTGAGGGTGAGGGGGCCACGGGTGTCGATGATTTGGCAGCGATGCACGCTTTTGAAGCGTTTGTCATACCGCAAATCAAGATCCACTATGGCGTGGGCATACCGCGCCATCGTGGCATAATACTGTATGGTACCGTAATATTGCGGGGCAAAAATCCCCACTCTGTCATAAACCTCCAGTAACATAATTGTTAATAGGCTGTCACATTAACCTTATTCCGAAGGAAAATTAACAATTAATCATTTACAATTATTAATGTGTGCGCAGGTATTGGATGAGGTCATTGACATCGCTTGCGGTCATGCGGCGGCGCTGCTCCAGCTCCTTGGCGAAGCGGCGGGCGAAGTCGGTCATCTGCGACTT
Organism: Bacteroidales bacterium; assembly: GCA_020860515.1. GTDB lineage: Bacteria > Bacteroidota > Bacteroidia > Bacteroidales > Muribaculaceae > CAG-873. Next base: position 125,524 of record JAJBUG010000035.1, on the reverse strand, counting down.
GCTGTAGATATTCTCAAGATATTGCAGAGTGTTGTCGAAGAGGCTGTCGATCTCATCTTTTTCCAGGCTGCAGCTTTCGCGGCCCTCGTCGGCCACCAGTTCGTACACCTCCTTGCGACTGTCGTCGCTCAGATAATGGTGATGCTGAGCCATACTGCGGCATACGATGTTGCCAAGCACCAGGGCCAAAAGAGTCTTGTATTGGGCCACCATCTCCTTCCAAGCCAATTTGGCCGAATAGCGAGGATTGCCGTTGAAATAGAAGTCGGGAGTGAACGTGATGGAGTAACCCTCGCCATTGTCGAGGTTGACTTCCTGCAGCATTTCGCTCTGATCCCATACATTGAGCGAAATCACCATGCCTGTAAGGCCGAAGCTCTTATCTGTGTCGTCTTTATATAAGAAAGCTTGCATGATTTAAATGGGTGTTAAAGTATTTAGTATTAAGTATTAAGGATTTTGGGCGACCTCGAATGCTGGCTTGTCGGGATTCGCCGAAGTGAATACTCGGTTCCAGCGGATGCCGCCGTTGAAGATTGAACGATCCTTGTCGAATGATATCACTACAAACAGAGGGGTGCCCACCACATGATCCTCGGGCACAAAGCCCCAGAATCGCGAGTCGAGCGAATTGTCGCGGTTGTCACCCATCATGAAATAATAATCCATGGTGAATGTATATTCCTTGGCGGGCTTGCCATCGATGTAGGCTACGCCGTCGGTGAAATAGGCATCGTGGTGGCCTTCGTAATTGCGGATGCAGCGCTTGTAGAGGTCCCAAGCCTCAGCATCCAGCTCCACGGTCATGCCCTTGGCGGGAATCACCACTCCATCGGGTCCGCCCCAATTGCTGGTGCTCCAGTCGCGGCCCAGCCCCTCGGGATACATTTCGCCATTGCCGATGGTGAAAATATCGTTGGCCTTCACAATGTTTGTAATAAGGCCATCGCGTTTCATCTGCTCTACCATATCATAGATGAGCGGCGCACTGTAGAGAATCAGGTTGGGGTCGAAGCCAAGATGGCGGGCAAATCGCATGGCCTGCTCCTTGGATTCGTTGGCAATGTCCTCAGGAGCTATGCCGTATTTGTAAGCCATTTCGGTGGTGATGGCATAGGGGGATGTGAAGTAGTAGCGGAACTGCACATGCTCGGGGAAAGGCTGAGCCACACCGTCGATATAGATTGTGTCGTTGCTGATGCGCAGATTTTGGCCAGCGATGCCCACGGCTCGCTTCACATAGTTGGTGCGGCGATCCACAGGGCGGTAGCGCACCTCGCCGAATGTGGCAGGGTCGTTGTTGACGCGCTCCCAGCCGTAGGCACGCACCAGGTCATAGTAGTTGGCTGTCTCTTCGTATTTTGTGGCCACGGTGTCGCCAGCCGGGAAGTTGAACACCACGATGTCGCCATTCTCCACCGAACGGAGGCCCTTGAGGCGATGATAGCTGTTTTGTGGCCAGTCGAGGTAGCTGTCACAATTGAGGATTGGCAGCTTGTTGTGCACCAGCGGCACGTGCACTGGTGTAATAGGCACGCGAGGGCCGTAAGTAACTTTGTTGACTACCAAGTAATCGCCCGTAAGCAGCGTCTTTTCGAGCGACGAGGATGGAATCATGTAGTTCTGGCCTAAGAATCCGAAGATGAAGTAAACCAGAATCAGGGCATAGATGATAGCGTCAACCCAGCTCATCACGCTGCGCGTGGCTTTGCTCTTGCTCTGTTTCCACCAGGTGAATGGTATGTAGCCAGTGATATAGATATCGAAAATCAGGATTAGCCCCAGAGCCCACCACCAATTGCCAAGCCATGCCACCCATGCCAGGTAGAGCAGGGCCACAAGAGAGAATCGCACCCAGCGAGTGCGCTTGATTTCAGCGAGCCGACGCTTGAAGTCGGCCTTATAATCTGTCGGTTTTTTATCTTTCATTAATGTTCTACTGGGAGGGTGCGATGGATAGATTGATCGAGCGAGATCAGAGTCTCGGTGCCAGTGACACCTGGGATGATCTGGATGCGGTCATTGAGCAGCTGCATCAGATGCTCGTTGTCGCGGGCATACACCTTTATGAGCATAGAGTAGGGGCCTGTGGTGAAATGGCACTCTACGATTTCGGGGATTTTCTCCAGCTCGGGCACCACGTTGCGGTACATGGCACCGCGCTCGAGGTTCACACCGATGTAGGTGCAGGTCATGTAGCCTAATTCTTTGGGATTTACAATATAGCCTGAGCCTGTGATGACGCCCAGGTCAATCATGCGTTGGATGCGCTGGTGCACTGCTGCACGCGACACCCCGCACTCTACAGCCACATCCTTGCTGGGGATGCGGGCATTGCGGATGACGATGTCAAGAATCTTCCGATCAAGCTTGTCAATTTTTTCCATCATTTTTGGTGTATGAGAAACAATTATACAAAATTACGGAATTTTCCTTGACAAATTATCATTGTTAATCAAAAATTAGTCAATTTAACAAATTTTTATATCAAAATGACACTAATTTATCATTATTTCATCGAAGCATATCCAAGTAGGTGCTCCTTCGCGTGGCATACCGTCGGGCACTGGGCCAGGATTAGTGGCCTCGATGCGGATATATCTTACGCCATTGGCAGTGAACAGTGAGAAATCATAGTCGTGGGTAAGGGCGTCGGTGGGATATAGTTTGCTTGTGGGCCAAGAAATCGAACCAATCAGGTGGAAATTCCAGTCGTCGCCAGCACCATAAAGTTTCACTTGGCGCGGGAAAGCTATGCAGAGGTTGGCATTACCCAAAGCACCAAGCGTAACCTTGGTAATAGTCTGTTCCGAGCCAAGGTCCACAACAAAGGCGGCATCGCGATTGTGCCAACCGGCCCACTCGAAGTCGGAATTGCGCAGGCTGCCCCGGATGCCATTTGTAAGTGCATAGCCATAGCCGTTGCTGATATTCTTGGCATCCACGCTGCGGCCAGTGGCAGGGTTGAAATCCACGTCAAGCATCAATGGCTGCCCTTTTATGCTGTCGCCCACCGAGGCCTGCAATGTAAGCGTCTGAGACTCTCTGAGCACTATGGGAGCTGCATAAATTACTGGTTCCATGCCCTCTTTATCTGATGAAACCGTAATCTCTGCGTCGGGGCGAATGCATTCTGCGGTGAGGGTGACTGTGCCATCGCCATTAGGACGCAAGGTGTGTTGGATATTATACATCGAGCGAGCATAGGCGACGTCAGCCTTGTCGAGGCGCGGCAGGAAGTGGTCGAGGGCTGTGACAAAGGATTGCCAGTCGCCGCTCCCTTGGGGTCGCCAAGCGGCATCAGCCAGAGCGATTAGGCGCGGAAATACCATATACTGCACATCCTGGGGTGTGCGGCAAAATTCGGTCCACATCGAGCCTTGTATGCCTTGGAGCTGAGCAGCCATCTCGGGTGTCCAATCCTGGTGCACGGGGTCAAACTCATGTACATCCTTAAGGGTGATGTTGCCAAAATAGGTGAAAGGCTCGAACCATTGCGGCCCTTGGTAGCGGATAAAGTAGGTGCGGAGGGCTGGGGTCATTATGAATGGTGCGCCAGTAGCACGGGCATAATCTACTGCCACGGAGCCATCGCCTTGCCAGCCCATAATGGTCATTGGCTGCTTGGGCGAGCCATAGGTGACTTCGTCCCAGCCTATGGTTTGGCGCCCTTTGGATTGCACATAACTGTTGATTTGGTCCATAAACCAGCCTTGCAGTTCTTCGCAGTCTTTCAGATCCTGGTCTGCGATACGCTGTTGGCACAGTGGGCATTTCTCCCAATTCTTCTTGTTGGCCTCGTCGCCTCCAAGGTGGATGTAGGGGCTTGGGAATACATCCATCACCTCATCAAGCACATTGCGCACGAATTGCAAGGTGCTGTCCTTGCCAGCACACATGATGATGGCTGCAGCATGGCCACCGATGCCCGGGAGCACGCCCACAAACTCGTCCAGCACAGGGCAAGCCAAATCGGGGTAGGATGCAATTGCTGCCACAGCATGTGCTGGCATTTCAATCTCAGGGATTACAGTGATATGGCGGTTGGCAGCGTAGGCTACAAGATCACGGAGTTCTTCTTGCGTGTAATAGCCGCCGTAGGTAGTGGGTTCGCCTTCCTTGGGATTGGCTCGCGCAGGGAAGATCTCGGGGCGATCCACTCGCCAGGCTCCCACTTCGGTGAGCTTGGGATACTGCTTGATTTCCATTCGCCAGCCGTTGTCGTCGGTCAGGTGTAGGTGGAGACGGTTGATTTTGAGCTGCGAGGCTACGTCAACTATTTTCTTTATTTCATCTATTGGCTGGTAGCAGCGCACCACGTCGAGCATCATTCCGCGATAGCCGAACCGGGGTCGGTCCTCGATCACGCAGCACTCGATTTTGCCATCCTGGGCTTGCTCAATCAGCTGTGTCAGGGTCTCAACTCCATAGAAAAGTCCTGCCTTGTCGCCAGCAGCAATGGACACTCCATTCGGTGTAACCTCCAATGAATATTCATCAGGATGGGGAAAATCATTGACAATTGTTTGGAGCAGCGGGTCAGTGCCCTGCTGCAAACTCGAAGCCTCGAAGCCGTGTCGCTGCAACTGCTCAGCCACTTTTTCTGAGTTGTCACCAGCCACAGTGATAACCTCGGGCACTTGTAGGCTCCCTGGTCGAACCTCCATAAAAGCGGGCTGTGGCACAATATTAGCAGCTGTCCCTATTAAAGGAGTAGCTGCTAATATTATATATAAGAAAAAATTCATTAGTCGATAGGATATTGGAAACGGATGGGATCGTCGTATTCTTCTTGGGCCGCTTTGAGCTTTTGCATCATGGTATTAGTGATTTCCTCAATACCCACGGCCCCGTAGATATTGTTCATCTCGTGTGGGTCAGTCTGCAAGTCGTAAAGCTCCCACTTGTCAATATCATTATAGAAGTGCACTAACTTGTAGTGATGGTCGCGCACCCCATAATGACGCTTCACTGCGTGCTCGGCAGGATACTCATAGAAATGATAATAGAGATAGTCGCGCCATGCTGGGATTTCCTCCTTGCTTTTGAGCACAGGCAGGAAGCTCTTGCCTTGCATATCGGCAGGCACCTCCACTCCGGCCAAATCCAGGAATGTAGGACCGTAGTCGATGTTCTGTACCATTTCAGCCACATCGCCTCTACGCTCCAAGCCCTTGGGCAGCATCATGATCAGCGGGGTGTGGAGCGACTCTTCGTAGATGAACCGCTTGTCGAACCACCCATGCTCGCCCATGTAGAAGCCTTGGTCGCTGGTGTAAACTACCAGGGTATTGTCGAGCATGTCGTTCTGCTCAAGATAGTCGAGCACTCGGCCTACATTATCGTCGAGGCTCTTCACTACCTTGAGATAATCGCGGATGTAGCGTTGGTATTTCCATTCGGCCAATTCTCTGCCTTGCAGATTCTGGGCATAGAAATCCTCAGTGATTGGGTCGTAAAAGGCATCCCAAGCGGCTTTTTGCGCAGAATCCATGCGGTTGTAGTAGGATTCGTAGCGTGCCTTGAGGTCGCTGTACTTGTCAGGGCGATTCATCTTCAAGTCATAGATGGGATCCATGTGGTCGGTAATCCTCATTTCGGCAGCCTTTGCAGCGTCGCGACCATCGTAGTTGTCGTAGAAATTCTCAGGCAGAGGGAAGGTCACATCTTCGTAGAGGGCAAGATGGGCAGTATCGGCCATCCAATTGCGGTGGATAGCCTTATGGTGGATAAGTAGGCAGAAAGGCTTGTCTTTGTCGCGCTCGTTCTCCAGCCAATTCAAACTCTTATCAGTAATCAAATCAGTGAGGTATCCATGCACCACCACAGTGTCATTGTCCATGGTGATGAAATCTGGATTGTAGTAATCGCCTTGGCCAGGCACAATTTCCCACTTGTCGAAGCCCGTTGGCAGGCTCTCGAGGTGCCACTTGCCAAATATGGCGGTCTGATAGCCTGCTTCCTGCAGATATTTGGGGAAGGTGGGCTGAGAACTGTCGAATACGCAGGTGGTATTGTCGGTAAAGCCATTTTTGTGGCTGTGCTTGCCTGTAAGCATGCAGGCGCGCGAGGGACCACTGAGGGAATTAGCCACGAAGCTGTTGGTAAACTTCACTCCGTCGCTGGCGATACGGTCGAGGTTGGGGGTGTGAGCATAGCGGGTGTCATAGCAACTCATCATTTGTGCCGTATGGTCGTCGGTCATGATGTACACTATGTTCATGGGCTTGGGGGCGTCTGCCTCTTTGGCAGAGCTGCAGCCCACGGCTGCCAGCATTGAAGCCATGGCAGCCGTGGATATGCCGACTGTAGCTGAGCTCTTCATCTCTATTGAGCTATAGAATCAGTGGGTTGGAATATGTGGCGAGCGTAGTTGTAGCCAGCAGCATCATAGTGCTTGGTGAGGCGGCGGGCACGGTCAACGAATTGGTCGTAGTTCTTTTGCTCGGGCTGAAGCCACTGCACCTCACTGAGGGCAGCCAGGCGGGGCAGCTCCATATACTGCGAATGGCTGAGGGTCTTGATATACTCGCGCCACAGATTGGCTTGCACGCCCAGAATGTGGGCTGCTTCCTCGGGTGTAAACTCAGGAGAGATAGGCTCGAAGTTGTAAACCTTCTCCACAGGGAGGTATCCGCCGATGCTCACTGGCTCGCTCTCACGGTCGGGCCCTTGGCAATAGTCGAAGTAGCAGTATTGCACAGGGGTAAGGATGGCATCGTGGCCGCTCTTAGCAGCAATCTCGGCTCCCTCGGTGCCGCGCCACGACATAATCACTACATCGCCAGTGGCACCCCCCTCCAGGATTTCGTCCCAGCCGATGGCACGACGTCCGCGCTTGCTCAGTGTCTCCATGGCGCGAGCCATTACATAGCTTTGCAGTTTCTCTTCGGCCGAAGAGTTCTTATCGGATTTCAGACCGAGCTCTTTGATTTTGGCTTGGCATTTCTTGCACTCTTTCCAGCGGTCCTTGGGACATTCGTCGCCACCGATATGCACCATTTGGCTTGGGAAGATATCGCAAATTTCATTTAGGATGTCATCGAGGAAAATATAGGTGGAGTCATTGCCAGCGCAGAGCAAATCCTTAGAAATGCCCCACTTCTGCCAAGCCTTGTAGGGACCGCCAGTGCAACCCAACTCAGGATAAGCTTCCAGGGCGGCTACCATGTGGCCAGGAAGGTCGATTTCAGGAATCACTTGGATATGACACTCGGCAGCGTAGCGCACGATATCCTTGGCCTGCTCTTGAGTTAGGCAACCCGACACGGGGATGGTATCGAATTCCTCCCAATTGTTACCTACCATGGTCCCAGGGCGATACGAGGCGATTTCGGCCAGCTTGGGATATTTCTTGATTTCAATGCGCCAGCCTTGGTCGTCGGTGAGGTGCCAGTGGAATTTATTGATTCCGTGCATGGCAATCATGTCGATAAACGACTTCACCGAATCCACCTCCATCGGATGGCGAGCAATGTCGAGGTGGGCACCGCGGTAGCCAAAGCGGGGAGCTGCGGCTACCATACCAGCTGGGAAGGCCACATTGCTGGGGATGAGCTGCTCGGGAATTGCCTTGCGCAGAGTCTGGATGCCATAGAATGTGCCAGCATTGGTGGCGCCGTTGATTACAATCTGATCCTTGTCAACGCTGATTTGGTAGGCGTCGGGGTTGGAATTGTCGAGGGTAGCCTCCACGCGGATTACGTTTTTATCAGCGTTGGGCTCGATTTTCAGCTGGTGGCCAGTGAGGTCGGCTACATATTCCTGCAGGAACTGTGCCTCGCGAATTAGCGAGTCGTTGGCCACGGCAATCTTGGTAGAAGATTTAAGCACGAAAGGGGAAGCATCGGCTGCTACATCTATAACCTGAGGCAGAGGCACTACCTGGTAATCGGCAGTTTGCTCGGCAGGCTGGGAGCAAGAGCATACAAGGGCCCCCAGAGCCATGATGAAGAATGTTTTTCTCATTGGTTGGTAAATTTTGGCTTTGGTTAGTTAAAAAAGTCTGTTAGTGTCACGGTCATCTATTTCCTGTAGTTTAAGGTAATGATTTGGTTACGGCGCAAATTTAATAATAATTGATGATTTTACCAAATTTGCAGCTGATTTCTAAAATAAAAATATTAACTTTGTGAAAAATTTGGAAAACCCATTTTATAACCAATAAACATAACCAACCATGAGGCTTACAATTCTTATTGCGGGAATGATTGCGATGTGCGCAGCCCCATCTTTGGCTGATGATGCTCAGTGCGCCTCGGCCCCCTTAGTGCTTTTCGACCATGGAGACCTTGGCTCGGAATTTTGGCGAATCCCAGCCCTTGCTACTGCTGCCGACGGCACAGTGATAGCAGTGGCGGACAAGCGTGGTGATTCAAATGCTGACCTGCCTAATATTATCGACTTGGCTGTGCGCCGCTCCACCGATGCTGGCGCCACCTGGAGCGAACCTGTAGTGATTCTCCCTGCCGACGAGGGGGGAGGCTATGGCGATGCTGCCTTGGCGCTGCATGAGCCGTCAGGCGACTTGGTGATAGTGTGCGCTCACGGCGCAGGGCTGTGGGATGCCACTCCCGAGCGCCATCAGCGCTTGGCTGTGATCCGCAGCAGCGACAACGGCGCCACTTGGAGCGCACCAGTGGATATAACCTCGCAAATCTACGATCATGTGCCTGGCGCGGCACCTGTGACCGCTGTGGCCGGATTTGCCACATCGGGTGCCATGCTTTGCGATGCCCAAGGACGGTTGCAGTTTGTGCTTGTGGCCAACTGCACCCCTGAGAAGTGGGGCCCGCTGTATTGCTATCTTGTATATAGCGACGATGGAGGCTACAATTGGCAGGTGGCTCCACAAATTATAGATGATTATGGCGATGAGTCAAAGGTGGTTGAGCTGGCCGACGGCTCGCTGTATATGAGCATACGAAATCGTACCAAAGGGGCAGGCCGCAAAGTCAGCCGCAGTACCGACCGAGGCACTACTTGGACTCGCCCAATTGCCGAATACCAGCTGGTGGATCCTGCCTGCAATGGCGATTTGATTGCACTGACAGCCGAGCAATTGCGCCAAATTGGAGTGACAGATGTAATAGGCGAGTGCGCAGCCAAGCAGGGCATGATGCTCCACTCGATAGCTGCCGACCCAGCCGACCGCAAAAACGTGACCCTCTATTACAGCCTCGACCGTGGGGCGCATTGGAGGGAATTGACCAATGTTACCACTGCTGGTTCGTCATATTCGGCGTTGGCTCTGATGCCCGATGGCGAACTTGGCTGCTTCTATGAGGAGAATCACCCTAAGGGGGGCTTTGATTTGCGTTTCCGTAAGTTCAACCTTCCCTGCCTGCTAAAGCAATGAAGAGCAAAACATTATTGTTGGGCCTATTGCCCATAGGGGCATTGGCACAGACGCCTAACATTATATATATAATGTGCGATGATATGGGTTACGGCGACCTTGGTTGCTATGGGCAGCCATATATTTCCACACCGAGAATTGACAGCTTGGCTAAGGAAGGTATGAGGTTTACCCAGGCCTATGCTGGCAGCCCCGTGAGCGCGCCATCAAGGGCTTCGCTTATGACAGGCCAGCACACTGGTCATGGCGAGGTGCGCGGAAATAAGGAATACTGGCTCAATGCTCCCAAGGTGAAATATGGAATCAATGAGGAGTATGCCGTGGCTGGCCAGCACCCTTATGATCCCAATCATATAATTCTGCCCGAGATATTGAAGCAGAGAGGCTACACCACTGGCATGTTCGGCAAGTGGGCTGGGGGATACGAAGGCTCGGTATCGACGCCTGACAAGCGAGGCATTGATGAATTTTACGGCTATGTGTGCCAATATCAAGCTCATCTCTATTATCCCAACTTCCTGAATAGATATAATCCGGCCCTCGGCGACACGACTACGATAAGAGTGGTGCTGGAGGAAAATGTGGAATATCCGATGTACGGCGACGATTATTTCAAGCGTACCCAATATTCGGCTGATATGATTCATCAAGAGGCAATGGATTGGCTCGATCGCCAGAGCGGGAACCAGCCATTCTGTGGCATCCTCACTTACACCCTGCCACATGCCGAGCTGGCTCAGCCCAACGATTCGATTCTTCGGGGATACAAGCAGAGATTCTTTGAGGATAAGACTTGGGGAGGCCAGGAGGGTTCAAGATATAATCCAGTGGTGCATACCCATGCGCAGTTTGCAGGCATGATTACGAGGCTCGACACATACGTGGGCGAAGTGCTCGACAAGCTGCAGGAGAAGGGTTTGGCCGATAATACCATAGTGGTATTTACCAGTGACAATGGCCCTCACGAAGAGGGAGGGGCTGACCCTGAGTTCTTCGGGCGCGATGGCAAACTGAGGGGCTTGAAGCGGTCGTGCCACGAAGGGGGCATTCGCGTGCCATTCATAGTAAGGTGGCCTGACAAGATAGCTCCTGGGCAGGTGAGCGATCAGATTATCGCCTTCTACGACGTACTGCCTACTGTATGCGACATAATAGGTCAGCCCATGGATTCATTGCCAAATCCAGCGTCAGAGTTTGATGGAATTTCTTTCTTGCCCACTCTTACTGGTGAAGGCGTGCAGCAGGACCATGACTTCCTGTACTGGGAATTTGACGAGACTGACCAGATCGGCTTGCGCCAGGGCGATTGGAAACTGATTGTGAAGAAAGGAGTGCCAGAGCTATATAATTTGGCTGAGGACATCCATGAGGATCACAATGTGGCTGCTGAGCATCAAGAAATTGTGGAGAGGATGGTGGAGATAGTGCGGCGCGAACACACTCCGAATCCCTATTTTCATGTGACAGTGCCATAGAATTGTGAAACTAAAAGACGAGGTTTTTGCTATAATTTCGGTATTATTTGTTAAAAATGTACCGAAATTATTGTTTTGGGCCAAAATTTAACATTTAATTGTTGTGGAATTGAAAAAAAGTTTGTAGTTTTGCAAACCAATCTTTAAGTATATTAAAAATTATACTTAAAAGTAGCCCATTTAGCCAATCTGACTAAACGAGCAACTAGGGGGCTGTAATAGACACGTGAATTAATTTATCATTTTTATCAACTAACACCTTAAACCAAATTAGACGCAAAAGAAACCACTAACCAAAAAACCTCAAATCAACTCTCCAGAGTGTACTGACTAACCACCAGCCACTCTTTAACCAAAATCACAACATTAAGTTATTCCTTAAACCAATTACCAAATTCAAATTTTTCTAACTATATGAGTAGAAAAACTAAAACAATTGGGATGGTCATGCTGCTCGGCCTCAGCGCCGGCGCACCGCAGATGTTTTCTGCTGAATCCCCTTTGAGCATTCAAGCTGCTCAGCCAGCCCAGTCCTGTACGGGCGTTGTTTATGATGATGCAGGTGAACCAGTTATCGGCGCTACTGTGCAAGTGAAAGGCACCAAACAAGCTGTTAACACTGACATCGACGGACGTTTCAACCTTGGCAATGTACAACCCGGCTCAACTATTACCGTTAGCTACATTGGATATGATGATGCAAGCCAAGTATATAATGGCAATCCGCTGAGATTTGATCTCTCAACCAAAGAAAACACCCTCAACGACCTTGTAGTCGTTGGTTACGGCGTTGTGCGCAAGGCTGACTTGGCTGGATCTGTCTCAGTGGTTGATAACAAAGCATTTGCTGCTCAGCCTATCACCCAAGCTTCTGAGGCTCTGCAAGGCCGCATCGCAGGCGTGCAGGTAGTAAGCGACGGTATTCCTGGCGGTAGCGTGAAAATCCGCGTTCGCGGTAGCAACTCTATTAACAACAGCAACGACCCCCTCTACGTAGTGGATGGCATGGTGCGCGAAACTGGCCTTGAGGGCATCAACCCCGAGGATATTGCATCAATTCAGGTGCTGAAGGATGCATCTTCGACCGCTATCTATGGTAGCCGCGGTGCTAATGGCGTTGTGCTCATCACCACCAAGAGCGCATCTAAGGGCGACAGCGCGCCTCAGATTACATTCGACGCTCAGATTGGCTGGAGCAACGCAACTCGCCTGCCTGAGGTGATGAACGCAAAGGATTATGCTCGTGGCTTAGTTGACTGGTATGGCATTCCAGAGGCTTCTCTCACCAATTATCTTAATGGCAGCGACCCGGGCACCGACTGGGCCGATGAGATGTTCCGTACTGGTCTTACCCAGAACTATCGCTTGGTATTGGCCAAGGGCGGCGACACCACTCAGCTCTATATTTCGGGCAACTATATGAAGCACGAGGGAACCCTCGAAGGCACCGACTACGAGCGCTTCAGCGCCAAGTTGAATGCCAAGACTGCTCTCACCAAATGGCTCGACGTAACGGTTGACATGCAGGCAAGCCGTGGCGTGGGCAAAGGTATCTCGAGCATGGCAGTGGGCGGTTACAATCCCCTGTGGCTTACCTTCAACTACTCGCCCACAATGAGCATTATGGATGAGAATGGTTACTACAACTGGGATCCCTACTCATCAATCAACGCCAACCCGTGGCAGCTGCTGAGGCATGCGAAAGCACTCGCTACAAGGATGTATTTGCTGGCCATATCGACCTCAAATTCAACATCTCTAAGCAATTGACTTTCACCACCAGCAACGGTATCGACTACTACAACTATTCGGGCTACAGCTTCACACCCGAAAGCTACAATGGCGTGGGCAAAGGCAATGGCGCAAGCAACAGCAACACCCGCCGCATGCTGCTCCAAACTGTAAACAATCTTACTTACATCAACACCTGGAACGACGTGCACAACCTCACAGCTACCGCTGTATGGGAAGCTACCAAGAGCAAGACTCAAGGCCTCACTGGCAGCGCTACCAACCTGCTTACCGAGTCGGTTACATGGTACAACCTGAGCGTAGGCTCAACTACCACCGCCAGCAACAGCTACACCGACTGGGGTCTGCTGTCAGCCGTAGGGCGCGTGATGTACAACTACGACAACCGTTACCTCGTTACCGCTACGTTCCGTGCCGACGGTTCGAGCCGCTTCCAAAACAAGAAGTGGGGTTACTTCCCTTCAGTGGCTCTCGCTTGGACAATCTCAAATGAGAAGTTCTTTGAGAACCTGAAGCCTACCATCAGCAACCTAAAGTTGCGCACCAGCTACGGTGTTGTAGGTAATCAGGACATCACTCCTTACTCCACAATGGCTACACTGAGCCAAACCACTGCTTACTACGGCACCACTCCTTACACCGGCTTCTGGAACAATGCTATTTCTACCCCCGACCTGAAGTGGGAAAAGACCAACCAATTCGACGTTGGTGTTGACGCTCAATTCCTCAACGGCCGCTTCGACGTAAGCATTGACTATTTCTACAAGACTACCTCCGATGCTCTCCTGCTCACCTCGAATGCTGCTTACCTTGGTGGCGCCAGCTATTACATCAATGCTGGTAAGGTGCGCAACACTGGTATCGACATTGCTCTCAGCGGCAATATCATCCAAGGCACCGACTGGAACTGGAACACATCGCTAAATATTGGCTACCTCAAGAACAAGGTTGTGAAGATGACCGCTGACACCCCGGCTCTCTACGCTGGTTCGCTGCAGTCGATCATCAGCGACTACACTATCGTAACCGAGGGTGAGGCTATCGGTACATTCTACGGATTCGAATGGGCTGGCATCGACAGCGAGGGCTACGACACCTACTACGATGCTGATGGCAACATCACTCGCAACCCTGTGTTTGCTGACCGCAAAGTCCTTGGCAAGGCTACTCCTGACTGGACACTCGGCTGGAACAACACCGTGACTTACAAGAACTGGAGCTTGAACGCTTTCTTCACAGGCGCATTTGGCATGCAGCGCCTCAACGCTCTACGCTTCGCTATGTACAACAAGGTGGGTAACTCACGCCAAATCATGGCTGCCGACTATGTTTCATGCTGGAAAGCTGGCGAAATGGCTGATCCTACACTGGCCGACAACAATGCATTGGGCGAGTGCTCAAAGTATGTTGAGAATGCCGACTATTTCCGTCTCGACAACCTCTCATTGGCTTATGACCTGAAGAAGAGCATTACCAAGTTTGCCGATGTTCGCCTGAGCGTAAGCGTGCAGAATCTCTTCACCATTACAAGCTACAAGGGTAGCAACCCCGCTGGCTTCCCATTCTCTGACCATGGCGACCGCGACAACGGTGTGGATACCGGTACATTCCCTACCGTACGCACTTGGACTATCGGAGCCCGATTCAACTTCTAATATTATAACCGATAATAACACATGAAAAAGAAATATATCATCGGATGCCTTATTGCCGCAGCATCCACATTTGGTCTCGCTTCTTGCTCTGATTTCCTGGATGAGGATCCCAAGGGCACGATCACCGAAGAGACCTTCTACAAGTCGCAGAACGACCTGGATATGGCCATGTATGCCATCTATTCGCTGGTGCAGAGCTACCAGTGCAACTCCAACCCCATGATCGTTGACTGCCAAGGCAGCGATGTCACCTCAACCACTGGTTCTAACAAAGCCGCTTACCTTGCAGCCGATGCTTTCGAGGAGCCCAGCGACACCAAGGGCATCGAGCAGTTGTGGAGCGCAATGTACAAAATCATCAAGGCTTCCAACTCGCTCATCATGAACGCCGACAATGCCGCTACCTCTGAGACCGAAATCAACATAGCCAAAGGCAATGCTTATTTCTGGCGTGCATACTGCTACTTCAACCTCGTGCGTTACTATGGCCCAGTTGTGCTCAACCTCACTAATGAAAATGACTACAATCAGTCGCCTCTCTCATCAGTGGCTGATGTGTACGCTCAGATTATTAGCGACCTTGAGGCAGCCGATAAGTGCAACCTTCCCGCTAAGTACACCACTGAACCTCGCGCTGTTGGCGGAGCCAACAACTATGTATCCGCTCAGGCTGTAAAGGCTGCTCTTGCTGCTGTATATCTCCACAAGGGTGGCTGGCCTCTCAACGACACCTCAGCTTATGCGCAAGCTGCAGCTTATGCCAAGCAGGTGATTGATGGCGTGAACAATGGCACCTACGATCAGGCAGTGGTAGATTGGGGCACAGTTTATGACTATGGCCAGAACTACAACAATGGTTGCATCCTTGGCATCGACTATTACACTCGCGCCGGCGGTTGGGCCAGCTACGACTCGCAGCTCACTTGCTGCCACCAGAGTGGCAAGCTCTGGGCTGGCTGGGGCGACTTCTTGGCTGAGCGCTATTTCTGGAGCAATTATCCTGATGGCCCACGCAAGCGTGGTGTTTACTCAGAGACAATCAACGTAGGCGGCGTATATCCTCCTTCTACCAACTCAGTGTCATGGTGGGCAACTACCGACGAGAAGGCCTACGACGGCACCAACCAAATCGCTCCTGACTACCGCCCAATGTTTGTAGGCTATTCGCTCAATGCCGATGACTACGGTGCCTATATTACAGGAGCTTGGGACTGCTCGAAGCCCGTATGGACTGGCATGTGCCTTGACAAGCGCCATCAGCTGATTCGCTACAGCGAGGTTCTGTGCTGGTATGCCGAGGCTGTAGGTCGCGGCGGCAGCAGCGATATCTCAGGCGCACAGTCGGCTCTGCGTCAGGTACGCGAGGTGGCTTACGATGCTGGCGATGCTAAAATTGCTGAGTGTTCGAATCTGACTGGCACCGCTCTTGCCGAGGCTGCTGCCTATGAGCACATGTACGAGGTGGCTGGCAATACCCTTGGCATGGTTACAGTGCGCAGCGACGAACTTCGCCTCAACCTCTTGGAATCGGTATGGAGCTATCGCCATGGCAGCCAGAGTTCAGTGCTCGTGCCCAAGGGCACCCTTACCTATTCGATCGATGCCAACAACAATCCTTACACCTACACATTGAGCTATGATGTAGTGGTGCCCGAGGAAATGTCAGTCTCATCGAGCTGGAATGGCGACAAGTCAATCTACATGCAGTATCCTCCCACAGAGTATGCTAAGAATCCCAACCTCGTAAGATAACACTTATAGAATAATCAACACGGAGGCACGGAAAACACGGAGAATTTCAGAATCCGTGCCTTCCGTGCCTCTTGAACTTTATAAGAAAGAATATGAGAAAGCTTTTACCCATATTGATGTTGGCTGTGGGGGCAAATGCCTGGGCTGACAATGCGCTCCCTTATTGGCAGGATTTTACAGTGACCTCGGTCAATAAGGAGGCTCCCCGTTCGGAATTTTCATCGTGGCTATCGCCTGAGCAGGCTTTGAATGGCAGGTTTGAGGATAGTCCATATTACAAGAGCCTCAACGGCACTTGGAAATTTTATTTTACCACCGACCATCGCACTCTGCCCGACAACATAGCCGAGGCAGATGCCTCGGCTTGGGCTGATATTAAAGTGCCTGGAAATTGGGAACCCCAAGGCTTCGGCACTGCTATTTACACCAATGTGCCTTATGATTTCGCTCCTGCCAATCCGCAGCCTCCGAGGCTGCCCGAAGCAGTGGAAACTGGTGTGTATCGCCGCACATTTACGGTGCCTGAGGATTGGGCTGGAATGGATGTGTATCTCAACATCGCCGGAGCCAAATCGGGTGTATATGTCTATGTAAATGGTCAGGAGGTAGGCTACAATGAGGATTCAAAGAGCCCGGCCGAATATCTGATTAATAAATATCTAAAGTCGGGTGAGAATACCCTGACGCTGAAATGCTATCGCTACAGCACTGGTTCTTACCTCGAAGATCAGGATTTTTGGCGTCTTAGCGGCATTGAGCGAGATGTGTATTTGAGCGCTCAGCCTAAAGTGGCCCTGCAAGATTTCAAGGTGCTATCTACGCTCAGCCAGGATTATAGCGCGGGCATATTCGGGGTGGATATTGAGGTGAAAAATCATACCGAGGCTACTAAGGATGTTAGCGTGGATTTTAAATTGTTTTCACCAGATGGAGCAGTGGTGGCGGAGGGAAACAAGCAGGTTGTTGTTGCAGCCAATGGCAATGCCACGGCTGATTTCGCAGCTCAGATTCCTGATGTGGAGGCTTGGAGCTCGGAACACCCCAATCTTTACCGATTACTGATGACCGTTGATGGAGTGACCACCCCATATAACGTTGGTTTTCGCCGGTTTGAGTTTTCAACTGTTGAACGCCAGGATGCTCAGGGGCGCAATTATCCAGTATTCTTGGTCAATGGGCAACCCATCAAGCTAAAGGGCGTAAACATCCATGAGCACAACGAGCACACTGGCCACTATGTGACTGAGGAAGATATGCGCCACGATTTCGAACTGATGCGTCAGAACAATTTCAATGCAGTGCGCTTATGCCACTATCCGCAGCAGCGCCGATTCTATGAGTTGTGTGATGAGTACGGTCTCTATGTGTATGACGAGGCAAATATCGAGAGCCACGGCATGGGTTACAAGCTCGACAAGGGCAAGACTTTGGGAAATAATCCCGACTGGCTGCCAGCTCACATGGAGCGTACGCAGAATATGTATCTGCGTAACAAGAATCATCCATCAGTTACATTCTGGAGCCTTGGCAATGAGGCAGGAAATGGATATAATTTCTACCAGACGTATCTATGGGTCAAAGACCAGGAAAAAGATGGCATGGAGCGGCCTGTGAATTACGAGCGCGCCATCTGGGAGTGGAACACTGATATGTTTGCGCCTCAATATCCCGATGCTGTTACCTTGGAACTTTGGGGTCGCGGGGGCACCGACCGCCCTGTGATGCCAAGCGAATATGCCCACGCCATGGGCAACAGCACTGGCAACTTCTGGGGCCAGTGGCAGGCTATATATGAGTATCCTAATCTGCAGGGCGGATTTATATGGGATTGGATTGATCAAGGCCTTCTTACCACCGATGAGAATGGCCGAGAGTTCTGGGCCTATGGCGGCGACTTCGGCGAGAATGCTCCCAGTGATGGCAATTTCAATTGCAATGGCATTGTGGGTCCTGACCGCAAGCCTCATCCCGGCATGGCTGAAGTGAAATATGTGCATCAGAATTTAGCCATCGAGCCCGTGGATGCTGCAGCAGGAAAGTTCAGAATCACCAACCGCTTCTATTTTACTGACCTTGCTCAGTATCCCATCGATTATGAAGTGGTGGCTGCAAATGGCAAGGTGCTAAAAAAGGGTAGGGTTACTGTCAACACTGCTCCACAACAGAGCGATGAGTTTGCAATACCTATGCCTTCGCTGCCAACCGATGAAGAAGTGTTTGTGAATTTCAGCGTAAAAGCTGCAAAGGATGATGTGGGCGGAGGCTTTAAGGCGGGCCATGAAATAGCCAAAGAGCAAGCCATAATCAATGAAGGTGCTCGCTTGCCTTACACTCCAAAACTTGGCGGTCCTGGCCTTGTAATCAAAGAAGATGGCAAGAATGTGATTGCTGAAAATAAGAATGTGCATTTCTCGGTAGATAAAGCCACAGGCGTGGTGAATAGCTATCAAGCCAAAGGCAAGGAATATGTGGCCGACGGCTTCGGCCTCCATCCTAATTTCTGGCGCGCCCCTAATGACAATGACTATGGCAATGGCGAACCCAAGCGCACACATGTGTGGAAAGAGGCAAGCATTAGCCACCAGGTGAAGTCGGTTGACGCTAAAGAGGATGGCAGCGAGGCTGTAATTGCTGTTGTATATGCTTTGCCTGCTGGCAATGAATATGAGGTGGTGTATCGAGTAAGGCCTGATGCCAGCGTGAAAATGGATGCTGCTCTTAGTGTTGCTCCAGCCGACACGCCCGAAATCCCGCGAGTGGGCATGCGTATGCGAGTGCCAGCAGCGATGGATCGAGTAAAATACTTAGGTCATGGGCCCGAGGAGAATTACATTGACCGCTATCATGGCACACACGTAGGCTTGTATTCGACTACGGCTGAGGAAATGTATTATCCTTATGTTCGGCCTCAGGAAACTGGTCATCGTACTGGCGTGCGCCATCTGTCACTAACTGATGCCAAGGGTAGGGGATTGAAGATCGTGGCTGATTCCTTGATAGAGTTCAACGCTCTGCGCAATAGCGTGGAGGACTTCGATGCGGAGGAAACCACCAACCGCCCCTATTCATGGCTTAATCGTACGCCTGATGAGGAGCACGATGAGGCTTTGGCAAAGGATGTGCTGAAGCGGCAGACCCATATCAACGATATCAGTCCGCGCGACTTTGTGGAGCTATGCATTGACATGCGTCAGCAGGGCGTGGGCGGTACTGATAGTTGGGGCGCTTGGCCCGAATATGAGCACCGAATCTATGCCAACAAACCCTTGTCTTGGGGTGTTACTATAATACCTTATTGAAATACAAAATACAAGGTACGAAATACGTAAAACTTAAAACGTAACGCATAATGGCGAAACCGCTCATTGACAACCATAATCTCTATGTCATGTGCAAGCCGGCTGGGCCGGCTTGCAACATGGCTTGCGAGTACTGCTACTACCTCGAAAAGAGGGACCTGTTCCGCGACGAGGGCAAGCAGCCTTATATGAGCGATGCTATGCTTGAGCGTTACATTAAGCAATATCTTGAAGCTCAGGCGTCAGCCGATGTGCAGTTTACATGGCATGGTGGCGAAGCTTTGCTGCGGCCGATATCTTTTTACAAAAAGGCTGTTGAGTTGCAACATAAATATGCCAATGGGCGCCATATCAGCAATGCCATTCAGACCAATGGCATCTTGCTCAATGCGGAGTGGTGCAGATTCTTAAAGCAGAATGATTTTTTGGTAGGCATATCGATTGACGGTCCTGCAGAGTTTCACGACGAATACCGCCGCAATCGTGGTGGCAAACCAAGCCACATGCAGGTGATGCGGGCCATCCGACTGATGCAGCAGCATGGAGTTGAGTGGAATGCTATGGCTGTGGTAAATGATTATAATGCTGATTATCCCAAGGAATTTTACAAATTTTTCAAGGATATCGGCTGCCAATATCTGCAGTTCACCCCTGTGGTGGAGCGGTTGAGGAAAGATTCTCATCTTGCCACTGCGGCTGATGCTCAGGCCCAACTTTCCGATTTTTCGGTCACGCCTGAGCAATGGGGCGATTTTCTGATTGCTGTCTTCGATGAATGGGTGCGCCATGACGTCGGCAAGGTGTTTGTGCAGCTCTTTGATGCCACGCTTGCCAACTATGTTGGCGTTACACCAGGTCTATGCTCGATGGCTCCCACTTGCGGTCACGCCGGTGTGCTTGAGCATAATGGCGATCTTTATAGCTGCGACCATTTTGTTTTCCCTGAATATAAGTTGGGTAATATTACTCAGGATACCATCTTGAATATGATGACAAGCGAGCGTCAGCAAGGTTTTGGCGAGGCCAAGCGCAGCTCATTGCCAAGGCAATGCCGCGAGTGCCGATTCTTGAATCTCTGCAATGGCGAGTGCCCCAAGAATCGCTTTGCCACAACTGCCGATGGCGAGCCAGGCCTCAATTATCTATGTGCGGGCTACCGCAAATTCTTTGCCCACTCGGCTCCCTATTTCAAATTCATGGCTGCCGAGCTCGGCGCCGACCGCGCCCCCGCCAATGTTATGTCCTTCTTCCCCCCTGTGCAGTAAGCATCGGTGGCTTAACCCTCTTTAATTTTCCACTTTGCGATATTGTGGGTAGTGGAGGAAAAGGAGATTCCAATTTTAAAAACCTTGTGACCATCTGCTTGATAAGGGAGGACATAACCTTTCTGATCAATTTGCTTTAAGGCTTGCACAGGAGTTCCATCGAGCTTAAACTCCATTACATATATCAGAGTTGGAGTCTTAGCCACCATATCAATGCGACCTCCCGAGATATTGATTTCACTATTGGTGTCAATTCCTAATAGTACAAAAATCTGATATATTATCAAATGATAAAATCTCTCCACAGGATTATCCTCATCTTTAACTAAAAGTTGATAAGGTGCACTCCCGATCATGGATTGGAGTTCGGTAAGCCAGCCGTCAATGTCAGCCGAAAGAATTTTATCCTTTATTGAAATAAGGCGTCCGGGTATATTCTTATTCACCCCCATATACATTGGCAGGAGTTGCATCATAAGGGACTCTCGTACTTCTCCATTGGGAATGGCAAGCTGATAATAATTGGGGTCTTTTGCTTTCTTAATAGTAAGATATCCAGTTTGGTAAAGCAATGGCACAGGCTGCTTGGAGTCGAAAGTACTGGCCAAAGTATCCTCATCGTACCATTGCGATAGCAGGTCGTCAAGTACGAAATCGGATTCCGATAGATAATCTATAAAAACCTTTGAAGTACCTGACATTACCCAATAACTATTCAATCTCCTATCTTGAAGAGCGCTAAGAAGACTAAAGGGATTAAAAACCGTATTTTCATCACATGTAAAACGATAGCCATCATATTTTTGACATAACAATTCAGTCATTTGGTTTCTATCAAGGCCCTTTGCATTAGCAATGTTGTCAAGGCCTATACTCAAATCCTTATGCAATTCCTCAATGGTGACACCGCAAAGAGCAGCATATTCTGGTGCCATCGAGATATCCTTCAGATTATTCAATCCAGAGAATATGGTAAGATGGCGGAAACGGGTAACTCCAGTTAGCATTACAAATTGCAGATACTTGTCATTTGCTTTTAATTGGGTAAAGAAATTTCTCAGAATCTTGCGATTCTTCTCCAATTTCGTTTCATTCTTTATTACATCTAATATTCCTTTGTCATATTCATCGATAAGTACTACAATTTTCTGTCCCGTAGTATGGTGAATATTTCTTATCAAATTGGAGAATCTCCGCCCTATGCTTGGACGTCGATTGCCTATATAAGTGTTTTGGACATTGTATTGTTTTTCATACTGCTCAAGCATATCGTCAAGATCTTGCTTAAGCATTTGATCAGTATCAGCCTCAATAGTGCTCAAATCAAAGTGAAGCACTGGATAAGAATTCCACTCCTTTTCCAAAGAATCTATTGCCAATCCCTGAAATAAGTCTTTCCTTCCTAAAAAATAGTATTCTAACGTCGAAAGCAATAATGTTTTGCCAAATCTCCGAGGCCGCGAAAGGAAGTAAAATTTATTGCTGTGCGTCATTTGGTAAACATAAGCAGTCTTATCGATATATACTTTCCCACTTGACCTTATCTCGGCGAAATCTTGTTGACCCAGAGGATAATTTTGTGTCATCATAATCAATTGATTTTATAATTAATACGTTTGCAAAAATACAAAATCTTTCTTAATCTTCAAAATTAATAAAAAGGAATTTTATCAATTGGATTTTTCACTGATGTCAGTTAAGATGAGACTTAAGGGTAATTTTGGCGGATTATAGATTTATAAACCACCAAAATAGGCTCTCATAATAGTCCTCAATACCAAAATTCTGTTTTATTAATTTTGAGGATTAAGAAAGATTTTGTATTTTTGCAAAGTAGTAATTGTTTGATAGCTAAATGAAGAAGATTCTTGTGATAATCGTTTCGCTTGTTATGGTTATAGCCCTGAAGGCTGTCAACTATAAAATTCTTTATGTCAATACCGATTCTATCAAAATTGGCAATACCATGCGTCATAAAGGAGATTATTTCATGGAGAAAGATAAGATCTCATGGACCTCTCCCAATCAAGCCATGAAGGTCGAAGAAGAAGGCCAATCCAAGATGATGGTAATTACTGCATCCCAGTACAAGGAAGTAAAGAGCAAGAACCTGCGTGATTATCTCTTGAAAAAGAATCAAACATCTATAAGCATAGCAACAGACCTCCCTCCGTTAATAAGAACTCGTAATACAAATCAATCGGATGGCAGAGTATTAGGTGCTCTGTTCGATTCCAATACCTCTGCTGTCTTGAAAAAATCATCCCATAAATCCCATAACCATACTTATTCTAAAACGCTTGCCAGCCAGATTCTTTTGGATTCTCTTCTGATACCAGTATATTTTAGTCCCTTCGAATCAGACTCAATTGAGGTAAAAGTGAGTGCTAAGTATCATCCATTTGTTAGGACTTTCAAAACAAAAGATACTATCATCCTAACAAACGACTTCTTTGATTCTATTCCATCTGTTAATGGCATAAAAAATACATTGTTTGATATTCAGACAACAGAGTATCAGAGAAACTCAGATAGGGAAGAAATAGTTACAGATACAATCAATAATATCTATCATATTCGCCTTTTGATCTTTCCGATGAAAGCCGATGAAAGCCGATAAATTTTTAGAAAAGGTTCAGAAGAAAGGCTGGTGGCTTGCATCCATATCAGCCTTCTTTCTACTTTTGGCATTTCTAATAATGTCCAATCTTAGCATAGGAGGATATGGAGAGTATGAAATGTTGAAAAAGGGATATGTGATAGCTTCTTGGCTGGGGATTAAAGATAACGAGCATCCAGAAGATGCCCTGATGGTTAGCATTTCTTATGACCGTCAATGGATTGATATCCATGATGAATATGATTTTCCTATTGGTCAAATAGATATCACAGATAGAGGTAAGTTGAGAAACTTTTTAGAGGTATTAGATTCTCTGGGTACTTATAAGGGGATTCTCTTGGATGTGCGATTCGAGAAAGATAAGAAAACAGTGGAAGACGCTCGTCTTTTTAGCTTGATTGCAAAGATGCCAAGAATTGTAATCCCAAACCATGATGGCATTGAGATAGCAGATGAATCGCTATTAACATCTACTGGCATGGCAGATTACACTACAACTTTATCCCAAACCGATTTCGTAAAGTACCCCATTATCAACGGTGGCAGGCCGTCTATCGCATGGATGATGGAGTCTTTCAGAGACTCCTTAAAATTTCCGGTAATTTTTGGATTAGCTTTTTCTGAAGGTCATATCATGAGGACTTCTTTGGTCCCTTATCTCCATATCTCAGATGTAAATAATTATGCCCAGGATAAAGTCACTAAGCAAATTTATTATTTGGGGGCTGATCTATTAGAAAATCCCGAAATTATAGAATCCTTGGTGAAAGATCGGATGATTTACATAGGTGACTTCACGAAAGAAGATATCCATAGCACTTACCGTGGTGATATGGCAGGGGTGGTAATCTTGGCCAATGTGGTTGAGAACTTATTACAACAGAAGCATTTGTATTCATGGTGGTTTATTATCCTACTCTATCTATTACTATGGGGCCTTTCGTACATTGCAATCAGGAAACCATTTTATATTGAGCGCTATGTGGATTTGCAAGCATTGGACCGCAGAGCCGCCAAAAGTCCTTGGTGGTTTGTTTTTCAAAAGATAGCCTCTTGGTTCATAAGCCTTTTTGGATATGGTACAATATTGATTTTATTCGGCATTATATTATTCCTCACCACAAAGGCCATCTACGAATTATCAATCCTATCGATACCATTAGTAATTTTAGATAGAATGACCAGCCTCAGGAAGTTGAGATAATACTCGAAGAACTATTCGGCTTCAATCTATGCTTCTATTACTGACTTGATGATTGTTTTTTGAGCCAAAGGGGGAGCAGGGGATCAAGGAAAGTGGAGCAATTGCGTGTAACCTCGATAATTTCTTTTTCCACAAGAGCTTTTTGTATGACCTTTATGTTAGCAGAAGTTTCCAAGCAGTATTTCTTTAGGATTTCACTTTTGGTGAAACCAGAGGAAACACCATCATTCATAGCCTCAAGATATGCCATTTGATAGGCTGTCAAATCTTCGGTAGTTTTTTCAAACAAAGCCGCTACACCACTACCCTTATTTTACAAACAAGCTTGTTGTAAACAAATTTATTACAAATAAACTTAGTTGTAATAATCCCCTTTCAATGAGTTTATTTGTAATAGATTCCTTGATTGAATATAATCAGAATACTTAGATAACTTGTCATAAGAGCGTTATCATTATAGACAAATCTTCTCGTTTTAGAGATTGACTTCACCGAAGTCAGCAAGTTCGTGATTTTTGAATATAAGATACAGCATGTGGCAACGAGAGCTCCGGAGCAGGTTGCTGGTAAAAAGATGAATATCACTGACATATTTCTTGAGTTGGGCAGTAGCTTTGTCTTTATACCACTGCAGATCCTTTTCTCCTGCTTTCATGAACTTTAGTTCAATAATGTAACTATTCTGAGTTGGACAATTTGCCACATTCAATGGTACAAGTAGTAAATCGCAGTTCCCCTTGCCAAGTTCAAGCTCAGGCCAAATGTCGAAATATCTATTAAGACATAACAGCCCCCTTAGAAATCCTTGAATGTCGGCCTCTGCATCCACTCCATTTCTATAGCTTGAATAATCCTTTATAATTTTAGCAATCACTTCTATCAAGGATTTCCATTCTCCCTTGACTGCAGCGAGTTTGATAGCCTTATTGAGTTGAGGCCATATCTTTTTAAGTGGGAAACCTTCTCCTTCGGCTACATTAAGCATATATTGGAGATAAAGTTCTCCCATGGTTTTATTGGGAACCTTCAAGATTGGTTCGCCAAATTCGTCTTTTCCAGCAAATGTAAGAGTGCCGAAATAGAAAAGCATGCTTTTGAAATTGCGTTGATCGCCTACTTCCTTTGCTGGGAACTGCTCCCTCACTATTCCAGAAGTAAAACCTTTAGTACAGATTTCTCTTACCGTTTCTATTCTCTCTTCACGGTTAGTGAGATCTTCCGCCATTACCAAATAGTTGAGTTTGCTGGTCTCAGTGCGTGATGACACATCTATCATTTCCTTGGGAGATTCACCGAGTATAATCAAATGGTTTAGGTAGCGAAGCACACTATTTGTGTTGTAAATTGGAGGGTCTATTCCAATACTATTCTCAGAGAAGCAAAATCCATCATAATATGGTTTGATTTCACTGATTATCTCATCGGTAGATTTTTGTATGGCATTGACGCTTTGATAATAAGTGACCATATCGTGGAGCTCAGTCTCAGTTATGCCCACAATTTGATCATACTTAGGCTCAAGAGAAATGGGCTCGGCGATTGCAAATCCAGAGGTAAGGTCATCGTAAGTCACCGGGGTTACGCCAGTCATAAAGATGCGTTCGAATGCATCCTTGCAGCTTTTGAAGAAGCTACGATAGAACCCATCGTCATGAGTAATAGCTTCATGGGCTTTCACGCCACGTGCCGCTAATACAGTATTCGTAAAATTATCGTATTCGTCAATGAACAGGTATGTTTGATATCCTTTTATCTTATTCAAGCCATCAAGGGCATTAAGTACATGCTCAATTACATTCTGGCTCAACACATACTTGATTTCACTTTGGCTATAATAAGAAAGATATTTAATAAAATATCTTTCTACTTCTCCTATACAATATTTCGTAAAATTTTCTCTAAGATTCTCAACACTATCCCCCACTTTAGAAAAGTTAAAAGAGAGTATCATAAATTTATTGGCCCATGGTGTAGGATGTTCCCCAATCCAGAGTGAACCAAAAAGCTGAGCAAACAGATCTTTCTTGGCAATATCGTAGTACGACATCATCATATTACTGAATAGGCTTTTACCCATTCTCCGAGGACGAAGGAGCAAAATAAAAGAGCATCTATCCTCTACCATCTGAATAAATCTGCTTTTGTCAATATAGTAGCAGTTTTCACGGATAAGGCGATCAAAATCAGTTATGCCAAGCGGTATCTTTTTCATATTCAATTTGTTTAAGAATAAGGCTTTAGATTCCTTACTTACCCTCAGCCCAATAATTTCTACATTGCAAAAATACAAAAACTTTCTTAATCCTCAAAATTAATGTGAAAGAATTCAGCTAAACTTGTTTGTATTTCAAAATTGTTGATGATTCTCCTATTTTACAATGAGTTTTCCTGAAACGGCTTTCTTACCATCTTGATTGATGGTATAGATATACAAGCCTCTAACACAACTTGTCAGCGGAGCTCTCGCCCTGCCAACAAGTGCATATCAATCAAATGGAAAAAGCCAATAAAGGCAAACTTAAAAATTATAACTTCGGTTTATTCGAGGCTAAGCAGGGGCTCTTGGTCTTGGCGAGCATAGTGGAAGTAGTCAACATCAACCCAGCCACCCGGGGCCTTGGTGCAGTAATTATAGAGCGCAAGCCGAGTACCCATAAAGAGGCGCGTGTAGTCGAAGCGCATTTGGAATGGCTCTTGCAGAGCTACCCAGTCGTAGCCATCGAGACTGTAAAAGAAACTGGCCAAGTCTTTTCCAAGGTTAAAGTCCCCTGTCACCCGAAGATACACGTCCCGTGTGTCGGCAGGCAGTCGCACCTCGGCCAGTTCTTTAGAGTCAACTTCTTGAATCGTGCGTTTTTCACCAAAACTAACCATTTCATGAGAATATTTCAGAAGATAACCATTATTATCTTTGCAGATGCTGATTAAGCCAGAATGGCCGTTGAAGGCGCCAAGGCCAGCCACATCTCCATCAGCCATGTGGCTGACATCGAGCTTGATTTCTCCCGTACATACTGGACCCTCCATGCGTTGGCTTAGGGTGTTTCGGGCATGATATATGCTCTCAACTGGTTTTCCAGTGCGCAGGCGCAGCCATCCGGGACGGTCGCTCATGCTCCACAGCGAATTGTCGGGATTGTGGTTCCATTCCCACAAGCGATCAAAAGCCTCGCCATCGAAGTCATCGCTATGTACCACACTTGCCACGGGTTGACCATCCGCAGGCTTTTGGGCTACTTCGGGCACTTTGCCTTCGGGGGAGCCAACCATAGGCCAGCCATCAACCCATACGATAGGCGAAAGCGTAGGCACGCGACCGATGGCATTGCGGTCTTGGAAGATAAACGCCCACCAATTGCCGTCGGTATCATCCACTATTGTGCCCTGAGCCACATAGGGAAAACCCTTGTAATTATCCTCGAGGATTACATGCTTCTCGTAAGGCCCTTGGATATTCTTAGAACGATAGCAGAGCTGTCGGCGCGGCTTGTCGCTGGGCCAGCTTATTATGAATAGATAATATGTATCTCCGATTTTAACCATGCGGCTGCCTTCGTGCAGCGCATTTTCCTCGGCATCGCGTAGGTTGAGGGCCATGTGCACGCCATCAGCCTTCTCGTCGCTGAGGTCGGCCTCCAATTCATTAAGCCAAATTTCGCCGCTGCCCGAAATTGTATATACTCGGCCATCAGTGTCAAAAAATAGCGCGCAGTCATGATAGTGAGGCAGACGGTTTTGAAAAGTCCAGCCTTTGTCGGGGTCGTCGGTCGTATATACGAATCCGCGATATGGAGCATCGTTGGGCGAGAAATAGGCATAAAATTTCCCATCGTGGTACTGCAGGGCAGTAGCCCACTGACCAAGGCTGTAAACTGTGCCCTCCTCCATGTAATAACGCGAATTGTCGGTGATGCTGTCGAACAAATAGCTCGACATTTCCCAGTTGACCAAATCCTTGCTTTTCATTACCGGTCCGCCAGGCATCAGATGCATAGTTGTTGACACCATATAAAAGGTATCGCCCACTCGAATCACATCAGGGTCGGGGAGGTCGGCCCAGATTACAGGATTGGTATAAGTGCCATTGCCATTGTCGGCAGCATTCACACAAATCGACAAAATTCCTAATAACAAAATCACTAAACTAATCTTCTTCTTTTTCATTGCTATTTGTAAATGATGGTATTAATATTGACGTGGTAATCACATTGCAAAGTTAATATCTAATATCCAAAAACGATGTAATAATTGTTTCAAATACCTTTCTATATGTATCAAATCTGCCAAATGGTCTATCATACGCCCCCAATTTGAATAGTGAGACGAAAATCAACGAAAAGACGGGAATCAACAATATTAATTAAAAAGAAATGGCTGTCGCACTACTGGGTGTGACAGCCATTGTTTTATTGTATAACACAAAGGTGAGGTTATTATTTGTCGGTGCAATGGCCTGAGCCGCAGCAAGAACCTTTGCAAGTGCTCTTGGCTGGGGCTTCCTTAGCTACAGTGGCTGTGTAGCCGATTTTCTCGAAGCCCTGGATGAGCGCCTCCTCGTTGGTCTTTTCGGGATCGTACTTTACTGTAACAATCTGGTCGGCAGCTGAAGCCTCCACGTCCTTTACGCCCTTCTCGAAGCGCAGGTTTTTCTTAATCTTGTTCTCACAATTCTCGCAGTGCATCTGCGGGTCAACTGTAAAGATCACAGTGACCAAGTCGGCAGCATAGCTGGCTACCGATGCCACAAGGGCGACCAATAAAAGTGTTAACTTTTTCATAATTATATTTCGTGTTAAATGTTGTATCTAAATCCTGCGTAAACCAAGGCTCCATGCAAAGGCCCGTACACCAGGGTAGAATCGAAATTGGGACCGTAAGGATTCCTGCTATCGATAATCGGATACGGCTGACGATAGTTGGTAAGATTTTCTCCACCAAGATATATGGCCCAATGGCGGAAATTGCGCGTCACCTGAGCATTGAGCTGTGGATATGCTTTAAACGTGGAATTCCATGATTTATTACCATCCTCTGTGATATAGGGCTCCGGCATATCACCCTTGCCATTGACAGTGAGGGTGACATCAAACTGCCAGATGCCCATCATTGGCTGATAACTTGTAGTAAGCAGCCATTTGTCGCGAGGGAGCAAAGGCTTGTCGATAAGCCCTTGACCATAGTCCACCTTTACAATATTCCGTCGCCAAGCAGCAGTGACGCTTAAATCCTTTATGACATCATAAGTAGCATCCACTTGCCATGTATGGGAATAACTCTTGCCATCAAGATTTTTGAAATGGAGCACATGGGGATCAGTGACAAAATCAAGCAGAAGCTGATGCTGGAAATCAGTATGGTAATATTCTGCTCCGAGTGTCAATGTTCGCCCAAACATGGGCAAATATGCATTCACACCCGCGCCCATATTCCATGCTTCTTCTTGATGGAGGTCACTGTCAATAATTAGTTGTCTACTTGAAGCTAACAGATAATTATTCTCGGCCAAGGCATGTGGACTGCGATAACCTTTGCCTATCGATCCATGCAGCGACCATTTTTTATCAGGATTCCACCTTGCATGGAATCGCGGAGTAAACATAGAGCCAAACACGCTACTGTAATCATACCTTAGTCCGCACATCAATATTAGCTTCTTATCCAAATCGAATGTATATTGAGCGTAGGCACCACTTACAGCCTCAATATCCTTGCCTACAGATTTCGGTCGTGGGTAATAGGCATCTTCATCCTGGATATAATTATATACATCGTTAAGCTCGAGCGTCTCATCGAGATGGTCGTAATTGAAACTAAGGCCGGCACTCAAAGCATGTATTTCGCTCCATTTCCGCTCAAACATCAACGAGGCATATCCATGCTTGTGATTTACTGAATACTTGCGCACGCCATAAGCAGCATCCATATCGTGAATTGAGCCAGAAAGAATCAGAGCTACATTACCATCATTTTCATGGTCGAATATATAGGCGTTTTTGGTGAAGGCTTCCCAGCGTGTTGTAGAAATATTTATATTGTAAGGCGCTTCATAATGGTGCGACACATCATCATGTGAATGGCTGCCGCTTTTTCGCTTCTCATCTAAAAATCTCACAAAAGCTTGAAACACATAATTAGTACCCATCCATGCCCAGCGATTGGCAGCTGTAATCTGCCTGACGCGCGGCATATCCATAAAGCCGTCATTGTTTTCATCATGGCCAGCAAATCCATTTTCAAAATGGGCCAAGAGTCCAGTGGATAGCCTGTCGCTCAGCAGCCAGTTGGCATCGGCATTGGCTTCGAGCTTGCCCATGTGATCAACATAGGCATTAAAATTAGCCTCGGGTTCGCTTTGAGGCTTTTTCATCTCGATGTTGATTTGGCCAGTGATTGACTCATAGCCATTTTTTACAGAGCTCGCACCTTTTGACACTTGAATAGATTGCATCCATGGTCCAGCTACATAGCCCAAGCCATAAGGAGCAGCCGCAATGCGAAAATTAGGTACGTTTTCAGTCAACACCTGCACATAAGTGCCCGAAAGGCCCAACAGCTTGATTTGACGAGCCCCGGTGGTGGCATCATTGTAACTCACATCAACCGAGGGATTTGTGGTAAAGCTTTCACCTAAGTTGCAGCAGGCTGCACGCTTAAGTTCGGTAGATGTAATAAGCTGAGTGTTGGTGGCTTTTACAGTTTGAGCCGAGGTGCGACGTTGGCTCACCACCACCTCGCGTAGTGTGGTTGTATCATTAGTCTCTTGACTGTATGAGGAAAAGCAAACGACCCACATGAAGGTCAAAATTTGCCATTTCAGTTTATTTTGTTTTGAATTCACCTATCGTTTTTGTATCTATTATGTAAAGCCATATAATTTTCTGATAATTAATCATATATGGTTTTGAAATGTCATTTTTCCAACGCAAAAATACTACTTTTTTGTCACTTTTCCAACACTTAAACTCATTATTTTTGTCGCTTTCCCAACAAAGTGTAAGAAAAATGGGCTGTCGCACCTCGGGGGTGGGGCAGCCCATGTCCAAATTAACCATTATGGATTATTGCATTCACTTTTGGCCGTTTTGGATTACTATGCCGCGCGTGGCGGATGTGGCTGGCTGGCCGGCGAGGTTGTAAATTGGTCCATCAGCCGGATTCTGATCCATAAGCACTGAGCTGATGCCAGCTCCATTAAGCTTGACACTTATCTCTGTGCCATCATATTTCACGGAAGTGGTGTATTCAGTAGCGTGTTGGTCGGCAGGATTGTTCTCCTCGGTCATAAGTAGCAGATTGAAGGTGCGTTGGTTGAGCATTCCATCAAATTCGCCTTCGCGAGTGCCAATGGTAAGGGTCTGAGAGGCGTCATTCCAATCGAAGCGGATGGTGCTGCGCTGACCTAATTCGTAATTGTATCCATCGTTTTCGTCCTCATAGAGAGTGAACGAGCCGTCGCGACCCGGATAAATACGCACCTCAAGGTTGTCCCAGGGCTTTTCGGTAGAGTACTGCACGTCGGGCCCCCAAGGCATTATGGTGCCGGTTGGTATATAAAGAGGAATTTGATCAATTTCCCCCTCAAAAGTCGCTGTGCCAGGTTCAAGGAGTTCGCCAGTCCAGAAATTATACCAATCATTGCCATTGGGCAGATATACCGAGCGCGAAGTCACATTATCCTTAATCACAGGAGCTACCAAGAATGATTCGCCGAAAAGATATTGATCGTTGACCTTTACGGCTTTGCTGTCGCTGGTGTAAGTTGTGGCCAAACTATTCATAAAGCTTTTGCCATTGCTTGTGACCTGCCATGCAGTGCTGTAAAGGTAGGGCAGAAGGCGATAGCGCAGCTTGATGTATTTCAGGATTTGATCATAATCTCCCGTCTCATCGCCTTCCTCGCCGAACTGCCAGATTTCACGCGGTGTGTAAGTGCCGTGGAAACGCATCATGGGGCAGAAGCAAGAGAATTGGCACCAGCGCATATACAAGCGGCGCCATGCCGGATCGGTAACGCCCTTAAGTTGGTCGCTGCAGAAGAAACCGCCAGTATCCGAATTCCAATAAGGAATGCCGCAAGCAGAGAAGTTTACAGCTGCTGGAATATGGGCAGCAAATACGCTCCAATCAGCCACCACGTCGCCGCTCCATGTCCACACTCCGTAACGCTGTTGGCCTAAGAATCCTGAGCGGGTCATGATGCTTACGCGTTTCTGTGGGAAGGCTTCATCCATGTATTCGCCAGCGATACCATTGACGTTGCGCCAGTGGTCATGCACGCCCATATTGGTGCAGAGCGGGAAGGCATTGCGCAGCGAGCGCCAGGTCTTGCCTGTGCCAGTGACATAATTCAGCCCTTCTTGCTTTTCTGTTTCGTTGGAATAAACGAAGTCGGGCTCCGTTGAATCCATCCAAACGGCATCAAGGCCCTTTGAACCGATTCCAGAGAATAGATATTTCCAGAACACATCGCGTGCGCCAGCGTCGTAGCAGTCGTAAGGGTGTACGCCATTGCCCTCGGGATAAGTCTCCACGGGAATCAATCGACCCATTTCATCGAGTTCCTTAAATGCTGAGGTGCTGGGACCAAAGTTGCTCCATACGCTGATCATGAACTTGCAATTATTCTCCTTGATGGTCTCAAGCATGCGGCTGTAACCAGTCTTGTAGTAAGTGTTGAGGTAATCCATGGCATTCCACATGCGATTGTTGGTGCCCCAATATTGCCAGTCTTGTACCACGCAATCAAGCGGCACATTGAGTTCGCGATATTTCTCCACCACTTTTCTTACCTCAGATGCACTTTCATATTTTTCTTTGCTCTGATAGAGGCCGAAGTTCCACAGCGGAGGCATCGGGGCTTGGCCCGTCAGCCAACGAGTGTTAGCGAGCACATCGGCGCAATCATCGCCTGCTAATACATAATAATCGGCTTCAAGACCGGTGCTCTCAAAATAAGTCTGTGCGTTGCTGTCCTTGTAGGTTGTGGGTGAATAATTATCCCAATAAATGCCATAACCAGCAGTTGACACAATGTAAGGGATGCATACCTTGCCATTGGCTTGCTCTAATGTCACGGTGCGATTGCGTTGGGTTACCTGCAGCTCAAGAATTTGACCAAGGCCGAGCAAGTCTTCGCTGTTGGGGATGGTGAAGGCTTGCTTTACAGTGTAGCTGTCAAAATCGCCATCTTTCTTAGCCGTAAATGTGGTGGGGTTAGAAGATTTTTCTTTTAGCAGCTGTGAGCCGTCGGCACGGTAAAAAATAATCTGGTCTTTGTCCGTGTCGTATTCTGCCGACATATAGTCGGTAACAATTGTGATAATGTTGCCATCTTGGCTAACATCGAAGCCTGAGGTGGCTGGCTGCTGGATTACAGGATAGCTGACTTTTGAATCTACATCGCCATGGTAGGATTTAAACACACGGATTACATCAGGCTTGTAAACCAAAATCTGAGTATGAATGCCTTCGGCGTTTACTACCTCGAATCCGCTATCCGTAAGGGTGTAATCTTGAGAGAAGGCACTGTAGGCTATAAGCAGTGAAAGAGTTAATATTTGAGATTTCATAATGGTTAATTTAAGGGTTATAGACAGCGGCTCACGGAGCACGCTGCTCCCGGGTTATAGGCAGCGGCTCACGGAGCGCGCTGCTCCAATGCTGTTTCAAAATAAGAAGGGGGAGGGGCCAGAAGCCTCTCCCCCTTAGTGCTTTTTATATTGGAAACCCGTTTTTATCTTACGATAAACTTCTTGCCATTCTGGATATAGATGCCTGGGCGGCTCATATCCTTAACGGGGATGCCCATGAGATTGTAGATGGTGTCGTCGCCGCGAACCACATTGTCGTTAACGATGCCTTCGATGCCATTGTTGTTAGGATCTACGCCACTCACGTTGAAGATAATGCCAT
Organism: Bacteroidales bacterium; assembly: GCA_020860515.1. Lineage (GTDB taxonomy): Bacteria > Bacteroidota > Bacteroidia > Bacteroidales > Muribaculaceae > CAG-873. The sequence continues at coordinate 91,232 of JAJBUG010000035.1, read as the reverse complement.
TCTCAACTTCCTCGCCCAATGGGAGAAGATTGAAGTCAACATAAGCTGTGTTGGAATTTACGCGGGTAGCACGGTCGGTAACAGCCTCGAATGTGTCGCCATCAGCGTTGAGCACCAGGTAGTTCTTGTCAGCTTCTACATAGTAGGTGGCGAAGCTGTTGGCCTTGAGAGCGCCATTGGCTTCTGGCTCAGCGATTTCGTTGCAACCAGCGCGGTGAGCTGTAATGTTGCGTGCGCAGTTGGTCTTGAGGATGTAAGGCTTGCCTTGTTCAAGAACGCCCATGTGAGGAGCTGCATAGATTTCGGTAGGATTCTCCAAATCGTCGGTACCTACGAGTTCGTAAACCTCAGCGCCGCAGATAGCAGCTGCGAAAGGCAAGCAGATGGTTGAAATAACTTCGGCAGAAGCATTATCGCGAACGAAGTCGCCATAAGAGTCGGTGCCATCACCGAAACCGCTGCTCCAGGTGGGGCATGTGTTGCTCAGGTAAGCGGCAGCCAAGCCACACTCAGTAGCGCTAACGCCTCCCCAACGGCTCCAATAAAGCTGAGCCACTTCCTTGGTGTTAAATTCGTCGAGATATTCAGCATCTCCATTTTCTTCACTGGTGTCGCCAAGTGTGATAGTGGTAATTTCATCGAGGTCAAGGACGCAAGCACGGGGACGATTCCATACGCCGTGACGGAACGAGCCGCTGGAGAATACATTGTCGTCGTAGTCAGCGAGGTTATAGTCAACTACTGGGAGTTCGTCTGCTCCAGGAGCCTTGGGCACGATTACCAGGTAGCGATATTGGCTCCAGTCCTGAGGATCTTCGAAGAAGAAACCGCCGAACACATTCTCGTTCATGTGAAGTGTGCCACCATTGTCGATATATGAGTATTCGTAACCTTCCTCATCGATTACCTCATCTGAGAACCAGAAATCATCAATGTTCTCCGACAGAAGGTCGAAATAATCCTTTTCACCGTTGGCCAGGGTGCGCTCGAGATAAAAAGCCGAGATGGTAACTGTTACGCTGGCATCGTCGTCAGCCACAGTCATAGGGCTGCCATCTTCGCCGTATATTATATCACCGTTTTCGTCGGTCTGGTACACAGGATTGCCATCTTCGTCAAGCATCGGTGTGGTGCTCCAATAGTTCCAGAATACTACGCGCTTGATATCGGTAACATCAAGGATCGAGCCGTCAACTGTGAAGAGGTCTTCATCAAGATATACTTCATATTCCAGCTCTTCGTCGAAGTCCGGGCCGAGGGTGTAGTAGTCAACCAAGTCATCGGGATAGCAGTATTCGCTGCGCTCGCCAGCTGCGCCAGCTTGGTCGAAGATGCGGAACTGGAGGTTGTTGCCATACACTGATTTCACGCGAAGCACGAGCTTGTCGTAGCCGCTCCAGTCAATGCCTGGATCCCACCAATTGCCATTGAACTCCCATCCCACTGCGCCGAAGGAATTTCCGATGGTGAATGAATTGGTGTTGCCGTTGAACGAGTTGTTCTCGCCATCCCAGATGTCAACGTGGAATGTAGAGTCAGTGACGCGGAGGAATTGCTGCACTGTCTCAGCCTGTGTTGCGGCAGCTCCGAATGCGAGAGCTGCGGCTGCGGTTAGTAGAACTTTTTTCATAATGGTATTATTTGGATAGTTGTTGATTTTGGCACAAAATTAGTGCCTATCAACAAAATCCGTGTAAACCATTTGTTCCACAGACTTGCTATTTTTGTTCCATTGCGCCCAAATGAACGCTTTGGGGCTTACTTGTTTCCGTTAGGGCCCATTTTGGCGTACTCGGTGGGAGTGAAGCAGAAATGTTTCTTAAACACACGTGAGAAATGAGTGGGATTGGCGAAGCCGAGCGAATAGGCCACCTGCGACACGTTGGCATGGTTTTCCTTCAACAGGCGCGCTGCCTCTTCCAGGCGAATATTGCGAATGAAGTCGGCAGCCGACAGCCCTGTCATATCCTTCATCTTGCGATAGAGATGGGTGCGGCTGATTCCCACCTCCTCGCACATCTTATCCACATCGAAGTCAGGATCGCTGATATTTTTGTTGATACATTTCATAATGCGCTCCATCAATTTCTGATCGCTATCCTCGAGCTCTTGCTTCTCCACCATCTCAGCGGCCTTCTCGATTCCGCCAAACTTATTTCTCAGGCGCTGGCGGTTGTTGATAAGATTATCCATTGTGGCTTGCAGCTCATCCACGAAGAATGGCTTCGCCAAGAATGCATCGGCTCCCTTTTCCAATCCTTCGAGTCGATTGGCCACAGCCGATTCTGTGGTAAGCAGCACTACTGGAATATGGCATATCGAGGCATTCGACTTGATCATTCGCAGCAGTGTGAATCCGCTCATCTCTGGCATCATGATGTCGGATACTACAAGGTCGTAAGGATTTGATAGGAGCTCGCCAATGGCCTGCTTGCCATTCATGGCGATTGCGAAGTTGTAGCGATTGCCAAGTTCATTGGCAATGTATTCGGTGATTTCTGGGTCGTCGTCAACAAGCAGTATCTTAGGCTTGTTGGCAGGATTGCCTGATTCGGCCGGAGCTGGGGCCTTTGTGGTATCCTCGGTTTCTTCCACAATCTGTTCTGGCAGCAAATGATTCTTTCCAAGAGGCAGCTCTACATGGAATACGCTGCCTCGCACGCCATCAGTGCGATTATGGGCAGTGATAGTGCCATGGTGCATCTCCATAATCATGCGGCAGAGATTGAGGCCGATGCCAGTGCTTTCGGTGGGCACTGTGGCATCAGTGGCTCCTTGATAGAAACGCTTGAATATGCGCTCCTCTTCACCTGGATTTAGCCCCTTGCCATTGTCAATCACCTCGATTATGGCTTTGTCGTGCTCGGTGTGCATTGTGATATTCACCTCGCCACCGTCTTGGGTGAATTTGAAAGCGTTCGACAGCAGGTTGGATATCACTTTGTCGAATTGTTTTTTATCTACCCACACCTTAATGTCGTAATCATGGTTGAAATTGAAGGTTATGTTGCGTGAGCGAGCATCGTATTCAAACACCTTGCGAGCACCCTCGATAAGTTCGGTGAGCGACACCTTTTGGCATTTGAGCATCATGCCATGTTTGTCCATCCTGCGGATATCAAGAATTTGGTTAACCAATGTAAGCACTCTATTGGCATTGTGATTGATAATCTCAAGCAGGCGTTGGTCGCCCTTTACGGTCTCGTAATCAGCTTTTACTGTTTCTGGATTGGCAAGACGATCCTCAGTGCGGTGCATAAGCTGGCGCAGAGGATTGAGAATCAATGTAAGCGGGGTGCGGATATCGTGGGTGGCATTGATTAGGAATTGCATCTTCTGCTCATCATCGATTCGCATCTGGCGGCGGCGCCAAATTAGGAATGCTCCCAAAAGAATAGATGCGAAAATCAATGCGTAAATAATCCAGGCCCAAGTGGTGGCATACCATGGCGGAGTCACGTGCAGTGTGATTGCTTTTATTTCCGACATCGCTCCATGATTATTGAAGCGAATATCCATTGGGTAATTGCCATAATGCAGGTGGCTGAAGGTGATGATGTTCTCACCCTCGGGCAATGTGATCCATTCGCCATTGCCAATGCGATATTCAAGCTTAAGATTCGAGGCATTTCCGAAATCAAACGAAGTGAATTCAAGCGTTATGAGATTTTCTGAGTGGTCAACAGTGATTTTGTTTACATCATCAATCTCGCAATCAAACACTCGCTTATTGCCGCTTTTTGTATTTGCTGTCACTAATTCATCACCTAAATAGATAGCGCTCAAGAATGGCTTGGCAGGAATTTTGTTTTCGCTTACCACTTCCTCAGGATTAAACCATACAATGCCTTCGGGAGTGCCGAAGATGATATGGCCGGAATCGGTATAAGTGCCCACCGTCTCTACATATTCATGACCCTTGAGCCCATTTCCGTGGATGTGGCCAGTGAATGTGCTGTCGGCAGGGGAATAATTCCAAATTCCCTTAGTTGTAGAGCACCATAATTCGCCATTTGGTAAAGAAATTATGCTGTTGATTTGCAAATCGCGCAGCGGTTCGGAATGTGGATAGAGGCCAGCTTTGCCATCTTCGGTGCATAGATACAGGCCATTGGGCGTGCCCACTACTATTCTCCCCTCGCTGTCCTCAGCAAGCGAAAGGATGGGTTTCTCTCTTAATAATGCTTCGTCGTCAAATGTCCTGAAAGCTTTGGCCTTGGCATCATAGCAGCTTAATCCGGCTGATGTGCCAAGCCACACTAAATCGCGACTATCACACAGCAATGCCAGAATCCAATTGTTGTTTATCTTGCCAATTTGGTGATTTGGTTTATCGAACATAGAGAAGGTCCGTCGTTCGCCAGTTGCCGGGTCATATATTAAAAGACCTTGCCCGAACACCGAAACATATAATTTGCCAGAAGAATCCGAGACGAGGCTGCGCAGGTCGATGCAGTCGGGATATGTGCCGATGGCTTTTACTGAATTGTTGACAGGATTAAGCGAATAAAGGGTTTTGCCTGCAGCAAACCAATTTCGCCCCTGTTTGTCGCGATACACATAGGTAGCATCGTTGATGTCCGATACTTGAGTCATCGAAGTGCTGTTGAGACTCTTTTTCTGCAATCCTTGTCCGGGGATAGCTAAATACACATTTCCTAATGTGTCGGTGGCAATTCCTGTGGGCACGCTTGTGCTTGACAGACCGTGGCGGACCATTGGCACTGATGTGAACTCGGGGCAATCGGCTGGTGAAAAGAAAAGGCCTGTCTCTGCACAACCTACCCACATGTTGTTGTCGCGATCTTCCATCAGCGCTGTAATGCGAGCCAAAGATAGATCAAGGTCGCGAGTGCCTATGTGTAGGGGAGCCAACTGGCCGTTGTCATCAATAGCGTACAATCCATTTCCGCTGGTGCCTATTATCAATCTGCCCTCCTCGTTAAGAATTCCTGCTGTGGCTCCAATTTGCTCTCCTGGCACTGGCTCGAAAGTAGAGCCATTGAAATGCTCAATGCCATATTGGCTGAGCACATAGGCTCCGCCTTTCTTATCATCAACTATTCGGCACAACAGGCTGTAAGGTGATTGATGCCTAAAAAGAAGCTGGTCGCCATTGGCATGGTCGAGCACTATCAACTCATGCACTTGGTTTGACATCCAAAATCTGTCGTTGTCGTCGATAAAGATGCGACCCCAGAAGGTATCGGGAGTGGCATAGGGATTGGTGTAAGGATGAGCTACGGTGTCGCCATTCTTTACTTCGTACAAACCAAAGCCTGCTGTGCTTATATATAGATTTCCCTGTTTGTCCTCGGTAATCGATGTAACGCGAGGTTGATCCACACATTTTTCTGAGGGAAGGGTCATTCGCAAGAAATCGTTAGTCTCTGGGCGAAACAGATGCAAGCCTTTAGGTGTGCCAACCCAAATGCGTTGATTTGAATCCAGGTGCAGAGCTGTGATTGCATTGTTGGCAAGCGAGTGTTCATCGTCGGAATGTGAGGTGTAGATCAAGAAGTTGTAGCCATCGAAGCAGTTGAGGCCGTAGCGCGTGCCAATCCATACAAAGCCTCTGCTATCTTGGACCATGCAGTCAACAAGGCTGTTCGACATTCGGTCGCCTCCGTAAAGCCAGCCGCTATTGCACGAGGCTGCCTCTACAGCTTGGCCACTAAATATTGATAACACCGCAATTAAAGCAAATGACTTGATTCGAAAGCAAATGTATTTAAATTTAAAAGAGCACATCATGAAACCACTAATTTAAGGTAAGTTCTGCTGATTAGTTTATGCAAAATTACAACATTTTTCGACAAAATCAACAAAAAACTGAATTTTAGCACACAAAATCCACGTTTTTAAGAAAAGGATAATCTCTTCTCTTAATAATGTATCGCATATCTAAGAAGTCTTTCCTGTTTAATATGCTCTGATGTTCCAGAAATTTAAGATCGATTTTTACATCTCCAAACGTAAACTTAAGCCTGATTTTTACATCTCCAAACGTAAATTTATGCCTATTCATTCCCGACAGCTATCTCGCCGTCGACAACACAGAAATCTGCTTCAACCACCGCATCCCCCTCTGGCTCTTCGGCTTGACATATTAAGATATTTTTTATGTTGGCACATCTTTACATCTCCAAACGTAAAATTTTATCTATTTTTACATCTGGAAACGTAAATAGCGAATACTCGTCATAATAACGAATCAGGACAAATAATTGTAAAAATTACGAGAAATCGGGACAAAGTGTCCTGATTTCTCGTAATTTTTTACTAATTTTGTCCCGATTTTAAGAAATATAATGTATGACGACGGAAGATAGAATATTAAATTTCCTTCATTACCATCCAGGATCTTCTCGAGAAGAAGTAACGATTGGATTGAATTTGACAGAAAATGATCGTACGATAAAGCGTATTATCTCTAATGCAATTGAGAAAGGTTTGATAGAAGTACAAGGCAAAGCAAGGGCTACGAAATATTTCTTGTCTCCTAAGGCTTGGCTTTTGGCAACAGTAGATGTTGAAGATTATTTTAATCATGAAGTTGATGAGCGTGAGATGCAAACTGGCTTCAACTTTGATCTTATCAATAACCAGCTTCCTCTTGTAAATTTATTTACTCCTGAAGAACTAAAAGAATTAGATGCATTACATAAAGCTTTTACTCAACGCATAGAAAAGATTTCTCAAAACGCATACGATAAAGAAATGGAACGACTGGGTATCGACTTGAGCTGGAAATCTTCTCAGATCGAGGGTAATACTTATTCGTTGTTGGAGACTGAGCGATTATTAAAGGAAAAGATCGAGGCAAAAGGAAAGTCGCGTGAAGAAGCGATAATGTTGCTAAACCATAAAGAAGCCCTGAGATTTATACTCTCAGAGCCTGACTATCTTGATCCTCTTACCTTATCACACATTGAAGATATTCACTCATTGTTGATACAAGAGTTAAGCGTAACACGTAATATACGTAGCAGTCGTGTAGGTATAACTGGCACTAACTATATGCCTTTAGATAATGAATTTCAGATTAAAGAAGCTATTCATGACACTTGTGATCTTATCAATTCCAAAGAGAATGTGTTTGAAAAGGCTTTATTGGCACTCCTATTGATCTCCTATATTCAACCATTCGAGGATGGGAATAAGCGGACCGCACGCATTGTCTGCAATGCACTTCTAATCGCAAATCACCATATTCCCCTTTCCTTTAGATCGGTTGATTCAATTGATTATAAAAAAGCGCTGCTTTTATTCTATGAACAAAACAACATTTCTTCCTTTAAACGGATTTTCATTGATCAAGTCCGCTTTGCAGTGAACACATATTTTTAAAGGAGAGTCTGCGAAGAGCTTTCCATCCCTAATTTAGATTATTAGAAATTTATACCGATTGAAACCAAGAGATTTGAGGTGTTGCATTTCTTGGCAAGGGCGTTGAAATCAAGACCGTATTCAAGACCTACAACAAACTTGTTGAAGTTAGCCTTTGCTCCAATTTGCCATCCAATTTGGAAACGCTTCCATTGAGCATCTTTGCCAACTTCATCCTTGTCGAACATGCTTACCCATTCACTCTCATCATAATCGTAATATTCCAACTTGTAACGACCAAGAATATTGCCTTTCAAATGAATACCCGTGTAGGGCATAATGGAAATAGGTTCACTACAAGTGAAGCGATAACCAAAATTAATGGGTACAGTTGATGATAGTTTTTGTAGATTCCTGCTAATATCAAAATAGAATGTCATGCCAAGTCGAACCCCAATGTCAACATACATAGGTTGAGTGTCTGACACTCTCCACCCATGCGTGTATTGAAGAGCAACACCATGAGCAGTACACCCTTCATCTAAGGCTCCCTTGCCTGAATAGAAGTTGGCATCATAACTGATTGTGAAATCATTGTATGCTTCAGGTGCATCGGTCCCATACGAATGTGAAGAATTACTGCTTGAGCCACCAGCAAATTGTGCTTGCGCAGTCATAACTGCACTGGCAAGCACAAAAGTTAGAAATAATTTGTTCACTTTTATTTTGCGTTGGTTAGTGTTATTGTTGTTTATGTCTGGGATGGGGTTAATCGAGGTAGCCAGTGCCGTTACACATTTGGCATTTGCCAGTGGTGTGGCAATAAGTACATTTTACTGTATTGCCAAAGGATGTGATATAGCCTCTACCGTTACAGTTGTCACATTTGCCCGTACCATAGCAATAGCGATGGTCTTGAGATCCGAGCCATACTGATGGTACACATTTCTTTCGCTTGTTGGAAGAAGAGGAGGTAGAGGATGATCTTGTAGAGGACGATGAAGAACTACTGCTTTTGGAGGCAGAACTATTGCTTTCCATAAGGGCTTCTCCTACTTTAATTCTCCACTCGTCTTTAGAGATATTTGAGCCAGTGGCACGCAGATACTGCTGGTATTCTTCCTCCTCTTGGGCATTGGTTTGCTGAATGGCGTTGTTCATTGCCCAGTTGCTCACTTGCTGCATCTGGAAGTTTTGGGCATTAGTTTGCTGGATGGCGTTGGCCATTGCCCAGTTGTGCACCTCCTGCATCGAAGCATTAGCTCCTGGCATCGAGCCTGCTGCATAGGCGTTGTACCCTCCATAACTGGAATATCCAGGTGAATATCCACCCATGCCAGCCAAAAATCCCTCACCAAAACTTCCGCAAGATGCGCAACCAATGCTAAGGCATACAAGCAAAAGCACCCAGGAGATAAACTTTATCTGTTTCATAATTATAATCGTTATCGTTATTGTTTACCATTAATGGCAGTGAAAATCCAAAAATAACCTTGGATTGAAAATTTTATCTTCCAAAAGACCTTCTATTATTAGAAGGCTTTTTCTCTTCTTTGAAAGCAAGTGGACCCCTTTTGATGGGATACCACTTGCGTTGTTATTGAGTCCATTCTAAGGGCGTAGTATTCTTTCTCGAATTTCTATGAAGAGTACCTCCGTATTGATTGAATTCTACGATTACTCTTCCATCCAGTCTAAAATTGGGTAACCTTCGGAGCCAAATTTCCAACCACAGCATTCTGCCTCTGTGATTGCCGCAGCGTTCTTGTTGAGTTCGTCCAAGAAGCTTTGGCTCTTCATCTGATTCTCAGTCTTCGATGTGCCAGGGCTTGTACCTGATGTTTCGAGATAATAATTATTTTCAACATTAGTGGTACCCTTAACTTCATAAATTGCATTCCCTTTCGAAGAGTCGTTCTTATAAACATTCCCTATATTGACACAATTTGTCAACATGCATTTATTGTAAGGATAAAAATCATTTGATATTTTATAAATAATTCCACATCCAGAAGAACCTTTGCTGACAACTTCTCCATAATTTACACAATTAATAATCGGATTACCGTTGACTTCATATTCCATACCACCAGCATATTGTGTACCCTCAATTCTACCTTTATTATAACTGTTGATTAGGTATCCTTTAGTAGATGATTGATTAGTGCCAAGGCCCCCTACCTTATTAGATATGCCTTGCGCATAGGCACCTTTTACAAGACCGTTGTTACCACATTTAGTTACTGTACTATTTACTAAATTGCCTCCAATACCACCAGCGTTGTAACCTTCAACTGTAGCATAGTTTATGCAATTTTCCAATTGGCCATAGGAAGCCTCACCAACAATTCCACCTGAAAAAGAGATACCACAAAAATAGGAATCTTTAAGAACTAAATTTTTTATAGTCGCATTAAAAATCTCTCCGAATAAACCGATGTTATCCCTTACCTCTCTATTAATATATATACCACTGATAGAATGCCCGTTTCCGTTATAAGTGCCTTTGAAATAGCATTCGTCGTAATCTCGGCCGATGGGAATCCATGGTTCATAGGATGAGCTGTAATTCAATTCACCATTTGAGTCGATTACATTTTGATTGATTACAATATCTTTGGTTTGTTTCAGATATTCTTCGTTAAAAGTTCTTCCTCTACGACATTCGTCTGATACGAAACGCAAGTCAGCAGCTGAGGAAACCTGATAAGGGTCCGATTGTGTGCCAGAGCCCTTAAGAGAAGATGAAACAGAGCCACGATTTGAATCAGCAGCATCAATGAGGTCCTGTTCTTGTGCATTAGTAGCTGTAGTGGGCACCTCGGGAGAGGATGGATCATCGTTTGGATTATTTTCGGGTGTTCCATTGCCAGAAACCAATGAAGAATCTTCGTTGATGGATTTGAACTTGCTCCAAGGCGATTTGCTTTGGTAGGCTGATTTTGAGCCCTTGGGCACATAAAGGCTCCATTTTGATTCATAATCATTAAGTACGCCTGACACTGTTGGAGGCACACCAAGATTCACATACATGGAGCCAGAGCCAGTGGGACAGAAGGCATTATTTCCAAGGTCGGTAAGGCCTGCGCCAATGGTTACCTTAGTGAACGAGCCGCAGAAAGCTGTTCCACCAAGAGTAGTCAAGCTATTAGGCAGAGTTATCGTACCACCAATTGAACCAAATGCACCGCTTCCAATTGATTGGAGCTTGTCGTTGAATGTCACCTTAGAGAATTTGCATCCGCTGCCAAAAGCTCGATCTCCAATAGAAATAAGCTCATCAGGCAATGTGAAAGTAGAGAAATTGAGAGCGCAATCGAAGAAGGCATCATCACCAATCGTCTTCAATTCTGAGTGCAAATCAAAATCTAATTTCTTCAACTTTGTACACCCCTCGAATGCTCCGTTTCCAATGTGCTGCAATTCATTCTCACCATAGAATTCTTCCACTAAGGTATTCGCAAAAGCATAATCGCCAATAGAGGTGATGGTGGAGTTCATATCAATATAAAGCATCGGATAAATGCCATTGAAAGCATTTTTGCCCACATAGGTAATTCCGTCTTCAAATTCTACCCCCTCAACATAAAGGTCAGCCCATGGCTGTTTGCCCTTTGTGTAATCGTTCATTTCCCCGGTTCCTGAGATGGTCAACCAATTGTCCGAGGGGTCAAATTTCCAAGTAGCTTTAGAACCACAGCTCCCAGATTGGATTCCATTCTTGCTAATCCAATTTCGGTCATCCGAGGTCAAGTTTTGGCGCTCGAAGTAATTGCCATATTCATCTGTCAAACCATCCTTAGAATAGGTCATTCGCTTGGAGATGCTATATCCATTTGAATAATCGAAATAAATCGTTTCTCCACTTACACTATAGGTGAAAATGTAGGCTTTGGTAGATGTGCTGATTCCATCGTCAGAGTCATACGTTTTAATGTATTCTCTAAGAACGCCATCGGTGTCGGAAGTGAAATAATAGGCAACGAATCCCTCGCTAAAGTCAATCCATTCGTCATAGATGTTGAGTGTGCCATAGCCTTGAAGGTACCATTTGTACTTCTGAAGTTCTTCTACTATGGGATTTGTTGGAGTGGGATCATACTCCTTACTGTTGGAACAAGAAGAACAAACCAAGAAGCTGAAGATCATTGTTGTAACCATGAAAATCATGGCCAAGAATTTGATCTGTTTCATAATTTTGAGTTTTTTATTGATTATACATTACTGTTTTGACATTGTAATCCAAAGTTGTATTTGAATTTTTAGTGTCATGATAGGCTTATGTTTTGTATTCAGACTTATTGTTTGTTATTAATGGTGCTGATGGCTTAAAAGTAACCAATCAAATCAGAATAATTAGAAAATTTAGAGGAATAGGTGGTAATTTACAAATTCAGCCATCCGGAGATACCCACTTCGAAGTAGCCGTCTTCACCAAAATATCCCTTTTGCTTTTTGTTCACTGGGAAATGGTAGCTTCCAAAAATGCCAAAACCCCAAAGATGAATATGTGCGCCCAATTGAAAGTCAACACAAGTTTTAGGAGTCTTTGGCTTTGGCATCGATACGTCAGAACCATTTTGCTTACCTTTAATCTTCGACTTTAATCCAATATTGAAATCAAAGGCTGCAATTGGGGTAAGGCCAATTTTTGAAAAAGAGCCAAATGTATAACCTAATCCCAAAGGAACGGTCAAAAAGTGATTATTTTGCTCCAAAGAAGAATGTGAACCTATTTCACTTTCATATGCATAGGAATCGCTACTTCTATATCCCAAGCCTACGAAAGCTTTTGCTCCTTGATAGAAGTCATAGAATCCATTGATTGTCGCAGCAAACGAGGTTACATCCATACGCGCACTGGAATAAGTCGACTTATCAGAGACTGATTTATTCTTAATAAATCCTAACCCCATCTGTATGAAACAGCCCCATTTCTGTTCTGAGTTGTCATTAGCAGATGATTCTGATTCAACCTTCACAGCATTTTGCTGGAACTGATTTGAAGGAGCATTATAGGTTACAGTAGTATTAGCAGAAACTGGGTTGGCTGTATTTGCTGGGTTGGCTGATGAGGCCGGTATCTGGAGCTCCATGCCAACATAGATGAAGCTGGCAGCATCGGGGTTGAGGTCGATGATTTGCTGCTGAGTCACACCGAATTTCTGAGCTATCGTTTCCAAGGTGTCGCCACGATCAACGATATAAGTGTCGGCTAATGCTACTTGTACTGCACAAATGGCCATTACCGTCAACAGGATTCTGCTTATAGATTTCATATTGAAAAAATTTAGTTATTGTACATTAGTTCGGATTAACCGACTATTTGCAAGGTCTCATTGAATCACCAAAACATAAATTGCCAATAGGGTATCCTCAGGCAATATTGCTTTGGGCTTAAGATTAGTTGGAAGGTCATTCCACTCGATAATTTCTTGTGTGGTAACACCATATCGCTCTGCTATTGATGCTAAGGTCTCGCCTTTAGTTACTTGATGGAATTTGAGCTGTTGTAGAGGCTCAGAATTTTCTTCTGATTCATCATCATTTTCAGCTATGAATGCCTGATTAAACAATTGAGTCGCTCCTTGGTCTTGATTTTGGGGTGTGAGCTCTTCTGAGACAACCGATGTCAAATCCAGGTCATCGTTTCCAGTATTGGCTTTACTGCCTACGGGTGGCAAAGGAGTGATAATTTCTGTAACACCACCCTTGTATTCAATCATGAACACCTCCTCACGCTTTAGCGTATGAGGGATATCCCCCTCATAAGCATATTTTACCAAATAGGAATTTTTAGGCCAATTCCCACGTGGCACTTTCATCAGGTTCTTTCCGAACTTCTTTAATATTTTGCGACCCACCTTAGTAAAGGTGAATGTAATGCCATCGGTGCGTATGGCTGCTACTTTTCCAGAAAGTACACCACCGTTTACAAGATATATCTTCTCGCAATTGCCATCTTCCCATAAATAATCACCAGGTTCCAGAATACCTTCTTGATTTACAAATCGAGCATTCTGATTCTTATTGTAAATCATATAAATATCTGTGTAATTCAGATTCATTTCACGCTTTCTTAACTTATACTTAATGAAATCCACCCCATACTGTGTAATTTCATATTTGTATTTGTTGCCATCACGTGTGATGATTGTTGACTCCTCGGCTTGCATCAAACCAAGTGAAAGGCATAAGGTCAATAAAATTGCTATCAGTCTCATATAGATTGTATTTAGAATTATCTATAGCCGTTACCACCACATTGAGTGCATTTCTTATGGTAGTGATTCGACATCATAGTCTTGCCGCATTCACTGCAATATTCCTTTTCGGCCAACCCAAAACTTATAACAGACTCTACTGTAAATCCTTTACCTCCACATAGTCCGCATTTAGACTGGGATTTTGTAGTAGAAGAATTATTAGATGAAGACGATGATGAATCATAAGAACTATAAGAAAATCCACCTGAAGAGGATGACGATGATGACGATGATGATCTCGTGGATTGTTGCTTGCTTTGTTGTGACATTTCATAGGCTGACAAGCCAGCCACAGCCACTGTTTGCACCAAAGCGCCCCAGAATTGGGCATTCTCCTGCGAACGCTGTTGCTGTATCTCATAAATCTGTTCACAATAGCTTTCAGCATCCGGGAAATTGTATTCAGTATCATGGCTTGCTACATAACTAAAATCTTCGTAAGCTGGCCCTAATTTGTCACGTTGGTATTGGGCCATGCCACGCTTATAATAGGCCAATAATAGTGGAGAACCACCCTTTATTATCTGATCATATAGCTTTACTGCCTGCTTGTAGTCGCCACATTTGTATGCATATTCTGCTTCTGAATAAAGCGAGTTGCTATGATAGGCCTGATTTAGCTGCAAATCATAGTCTGAGGCCGTAATTGGGATTACGAGCTCCATGCCGCAATAAATCTCAGTAAGATCATAGTTGGCCTTGCTGATTGCTGCGGGAGTGGTGCAATAGAGCTCGGCAATTGAGTTCAGATCCTCGCCTCGGTCCACCATGTGTATCACTTCTTTTGCAGCACAATGAGCATAAGCTCCCAATGTACATGCAATCATTAGGATTGTAAGGATGGAGAGTAATTTCTTCATGGTTTAATCTGTTTGGATTACAAGATAATTTGACACTCGCCAGAAATCACTGGGATTGTTTATAATCAGTTGGAAATTATTGCCGCTCTTGAACAGGGAATAGGACCCTTCGGGCATATTAGTGAGGATTTTCACCTTTTTGGCTGAGAATGTTACTTCTTTCCAAGTGCGAATATCCACCTTTTGGAATTTGTTTTTGTCGAGCATACTTGACACCACCAATTTGCCCTTCTTGTCGAGGATGCCTTTGCGTTTAAGGTCATCCTTAGTGCTAAGTGCAACATATCCTGTATTTAGCATCTCGCTCTGGGTTTGTAGCGCTTTGCTCTGGGCTTGGTTCTTTTTGTCGAGTTGGGTTATTGTTTCTGTCTGTTGATTGATGCGGATAGTCTGAGTGCGCACTTGTTCACGCAGTTGGGCTATATTGGCATCTTTCTTTTCTAACTCTTGACGCAGCTCGGTGATCTGTCGATCTTTTATAGCTATTTGTGATTGCAGATTCTCAATCAGTTCTTGCGCCTCCTTATTAAAAACATTGCGTTTTAGTTCTTCTTGCAATTCTTCAATTTTCTGATGCTGACGCTTCATCATTTCTTCATATCGTTGGAGATTGCTCAACGCATCTTGGCGAGTGATTGGTACACCATCCTTTCCATCGACATTCACGAAAATCATGTTCTCCTCTTGGGCTATTGAGTCCATGGTTGCATTCATCATATTTACGGCCTTCTCGATATTGAGGTACCGTTGATTCTGAATTTCAGCTACCAAGCGCAGGGAGTCACGCTCCTCGATAAGCCTCATCAAATCACTTTTGCCTGTGTTTTTGCATGATGTTAGCATCGATACCGCTCCAATAATAAGGAGTAGAATATACCCTAATTTTTTCATTTCAGGAGTGTTGTTTGAGATTTATTCCACAGTAATATAAATGGCCAGCTGTAAGTCAGGGGTTAGATATCCATTAATGTTGATTTTTGGATTCAGATCGTTCCATTCTATGATTTCCTCAGGGGTTACCCCATAGCGAGATGCAATCATGGACAAAGTTTGACCTTTTGTTACACGATGGAATTTTAGTTCCTGCACTGGTTCGGCTGCTTCCTCTTCCTTAGGTTCTTCCACCACAATCTGCGGAATATCTTCCTCTACATCGGCAAGTGATGTGATAATCTCACTGACCTTTGTTTTTTCATGATAAATCATGAACACTTCGTCGCGTGAGATAGGGATATTTGCATAAAGATAGTAATAGGCAGCTTCCTTTTTAGGATCTACTTTACTCCTATCCTTTTGGGATTCTTTTTTGTATTTTTTAAGCTCTTTTTGGGTGGATTTCGTGTATTTATATACAATATCCTCTGCTCCGATTGACACAATGTCACCCATCAATTTGCCACCATGTACCAAATAGATGCTTTCCTCGGCCTCCGAATCGTCCATTACATCACAATTCACCAGTTTGCCATCTTTATTTACCACGCGTGAGCCCTGCGACTTTGTGGTGATCATATAAATGTCATCCAAAGGCAATGATACGGCTTCCTTTTGTAATTTAGAAAAGAGGCCACTTCTGCCTTTTTCCTTAAACATAATGCCTTGGGGATTATATTGAGTGATTTCAGCCTTGAAAATAGAGCCGTCGCGCATTATGATTTCAGCCTCCTCTGCCAAAACCATTGAAAATCCAAAAAAGATGGTGGTTATAAAAGCGGCAAATTTCATGTTGAGTTTCTTCAATGTTGCCGGCCACCCCTGCGGCAATGTAAAAAGACACAAAAAGCGCGGGTCGCTGTTACTGTTGCTCGTCCCGCGATTCGAGGCCTTCGCATTGCCCACTCCTGTCAGGACGAGCAACGCAGAGACCCACGCCAGATATGTATATCGGTTAGGAGTCCCATCACTGGGACTCCAGCCAATAGCTTTAATATATCGGCAGGGCATCTACCGTTGCCTTGATTTTGACAGGAGTCAGAAAGTTGCGAAGTTTCGAATCGTCAAAAACAAAACGTAGTAAACGCCTTTTTTCTATTTTAGTACTCCACTTTTGGCTTTCTGTTGACCAAAGTGGAGATTTTACTGGCAAATTTACAACTATTTTCCAAATTGACAAAATTTTTTGTGATTTTATCTGTTAATAATTCATTTTTGCAAATGCAAATTCGTGTCGAGTATAACTTCCAATGGTTGTTTTCCTATTAATGGGAGAATAAGAGGAAAAGTAACCATTTGGAAAAGGATCAATCCAACATCACAAATCCAGCCCAATAGAACGGATCATCGTATTGATGGCGCATTTTATTACGAGCATTGCGGAAAGCCTCGCGCTTGTCCCAATCACACTTAGAAAGCTGGCGGTGAAATTCTACCATAAAATCCTTTGTGGCCAAATCGCTCACTGGCCATAAGCTCATTACCAAGGTCTGAGCGCCCGCCTTTTTGAATGCACGTTGCAAGCCATAAACTCCCTCGTTGGTAGTTTTGCCCAAGCCAGTCTGGCAAGCCGACAACACCACCAATTGCGTGTTTGCAAGGTCCACTTGGGCGATGTCAGCCGAGGTAAGCAGACCTCCGCATACATTCTCGGGCACTTCGCGGCCAAGCCATTCAGCATTGCCCCCAGCCATTACCAAGCCAGAGAGATGCATTGTATTGTCGTAACCGTTGAGCGACGACCACGCAGGCACATTATTTGGAGAAAAGTAAAATCCATGAGTTGACATCAGTAATAGGTCGGGGCTATGGCCACTTAGGGCCATGAACGACTCCTCTGTGCCATCGTCTTTTTGTAGGCTCTTCACATCTACTCCTGAGGCCTTTAACGACTTTTCTATTTCCTTGATCTCCTGTGCACTCATGGCCAAATTATGGAAAATACTGTCACCTCGTAGAGTATCCTCGGTGCCTCGCATGGAAAATAGCGGACTTAATGAGGTTTTCTTGGCATTGAGAGCCATTATCTCAGGCTCAATATCATAGTTTAAGTCACCATAAAGCATAGCCGAGGCTATAGGCTTGCAATTCTTTTCCTTATACCCGATTACTACCCTTGAAGATGACAAACGCACTATGTTGCATATCTCGTCGAGTGCTCGTCCATCAATAGTTGCCATATTCTCAATTGGAATTTGGTGGAGAATGCCTGAAGGCACAAAATACACTGTGCTTACATCTTGAAATTCATTGCTGGGGGGCTTCCACACTATGTCAATCACTCGCTGAGACAGTTCACCATCGTTGAGCCGGGCGTAATTTCCATTTGCAAGCTCTATTAGCGAATCCAGGGCAGCTTGCTTGAAAGAAAGTACCAACTTAGGAAATTCCATCCCTGGCTTAACGATAAAGGCCGCATAATAATGATTTGTCTTGTCACTCCCCAAGAAATCAGTGAAATCCACCAAAGCCTCGGTTGGTGCTAAGGCTCCTCTGATATCTTCATATTTAGTATTTGGCACCAATGGGGCAAAATCATGCTTGCTTAATTCTTTGGTAATAAATCGGTCTATGGAATCCAGATTAGCATAGGCTACTGTCAAATCTTTTATCTGATTAAGATGCAACAAATCCTCGATATGAGCGTTCTGCTCTAACATCTGTGCATAAGAGACACTCAGCTCTGGGTCGCCAACTTTGCGCACACGATCTCCTATCGACTGCTCGGCTGATAATAGAAAGCCTTTGCCAAACATCAACGCCTCGTACGAGGCTTTTGTCATCGAATTTTGAAATTGATTTCCGGCCAAGCAGTAGGATGTCATATCCCATACCATTTTCTTTACATTGTCCCAATATTTGCCTCTCTCTGATGATTTTATCATATTTAGCTCACGGCTTACCACATCGCGCAAAAGGTTCCAAGATTCTTCATAAAGCTTAGCGCCATCATCTATGCGGCCCATAAAGGCCAATAAATGAGCCTGCCTCTCTTTGCCCCAGACGTATTCATAATTGTGACGCCCTTTGGTAGTTTCTATCAAATTGAGTTGCCGATCATATGTTTTATAGGAATTTTCAAAATCTTTTATTTTAAAGTAGGCATAAGCCAACAAGTCTAAGTCGCTAATCAAAGCCGATGGTTTTTTAGCAAGCCCGTTGTCGATATACTCTAAAAATTTGTTATAATTGTAAATCGATTTATTCCATTCTTTGTGTTTGTGATATATTGAGGCAGCTAATGAATAATAAGTAGCATAGGCATCGTCAGTGCCCAGCCTTTCGGTTAATCTCTTTATTCGGGATAAATCTTCTTCGATAGTTTCCTCCGAACCTGAAATTGCTCTAATGAAAGCCATTGGTAAGGATTCATAAAATTCTTCCTTAGTGTCAATGTCATCAAATTTTTGAGATATTATGTTTCGCTTTTCGATTATAGAATACGCCTCCTCATCCTTTCCTTGAAGTATATTTAAGGTAATCAGATTAGTCAAGACTATGTATTGAGTGTTATAATCCTCCTGGGCCTCAGCCATGGCAAGCGCTTCATGGAATAGTGCATCGGCCACTTGATAATTTTTGTTGTTTTGTGCGGTTTTGGCTGTAGCAATAGTATTTTCGATATTTCTCGCATCTTGACATTGGCCTTTCATCACGCCAAAGATTATTATGCACCATGCCACTAAAATAACCTTCATTGCATTCATAAAATCTTTCTGAATATTAGGGTTTGACAAATGTTTTTATAGTTTGGTACAGTGAGTCGGCTTTTTGAGCCAGGGGCGAATGAGTGCCTTTGAGCGTTTCCAGATCGTCCAGAGCCTCCTGCAGTTGTCCTAATCCGCACAATGCATGTGCCCTCACCCATGTCAGCGACTGTAAATCAGCCTCATAAACAACCACTTTGTATTGCAGTTCCTCCACCAATTCCTCATTTTCCGGATTGGTAGTCAAGAGCTTCTTTTGGGTATCAGCGAGGCATTTCTTTGTATCTTTCATCCCATCATTTATGTAGGCAAGCGCCTCACTGTACTTCTTTTCGTTGATTAGATTGGCTGCTTGCTGCATAAAATCATCGCCACGGTATAATTCAGCATCAACATAAGGAGTAGGGAATGCCGTATTTGTAGAATGGGTGAAAACTATGGCATTGCCAATCACCAGACCAATGATTAAAATTGCAGCCATGCCAGAAATCCACACCCTTCTTCCTGAACGCTCTTTCTTAAAATTCTGTTGCAGAGCGTTTTCTTGTTCCCACTGATGCATAAGCCTTCGCTTCTCCTCTTGGCTTTTCAGCTCTTCCTTTAGCAGACGTGTAAATTCCAATTGCTCATTTAACTCAAGATTTTGGTGGGTTTTCTCCTCAAATTCGGCGCCTTCTTCTGGGGTCATTCTTCCCAGTAAGTATTCATCTATTTTATCTTGATATTCTGATTTCATATTGACAGTTGGTTAATTGTAATAATAATCGTACATTTCCTGAGCTGTCTTTTTTAGATTCTCAATGCACTTGTTCTTCTTCGATTTCAATGCATTTTTAGTGGTGATGCTTGGGATCTCTATTAATATTTCGTCAAGCGACTTTTCGTTGTAATAGAAAAGCGTGAGTATTTCTTTGCAACGGCCTGACATTTTTGAAACCAAATCAGCTAATATTTCAAGTTGGGCTGTTTCGGCTCCTCCATAAAGACATTCTATGGCATCCTCTTCCAGCGTGTTGACCTTGCGCTCGGCTTGCTTCAGGGCATCTTCTGGATTTTCCATAAAATCTACATCCTGGCTCTCTCTCGAAATTTCAAGATTCTTGTATCTTGCAATAGCCATGAAATACGTCCTTAGCGAGCTTGTGAAAGGTTGCCCCTTCTCATTCACTATTTGATTATTTTGACAGTAAATCAGGCTTCGCTCAATCTTGCGCCATAGGGTAATAAATGCATCTTGAAAGATGTCCTCTTTTCTTTCTTCTCCGTCGAAAAAAACTCCACGGAATTTTTCATCGTAGTAGGCGCGACAATAGTCATAAAGAGCCTTTTCGCAATTCCTATCCTTTTTGCTTACGCCTTCTACCAATTGAGCCTCGGTGTATTTCTTCGGCTGGGATTCATATTGCTTTGTCTTAAATCTAAAAAGAGCCATCAGCGTAGAATTTCAGTGATTGAATATTTATTGATGTGTCCTCCGGTAATTGTGGGTTGCTGAGGATATGAGCCTCGGTTTTGATTCATAAAGTTTTCCAATGCTTCTTTGAATTGGGCATTGTCGTTTATTTCTTTCTCTCCGAGCACCTTAATCATTCCATAGGTAAGTTTGCCCACTGTGGGAGTCTTCATCTCTGAGTTTACTTGATAGCTCTTGCAGGCGCTGATCAATATCCAGGGTTCTTGAGATGGCAGTTGGCTGTGCTTAGCAGCCGTGGCTGGAATATTAAATATGTCGAACACGCCGCGCACCACCTCGTCGTCATCGCCGCGCAGCGAATCGCCGCTATGGCATGCATCCACCACTACCAAGATTTTGCCGTTGGCCCCGATTTTTTCACTTATCGCTTCTAAATGGGTGTAAAGCTCGTCATCCGAAAGGTGCTTCTCGCCTCGATCTTGCGCACAGTATTCGCGGTAAGCGTCGTAGGGAATCCAAGCCTCATCGCGCTCATCACTTTCATCGCCATCAATATCAGTCATCTGCTGGCCATGACCCGAAAAATGGATATAGATGATGTCGCCTTTAAGGCTTTTATGGGCTAATTGCTGCAGGGCATTCACGATAGCAGTCTTTGTGGCTTGGGCATTTATTAGGGTCTGGATATTAGTGAATCCTGCCTCTTTTAGCATATTGCATACCAATGGCACATCCTTGTCACCGTTGATTTTGCCCCAGCTTGCATCAATCTGCTCGCCAAGCCCTATCACCAATGCTCGCTTTGTCTGGGCGTTTGCAGAAAAAGCAGCTAGTAATATCGACAAGATGATATATGTAAGTCGTTGTCTCATCATAGTCAAATCTAATTATAAAAAAGCGTGGGTCCAACTACACATACTCACCTTGCGATTCGGGGCCTTCGCAATGCCCACTCTTGTCAGGACGAGCAGAGTAGAGGCCCACGCAAGATATGTCTTAAAACCGATGCCACATGGCTGTGGCATCGGGCTAATATTATATCCCGTAGGGCATCTGCTGTTGCTTTTTAGTTTGACAAGAGTCAGAAAATTGCGAAGTTTCGAATCGTCAACGTCAAAGAGCAGTAAACGCCTTTTAATCTTATTATTCATAAGACCCTCCCGCCCATCTGGGACGTCAGGGACCTTTTTCGAGAGCAAATTTACGACATTTTTTCATTGTTACAAAATTTTTATTGTTTACAATTAATGTCACAAAAATCAAGAAGTAACCCCTAAAGAGAAAAATTTTTGCTATTGATAAAATTTTTCTTCCACGGGGTACTTCTTGATATCTTATTTCATGGACTTTTAAATTAAGAAGGACAGATGTCACCGCGACATCTGTCCTTCGGCTTGGGGCAGGAGTCTTGTCAATGGTTTTTCTGCCCCCTCATAGATAGGAGGCGCGTCAGGAATCGCGCCTCTCCAGAGCGATTTATTGCAATGCTTTTACAAAGCCGCCATAAGCGTGCTTGCGGCTATAAGTGGCATCCCACAGGCCAGTTGGGCGGCTGCCATCCACGGCTTGGGCCACTACGATGCCTCCGCGTTGTGCCTCAGGCACTGCGTCGATATAAGCCTTTACGATTGTCTGATACAGATTGCCTTGCTCCACCAGGTCGGCATCCTCATAAGCTGTGGGCACATCCACCCTTAGCGAGGTGATTCTCACCTTCTTGCCAGTTGCAGCCAATTTTGCCAAGGTGTTGCTTATAGCATTGGTATCCACCGAGTCGGTGCTCACATCAATGCTCATGCCGATGCCATCTACATGGCCGCCTTGCTGGTCAATCCAGTTGGCGAGTTCAACTAAGCGGTCAGCAAGGGTGGTGTTATACTCCATGCCATCCTGCGAGATGTAGAGCGACGACGAGGGTTGAGCCTGCGCAGCATATTGGAATGCCTTTACTGCATATTCTTTGCCCATGTAGTCATGCCAGAAGAACTCACCAGGCAGAGCAGCCTCGCCATTCGACATTACCATGGCTCCCGTGGCATCGATTGGGTTGTGGAGCACTTGCCAATCAGCACCGTCGGCATTGCGCATCACATCGGCAATAAAGCCTTGCATGCACCCCGACAGGATTGTGTTCTTCTCATCATAAGTCTTTTCTACGTAAGTAGCCAATGGGTCGTAGCCCTCGCCAAGTTCCGACACTGTGGCCTCTTCGAAGCCGCCATGGTCGGTATGGATGCTGATGCTGGCCAGGGTGGTCTCGTAATCGTCGAGGTTGGCATTAACGGTGTTGAGGTTTCCAGTGGCTTCGTAACCCCAGTCATCGATTTCAACCAATTCGAGGTCGTCGATGTAAATAGTACCCACATAAAGGCCTACGTTGAAGAGGACGCTTGTCAAGCCCGAAATGCCCGAGGCCATGGTGTTCATAAGCTCTACGCGAGTCCAATCAGAAGTAACTTCAAATGTTGGGGTGAAATTAGAGCCTTTGCCATTGCTATAAGTGGCGCATTGTACAGTGCCGGTGGAAGTGCCGCGCACCATGAAAGCAAGGCGGTACTGGATGTAAGGTTCTACTGCCGGGGTTTTGGCAAATGTGTATGCCACCTGGGCATCCTTGGCATTGTCGCACAGCGCCGAGTTGGTGATTTTGATGCAATAGCCCCCATCGTCGCCATCGGGTCGCATTACATTGGGCTGGATTAGCGAGTTGAGGTAAGTGGCATTTTGCCCGGTTGATGATACCAATGGGCCAGCAAATAGGCGCAGACCGTTGTCCGATGCGAGTTTGGCGATGGTGGCAATGCGCACCGAATCCACTTTGCCAGTGGCTTTCATGGCATTTTCGTGGCCGAAAACATCGCTTGGGGCTAATTCACTGAAATTCTCTTGCATGATGCGTCGCTCTACATTGTCCTCGCTCAAGGTGCTGTAGTCGGCACTGATGCTTATGGGAAATGCAGCGTAGGAGCTGAGCACGTCGTAGCCCTTAAGGTAATCGGCAGCTTTGAGCGTCTCAGGCATATCTACATCGCTGTGCAGCATGTCATGGTCGGCGCAAGATCCCAAAGCCAAGGTCATGCTGCAGCAAAGACAGGCGTATATGAAATGTTTACGATTCATAATCATTGATTTAAAGTTGATTTAAAACTTTATTGTGCAGCGGCTCGCGGAGCCGCTGCTCCGGGGGTTAGAAGTCTTCGAGGCTGTTTTGTCGGTCACGCATCACCAGGGTTTCCTCGGTCTTTACTTGAGTAGTCACCTGCTCGCCAGCGCTCTCATAAGTGTAATTTATGATATAGTTTAGGGTGAGGCGGTCACGGTCGGCCTTGTTCCAAGCCAAGGGCTCGCCATGATATTCCCAAAGGCCTGAGCCAGTCACGGTGCAACCTTCGGTGTCGGTAGAGATGGTGCAAGTCTCGTCGGAATTGAAAGTCAGTATCAAGTCGCAAGTCTTAGTGGAGATTGTGCTCTTGCCCTTCTCGTCGTAAACCGTAGCATTGTAGCTAACTTGATAGCGAGCCACGTTGAGAGCATCGGTAGTGATGTAGCAAAGGTCGGCATACTCCCAATATTCGGCATATCGGCTATTTGTCTCGGTGGTGCCGTCGGGCAGTGTGATATCATCCTTGCCCTGGTTGAGCCAGCAACCAGTGTATTTGTTCTTGTACTTCAGGGCGTAAAGAGTGTAACCTTTGCCATCGAGCACACTGTCGGTAGCGCTTGCTATTTTCAGCGGCAGCACATAGTGGAGCGTTGGCGACAGGGGGTCGGCAAAATAAGCATCAGTCAGATATACGCCTACGCAATTGGTAACCTCACCTTTCTTGATGGTGATTTTCGAGTCATCGAGTTCGTAATAGTTGCTGGGCAGGGGAGTTACGTCGCTGCCATCGTCGAACTTAAGCCCATCGCAAAGCGAGTTGTCAACTTCGAGATAGATTGTGCGGTCCTTCTTGTTGCTCTCCACTCCAGCCACGCGAGCATACACCTCGAAGCGGTGCTGGTTGTCGAGATCGGTGGAATACACATCTTCGCCGAGGGTGATGGTGCGTATTGGGGTTTGGCGAGCGAAGTACACAGTCTGGATGTCGTAGTCGCCAAACTCTATGTCGGCATTGTGGCAGCCGGTCAATGTGGCTAC
Organism: Bacteroidales bacterium; assembly: GCA_020860515.1. Lineage (GTDB taxonomy): Bacteria > Bacteroidota > Bacteroidia > Bacteroidales > Muribaculaceae > CAG-873. The sequence goes on along the minus strand of JAJBUG010000035.1, from coordinate 66,582 downwards.
GGCCATGCCTATAAGGATATATTGGAATGTTTTCATTATCTGGTTAATTTAGACGCCCCGTTGGGGCTTTTGGGGAAGAAGAGTCTTTATTGTTCCCCAGGGCTAAAGCCCGGGGTTCGGGTTAGGCGCCCCGCTGGGGCTCTCCAGTTTACCAGCCGGCGTTTTGCTGGAGGTTAGAGAATTTTAGACATTCGCTGTAAGGGATAGGTCCATAATATTGGTAGTCCTTGTAGTTGCGTGTATCTACCTCGATTGTGGTGTAGGTGCCATCGGCCTGCGAGATGCTCATGCCGCGAGTGCTCTCATTGAGATCAGCCTTCCAGCGGCGAAGGTCCCAGAAGCGATGACCCTCGAACGACAGCTCTATGCGGCGTTCGTTGCGAATCAATTGGCGCATCTTATCCTTGTCGTTCTTTACCTCGTCGAGGTAGCTGTTGCCCACCCCGCAGCGGTTGTGCAGAGCTTTGATTACATCGTAGGCGCTGTAGCCATGACCGCCATTGCCTGTCGGGCCCCACACCTCGTTTGCAGCTTCAGCATAGTCGAGGTACATCTCAGTGGCGCGGATAAAGGCATTGTAGTGGTACTGTCCGTTGTTCGATGTGTTAGGGTTAAGGTTGATGTCGTCGCGCATCAGCTTGCGCAGGTAATATCCAGTGCGAGTTGACGAACCCGTGAGGTTGTTGAGAGCATCCTGAGTGGTGCCATCAGCCGCAGTGATAATCGTGGCCTTGGTGCTACCCACTGTGGAGCCATTCACCACCACGTATTTGTCCAAGCGAGGGTCGCGGTTAGCGTAGGGTAGGGTATCCACGTAGCAGCTGCGGCTGTCAGTAATAGGATAACCATTGATATCATAGAAGCAATCCACGAAATTCTGTGTGGGATTCACATAGCCGTTGCCATAGATTGATGGGGGGTAGTTGTCGGTTTCCAGAGTCTTGTTGGTACTCTTGGTTCCGCGCCAGATGATTTCTTGTGGATTTTCGCCAGCGCCTAAGGCTGAGATTTCGCTGGTGTTGCAATACCAGGTCCAGCCATTAGGATCGATGCCAGAGACGCCACCGAGATAATCGATAACCTTGGCTGCAGCATCGGCTGCCTTTTGCCACAGGTCGGTGTCGCCATTCGGGTTGTAAGCGGGCGATGCTGCTAACAGGCGAGTGCGAGCCAAATAGGCGCATACTATCAAGCCATTCATGCGTCCGGCGAAGCTTGAGCTGAACACGCGGTTGTACTGCGAAACGGTAGGATTCAGGCTTGAGTACTTCGATGGAATTTCACTCTCGTCGGCCACATCCACATATTCCATAGGCAGCAGCTCCAGGGCATTGCTAGCATCTTCTTCTATCTGGGCGATGCAATCAGCGAATGTGGAGCGCGGGGTGTTGGTGTCGCTCGTAGCGTCCATCTCTTCAAGGAGCAGAGGCACGCCGTAGAGCACGCCGTCGCTGCCATAGCCCGAGTGAGCTAAGAGCAGATGATAGTAGTTCATCAAGCGCAAGCCATAAGCCTCGCCCTTCTCGCGGTCCTTGTAGAACTCGGCAGCCACTTCGTCGAGGGCCCAAGCCACATTGTCGCAGCGGTTGAGGAAGATATTGAGATACATGATTTTATTGAAGCAGCTTTCCCACACGTTCATAGGGTTGTTGCTTGCTGTCCAGGTGCCAGCTGCCATGTTGCGGTAGCTGTTGCTTGATTGGTTGCTTACGGCATCGTCGGTGGCGCATTCTGAGAATGAATAGCCGTCGCAAGCCATGTAAGTGTAGGCATTTGCCAACACACCCTCGGCATATTCGGGATTCTCATACATGTAGTCCATGCCGAGATTGTTCTCGATCGAGGGTGTAAACACATCGTCGCATCCCGAGAGCATCGCAACTGTGGCCACCAGTGGTATGATATGTAAATTTTTCATTGAAATCAAATTAAAGATTTAAAATCACTGATTCACTGATTCACTAAATCACCAAATCACTAAATATTCACCTTTACGCCGAAGTTGTAACCGCGACACTGCGGGAAACCAATGTTGGTCTCCAAGTACTTGCGCTCCTTTGAGATAGTGAGCAAATCGGTGCCGAGGAAATAGACTTGCACACCCTTGATAAAGCAGTGGCGGAAGATGCTGCTGGGAAAATCATAGGTGAGTTGTAAGCGGCTCAGATAGAATGCCGAGGGATCGAAGAGCCAAAAATCGCTTGCCACGAAGTTGAGGTCGCCGCTCAGGGTGGTCAGGCGGGGATAAGTGGCTGTTGCGGCTGTTTCGGGAGTCCAGCGGTTGAGTTGCATGTCGGTGTATTTGCCATCCCCGTAAACCCATGTCAGGGCATTTGAGCGAATTGACTTGGCACCAGTGTTGAATGTGCCGGCAGCATAGAGGGTAAAACCCTTCCAGCCCACGGTAAGATTGACGCCGCCTACGAATGGAGCTTGCCATTTGCCAAGCACTACCATGTCCTGATAGTCGATGATGCCATCGCCGTTCTTGTCTTCATATTTGAGGTCGCCAGGCTTAGTATTGCTGTTGATTACGGCTGAGTTGGCGATTTCCTCTTCACTCTGGAAGAATCCCAGGCAGTGGTAGCCACGGATTGTCTCGATGGCTGTGCCGGTGGAATTGAGCCAATCATATTCGTTGTTCTCCGAGATGCGGTCGTTTTTGCTCCAATAGTACATTCCTACGAATCCGAGCTTTACATCTACCTCGCCAAAGCGCTTGAAAGCTGTCACCGAGAAATCTACGCCTCGGCGGCTCTGGTTGTTATAGTTGGTATAAGCCTTGAACGATGTGCCCCATGCGGCAAAATAGCTGGGATAGAGAGTTTCGGGAATGATGATTTGGTCGTTGGTGGAAATGTCGAAGTAGTTAGCCTCAAGGTTGATAAGACCCTTCCACAGCTGAGCCTCCAAGCCCACACGCCATTCCTTGCGCTTGACGAAGCTGAGGTCGGTGTTTGCACCGCGTGTTGATAAGGTCGTTTGCTTCAGCGAAGCGCTTTCGCTCCAGCCCCACCATGTGCCCGATGCGGTGAATACTTCGTCGTACATGTAATAGTCGCTGATATCCACGTCCTGATGAATTACGCCATACGATGCAGTGAGCTTCAAATCCTCGATCCAGGTGTGGTCGCGCAGCCAAGGCTCATTGCTGAGGCGCCAAGCTATGGTGCCCACTGGCGAGAATGCGTTGCGGTGACCAGGAGCCAATTTCGACGAGTGCACCATAGCCATCGACAAGTCGGCATAGTAAGTGTGAGCGAAATTGTAAGTAGCCTGCAAGCCTAAGTTGGCATTGGTAGTGTTGTGATAATTTCCAGTCACGGTCTGCTGGTAGCCATTGCCAAGGAGGGTAGCATTGACATTGTGTTGGCCGAATGAGCGGTCGTAGTCGAACTGTGCGTTGAACAGCACGATCTGGCGAGTGTAGCTGCCGCTCATGTTCTGTGTGCCAGTTGATTTGTCGGTGCCGTACTTGGTAAGGCCGGTGATTACATCTTGTCCGTTGTAGTTGGCCCAGGTTGCTTCGTAGGTTGAGTACTCGTTGTTGATGCTGGTGTTGTAGCTTGTGGCATAGTCAGTGGCGAAGTGAGCCTTGAACGACAAGCCTTCCAGAATCTTATTGAGCTTGATGTTGATGCCCGCATCCACTTGCATTTGGCGGCTGGTGTACTTGTTGTAGCCAGCTGCGTACATGGCTGCGAAAGCGTTGGTTTGCTGGTTCTGTGTTCCGCCAAGCAGATATTTGCCATCGATAAGGTGGCTGCTATTGTTAACCAAGATTTGCGAGGCCTCATCATTAGGGTCGATAGCATCAATCGGAATCAGAGGCACCAATGCATATTGCGAGGTGGGGCGCTGAATGCCTGATTGGTTCCAGAAATCCGAGAGGTCGCTGCGATTATCGTAGAATGTAGCAGATGCATCTACCCAGCCGGTCATCGAGTCGCTGAACATAAGGTCGATGTTGCCGCGAATGCTCAGGCGATTTGAGTGGTTATGTTTGCCTTCGCCGAAGTTGATAAGGTCGCCAACGTGGTAAAAACCAATGTAGGTGTAGAAGTGTGCAAACTTGCCGCCGCCTTCGAATTGAGCATTGGCATCGTAGCGCCAATAATTCTTCTTCACATAATCCTCTGAGAAGAAGTTGATTTCGGGATATCGATAGAGATTGCTCAGAGTGGAGTAGTTGTAGATGTCCTCAGCGCTATACACTGGTTCAAGGCCATCGTTGATGCGAGCCTCGTTGTAGAGGGTCATGTATTGCTCTGAGCCCAAATATTTGGGATAGCGCTTGGGCACATAGCAGGTGGCATTGCCATCCACCGTTACATGCAGGCCATCCTTTGTGCCGCGCTTGGTGGTGATCAGCACAGCGCCATTTGAAGCGCGGCTGCCGTAGAGCACCACAGCCTGGGCCGATTTCAGGAAGGTAATGTCGGCAATTTCATCGGGATGCACGTTGCTGGCATCGCGAGGCACGCCATCTACCAAGATTAGGGCTTCGCCTTGGTGCCACAGTTCGCCCGTCCAGCCGCTTACGAGGCTTTGCATATTGTCGAGCGAATAGGTCATGTAGTTCTTGTTTTGCAGTTCTTGCACGTTTACTGTGCTGACACCGCCCATGAGGTCGCGCTTCTCAGTCTTGCGGAATGGGAGGTTGACCAGCGTGGTGTCGCCAGTGGCGCCCACAGCTTGGATCACCGCAGCGTCGGATGTCACCTTGGCGCTGTCAGCAACCTCCTGTGCAGTCATTCCGAGAGCCGTGCTTGCTGCCGAGATGCTAAGAACCAGTGTTTTATACAGTGTCTTATATGGGGTTTTCATTGAAATCAAATTAAAAGGATGAAAGGATAATAGGATGAAAGGATATTTAAGAGTGTCCTATTCATTGATTTTACCATCCGGGGTTCTGAGCAAATTCCAGATACATGTTGGTATCGGTGCGCTTCAAAGGCAACCAATAGTGCTTCGAGCTGAAATTGCGTGTAAGGATATTCTCCTGTCGCCATTCGCTGATTTGGTTGTTCTGGGGTGCGCTCTTGTTGGTGGTCACGCGGATAAACTCTTGTGATGTCTTGATGTTGTAGGGATACACATCTAAGAGTTTCCAGCGGCGCAGGTCGTTGAATCGATGGCCCTCGTAGGCAAGCTCGCAAGCACGCTCGCGACGCACCTCTTGCATAAACTTGTTGAGGTCGCGCGTATAGTTCGAGCCAAGCGAGGCCACGCCAGCGCGAGTGCGAATCTTATTAATAGCATCGATTGCAGTGTACGAGCAGTAGTATTTGCCATCGGGGCTCTGAGCAGCCTCGGCAGCGGCCTCGGCATACATCAGATATACATCTGCCAGGCGCATCCAAGGCAGGTGGATATGGTAGCCAAGCGAGTAGCTCCAGCCTTGGTCGTATTTGTTGCAGTCGATATCGCAGAATTTCAGCAGATAATAGCCAGTGCGGCTGCCTCGGATTACATCACGGTAAAGGCCGTCGGTGTAAAGCTCGGCATATTCCCAGGTCTTAGCGGTGGTGGTAGTGGTGTTGTCGATCATCTTCAGTCCATCATACACGATATCATGATAGAAGCGGGGATCGCGGTTCTGCCAAGGGTGAGCCTTGTCGAAGCCTGAGTATTGATCGCTCAGTGGCAGCCCGTTGGCCATGCCGTAAGCATAATTCACGTAGTTGGCAGTTGGGCAGCCGGTTACGCCATTATCGTTGAGGTCCGATCCGAAGAATCCGTGGCTCAGACCCAGGCCCGTGTCGTTCCAGCCGTAGCAAGGACCGCGGAAGATAGCCTCCACGATTTCGCCGCTCTTTGATTGGCCGGCTATGCGGCGTGTTCCATCCTTGGTGCGGAAGTTGTTGCTGTATTCATCGAAGGGGAGCAAACCGTACTTTGTGCCGCTCTCCACGGTTTGGATCAGTTCGCCAAGCACGGTGGCAGCCTTTTGGGCGTAATCTTGATTGTACTTTGTAGAGTCGCAGGTACCCGCTTTCTCTTCGTACATCAGGGGCGATGCAGCCCAGAGATAATTCTTGCCAAGATAGCCGAGAGCGGCAATCTTTGTCACGCGCAGGTCGTTGTTGCCACTGGTCAGGGCACCAGTCTCGGTGTCTTCCCAGTCGATGGGGAGCAGGTCGGCAGCTTCGCGCAGGTCCTCAGCGATGCGGTCGGCGCTCTCGGCGTAGGTAAGGCGCGGCAGGGTGAGTTTTTCATTCGATGGGAGCACCTCATCGATATAAGGCAGTCCGCCAAAATATTGAATCATCTGGAAGTGGAACCAGGCACGGAAGAAAAGCAACTGGCCCTTGATAAAGTTCTTCTGCTCCTGAGTGGCATCGGTGAGAAGGTCCAGGTTTTCAAGGCCCATGTTAGCCTTGCGGATGCCATACCAACAGCCGGGCCAGAGACCCTTGTCGAAGCGGCTTGTGCTGGTGGCGCTGAAATTGGCCTTGTCCATCCAGCCGCTGCTCCAGCCGTCGTATTCGGCTTGCCAGCCCCAGAAGTCGCCTTGGTCAACCTTGTACACAAAGTGGTAGTCGATGCCCACATTTTCAATTTCGTCTTCGCCCCAGTTCCAAGAGTTGGTCCAATAACCCTTATCGAACTCGGGGATGCAGTTGTACATCTCCTCGACGAAGCCCTGGAAGTTGCGGAAGTCCTTGAAGGCCTCAGTTTCTGAGATTTCGCTCTCAGGTGCCTTGTCAAGGTAGTCGGTGCAGCCAGTCAATGCCAGGGCTGCCGCAACGCCGATATATATGGATTTGAAATTTTTCATAATTTTGAATTGTTACAGCGAGAATCTAATACCGAAATTAAAGCGTCGCATTGTAGGATAAGCGCCTTGCGATGCCAGGCCGGTGCCTGCAAAGTTGCTTTCGCGGTCGTCGGGCATCTTGCTCCAGAGCCACAGGTTGTTGCCGTTGAGATAGAGCTTGAGCATCGAAAGGCCCAGGTGCTTGATCCAGCCGCCATTCCATGTGTAGCCGATTTCAGCATTCTTGAGGCGGATGTAGCTGCCATCGTAGAGATACTGTGTCGAGTGGAAATAGTCGCCATTCGGGGTGGAGTTCCAGCGAGGAATTGGAGCATCGCCAGTGCCGGTGAGGTGAGTCCAGTAGGTGCCTTCGTCATATACGGTGTCAAGGTTGCCGCTCAGCGAGGTGAAGGCCACATAGCGCGACACGCCCGTTACGCCGTAGAATTGCAGCATGATGTTCCAGCCCTTCCAGTCGAGGCCGATAGTAGCGTTGTAGTTGTTCTGGGGTGTGCCAGTGTATCCATAGGGAGCAAGGTCGTTGCTGTCGATTACGCCATCGGCGTTATAGTCGAGCACATCGTACATGCCAGGGAGCTTCTGGTCATCGTTGGTGTTCCACTGGGTGGTGCCGATTACTTGGTCCCAAGTTGAGGCCCAGCCCGAATTCATATAGCTCTTGTTTTGGCCGATTGCGTAGCCAGTTGTCTTTTGATAGTCGGGCAGCAACTCGGGATCGTCGAAGCTGAGAATCTTGTTCTCGGCATGGGTCATGTTGAAATTTGCCCAGAGGTGCATGCCGTTGCCGAAGGTCTTGTTGACACGCAATTCCAGTTCAAAACCAGTGCTGCGTACGCGGCCAAGGTTGGCAGTGGGGGCGGTGGTGCCGTAATATTCAGGTACCGAACGCGATGAGCCAGAAACCAGAATGTCCTTTCTCTTTTCATGGAAGAAATCGAGCGAACCAGCCAAGAGACCGCTGAAGAATGCGTAGTCAATACCGAAGTTCTGCTTTATGGCCTTTTCCCAATGCACATCTTCATTGCCCACCAGGCTTTCGCGATACCAGTAGTAAGGACTGTACACATCGGGGTCGAGACCCTGCTGAGTGCTGCCGCCGTAGGCCCATTGGGTAGCATAGAGCCAGCGGTCGCCCACATTGTCGTCGCCGACCTCGCCATAGCTGTAGCGCAGCTTGAGCAGCGGCACCCATTGTTGGATACGGCTCCAGAATGGCTCCTCGCTGATCATCCAGCCGATAGCGCCTGAGTTGAAGAATGCAAAGCGATTCTTCTTTGAGAATTTCTCTGAGCCGTTGTATGCGCCATTGTACTCGAAGAAGTAGCGGCTTGCAAATGCGTAGGTGGTGCGGAATGCCCAGTCCTCGCGGTAGTGGGTAAATTCTGAGCCCACGCTGTTCTCGGTGCGGTTGAACACGCCCATTGCGGTCACATCGTGTTTGCCGAATGAATTGCCCCAATAGATTTGGCCTTGATAGTAAAGGTTGCGCAGTGTGAGGCTATTGTCCATCGAGCCGCCGTTGGTGCTCCACTTGATGCTCTCCTGGAAGTCGAATCCAGTGGTGGCATCGTTGGTCTTCTCGTAGAATACCTCGCCTGTGTCGGGGTTGATCCATTTGCGCTGGGGATCGTTGCCATCGTCGCTGATGCCACGGCGATACTCCACGAATTGGTTATCCCATGATATTGTGGCCGACACGCGCAGGCCTTTGAGCAGGAAGTCGAGCTTTTGCTCCAAGGTGAAGTCGGTATTGATGCGGGTCGTGGTCTTGGTTTCGCGTCCGGCGAATGCGATATTCTTCAGCGAGTTGGGCGCGCCGTTCTCGTCCTGGGGATAGTAACCCCATGTGCCATCGCTATATACAGGCCAGAAAGCATCTGATGGAGCTGAATAGGCAGCCTGCCATAGCTGAGTCTCAAACCATTCGCTGCCGGCGTCGGTCTTGCCCCAAGGGCTCTTGCGCTTGCCGCTCGAGCCAGATAGGTTGGCCTTGAACAGGGTGGTGGGGGTGATTTGGAAGTCGAAGTTGGTGCGCACGTTCAAGCGGTCGTAGCCATAACCGCCCTTGTAACCGCGGCCATTATCCACTATGCGGAAGAGGTCGCCCTCATGCAGATAGTCGATCGATGCGAAATATTTTACCACCTTGGTACCGCCTGAGATGTTTACGCTGGGATTGTAGCTCATACATGAGCGCTTGAACAGCTCATCCTCCCAGTCAACGTTGGGATAGCGCTCCTTCTCTTCGAGGCTCGATGGATTGCGGTATTTCTGCAGGATTGCCTCGGGGGTCATCTTGCTCCATGAGTCGGGCGAGAGTCCAAGCTCGTTTTCGATAGCCATGTTGCGCACGGTGAGGGCATCGTAGCTGTCGAGGGTCTTAGGCAGCTTTGATGCCACCTTGAGCACGGTGTTCATATTGAACTCAATCTGAGCACGGCCTTCTTGACCGCGCTTGGTGGTGATAAGGATTACGCCGTTGGCGCCCTTCACACCATACACAGCAGTGGCCGATGCATCCTTGAGCACCGAGATTGATTGCACTGAGTTGATATCCACCGAACTCATTGGGCGCTCGATGCCATCGACCAAGATCAGTGGCTCTGAGTTGTTCCACGAGCTGACGCCACGGATTACGATTTCGGGGTCTTCGTCGCCAGGTCGGCCCGACGATGACATTGTGGTTACGCCAGGCAGATTACCAGTGAGAGCTGCGCCGAGCGAGCTCACACCACCGGTGCGCTGCAGGGCCTTGCCGTCGGTCTGGGTGATGGCGCCCACCACCGAGGCTTTCTTTTGCTGGCCGTAACCTACTACTACTACCTCGCTGAGGGTCTCGGCATCATCCTCCATCACGATTGTGATAGTATTTTTGCCATTGAGCGAGACAGTTTTGGGTTTCATTCCCACATAAGTGACTGTGAGTTGGCTCTTGAGCGAAGGCACCTTAAGCAAGAAGTTGCCATCGATGTCAGTGACAGTGGCCACCTTGGTATCCGTCTTTAGGGCTACCATGGCACCGATGATGGGCTCGCCGTCGCCGTCCTCTACGGTTCCGCGCACTTCCACCTGGGCCGCTACCCTGAAGGCTATCAAGAGCAGGATTAAGGTTGTCAGTTGTTTCATGATTATAATTGTGATAATGATTGATTCAATTTTCCTAAGTCCTTGGCCTTTAGCCCCAAGGACTAAAGACCAAGGCTCCGGGACTACTTAAAGTGCTTCTTGCCGCCCTGGATGAAGAATCCATGCTCGGGAGCGCGGCTCAAGCGGCGACCCATGATGTCGTAGATGGCATCGTCGGTCACGGTAGCGTCCATCAGGATACCTTCGATGCCAGCTGGATTCTCGCCGTCCATGCTCAGGAACACACGCTTGATGGTGACTGTGGCACCGCCATTGGTGGTGAAGCCCATCTTGGCCACTTGGGTCAGGTCAACCTTGCTGGTGACAGCGTTGGCACTCAGATTAACCTTAGATGAGGCCGAGGTGACATTGCGGCTGTAGCTGCCGTTGGCCCTGTCGTAGATGCAGAATGAGGTGCTTACCGTTGGCTTGCTTTCAAGCTCGATTACGATATAGTTGTAGGCGCTGATGTCGAGGCCGTTGGTGTATTCCCAGCCAGCGAGGCCGTTCTTCGATGTTGTGAATTCGCCAGTTGTTTCGTCGAATGTTCCGCTGCCGGTGAGGCTTGGATTGAAGAAGTCGGCTGTGAGCGGAAATGTCTCAACTGATAGCGGGAACTCAAAGTCGTGAGCCATGCCGTCGTAGTCGGTATAGGTGCCACGGATAGTGGTCTTGCCATCCTGCTTGCCGGTGAGCACGCCGTTGGCGATTGTGGCGATATCTTCATCATCGATGATGAATGAGCAGCTCGAAGCCACGTTCATGGTCATGCCGCTTGCCATCACTGCGTAGATAGGCAGCTGATATACTGCGCCGTTGAGCATCTTGATTTCGTCAACAGTCTCCATGTGGTCGAAAATCAAGTCTTCTGGCGAGAATGTCTGCAAATTCTCCTCTGAATAGAAGCGGCTTTCTTCAAATTCCTGCTCGGTGCTGAACCAGTCGATGTCAACAAATCCGCCATTCTTCTCGGTAGCGTAGTTGAAGAGATAGAAGCGCTGGCCCACAAAGATTGAGATTATGTAGCGCAGGGTGAACCCCTTGTTTACGGCACGCTCCCAATTTACATTGTCGGTGCTGTACCAGTAGGTGACGAGATTGTTGCTCATGCTGGCGCGAGCTTGCAGATAAATCACATCGCCTGTGATTTCGTCGCCATCGTAGAGTTGCTCAGGATTATTGTCGTAGCCTTCGCAGTAAACCACGATGCGTCGCTTGCCATTCTCCTGCTTCACAGCTACATAGCTGTATGGATCCTGGAACATGGCCAATCCGCAGAGGTCGCCATCGTTCATTCCGCCGATTTCCATCTTGGTGGTGCCGTACACGGTGTTTTTCTTCGAGTTGGCTGTGCCAGCATAGTGGAGGCATTGCATGCGCTGGGTCAGCGAATTGCGCGCGTGCTTCAGGTCGCTGGCGATGCCAGTGGTGTAGAGGCGGAGATAGCCGGGGTGCTCAGTGAGGCTCCATGCCGAATTGTCGGGCAGGTGGCTCCATTGCCACTGCATGCCTAAGGTTAGACTTGTGAATGTATCGTTGGTGGGGATATAAGTGCGGGGATAAGCCAGGCCTACGTTGGGCTTGGGGTAGGCTGCGCCGTCCTTGCTCACGTCGATGCCGTTGTTGCCGATTGTAGGCCAGCCGTTGTTCCAAGTCACCGGTTCAAGATAAGGCACGCGGCCCACTGCGCCGTCATCTTTGAAGAGAATAGTCCACCATTCGCCATTGGGAGTGTCAACCAAGCCGCCTTGATGGATGCTCTGGTTGGCAATTAGGCGCCCATTGCACTCCTCATAGTCGCCCATCGGGCTTGAGGAGCGGAAGATAGTTTGGCTGCCCTCGGTGCCACCGTAGGTGCTATATATATAATAGTAATCTCCGATATGGTACATGTGGTTGCCTTCCAGACCGCTATCCTCACGCACAATCACTTCCTTGCTGCTCTTGATTGAAAAGTCGTTGTTGGGATCGAGCTCAAACACAGTGATGTGGTTGATGCCAGCAGCAATGTAAACCTTGCCGTCATTGTCGAAAAGGATGCCAGCATCGTAGAAGCCGTCCTTAAGCATGCGTACGCGCCATGTGCCATTTTCGATGTCGTCGGTGTCGAGCATGTAGTATCCGCTGGTGCCGTCGGCGCTGCCCATTACCAAGAAGCCCAGGTAATAGCGGCCATCGTAGTAATTAAGGGTGCTGGCCCACATGCCTTGTGCATAGCGGTTCTGGTCGTTCTTGAGGCTGAAGGCATCCTCGTTGTTAATCACATTTTCCAGGGGGTTGCAGCAATATTCCCAGTTCACCAGGTCTTTAGATTTCATAATGGTTGCACCCGGGAAGTGGAACATTGTGGTGGTGCTCATATAGAATGTGTCGCCCACGCGGATTGGGTCGGGATCAGGGAAGTCGGCATTGATGATGGGGTTGATATAGGTGCCGTTGCCTTGGTCAGCGCAGTAGCGGTTGGTAAAGGTAGGGTAAGCGTAGTTAACCTTGGCATATTCCTGATACCAATCCCAGCAAGCGGGGCCGCAAGCCTCCTCCACATCTTTGATGGCGGGTTGCACGGTTCCATTCAATATATAAGAATCGATATCCAAATAGACACCTGTGCTTGATAGGGTCATTGAAGCATCGTAGTAATCGATCATGGCCTTGAAGGCAGCGCCCCACTTTGAGGTAGAGGCGGTGCCCCATGTGCCCCAGTTGGCAGGCACCCATTCTCCGAACTCGTTGTATTTGCCTTCGCCTTCCTTTTCGGGGCTCCAGTCAACCTCGGTGATGATTATTGGCGACACGCCAGCCACAGGCACCATCTTGGTGAAGTTGTTGATAAAGGCATCGGGGTCGCAGGAAGTGTCGCTGCAGCTGTACCAGCCGGGATAGCAGTGCACGGCATAGCCGATGTTGTAGCCCACCATGGGATATGTGTCATAGCCAGTGTAGATGCTCTGGTAGCCTGCGCCGGGAGCCCACACGATGCCAGTGAAGCCTTGCTGGCGGATAGTGTCGTAGAGTGGCTGGAAGAAGTCGCGCAGGGTAGAGCCGCTGTTTAGGTTGTTGCCGTTGGCATCCTTCACATCCACTGGCTCATTGGCAAGCTCAAGCGAGATATACCCAGCGTTCTGTCGGATATATTCATCGGCTGCCACATATTCCCATATAGTATTTAGGTATTCCTGATAAGCGCCGCCAACCTGGATGGTTTGGGGGCAGACGCCCGGAGGACGCACCACTACATATAGTCCATGGCCGAGGGCTGTCTCAATAATGGGTTGGTAGATCTTTTCCCAAGCACTCTTGAAGCGGCTCATCTGGAATTTCTCAAAGTCGCTCTCATCGGCTGCATTCACGAAGCACCAGCAGGGATCGAGATGGAGGCGGAATACATTGCAAGCAGCGCCATCCTCAATCGAGGTGATGGCGGTGAAGAGCTGGTCGAAGTAGCTGATGCACTTCGAGGCGTAGGCCGTGTTGGCCGATGAGCCCCAGCGGCCATTGTTGAAATAGGGGCTTGGGGTGTCCATTACGCCGTGGAGCACCACGTGGTTGCCCTGTTCATCTTGGAGCTGGGAACCGCTTACGTGGAGCGGGCTAAGCACTCCGTACTGGGCCCAGCCCAGCGAGAAGCCGCATAGCAGCGACAGAAGCAGAAGTTGAATTTTTTTGTTCATATTCCTGATAGTTTTTGATGATATTGCTCTGGTAAATTTTACGTTGCAAAAATACATACATTAAATAGGAGAGGCGTTAACCGTTTGTTTGCAAAACACTGATTGAATGGTTTGAACAGTCGGTTTGGAACATTTTGTGACATCGTTTGGTACGTGGTGGTTAGGTGCACCGACCATATTTTTCCTAATTTTGCAACGTCGTAATTATCAAATGTCCCCACGGCAGATTACCGACATCGACCCCTGAAAAACAAAGAGCAATGAAACCATATAAGACCCTACTTCTCGCAATGCTGATCTTGGTTTGCCAATCGCTGGCAGCCCAGGAGAGCGCCAAGGCAGCGGCCCCCGCAGCCGAGGCTGGCATTGAGGCGAAGGAGGCCAAGCAGCTGGCTTTGGGATTCACCAATAATGTGCTGCTCGACGGCTTCCTGATCCCCAATATCGGCTTCGACATGCCATTCGCTCGCCATTTCTCCGCATCGGCCGTCTGGCATCATTCTTGGTGGAAGCTCGACCATCAGTCGGTGGTGCATTGGAAGACCTACGGCGTGGAGGGAGCTGTGAATTATTGGTTCGGCAAGCAAGAACTGGCCACACGCCGAGGCCACCACGTCGGGGTGTTCGGCAAGGGCTTTACCTACGATTTCTCGCATAGGCACCACGGCCAGATGTCCAACGAGCATCGCTGGAATTATATGGCTGGCGTGGAGTATGGATTCCGCCTGCCAATCGGCAGCCATGTGGCAGTGGATTTCTACGTTGGCGTAGGCTATTGGGGCGGACATTATAAAAAATATGACCGCATCGATGGTCACTTGGTATGGACTGGCACTCACAAGCGCCAATATTTCGGTCCTTGCACTGGCGGCATCACATTTGTGTGGACTCCCTGGGCCTTGGCCAAAAAGAAGAAAGGAGGAGCGGTCTTATGAGAAATTACAAATTACAAATTACAAATTACAAATTAGTGGCTGCGGTGTGGGTGACGCTGGCTCTCAGTAGCTGCTACCACTACGAGGATCTCTGTTATGACCATCCTGACCATGCTTCGGTTTACGATGTGGAGATTGCTGCCTCTTACGAACAGCGTTGGCATTACTATGCCGAGGGTGGCATCGATTGGGAAAATGAATGGAGCCAGCATAATTTCGGTATGCGTTACACCGACCTCAATCCAGAGATCCCTACTGGCCTATCGGCTATGATTTATAGTGAGGGTCAGAGCACAAGCCATGAATACAATATGAAGCCCACGGGCACTCGCATGAGCCTGATTCAGGGCACCCACCACATGATTTTCTACAACAACGACACTGAGTACATTATCTTTAAGGACCTTGACGATATCATGACTGCCATGGTCACGACCAGCGGTCGCACCCGCGCGTCGTACGCTGGCAATCCTTTCAGAGTGGCTTCGCGCGCCGAATCTACTGTATCTCCCCCCCGATATGCTCTATGGGGCTTGCGTTCGCGACTTCGTAAGCCTCGGCACCGGCGCCTGCCAGCGCCTTGAGGTGACTATGAAACCCTTGGTTTTCACTTATTTGGTGCGAGTTAACTTTGACGAGGGCATCGAATATGTGACGCTGGCCCGAGGCGCCCTTTCGGGAATGGCCGATGGCGTGAGCTTGGCCACTGGCCACACCAGCGATGACCAAGCCACAGTGCTCTTCGATGCTGATATCCTCGATTGGGGTGTGCAAGCTCCTGTGAAATCATTCGGCATCCCCGACTATCCCAACGATTATTACGCGTCGCGTACCGAACCAGGCACATTCAGCCTCAATATCGAATTGAAGCTTACGAGCGGCAATATTGTGACTCTTGACTATGACGTGACTGACCAAGTGGCATGCCATCCCCAAGGTGGCGTAATTGAAATCTACGGAGTAAAGGTGGAAGAAAACTCAGGTCATAAGCCCAGCGATTCCGGCTTCGACGTCGGCGTCAACACCTGGGGCGAATGGGAGGACATCATTCTCGACATGTAAAATATTTCAATAAACCAAAAAACATAAACTATCATGAAACTAACAAAAACCCTATGGCTGGCCGGCCTCGCCCTCTTCGCCGCCAGCTGCAGCAGCGACGACATGGTTGACGCCCCGCGTAGCGGCAACGCCATCAGCTTCGATGGCATCGCTGTGAAAAACGCTTCTCGAACCTATACTGAACTTAGCAGCAGTAACTTGACAGATTTCAATGTCTGGGCTAATTATTATGATACTGATCCTACTGTTACCACAGATGTTTTCAATGGTGCCAAAATAGAATACACTGGTAGTGCATGGGGTAATAGTGTAGTTTCTGAAGAACAGGAATGGCAAGCTGGTAAAACGTATAATTTCTACGCTGTAGCTCCCGCCGCAGAGAATCACAACTTCACTATGTCCTCCACCGCACTCTACTATGAGAATGATGGTGAAACTGATATATGTAGTGCAAAGAACACTGGTATAGTAGCCCAGGCTATTGGTGCAAATCAAGCAGTGAACCTCTCATTCAAGCACATGCTCTCACGCGTTCGTTTCCAGATTGAAAACAAATCAACGGATTACACCATTAAGGGTAATGTGAAGATTACAAATGCGGTAAAGCATGCAAATCTAAATTGTGAAACTCTTTCTTGGTATGATCAAGGTGATAATCTTGAACTTACCTTCTCATTCGATGAAATTGCAGCCGTAGATAATAACACTATTACTACTGGTACATCTACAAAGAATTTCCTTATTCCTTCAGATCGCACTTACTGGATTATTTATGATCTGACTTTGGTTGATGGCTCAAATAATGAAACCGCTTTGGATGTAAATCCTATTCAACTTCAACTTAATAATGCACTTGGCAAGAGCTACACCATCTCTGCCTCTATCACTGGTCCTCAAATCGTCTCTAACAAGATTGCCTTCGATCCTCAAATTGCAACAGCTGATGATTGGAGTGAAGATTGGACTAATAATTCTGTAACTACAATAGAAGATTCAAATTTTGATTTGCTTCAATTGACAGCTAAAAGCTATTGGAATGGGGATAATATCACTTGGGAAAATAATGTAATGACATTTACTGGAGCTGGTAATGCAGCTATAGGATGGTTCAATGAAACAGTAATGGACATATCAGAATACAAAAAAATTATTTTAGAACTCAGTGAAGTAAGTGGTTCAGATGTTCAATTAGGTGTTAGCACTGGAGGCTATTGGGGATATAAGAATCTTTCTACTTTGTCACAAAATGATACTAAGTTAGAATTGACTTTGGCCGATCTTTGCTATACAGGTGAATATGAAACTACTGATCCAAATCTTTCTGATGTCGAGTATGTAATGTCAGACAGCGATCCCACAGAAAAATGGACACGAGAAGATAATGGTACTACTTATTATAAGTATACTATTAATACAAAGAAAGTTGATTTAACTCAGGTAAATCTCATCATTCTAAAAACAGCAGAATGGGTTGCAAGTGGCCAAACAATTAAGGTATCAAAACTTTATTTGGAAAAATAGAAATCCAACTAATCTCAACTATTTAGGTTAAGTATAAAGCCATTAGTTGAGGATTGCGGAGCAAGCCGAAAACCAAGGTAAGAAAAGTGAAAGAGGAAAATGGGAGCGCTGGCTACCGCCATGCGCTCCCATTTTTCACTATATGTGTAAAATGAGTCAAAGATATTGTAGTTAAAATTAACTTTTAAATGTTAAATTAATGAGATTTTTATCTTTTCCCTCTTAAAAATTTTGTTTTATAAGAAAAAGAATGTAACTTTGCAATACCGTATCCCCCTTGGTTGGGAAACACCAAGGCCCGCCCTCGATATTCGAGGGCTTATTTCTTTTTTCATCATGATTCAGAGCAAACAAAAGGTAATAAGGAGCAGCGGGTCAGTGACCTGCTGCCCACCGACCTAAGCCAGGTGGATGTAATCTTGCTCCCGAAAATGGCACGCCTGATGTCGCTTGTCGTGGCAACGCTCTTCTTTTTCATAGTTAACTTATGACATCACAGGTTCCGAAGTTTGCAAATTTTTACTTTGGGTAGAAGGGATAGAAATAAGATTTTCCCCTAAGGCTTGTTGAAGCTTGTCAATAGTACTGAGTGTGAGATTTTCTTTACCCGATAAGAACTTGCTTATTTGTGCTTTTGTAACATTGAGCCATGCGGCGAGTTGCACCTGAGTAATGCCTTTCTCGCGCATTACGCTCCTGGCGCGGATGGCCACTTTTAGAGAAAGACCAATCCAACCAATGTTTTCCAATACGAAGTCATCCTCAGCCTTAATCTTAGGATCGGCTTCCTCTACCAGACTTTTAAATTTTTCAACATCGAATCTCATAATTCTATTCAATTAAATCATCAACATCGCTAATGCCATTACGTTTAAAATATTCTAATACAGAATCTATTTTACGAAATAACACTTCATTTAACTCAGGTGTATCAGCAATAATAGCTGTCAACTTTATGCCTCCATGTATCACAAGATAACAATTGGAGTCAAGTTTGATAGCATAAAGACGTATCATTGAAGGTCGGAATACCCCATATCCCTTTGAAGGGATTAAGGAAGTAACAAAAGAATATTGCCCATCAAGAGGTTCAAAATATCTATCCAAATCTGGTAAAATTCCATTTTTGCTATTTAATGACAATTTATAAATTAATTGTCGAAGATTTAAAGCATCGGTAGTTACCCAATCTAATGCATCATCGATATTCTCTGTAGATAACCCTGCTTCTTTCCAGAAAGATGTGTTTAGAAGCTCAAAGTTTCGAGCAAAATATTCTGATAGATAATCAAGGTCTCGCCACAGTTTAAAGGCCTCGTGGAACTCGTCATTTTCCTGGTTATCAAAGATAACAGAAAAGACATTTCTATTATGGATTGGTACAAAACGCATAAACTAATAATTATATGCGAAGTTACTAATAATTTTAATACTAAACAAACAAAACAAGAAAAAGTTAACTTTTATGTTGACTTTTTCTCCTCGTATAATTAAAAGAAATGTGAAAAGGAGAAGTGGAGCGCTGGCCACCGCCATGCGCTCCACTCTTTCATCAGGCATACCATTTTCGGAGCAGCGGGTCAGTGACCTGCTGCATACCAACCTCCGACAGGCGGACGTAATCTTGCTCCCGAAAATGGCACGCCTGACATGCGGCAGGTCACTGACCCGCCGCTCCTAAAATGGCCTGCCTGGCGTCGCCAAATTGAGAAAGGCGGACGTATTAAGGAGCGGCGGGTCAGTGACCTGCCGCATACCAACCTCCGACAGGCGGACGTAATCTTGCTCCCGAAAATGGCACGCCTGACATGCGGCAGGTCACTGACCCGCCGCTCCTAAAATGGCCTGCCTGGCGTCGCCAAATTGAGAAAGGCGGACGTATTAAGGAGCGGCGGGTCAGTGACCTGCCGCATACCAACCTCCGACAGGCGGACGTAATCTTGCTCCCGAAAATGGCACGCCTGATGTGCGGCAGGTCACTGACCCGCCGCTCCGAAAATGGCACGCCTGATGTCGCCAAATTGAGAAAGGCGGATGTATTAAGGAGCAGCGGGTCAGTGACCTGCTGCATACCAACCTCCGACAGGCGGATGTAATCTTGCACCCGAAAATGGCACGCCTGATGTGCGGCAGGTCAGTGACCCGCCGCTCCTGAAATGGCACGCCTGGTGTCGCCAAATTGAGAAAGGCGGATGTATTTCGGAGCGGCGGGTCAGTGACCTGCCGCCCACCAACCTAAGCCATACGGATGTAATCTTGCTCCCTGAAATGGCACGCCTGATGTGCGGCAGGTCACTGACCCACCGCTCCTGAAATGGCACGCCTGATGTCGCCAAATTGAGAAAGGCGGATGTATTAAGGAGCGGCGGGTCAGTGACCTGCCGCCCACCAACCTCCGACAGGCGGATGTAATCTTGCACCCGAAAATGGCACGCCTGGTATGCGGCAGGTCACTGACCCGCCGCTCCGAAAATGGCCTGCCTGGTGTCGCCAAATTGAGAAAGGCGGATGTATTAAGGAGCGGTGGGTCAGTGACCTGC
>JAJBUG010000035.1:45640-46846 GCA_020860515.1 Bacteroidales bacterium | reverse complement strand
TGTCGCCAAATTGAGAAAGGCGGATGTATTAAGGAGCGGTGGGTCAGTGACCTGCCGCCCACCAACTTCCATGAGGCGGACGTAATCTTGCTCCCGAAAATGGCACGCCTGACCTGCGGCAGGTCACTGACCCGCCGCTCCGAATATGGCACGCCTGATGTCGCCAAATTGAGAAAGGCGGATGTAATCCTTATTCCTCTACTGTCATTTTTATTATTCCACCATTCAACCAATTACGCCAAATATAATTATTAACATTCTCAAAGTGCTCCTGATTACGTACTATTGTATCCCAGTAACCACGTCGCTGCCACAAGGCCCCTCTGCGTCCCACAATTTTATTGATTTTATTAGCAGAGTACTTTTTCCATTCTCCCAATACCACTTCCAAAGGAGTTTCTCCCATTTGTACTAAAATATGCACATGATTAGGCATTATCACATAGTTTGTTAACCAATAATCCCGACCATGATCATACCACAGACAAGCCTCTAATGCCTTTGCGCATTCTATATTTCTCAGGTAACATGCTCCGTACCCCTTATCAAGATATTTACTCAAAAAATCCTCAAATTTGATTTTATGATACAATGCATCTTCTGTTGACCAAGGTTGAGGATGTTGACTCAACCAGAGCGTATGTTCAGTTTCGTAATCAAGCACTACATGCCATGGCAAAGCATCGGTTAGATGCATTGTCAAGAATTGGAATTTGTAATTTTGATCCCAATGACTAATTTGAGATCCCCAGCGTCGAATATTACTATGTTTGTTGTAAAAAG
Organism: Bacteroidales bacterium; assembly: GCA_020860515.1. Classification (GTDB taxonomy): domain Bacteria; phylum Bacteroidota; class Bacteroidia; order Bacteroidales; family Muribaculaceae; genus CAG-873. The sequence continues at coordinate 46,063 of JAJBUG010000035.1, read as the reverse complement.
GATCTTGGTATTCTCTATCTTGATTCATAAGATTATAATTTTGTGACAAAAATACATAAATTTCCCCATCTTACAAAACAAAATTTCAAAAATGTCAAAAATACCTCAGCCTGGTGTCGCCTGGTATGCGGCAGGTCACTGACCCGCCGCTCCTAAAATGGCACGCCTGATGTCGCCAAATTGAGAAAGGCGGATGTATTAAGGAGCGGCGGGTCAGTGACCTGCCGCCCACCAACCTCCACCAGGCGGATGTAATCTTGCTCCCGAAAATGGCACGCCTGATGTGCGGCAGGTCACTGACCCGCCGCTCCGAAAATGGCACGCCTGGTGTGCGGCAGGTCACTGACTCGCCGCTCCGAAAATGGCATGCCTGATGTGCGGCAGGTCACTGACCCGCCGCTCCGAAAATGGCACGCCTGGTGT
>JAJBUG010000035.1:0-45540 GCA_020860515.1 Bacteroidales bacterium | reverse complement strand
GCGGCAGGTCACTGACTCGCCGCTCCGAAAATGGCACGCCTGATGTGCGACAGGTCACTGACCCGCCGCTCCGAAAATGGCACGCCTGATGTCAGATGGGATGTAAATTTTCCCTATATGAGGGTGAATAAGGTTATAGATGAGCCATGGCACGATTTGCAAGGTTTTTGGCACGTATGGTGCATATCGTTTGCTTTTTAATTAAGTAATTTTGTGCAGAATTTCAATGCCTTATGCCTAAGGCATCAATGCAAATTCCACCTTTCAACCCATGAAATTATATCATTTAATACCAAATAAACCAACGATTATGAAACAATCCAAGTTACTCTGGCTTGCCGCAGCGGGTTTCGCTCTGGCAGCCTGTAGCAGCGACGAACTGATGGATGGGCCTGCCCAGAACCCGAAAGCTCTATCGTTCGACAATGTGCGTGTGCAAAGCAGCAATCCTACCACTTCGCGCGCCCAAGATGTGGAAACCAACAATCTGATGGAATTTACAGTATGGGCTGATTACACCAAGGATGGTGTGACTACTACGGTGTTTGACAAGCAGGATGTAAACCGAGCTTCTGCCACTGATGCTTGGGCTTACACCCCTACCCAGTACTGGACCATTGCCACCTACAATTTCTATGCATTGGCTCCTGTGGCTGCCGTGCCTGCTGATTTCAAGATTGCCGACATGGTGCTCAAATATACCAACGCAGGCGATGAGGACTTGGTATATGCTCAGAATGTAGGACTTGATGTCAACTCCGATGCCTACGGAGCAGTAAGTCTTACTTTCAAGCACATGCTGACCCGCGTGCGCTTCCAACTCAGAAATAAATTCACCGATGGCTCTACCATCGAGGTTAAATCAATTGAGATTGACAATGCTGTGAAGTCAGCTTCGCTTAGTCTTGCCGATCCAGCCGTATGGACTGGCCATGCCGACAACTTGGCTCTCCAATTCATTGACGTGGATGCTAATGGCGACAATGTGCCCTTGGAAGTTGAACCAGAGGAGACCGCAACCGAAAAGGTTTACTCGCTCTATCACTATATTATTCCTACTCTCGACACCGAACGCACCTACAACGTAAAATTCCAAATCATTCGTGCCGATGGCACTACCGAAGGCCAGAATGTAGCCATTACCAAGACTTTCGAGGCTGGCAAGAGCTACAATATCATCACTGATATCAAGGACAAGGCTATCTACTTTGCTGACATCGAGGTTGAGGGCTGGAGTGACTGGCAAAGCGACGAGAACGAAGACCCCGAAACCCCTGTTGAAGAGCCTACCGACCTCCCAGAAGGTGCACAGGACCTGCTTGAAATGACTTCAAAAGTAGAATTTGCTTCTGACGGCGCTACTGTAACTTGGGAGAACAACGTTCTTACTTATGATAATGGTGAGAACTACGGCAATGCTGCTGTGTCATGGCTCGAAGGTGCTGAAACTGATCTTAGTGGTTATGAATATCTCGTGCTTGAGTTGGAAGAGGCCAGCTCGCGTGCTGATGCAATGGATGTAAATGTTGGTGTCTCCAATTATGGCTATTGGGGCGATGTGTCTGAAACCAATCTCGCTGCTGGTGAAACAAAGCTTGAAATCAAACTTGCTGACCTCAAGAACAACAATAAGGAAGAAAGCGAACACTATGGGGAAGCTATTGACTTGACTAAGGTGAATATGATTTATCTCAAGACAAACGGCTGGTGCCAAAGCCAGGTAATCAAGGTAAAGAACCTCTACCTCGCTAAGGCTGAGGAGAATCCTTTCGAGCCTGAAGACCCCAAGGAAGATGGAGATTTGGTTGAAGTGCCTGCTGGCGCAATGAACCTACTTGCTGAAACTCCTGTAGCGGTTTGGAATGGTGATAATCTTACATGGGATAATTACACTATGACTTTCCAGCTTGGTCAAGAGGAAAATGGCGATGACTCTTATGGCAATGGCGCTCTCTGCTGGCTCAATGCAGCTACTGACCTTTCTGAGTATGAAAGCGTAGTGCTTGAAATCGAAGCCAATGAGCAACCCGTGCAGTTTGGCGTTGGCATTGGTGGCTTTTGGAGCACAACTCTCACCACTTATGATGCTGGCACTACCAAGATTGAAGTTAAATTGGCTGATACCAATCTTGACCTTGCTCTGATTGATGCTGTAATACTTAAGACTAACGATTGGACCCACGCTCAGACTATCAAGGTTCGGGGCCTCTACATTACTAAGGCTTCAGGCAATACTGATGATCCCAAGGAAGATGATCCCAAGGAGGAAGATCCCGAAGAGCCATCTGAAGGAGAAACCCTTGACCTGCTGAAAACTGCGCCTTTCGGCCTTCACAATGCAGATGCTTTGTCATGGGATGCTAATACCAATACAATGACAGTTGATTTCGGTGATGATGATGATGGTAACGAAATCTGGGCAAATGCTGCCTATGCATGGGAGGTAACTGACATTGCCGACTACAAAACATTGGTAATAGAATTGGAAGAAGCCCAATATCTTGAGGTAAATGTCACCAATAGCCTTATCAATGTGTATGGTGACTGTTATCAAGAGGTTCTGACTGATGGTGCAACCAAGCTGGAGATGGATTTGTCGAAGGTGACATTTGAGAATCCAATTGGTGTATTTATCCGCTCGGCATGGTGCAATACTCAGACCATCAAGATAAAGAGCTTGTATCTGACCAAGTAAGAAAGTACATATTTAATCAAGTACCTTTGACAAAATAAAACAGGTAATTGATTAAGTTGTTCTGACCAAATAAGAAAGCAAAGAGGTAAAAAGTTAATATATTTGGTAAGAAGTAAGCACTCTTGGCCACAGGCCAGCGGCCTGTGGCCTACTCAAAGATCAGGTAAGAGTGAAAAGACCCTCAAAAAGGAGCGACACCGTGAGCCGTCGTTCCTTTTTCCCATAAATACATCAGGCGTAAGTATTAAGGAGCGGCGAGCCTAATGAAATTTAAATCTCTATATATGAAACATTCGAAAATAACAACAATTGTCACTGCGGTAGCTGTAATGAGCCTTGTGTCGCAGGGTGCAGAGCGAGTGTATCTTGATGATAGTTGGACAACTGTACAAAATTTCTCTATTAGGTGAAAAATAGTGGTATTTACCGAATAATATTCGGTAAATAATTGCTATATTTGCCGAAAAAATTTTGTTATGCGACCAATATATATTTGGCAACAGGAAGAATGGCCTCATTTCCGATGGGATAGTGAGGTCCTAATTAACCAGTTGGCAGAAGTGAGAAATCTTCAAGGCCAGTTTACAGGTGTGTTGGAAATGTTAGGCTTTGACATGCGAAATTCTGCAGCCTTGGAAGCACTGACATCGGATATTACTAAATCATCTGAAATCGAAGGTGTAATTCTTGACCCTCATTCAGTGAGATCGTCAATTGCAAAGCATTTGGGTCTCCATGTGGATTGTGAAGGGCAAGAAAACCATTACATCGACGGAATTGTACAAGTAATGCTCGATGCCACTCATAATGCCAATAATGAATTGACATCGGAGCGCCTTTTTGGATGGCATGCTGCTCTTTTCCCATCAGGCTACAATGGCCTTTATAAGATAGCAGTTGGAAAATGGAGAGAAGGAGAAGAACCCATGCAAGTGGTGTCAGGGGCTTGGGGAAAACTAAAAGTGCATTATGAAGCCCCTCCATCCTCAACCATAGATGCTCAAATGCAGACATTTTTAAATTGGATAAATACCAACTACACCACGAATTCAGTGATTAAGGCTGGGATAGCGCATTTATGGTTTGTAACCCTCCATCCTTTTGATGATGGCAATGGGCGCCTTACTCGTACGATTACAGATATGATGTTGACTCGCGCTGATGGTCTTCCTCAGAGATTCTATAGTATGTCGGCACAAATATGCCGCCAAAAGAAGGAGTATTATGATATATTAGAGAAGACCCAAAAGGGTGATTTGGATATCACATGTTGGCTAAAGTGGTTTCTCGACACTCTGATGGCAGCTCTTAATCATGCACAGGACACAGTGTATCGGGTAATCCAAAAATCAAGATTTTGGGATGAATACCGAGGCATAGTCACCAACCCTCGCCAAATAAAAATCATAAATATGCTATGGGATGGATTTTTTGGCAACCTCACCACGTCGAAATATGCCAAAATCACCAAATGCAGTTCTGACACCGCTCTCAATGATATTAATTACCTTATCACCAAAGGCATTCTGATTCGTAATCCAGGAGGTGGGCGCTCAGCAAGTTATTCTCTCAGGAGGTGAAAGATGGACAGGGGCCGAAATCTCCTTCAGAGCCCTTTCGAAGGGCTCTGATAAGCTTTTGGGCACTGGGATGCTTAGAGCGTCAGCGTCCCTTATTGGAATTGGAAGTGAACGCTGACCTGTCGTACCTTTGCAGACGAAAACTCTTGAAAGTTTTCGTCTGCAAAGGTACGACAGGTCAGCGTTCACACCAAAAAGAATGTGAACTGAGAATTGTGAATTTGGAATAAAAGTTGTAACTTTGTGGCGGAATGAATATAAAATGCCAAGAAAAGCGAGAGAAATATCCATCACAGGAATCTACCATGCAATGATGCGCGGCGTCAACCGACAGAGGATATTCGAGGATCATTAAGTCGCTCTCGGGAGCTTATGTTTACCACTTTAACTTGCGTCACGGCCGGGTAGGGCATCTGTTTCAAGAGCCTTACAACACTACAATCCCATATTCTTTCAAATCAAGGTCAGCTTGTATTCCCAGAGCATGAAGGATTCGCGCCAAACCATCAATAGTAATATTACGACCTTTTTCTATTTTTGAGATTTCCGAGCTCTTTACTCCAATGCGATTTCCCAACTGGGATTGTGTTAATTCAAGAGTCTTCCTTACCTCTCTCACTTTGTTGCCAATCCGAGCTCGAAGCAAGTCTGCCTCTAATTGGACCTCATACTCATCGCGTCGAGGGGTCCCAATTTTCCCAAGGATTTTATCCTTTACTTCATCTGAAGTGTAAAAACTTATGTTATTTGACATCTCCATTACCTTGTGTTTTAGAATTAAAATATAAAGTTCTTATCTCTTCTGCTTTTTTGATTTCTTTCTTTGGTGTCTTCTGGGTTTTCTTTCTAAATCCATGAGTAGTTATTACTAAGGTTTCAGAATCTGTATCCCAAAATGAAAAAATGCGGTATGCATCACTTCCATAACGAATCCTAAACTCCCAAATATCTGAATCTTCCAATTTCTTAAAAAATTTCCGAATCTACAATCTCTCCAGAGGCTACCCTGTCAATCCTATTAAGGATTTTTTCTTGTACCTTCGGTAGGAGTTTGGATATAAATTCTGTCACCAAAGATGAGTATATGACTTTAAATTTCATATTTTAATAATTTAACGTTGCAAAGATAGTAAAAGTTTTCCATATATGGCAAATTTCAAGAAAAATAATTCTTGAGTTATGGCGGATAGGGGGCTCATGGTTCACAAAGCAAATAAAGTGAGCTGATGGTTGTGTATTTGGAAGAAAACTTGACCTATCCCCTGTTCACGCTCAGGAAATGGGGCGCGATTACATTTTTTGAAGAAAAGTGTGGAAAAATTTGGAGAATTGGAAAAATAGTCGTAACTTTGCAGTCACAAAACATGAGGCATGGCGGGATAGCTCAGTCGGTTAGAGCGTCGGATTCATAACCCGGAGGTCCTGAGTTCAATTCTCAGTCCCGCTACTCGGAAGAAAGCTTGCAATATTGCAAGCTTTCTTCCGTTATATAGGTATAAAAAGAAAAACACACAGGAATGAGAATCATTATAGGCATAATTGTGGGTATCGCAGGGTGGCTGTGCGCTTGCGCAGGTCATGCATTGCCGCGCGACAAGCAATTGCTGATCATCAACAGCTACAACGAGGCGGGTCCGTGGAGCAAGGAAATGATCCGGCCAGTGACCATGATGATAGCCAAGACCGAGGGTATCAGCAGCACAATAGTCCACCTCAACGGCACCTTGGTAAAGGATTCACTGATGTACCAGCAGATGGCCGACGGCCTATTTGGCCGCTACGATGATGATGCCCCCGAATACATAGTGATGGTGGGCAATATGGCCGCTACCCTGATGCCCCAAATCAAGGAGCGATGGGGCGACATACCCATGGTGCTCATCACGAAAAAAGAAGTAGTAGGGCCTATTGACTATTACTTCACAGGGCCTGTGGATCAATCACGCCCCAATCAGATGGTGCCGCTCGAAAGGTTGCAGCCTGAATACAATTTTACCATAATATATGTGCCCGACCTATACCGCGAGACTGTGGACCTGATGATGCAACTGCAACCAAATATGCGTGAATTGGTGTTTCTGGCCGACGAGATTTATATCAACCGCGATCTTGACCATGCTATCGCCCAGCATGTGGCAGAGCGATACCCCGGAGTTCGCTACAAATGGCTCCATGGCACCGACCAAAATAGCAGAAAGATGCGCGACTATCTGGTGGAGGAAACCGACACCACTGGGCTGCTGCTCTCAACTTGGTTCTACGAGAAGCAAGGCGTGCATGGCTATCCGATGCTGGTCACTGGCGACTTCAACATGATTCCTGCCAGCACGCGGCCAGTGTTTTCACTGCGCAACAGCTATATGGAGTACGGAGTGATTGGAGGCGTATATCCTGATCCCGAAGCCATAGACAATCGCATTTGCCAAGTGGTGGGCATGATTACCCGAGGGGTGCCTGCAAGAAAGATACCATTCTACACCCGCGCTGAGCCCGTGACGATGCTTTCCTATCCCCAATTGCTGGAAAGCGGGATTGATCAGAAGTTGGTGCCAGATGATACCGTATGGGTAGAGCGGCCACCAAGTGCATGGGAGCGTTATCGATGGTGGATAGTGAGTGGATTATTAATGATAATACTATCAACAGGCGGAATGATGGCATATTTTTGGTATCAACGCAGCAAAATCAACATGCTGGAGAGCAGCGACCGCCTGAAGAGTGCCTTCTTGGCCAATATGAGCCATGAAATCCGCACACCGCTCAATGCTATCGTGGGTTTCTCCAACCTTATGGCCAAGACTGAGGATCGTAAGAAAAAAGAACAATTTGCAAGCATCATCAACGATAACAACGAATTGCTGCTCCAGTTGGTCAATGACGTGCTTGACCTTGCAAAAATCGAAAGCAACACACTCGACCTCAACCTTAAGCCTACGGATATAAACCAGCTTATCGACACTGTGGGCGAAACCATAGGCATGCGTGTGCCTAAGGGCGTGGCGTTCAACAAGGTGAAGGGGGAGAGCGACTGCGTGGTAGTGACCGACGGCAACCGTGTATCGCAAGTGCTGATCAATCTACTCACAAATGCTTGCAAGTTTACGGCTAAGGGGAGCATTACACTGAGCTATGAGGAGGAGGATGGCGAGTTGCTGTTCCAGGTGCGCGATACTGGCATTGGCATGAAGCCTGAGGACAAGGACAAGCTGTTTCGCCGATTCAGCAAGCTCAACCATTTCGCTCAGGGCAATGGCTTAGGATTGTCCATATCGAAAAGCATAGCCGATATGCTGGGCGGAAGAATAGGGGTAGAGAGCCGAGGCCCAGGCAAAGGCTCTACCTTTTGGTTCACAATTCCCAATATCAGAGCATGATATGTCTGCGGCGCTGACAAAAACTAACGAAAATCAACGAGTTAACGAGAATCAAAGAAATAGAAAATATATATGTCAAAGATCCAATCTGGCACAATAGAGTGCTATTTGAAACCCACCGAACTCACCAATCTCATTCATCGAGTGGAGGATTCGGTGAAGATGAAGCTGCAACCTGGCGTAATACTTAACAATGTGCTGGGCTCGAGCCGCTATGTGGTCAATACCGATCCCTCGCGCATCACCCAGGTGCTGCTCAATCTGCTCACCAACTCATGCAAGTACACCACTCGCGGGGCCATCACTTTCGGCTACGAAATCTATGACGACGAAGTGTATTTCTTCTGCAAGGATACTGGCATCGGAATGGACGAGGTGAAAAAGGAAAATGTAAATAACCTATTCATGCACGACAAGGGCTTTGCCGACGGATCTGCCTTAGGCCTGATCGTGTCGAAGGCAGTAGTGGAGAAGCTTGGCGGACGCATGTGGGCCGAGAGCCGAGGCGTAGGCAAAGGCTCAACTTTCTGGTTCTCCATCCCGAACGTATGCGCCGAGCTGGATCCTGAGGATGAAGCCGCTTTGCAAGCGGTAGCGGAAGAGAATGAAGAGCCGCAGATGCAGCGGCATGAGAAGACTATCCTCGTGGCTGAGGACAACGAGAGCAACTATCTGCTATTCCGCTCGATGCTCGAGCAGCATTACAATATTGAGCGTGCTTACGATGGCGCTGAGGCAGTGGAAAAATATCAAGCCATCAGCCCCGACCTTATCCTGATGGACATCAACATGCCAAACATGGATGGCTACGAGGCTGTGGCTGAAATCCGCAAGCTGTCAACCGATGTGCCCATCATTGCCGTCACAGCTTATGCCTTCGTGGCTGACCGCCAGCGCATCCTAAATAATGGATTCAATGGGTATGTGTCGAAGCCTATCAACGAAACACGCTTGCAAAAAGAGATTGCAAATTGTCTTTGAAAAACACACGCGAGTGATTTCTGTCACAAAAATTTCTGAATTGTGTAGGGTATTAGGAATATTTTTTGTACTTTTGTGAAAAATAACCTAATACCCTTATTATAATGAATAAGATATTGATGGCAGCCTTGGCGTTGCTGCCCGCTCTGGCCTGGGGCCAAACCACTCGCCAGGAAATTTATGACAACCTCGACAAGGCTGGCGGCGTGTACCTGGCCTATCCCGTAACTGAAAGCCACAACACTCCCGCTCCCGAAGGCTATGAACCATTCTATGCCAGTCATTTCGGGCGACATGGCTCACGCTATCTGATTTCTGACCAAGACTACAAGTGGCTCTTGGATCTGATGACCCAGGCACAGGAGGCAAATGCCCTCACTCCCCTTGGCCTTGATGTGAAACTCAGACTTGATACTGTGTGGGAAGAGGGACGCGGACGCGGCGGAGAACTCACGCCTCTGGGTCAGCGCCAACATCACGATATAGCCCAGCGCATGTACCGCGCATATCCCCAAATCTTCCAAGGCGAGCCAGAGATTACTGCTTCGTCGACCGTGGTGATGCGCTGCGCCCACTCGATGTTCGCCTTTATCGAGGGACTCAAGGAGTTGGATCCCACGCTGCAGATTAGCCGCGAATCAGGCACTCGCAACATGGACTTCCTCAATTACCACAGCCCTGAATCTGGAACATACTGCGGCAAGGATGCGGATTATTATCTGGATCTTAAGAAGTTTGAGAGCGAAAAGACCCAGGCTGACCGGGTGGTGAATTCTATTTTTAGCGACAGCTTGTTCGTGCGTCGCCATGTGGATCCCAAGGGCTTTATGCAAGGCATGTACTGGCTGGCCGTGGATATGCAAAATATGGAAACCCCAATATCGTTCTACGACGTGTTTACCCCCGACGAGCTCTTCGATATGTGGGAAATTTACAACTACAGCTTTTACGCCACCAATTCGAGCTATCCATTGGCTGATGGCCAGCATATCGACAATGCCAAAAACTTGCTGCGAAACATCGTGGAGACAGCCGACGAGTATATAGCCGAAGGCAAGAATGGAGCCACGCTGCGATTTGCCCACGATGGCAATATAATTCCCCTCACGGCACTGATGCAATTTCCCAACTGCGCGGCTTATGAAACCAACCCTTACGAACTGAGCAAGGTGTATAGCAACTTCAAAATTTCACCCATGGCCAGCAATGTGCAAGCTATATTTTTCAAAAATGCTGATGGCGATGTAATAGTGAAGTTTATGCTCAACGAGGAGGAAGTGTCAATCCCTGCCAAGACTGACATGTTTCCATTCTACCGCTGGGAAGATGCTCGCGCTACATTGCAACACTTCCTCGACACCCCAAGCCGAGAATTCATCCCTGCCGACTCAATGAAATAATGTGATATTGCAGCAGGTCACTGACCCGCTGCTCCCTTAGTGGGTGAGCATTTGCCAGAGGGCGACGCCAGTGCTGATGGTGACGTTGAGGCTATGCTTGGTGCCTCGCTGGGGTATTTCGAGAAAAATGTCGGAGCGGTTCACCACGGCTGGGTCAACGCCATCCACCTCGTTGCCAATTACGAGGGCATATTTCTTGCCTGGTTCGCGGCGGAATTCCTGGAGCATGGTGGAGCCTTCCACCTGCTCCAGGCAGCAGATGGTGTAGCCAGCTTCCTTTAGCCAATCGATTGCCTCAAGGGTCTCAGGAAAATAGTGCCAGTCCACCGAATCCTCGGCTCCGAGGGCAGTCTTGTGAATCTCGGGCGACGGCGGGGTGGCGGAGATGCCGCAGAGGACTATGCCTTGGAGGCCGAAGCCGTCGGCAGTGCGAAAAAGCGAGCCTATGTTGTTGAGTGAGCGCACGTTGTCAACTACGACTATGATCGGCTCTTTAGCTTGCGCTTTATATTCATTGATGGTGATCCTATTTAAATCCCAGATGGTTTTCTTTTTCATAATAAATCGGGGCGCAGGCGCTGGGTGCGGGCAAGAGCCTGCTCATATTTCCATTTGTCGATGTTGGCTTGATGCCCGCTAAGCAGGATAGGGGGCACCTCCCATCCCTTGTAGTTGGCTGGGCGTGTATAGATTGGAGGTTCCAGTAGGTTGTCTTGGAATGAGTCGCTGAGGGCGCTCTGCTCATCGCCGATTACGCCTGGCAGCAAGCGCACCACAGCGTCGGCTATGGCCAAGGCTGGAATCTCGCCCCCGGTGAGCACATAATCACCGATGGAAATTTCACGAGTAATCAGATGCTCGCGAATGCGATAATCCACGCCCTTGTAATGACCGCAGAGAATGATGATATTCTGCAGGAGCGACAGGCTGTTGGCCATCTTCTGGTTGAACGTCTCGCCGTCAGGGGCAGTGAAAATCACCTCATCGTAGTCGCGCTCTGATTTCAGATGCTCTATGCAGCGGTCAACAGGCTCCACTTGCATCACCATGCCGGCATCGCCGCCAAATGGATAGTCATCCACCTTGCGATGTTTGTTGAGGGTGTAATCGCGGAGATTGTGCACCACAAGCTGGGCAAGCCCTTTGTCCTGGGCTCGCTTCAGTATCGAGCAGTTGAGGGGGCCCTCAAGCATCTCGGGGAGCACTGTAATTATATCTATTCTCACTTTATTGAATACAAAATACAAAATACGAGGTACAAAATACAAGGTACGATTGTATTTCGTACCTTGTATTTTGTATTTTATTTGTGGGGGTAGTCGATGCTGTAATGCAGACCTCGGCTTTCCTTGCGCTCCTTTGCCTGGCGCATGATCAGGTAGCCTATGTTGATGATATTGCGCAGCTCGCATATCTCGCGCGAGGCTTTGCTGCATTTGAATAGCTTTTCGGTCTCTTCGTAGAGAATGTCGAGGCGGTTCCAAGCACGGTCGAGGCGCAAGTTGCTGCGCACTATGCCTACGTAGGCTCCCATGATTTGGTTGACCTCCTTGATGCTTTGGGTGATAAGCACCATTTCTTCGGGATGGCTGGTGCCTTCGTCGTTCCATTCGGGCACATCCTCGCGATAGGAGATATGGTCGATTGCCTCGCGAGCATGCTTGGCAGCAGCATCGGCATACACCACAGCCTCAATCAGTGAGTTGCTGGCTAAGCGGTTGCCCCCATGAAGGCCGGTGCACGAACATTCGCCCACTGCATAAAGATTCTTGATGCTTGAGCAAGCATTAGTGTCAACCTTGATGCCGCCGCAGAGATAATGGGCTGCTGGAGCCACGGGGATGTAGTCTTTGGTGATGTCGATGCCCATTTCAAGGCATTTCTTGTAGATATTGGGGAAGTGATGCTTGGTTTCCTCGGGATCCTTATGGGTAACGTCGAGATACACATGATCGCTGCCGCTCTGCTTCATCTCGCTGTCGATGGCACGGGCCACAATGTCGCGCGGTGCAAGCGAAAGGCGCGGGTCATATTTGTGCATGAACTCATTGCCATTTATGTCGCGCAGCACAGCTCCATAGCCGCGCATTGCCTCAGTGATAAGAAACGCTGGGCGGTCGCCTGGGTGGAAGAAGGCTGTTGGGTGGAATTGGATAAACTCCATATCTTTGACGGTGCCCTTGGCGCGGTATACCATGGCTATGCCGTCGCCCGTAGCTACCAATGGATTAGTGGTGGTCAGATACACGGCTCCCACGCCTCCGGTGGCCATCACCGTAACGCGCGACAGGAAAGTCTCAACGGTGCCAGTGGCTTCGTTGAGCACGTAGGCGCCGTAGCAGGTGATGTCGGGTGTGCGTCGAGTTACGATTTTGCCCAAGTGGTGCTGGGTAATGATTTCAATGGTGAAATGGTGCTCGTAGATGTCGATGTTGGGATTTTTGCGCACTGCCTTGATCAGGCTGTCCTGGATTTCGAAGCCAGTGTTGTCGGCATGGTGGAGGATGCGAAATTCCGAGTGCCCCCCCTCGCGGTGGAGGTCGAAATCGCCATTCTCCTTCTTGTCAAAATCCACGCCCCATTCGATGAGTTGGCGTATTTGGCTTGGAGCTTCGGTCACCACCTTGCGCACTGCTTCGGGGTCGCTAAGCCAGTCGCCGGCAATCATGGTATCTTGAATGTGCTTGTCGAAGTCATCCACCTCGAGATTAGTGACGGATGCCACGCCGCCCTGGGCGAGGGCAGTGTTGGCCTCGTCGAGCGTAGTCTTGCATACCAGGGCTACTCGGCCCTTATCGGCGACCTTGAGGGCAAAGCTCATCCCAGCCACACCGCTGCCGATCACCAAAAAATCGTATTTGCGTGTCATTGCAATTGCTATTCAAATATATTTGAGTTGCAAAGTTACGAAATAAATTACAAATTACAAATTATAAATGACAAATGGCCATCCGGAGGGGTGAATCCGGATGGCCATTTGTCATTTGTCATTTGTAATTTGTAACTTGTAATTACTTATGACGCTAAGTATGTTTTCAGAAGCTTGCTCTTCTGTCCTTTGAGGCGGCGGATAGCCTTTTCTTTGATTTGGCGCACGCGCTCACGGGTGAGGTCAAACTTTGCCCCGATTTCCTCGAGGGTCATCTCTTGGCAGCCGATGCCGAAGAACATCTTCAGAATCTCGCGTTCGCGTTCGTGGAGCTGGCGCAGAGCGCGGTCAATCTCCTTGCTTAGGGATTCTTGGGTGAGAGATGCATCAGCCATGGGCGAATCATCATTGGTGAGCACATCCAGCAGGCTGTTGTCTTCGCCCTCGACGAAGGGGGCATCTACTGAGATGTGACGGCCTGAAACCTTGAGAGTGTCAGCGATTTTCTCCACAGGCACGTCGAGCGTGTTGGCCAGCTCCTCTGGCGAGGGGCGGCGCTCATTTTCCTGCTCAAACTTTGACAGCGCCTTGCTGATTTTGTTGAGCGAGCCCACTTGGTTGAGGGGCAAGCGCACGATACGGCTCTGCTCGGCCAGGGCCTGGAGAATTGATTGGCGAATCCACCACACGGCGTAAGAGATGAATTTGAAACCTCGGGTTTCGTCGAACTTTTGTGCGGCCTTGATCAGACCCACGTTGCCCTCGTTGATGAGGTCCGGGAGCGAAAGCCCTTGGTTCTGGTACTGCTTAGCCACAGATACCACGAAGCGGAGGTTGGCGCGAGTGAGCTTGTCGAGGGCTTCGCGGCCTTCGGGGCCCCCCTGACGTATCTTCTGTGCCAGCTCCACCTCTTCGTCCACAGATACCAAGCCCTCACGGCCTATCTCCTGCAGATACTTGTCGAGAGACGCGCTCTCGCGGTTGGTAATGGATTTTGTGATTTTGAGTTGTCTCATACTATCGATAGGTTTTTGGCATTTTTGGCCATTAGTGTGCAAAGTTACGGAAAATTTTTCAAATATCAACAATTTTTCTTAATAAAAGTTTCGATTTTTGCATTATAAGGTGTTAATGCAAATGTTAAAATGGGCCTGGAGTGTTAAAAATGGGTTTGGGGCTTGGTAGATTGAATTGTTTTCACTAATTTTGTGGCCGTTCACCACAGAGTGAGAAGTCAGAATGATACTAACGATAGAAATATAACGGAAATTTGTCATCATGCTTGTAAAGATACAGGGAGCCGCGGTGCACGGCATAGATGCTATAATCGTCACAGTGGAGGTTTCGGTTGAGATCGGAGCCTCGTTTGCCATTGTCGGCCTGCCCGATGCCGCAGTCAAGGAGAGCGCTGAGCGAGTGCGTGCAGCCTTGCGCGAGAGCGGTTTCAAATTTCCCCACCGCGCTACTGTGATAAATCTTGCCCCGGCTGATGTGCGCAAGGAGGGTGCGGCCTATGATTTGCCAATTGCCTTGGGCATCTTGGCGGGAAGCAACCAACTGGAGCCAGCGCCTGACTTTTCAAAGTTCATGATTATGGGCGAGCTAAGCCTCGATGGCACATTGCTGCCTATTCGCGGCGTGCTGCCAATGGCAATCAAGGCGCGCGAGCTGGGGATTGAGAGCATGATCGTGCCGCAGGAAAATGCCGTGGAGGCAGCCACTGTGAATAATCTGCAAGTGTATGGAGCAAAGAATCTGCGCGAGGTGGTGGAGCATCTGCTGGGCCGTGTACCTTTGGAGCAGACTGTGGTGAACACGCGCGATGAGTTTTTCAAGGCAAGCGTGCAGTTTGACGACGATTTTAGCGATGTCTGCGGCCAAGAGAATGTGAAGCGCGCATTCGAGGTGGCCTGCGCTGGCGGACACAATATTTTGCTTGTGGGTCCTCCTGGCTCAGGCAAATCGATGATGGCTAAGCGATTGCCTACTATCATGCCTCCGCTGACACTGCGCGAGGCATTGGAAACCACCAAGATTCACTCGGTGGCTGGCACTCTGCGCGGAGGCACTTCACTCATGGCGGTGCGTCCCTTCCGCTCGCCCCACCATACCATCTCGCCAGTGGCTCTCGTCGGCGGAGGCAATAATCCCAAGCCAGGCGAAATATCGCTGGCTCATAATGGAATTCTTTTCCTTGACGAGTTCCCGGAATTCTCGCGCGGAGTGTTGGAAGTGTTGCGCCAGCCGCTTGAGGACCGCACCATCAGCATATCGCGTGCGCGCTACAGTGTGGACTATCCAGCTGGATTTATGTTAGTGGCAAGCATGAACCCATGCCCCTGCGGCTACTATAATCATCCCACCAAGCAGTGTACTTGTCCGCCAGGAGCCGTCACCAAGTATCTGAATCGCATTAGCGGCCCATTGCTCGATAGAATCGATATACAAGTGGAAATTTTCCCTGTGCCATTTGAAAAATTGGCTGAGCGGGGCACTGGCGAGAAGAGCGAGGCTATGCGCCAAAGGGTGATTGCTGCTCGCAAGATACAGGAGCAGCGCTTCCACGATGAACCCAACGTGCATTGCAATGCGCAGATGGGAAGTCGATTGATACAGAAATGGGTGCATCTTGATGACCCGAGCCGAGCCATCTTGGAAAAGATGATGACAAAATATGACATGAGTGCTCGGGCTTACGACCGAATACTGAAGGTTAGCCGCACAATTGCCGACTTGGCAGGGAGTCCCGAGGTGACAGCCGACCATGTGCGCGAGGCTTGCGGCTATCGCAACCTTGACCGAGGCAGCTGGGGCGCATCCAACAGTCCGCTGCCATTTAAGTAGGTTGAAGCCTGCGGCGCTGACACAAACACAAAAACTACAAAAATACAAAGTTTTTCTTTACAAAGATATTTGGTCTTCCTATGGGGAAGACTTCCTGATGAAAAAACTATGCTAATAAATCGGACTCACACCTAAAGATGGAGCGACACCTGGCCAAGGTGCCGCTCCTTTTCAGTAAAAAAGGCGGGGCTGCCAGTGAAGGAAGCAGCCCCGCTATTATATGGAAACCTTATGGTGGTCTTTTATTTTACGATTACCTGAGCCTTGGTGCCTTGACGACGGATGCACATTGTGCCCTCGGCTGGGTTGTTGAGCTTGCGCCCCTGTAGATCGTAGTATTCAACTGGTGCATTCTCATCAATTGCAACTGATGAGATGCCAGAAATCTCGGTGATGCTGATTGACTCGGGATCAATTACGATGTAAGCGCCCTCAACGGTGAAGAATACACCCAATTCGGTGAAGTCACCCTCAGCTGACAGCACGTTGTAGTGGTAAACATTGCCGCTCTCGGCAGTAATGGTGGCGTCCATTTCCACTTGTGTGCCTCGGTTGTAGATATCCATGCTAACCTGCGAACCGTTCATCTCGGCAATGAAGGTGTCCCAATCGAAGTCGCTGGTATAAGTGCCTACTTCCCAAGCCTGGAAGTAATCGCCCCAACCGTAGTTGTCGCAGCGAACCACACCGTACTCAGCATAACCTTCGGCTCCAGTCATGAGATTGTTGGTGAACACTACAATCCAGTTGTCCCAGTTGTCAGCACCATTGTTGTAGTTGGTGAAGTCAGCGTGGAGCTTGTATTGAACGGGTATAGTGTAGAGGTCGGAGAATGCGGTCCAGAAAGCGGATGAGCAATCGGTGTTGCCAACAACGATGCCTTCGGGCACTACGGGAGGTTCGGGCTCACCAATTTCTTTGATTGAAATTGATTCAGGATCGATAGCAATGCATGCGCCCTCTACGGTGAAGAATACGCCAAGTTCTGAGAAGTCGCCTTCGCTTGAGTTAACTATATAAGTGTATTCCTGACCATCCTTAGTGGTAACGAAGGCTGTAATGGTGATAAGATTGCCAGTATTCGATACTGTGAGATTTACCTCTGCGCCATTCATATCAGAAATGAAGGTATCCCAGTTGTAGTCACAGTAGTAAGTGGCTACAGCGATGTCGAAATTGGTGCCCCAGCCGTAGTTGTCAGCGCGAACCACGCCGTATTCAGCATATCCCTCGGGATTGTCAGTGCCACTGGCAGCGCCGCAAAGCATGTTGTTGGTCAGAACGAGCAGCCAGTTGTTCCAGTTGGCAGCGCCATTATTGTAATTCAAGAAATCAGCTGTGAATTCATAGCCTACGGGAATTGTGTAAAGCTCTGAGAATGCGCTCCACCAGCCAGCTGTGCAGTCTTTAGCGCCCACTACAGTCCAGCCATCGGGAATTGCGGGAACTTCTGTGGGATCGTCAATGATAGGTTCATCACCTTCGATGTCAGTGATGGCGATTGAAGAGGGATCAATCAGCAGGTAGCCACCCTCAACGGTGAAGAATACGCCAAAGTTGAGGAAATAGCCAGCGGCTGATTTCACATTGTAGGTATATACATTGCCAGTGGTAGAGGTAATTTCAGCGTCGAGTTCGAGTTGCTCGCCATGGTTGTAGATATCCATGCTGACCTTCGAGCCATTCATTTCGCTGGTAAAGTTGTCCCAGTTGTAATTGCTGGTGTAGGTAGCAACATTAGTTTCAAAGAAGCCGCCCCAGCCGTAGTTGTCGCAGCGAACTACGCCATATTCGGCATAACCCTCGGGATTGTCAGTGCCATTAGCAGCGCCGCAGAGCATATTGTTGGTGAACACAACCAACCAGTTGTTCCAGTTCTGGAATTCGTTGGAGTAGTTCACGAAGTCAACGTGCATCTGCTGACCCATGGGAATTGTGTAGAGATCGGAGAATGCCGACCACCAGCCAGTAGAACAGTCGCTTTCACCGACTTGGATCCAGCTGTCATCCTGAGCGTTGGCAGCGAAGCAGCCAGCCATCAGGCACAATGCAGCAAAGTAGAGTTTCTTCATACCAGATGTGAATTTAAGGTAAGTAAATTGGTTTGTTGAAAGTGATTGATGAAAATCACGGCAAATTTAGCGCTTTATTATAATAAAGTGGTGTAATTTTGGCACAAATTACACCACAAATGAATTTAAAATTGAGTATAGTGGAAAGTTTACTTAATGGTTACCTTCTTCCCCCTACAACGGTCTCAACCTCTCCTTTACCTAAACCATCACCCCACCTCAACCTATCTTTCACTTGAACCTCTGCTCCACCGCCCCCAGCAATGGACCTACATTCTGGGACCCTCCAAGCCCGATATCGATAAGTGGCTATACTTATCACGGATAAAATTTGCTCATAAACAGCGGAATCTGCCTAAATTTGGGTAGATTCCGCTGTTTATGAGCAAGTTCCCCTATTTTTATTTGAAATTTATACCTTATATGATATAAACTATCAATTCTGAACAATTTTATACTATTTTGGGTATAAAATTAAGAAATTAATTGATTTTATCACCTTTAGGGTATAAAAAATCGCTGAATACGATTATGTATATCATATAGGGTATAAATTGAATTTAATCTTTATTATTATCAAAATCTACATATAATATTGGGCGACGTATCTTATCTGTAGTTCTCACATCCTCCGTGGAAGGATAATCATCTTCAAGTTCTTCCTTTGTGTGTTTAGGGCGTGGGAGGGGCACAGGACCGCATTGTGAGTTAAAGAGGCGGAGCACTTGGTTTACTTTGTCAAGACGCAACGTTGGCTTGCCCTGCTCAAGGTCACGGACAAAGCGCAGTCCTACGCCCGCATAATCCGAGAGTTGCACTTGCGTGAGTTTGAATTGTTTGCGCATCTCCTTTACATATTTTGCCAGTACGGTTTTAGGCTCTCTCATGTTTTTATACCATTTCTGATGCAAAATTACAAAATTTCTTCTAATTTATACCTTTTCTAATGCAAAATTATAAAATTTCTTTATTTTATACCCTTTACAATATAAAATAATTTTTATATCCCTCATAGTTTTTGCTCATAAAAAAGTGGGTGTATCGCAATGCGATTTTGTCTTTTTATTTGCCCATTACTTGACGCAATTCGTCTTGGAATGCGCGCTTGCGGTTGTATTTCTCTCTGATTTCTTGAGCTAAAGCCTGAGCGAAAGGTTTGCCGTCAGGAAGCTCGTTCATAGTGGCGATGTGTCCACATACTCGAGCATAAGCTTTGCGTTCGTTTACTTCAGATGCCCGTTGCCGAATGATTTCTGCATAGCGTGGCAGCAAATCACCTCTCAGGTCTTGAGGTACATATTTTAGATAGTATTGGAGGGCATACTTATCTTGGTCTTTGAGCCAATCATGGAGTTGTTGGAGAAGATCTTCCTTAACCAAAATTTCGCCACGATTACATTTCCCATCCCAACCTCCACTATGAAATGAGGTCTTTTGCATTAGATCGGCTAAGTATGCCGACCACTGTTCGGCTGGAACACGATTTTTCAGTTCATTATAATACTGCAAATCCCCATTACTTTTAATGAAAAGCTTTGCATAAGTCGCAGTTGCCTTTTCTGATTCAGAATTGGCATCGTAACATATAGCCAATTTCTGAAGACGAGAAATCAAATGATACCCAGCATAATATTCTGTGTCAGTCAAATCCTCCAGGAGTGGTTCTAACTTTTTGTACTCTTGGGAGTCAAAAAGCAAGTTGATGTAGAACTCAGCCACTTCTTCATTATCAGTGTTTTCGAGCACGAAAGCCTCGGCTTCTTCGGCTTTATCCATATTTATGAGCAGTCGATATTTCTGAATTATAAGATTCTCGTTGTTGAAATCATCTTCAAGAAGTTTATCCAATGCTTTCAGGGCCTCTTCTTTGCCGAGGCTCATTACGGTGACTCGGGTTGCGAGTCCAGTGATGTCAAGATAATCGTATTCTTCGAATACTTGTTGTGATTTCTTTGCGAGGTCAGATATTCGAGTTGCAGCCTCTTTTTTCATTTCTTGGGATGTCTGAGGATGAGCCATTGCCTCCTCAATGATCGAAGCGGCTTTTTCACAGTCATAGCTGAAATAGTAATCTTCTTCATCATACCAATCCATCTCTTCATTGTTTTCGGCAAAACTCTCAAGCCATTGTACACCCATCACGAGGGCTATTTCTGGATTGCCTGCATCAATAGCATTGCGAGCCTGAGAGAAGAGTTCCGAGCTTTCATCACTTATTGCATTCCAGTCAGTCACTTCATAAGAATGCCAGCGATCTCCTATGTCCTTGGTGGCATAAAAAGCATTTGCCACTCTGGCTTCAGCCTTGGCCACTCCTTCTTGGCTAAGCTTTTCTTGAAGGAAGGCATTAAATTTATCTGCGGCATTGTCATCCGTTTTCAAGAATGACAACACATATTGGCGTAACTCCTTATCGGAGAGTTGTCCTAAGATGTTGTCTATGCTATTATTCATAACTATAATTGGTTTTAGAGCTGAATTTGTTTTTATATTGCAAATTTACGGCTGACCATGTGCCAAAATCTTGCACATCGCATGTTAAATGTTGTAAATTTATTTTATGGGTTGAGGCTCAGGATGGAGCGGCGGAGCCAGAGGCCAAAGATTTGGTCATAGATGGTGTAGGTGTTGCCATCGCGGGTGATGAGGTCCTTTTCGAGCAGGAGCTTTGTGGTGGAAGCCACTGCGCTCTGGGAGGTTAGCTTGTGGCGACGAATAAAAGCAGCACTGTTAATTTCTTTGGCCTCACCGTCGCGAGCGATTGCCAACAGCAATTCGCGTTGGCGTTCGCTAAGTTGGTTATAGAGGGTGGAATAGCCTTCGTGACCATCCCTTATCAATTTTTCAATGGCTTGATCCACTTCACCAAGTTGAGCGGTTTCCCCTTTGGAGGTTGTTATAAAAATCTCGTTAAGCACCTTGTGCATATATAGGGTGATGCCACGGAAGCGCTCATATACTGTATCAATCACCTCTGGCGCCAAATGCTTGCCATAGCTTTCAAACAATTGTGTGCAGAATGTCAAGTATTTTTCCTTTGGAATCAAAGGCAAACCTAATAATGTGGCCGATTGGAAGAATGGGCGCGCCCCAGATGTAAACATCTCAGTTATAAGATGCCGATTGGAACCAGCAAAGATGAATTGGGTGTCAGGACTGCGTTGGACATACGATCTCATCAAAGCTTCTATCCGATCGCCATCAGGATAATTAGTAATTTGCTGAAACTCATCGATAGCCACAATGCATGGGATTTTCGATGAATTAAGATACTTAAATATCTCATCCAATGTGATTTCTGGTTTAACACCTGGCCCCAGACCTACGCTCCACACGGGCAGTCCTTGAAAATCCAGAGAAAGTTCGGCTCGCAACGACGACAACATCATCACAAACTTATCAATTGCAGCTTTACCACGCGGCATCAATGCATCGGTAACAGCCTTTCCAAAAGCTATTATAAACTCCGACAAATTTCTGGTGGGGTAAGCATCAACATAGATAGTAAGATAATCCTCAGAAATCTCTTTCTGAGCAAATAGATGACTGATTAAATCGGTCTTGCCCACGCGGCGCTGGCTCGTAAGCACAACATTATTGCCATTGGTCAACAAATCTACTAACCGCTGGGTCTCATACTCACGGTCGCAAAAATATTCTGGTCCATCATAGCCATTTATAACAAAGGGGTTCTTTCGTTTCATAACAGAATTATTTTATGCAAAATTACTATTTTCTTTTCATACAACAAAATTTTGGCAATAATTTTTCTGTTGCGGGAAAATTGTTGTGCGGAAATTTGTGTAGAAATTCAATAAATAATTTGGTGGGATAAAATAAATGCACTATATTTGCAAACAATTTTGTTAAACCAAATTGACAAACTAAATTGATAGATAAATATGCCTGCAAATGTAACATCTACTGAGAAGGCCATACTTAAAGCCGCCGAGGAGGAGTTTATGCTAAAGGGCTATGGCGGAGCAAGAACAACTGCTATTGCCGAACGCGCTGGAGTGACCCATGCCATGCTCCATTACTATTTTCGCACGAAAGAGACCTTGCTCGATAGAATACTGCAAGAAAAAATCGAGCTCATCACCACACAATTTGTATCATTATTCATACTCGACAAATCGATATCAATCACTGAGCGTATTCGCCGAGCTATTGAATGTCATTTCGATTTGCTTATCGACAATCCCCATCTCCCCGGCTTCGTGCTGGCTGAAATGCGCAATAATCCCCAACTGCTCGATGGATGGTTTGCACGGCTGCGCAATGTTTTTCTTCCCTTAATTACCAATTTGCAAGGTGAGATAGACAAGGCTGCTACTGAAGGAAAGATTTGCCAGATGGATGCAGCCATGCTATTTATGGACATTGTTGCCTTGAATGTGGCTTCGATTGCTTGCTCTGAAGTACTATGCCGCATTTACAATTTCGACCGCGACACTTTCCTGGAAATGCGCAAGCAAGAAAACGTCACAGTAATCATGAAACGCCTACTCCCATGCGACGCTTAACTCTATCCCTTGTCCTCCTTTTGTCCTTGTTCTCCTGGCAAGCAAAAGCCCTCACCCTTGATGAGGCTCAGTCCCTTGCTCAAGAGCAATACCCCCTGATGCGCGATTATAATCTAATCGAGCTTACCAGCCAGTACACAGTGGAAAATGCAGCTAAGTCCTGGCTGCCTCAACTTAGCCTTGGTGCCCAAGCCACATGGCAGACAGCCGTAGCCTCTTATCCCGATGTGCTTAAAGAGATGCTTGAGCAGAGAGGACTCAATCTGAAAGGAACCGACAAATTTCAGTACAAAGCCACCCTCGATGTAAACCAACTGATATGGGACGGCGGACGCATCAAGGCTCAGCAAGAAACCGCCCGTAAGGAAGCTGAGGAAAACCGACTCAACAACGAGGTGGAGATGTACAAGGTGCACTGCACGATTAATGATATCTATTTCGGTCTTCTTCTATTAGAGCAACAAAGCCATGCCTTAGATGCCACCATCACACTGCTCAATGCCAATCTCGATCGCGTGAATGCCTTGGTGCGGAATGGCGCTGCCATGTCAAGCGATGCTGATGCCATTGAGGCTGAACTCCTTTCAACCCAGCAGCAACTTACATCAGTCGAGGCATCTGCTTCTGCCTATCGTGCAGTGTTAAGCCTTTATATCGGTGAGCGCGCCAAGGAAGAATTGACGGAGCCTAAGGATATGGCTTTGCCTGCCTCAAATAATTCATCAATGCGTCCTGAGCAACTCTTGCTTACAGCTCGCACTGCCACGCTTACGGCTCGCGAAAATGAGGTGAAAGCCTCCGTGATGCCACAAATCGGAGCTTTTGCCCAGGGTTATTTCGGTTATCCTGGCATGAACTTCATGGAATCCATGATGAATCACAAGTCCAGCTTTAATGCCTTGATTGGAGTGTCGGCTTCATGGAATATCAGCAGCCTATATACAAAGAAGAACAAGCTGCTTAGCCTGCAAGCCTCTAAGGATCGCTTGGATGTGGCTCGCAATGTATTTGAGCGCAATACTGATATCCAAGCCACACAGCAGCGCAGCGAAATTAATCGGCTGAAACAGATTTCTGAGTCAGATGCTCAGATTGTAGCACTGCGGGCAAGGGTGCGCCAAGCCTCTGAGGCGAGGCTGCGTGAGGGCATAGTTGAGCCAACCGACCTGCTAACTCGAATTACCGATGAGAAAAACGCGGTAATTGCAGCGAATTCACATCATATCGAATACCTGCAAGCCCTATACCAACTCCACACCACACTTTGCTCGAACTCAAACAATTAGAAACAATCTCAAACAATTACTATAACACTGCTCTTAACTATGGCTCAAACAATTAGAAACAATTCCAAACAATTACTATGGTGTTAAAAAATTGTTTTTAATTGTTTCAAATTGTTTGAGGGAAAAAATACAAAAACATGGAAAGAAATTCTTTAGAAAATATTATTAAAGGGGGTTCCTGTGCCCTTGTCCTCCTTGTTCTCCTTGTGCTCCTTGCCTCTTGCTCGTCAAAAACAGATTATGATGCCCAAGGCACATTCGAGGCCACCGAGGTAATTGTCTCAGCCGAAGGCACAGGCAAAATCCTAAGCCTCAACATTGAGCAGGGCGATAGCGTCGTAGCCAACTGTCCTATTGGCCTGATTGACACTCTGCAACTCAGCCTGCAATATAAAGAACTTATCAGTCAAAAAGAAGCCTTGCTGAAATCACGCCCCGATGTGTCGGCTCAAGTTGCATCAGTAAAGCAAGAAATCGCTGGTACCACAATCGACCGCGACCGCATAGCTCGACTGCTTAAAGAGGGAGCTGCTACCCAACAGCAACTCGATAACCTTAATACACGTCTCAATTCTCTTCAAGGCCAACTCCAAGCTCTGCTATCGACAATGCAGAACAATACCGCTAACCTCGACGAACAAGCCTCGGCCTTGGATAGTCGCATGGCATCTATCCAAGATCAAATCTCTAAGTGCGTGATATCTTCTCCGATTTCTGGCACAGTGCTGTCAAAATTGGCTGAAGCTGGAGAAGTGGCCACTTTTGGCAAACCGCTATTCAAGGTTGCAGATATGGACAATATATATCTGCGTGCCTATTTCACCAGCGACCAGTTGTCGGGTCTTAGTCTTGGCCAAAAGGTTAAAGTAATGGCTGATTACGGAGGCGGCAACGAAAAGGAATATCCAGGCACCATAATCTTCATAGCCACTCAGAGCGAATTTACCCCAAAGACTATCCAGACAAAGGATTCACGCGCCAATCTGGTGTATGCAGTGAAAATCTCAGTGCCCAACGACGGCTTGCTAAAAATCGGCCTTACAGGCAACGTGTACTTAAATGACAAGTGACAAATGACAAGTGACAAGTGACAAATGACAAGTGACAAGTGACAAATTACAAATTACAAGTGACAAATTACAAGTGACAAATGATAGAAGCTTAGTGCGTCAGCCATTTCAGTGTTCAGAGGCTTGCCTCTGAAAATCAAACAATATGCCAACTATTATTACAAATAAAATCTGCAAAAGCTACGGCGATGTCCAAGCCCTCACCGATGTAACCCTGCAGGTGAATGAGGGTGAGCTTTTCGGCCTTATCGGACCCGATGGGGCAGGGAAGAGTACCCTCTTGCGCATCCTATGCACTCTGCTGGTGCCAGATAGCGGTACTGCTGAGGTTGAGGGTTACGATGTGGTGAAGGATTACCGAGCCATACGCAGCCATGTAGGGTATATGCCCGGTCATTTTGCACTCTATCAAGATCTCACAGTTGAGGAAAATATCAATTTCTTCGCTTCCATCTTTGGCGTGCCTCGCAAGGAGGGTTACGAACTCATCAAGCCTATCTACGAGCAGATTGAGCCTTTCAAGAATCGTCAAGCCGGCAAACTTTCGGGTGGCATGAAGCAGAAATTGGCTCTTTGCTGTGCACTAATCCACAGGCCCAAGGTGCTAATTCTCGACGAACCCACCACTGGCGTGGATGCAGTGAGCCGCCAAGAATTTTGGGACTTGCTAACGGGCCTGAAAAAGCAGGGCATTACGATAATGGTATCCACTCCATATATGGACGAGGCAATGCGTTGTGAACGCATTGCTCTGATCAATGCTGGCAAGATTATGGAGGTGGACACTCCCCATGCATTAATCGAACGTTACCATCAACCATCAATCGAAGATGTGTTTATCTATCTGATGGGAGGCAGCGATATGCACTTCGATTTCTCTCAGCATATCCATCCTGAGGATAAAAAAGCCATAAATGTCAAGGACCTCACCAAGAAATTTGGCAATTTTACTGCCGTTGACCATATTACCTTTTCGGTAGAAAAGGGAGAAATTTTCGGTTTCTTAGGTGCCAACGGCGCAGGAAAGACCACTGCAATACGTATGCTCTGCGGTCTGAGTTACCCTACTTCGGGTTCAGGCACTGTTGCTGGCTATGACATTACCTGCCAAGCCGAGGAAATAAAGCGACATATCGGATATATGAGCCAGCGATTCTCCCTCTACGATGATCTTACCGTATGGGAGAATATGCAATTCTTTGGTGGCCTATATGGGATGACAAGGGAGCAAATCACTGAGCGTGGTACTCAACTGCTCAAAGACCTTAATTTCTATGACCGACGCACCGACCTTGTGACAGACATTCCCCTTGGCTGGAAGCAGAAATTGGCGTTCACAGTAGCGCTGCTCCATAAGCCTGAGATTGTATTCCTCGACGAACCTACCGGGGGAGTCGATCCCATCGTGCGTCGCCAATTCTGGGAACTGATCTACGAGACAGCGACCAAAGGAGTGACCATTTTTGTAACTACTCACTACATGGACGAAGCTGAATATTGCAATCGTATCAGCATTATGGTGGCTGGTAAAATCAAGGCTCTGAATACCCCAGAAAATCTAAAAAAAGAGTTCCATGCCGAAAGCATGGACGAGGTGTTCCGCATCTTAGCTCGCGGAGGAGGCGCAGAAAAACCATGACTTTAGGCCCGTTCATTTACAAAGAGACCCTGCATGTGCTGCGCGACCGACGCATGCTATTTGTGGTGTTGGCGATTCCCGTGGTGCAGATGTTGCTTTTCGGCTTTGCCATCTCCACAGAAATCAACAATATCGATGTGGCTGTGGCATATCAAGAGTATGACGCGGATATTCGCCAAGCCATTGAGCGTCTTAATGCTAATCCCTATACCACAGTAATGGGGCAGGTTGACCAAACCAATGCTTATCACACCCTGCAGGCAGGCAAAGCAGATGCCGTTGTTGTGTTCAGAAATGGCGAGGATTTGCAGATCATAGCCGATGCGTCCAATCCCAACATAGCCCAATCCTCCACGGCCTATTTGCAAGCCATTATTTCAGGCGATAAGGCTCAAGAGTTGCCAGTGGATTTGCATTATCTGTATAATCCGTTGCTGAAATCGAGCTACAACTTTGCTCCTGGCATTATGGGGATGTTGTTTCTGCTTGTATGCGCGCTGATGACAGCAGTGGCGATAGTGCGTGAGAAGGAGACAGGCACAATGGAGTTGCTCTTGGCATCACCAGTTAAGTCGTGGCAGATTGTGATTAGCAAGATGGTGCCATTCTTTGTGCTTTCTTGCGTGGATTTGGCCTTAATCCTTATCATAGGCAAATATCTATTGGAGGTGCCAATGACAGCTGGCATGTGGCCGATTATCCTCTTCTCACTCCTTTATATCGTGTTGTCGTTGGCTTTTGGCCTATTGGTCTCCACCTTTTCCAACAGTCAGATTATGGCTATGCTTATCTGCGGCATGGTGATGATAATGCCAGTGGTGATGCTTTCGGGCATGATTTTCCCTGTTGACAATCTTCCAGTAGTGTTGGCGCAAATCAGTTACATAGTGCCAGCACGGTGGTACATCGATGCGATGCGCAAGCTGATGGTCGAGGGCTTGGAGCTAAGCCTTGTGCTCGATGATTTGATTGTGCTTTCAGTAATGGCAATAGCATTGATGGCGGTGGCAATGCATAACTTTAAAAACCGACTGTGAGATGAGAGTATTATTAGTAGTGCTGAGAAAAGAATTTCAACAATTCTTCCGCAATAGCTTCTTGCCACGGCTTTGCGTGATGTTTCCGCTGGTGATAATGCTGGTGATGCCGCTTGTGGCCAATTTGGAGGTAAAGCATGTGGGCGTGGTAATTGTTGACCGCGACCATAGCCCTATCAGTCGGCGCATAGCCAGCGATGTAAGTGCCAGTGAATATCTGAGCCTTTATGCCGAGGCTTCCACTTATACTGAGGCTATATCTATTGTTGAGCATGGCGATGCCGATGTGATTTTGGAGATTCCTTGTGGATTTTATGATTCTCTGAGCCAAGGTTTGGAGCCGCTTACCCTAAACCTTTCGGCCAATTCGGTGAATGCTACCAAGGGCACGATGGGTGCGCAGTATCTGCAGCGCGTGGTGGCCACAGTTATTGCCGAGGAAGACGCCAAGGCTATGGTGCAAATGCCTATTGCAGAGCCGCAAATCCAGATTTCCACACTCAATCTGTTCAATCCCACGCTCAATTATAAGCATTTTATGATCCCAGCCCTGATGATTATGCTTATAGTGATGCTATGTGGATTTCTGCCTGCGCTTAATATCGTGGGTGAGAAAGAGACTGGCACCATCGAGCAAATCAACGTGTCGCCAATCAGCCAGCTTACTTTCACTTTAGGCAAAATCATACCTTACTGGATTATCGGCCTGGTGGTGCTTACGATTGCCGTGATTGTGGCATGGCTGGTGTATGGGCTTACGCCCAAGGGCGGATTGCTTACGCTATACTCGGCTACTGCCTTGTTTATCATTGTTATGTCGAGCATGGCGGTAATTTTTGCCAACTTCAGCAGCAATATGCAGCAGGTGATGTTTGTGATGTTTTTCTTTGTGATGGTGTTTATCCTGATGAGCGGATTGCTCACCCCTGTGTCCTCGATGCCGCAATGGGCACAGATTATCACCTATGGCATACCGCCGCGCTATTTCGTGGATATAATGCGCGCCACGTATCTGCGAGGCGCGTCGATATCCGATCAGTATATGTGGTTCATCATCCTCGGCGGCTTTGCCATCGTCTTCGCCACCGCCGCCATCCTCACCTACCGCAAACAGAGCTAAATGTGTAGATATACCAAGGACATCTAACTTTTTGTTGAAAAGATTTCCATAACCCAAGATTTATTGCGCATTTGCAATAAATCTTGGGTTATTCTAAGATGTCTTCGCCGTATTGTACAGTTTGAACAGCGTGGCCCCTTGCAAGGTGAGCGGGCGGTTGTGCACGAAGAAGACGATGGAGCGCACAGGAGCCATGATGCGCTCGCGCATCTCGCCGTCGTAAGGATTGATGATGCGCGCCAGCTCCTCACCTGCTTCCACATGTGAACCGGCCGGACGCAGACACACGAAGATGCCGGCCTCGGTGGCCTTGATGTTCACCAGTTCGCCCTCGTCAAAACAAATGCTGTCGCAGGCCGGAAGGGTCTCATACTGACGGACAGCCCCAACCCGCTGCATGAAGCGCAGACAGGCCTCCACGGTCTGGCGCGCCTGCGGCGGGTTGATGCTGTCCGTTTCGCTGCCGTAGACAGAGTAAGCGCGGGTGTTCCATATTTGCCAGTTGTAGTTGAGCAACGTGGTGTCGAAGGGACGCGGCGTGCAGATGGTCACGAAAGGCAGGCCGAAGAGGCGTGCGCCCTCCACGTCCTCGTAGCCCGTGGCCAACATGCGCACATGGGGCACAAAGTTGCCGGGCAAGTAATAGCTGGCCAGCTGCATCCCATATTTGTACCCCTCGATGCGCTTGAAAACGGCGGCGGCAATGCGCTGCGTGGTCTCGCCCTTGTCGTAACCAGGGAACATGCGGTTGATGTCTGTGCCGTCCATGGCCCAGAAGCGGCGCCCCACGTTGAGCGAGAAGTGGTTGCATGAGGGGATGACCATGATGCTCTGGCCCGGCGTCAGGCCGCCACGCTGTTCCAGCTTTTTCAGTTCGGCCACTATCTGCGAACAGATGTATTGTTGCTGCACCTCGTCGCCACGCATGGTGCCGACGATGGCCACCGACGGCTCGCCCCGCCCGAAGGTGTAGGCTCGGATGCAGAAGGTATCGCGGTAGGGCGACTGCAGTTCAAAGATTGTTTCCTGTTTCATCGTTTTGTTTCGTCTTATTCGTGCGGTGTTTTGTAGACGCGGGCCATCAGCGAGCCCTCGTAGACAATGGGGTAGGCGCGCACGGTGAAAAGGTAACCGCTGCACGGGGCGGTCACACGGCACAGCACCTGACTGGTCAGGGGGCTAACGATTTGCCCAATCTCCTCGCCCTCGGCCACGTTCTCGCCGGTCTTCTTTTCCGTAAGGAAGACGCCCGAGACAGCGGCGTTGAGGAAGGCTACCGAATCGCCGCGGCAGACAATGGGAGTTGTGATTTCAGCCCCTGGGCATGGGGTTTTGTCGGCTTTTGCGTCCGTTTCGCCTGTCTGCCAGAAGTTCATCTGCGCCATCAGGCGGAAGATGCCGTCCACCAGCCGGTTGCACATCTTGTGGTTAATGCGCTGGCCCACGCCCATCTCCACCACGAGGCAGGGCGTGCCGCCTTGGTTGAGCGTGTGTGCCAGTGTGGCCTCGAGCACCGTGGCCGCGTCATGCACCCAGATGAAGTCCACGCCAAGGGTGATGGCGTGGGGTACCAGCATGGCTTCGTGCAACACATTGATGCGTACCTGTGGCGTCTCGCGCAAATAGAGGTTGCTGCTGTGGATGTCAATCACCATGTCGGCGCCTTGCAGTTCCTGCACCACGCTGTAGGCGGCCTGCTCGGCCATGGATCCCTGCGGGTCGCCGGGGAAGATGCGGTTCATGTCGAGGTCGAAATTGGGGATGCCCCGCTGTATGGTGTCGATGCCCAAGGGGTTGAGGGCGGGATAGATTTCCAGCGTGCCGCAGAGGCGTTCGGGCTCGACCATCACGCGGCGGCCCACCTCGTAGCACACCATCTGGCCCTCGAGTTCATCGCCGTGAGTACCGGTGACGATGCAGAAGCGACGGGTTCGGTCCTTACGGCCCTTGCCGCGCAACACGTGACGGCGCAGGGCGAACTGCTCGTCCACGGGCAGTTGGGTTGAAAAGAATGTCTCTATCATTTTTGAGTTTACGTTTGCTTATTGAGCTTATACTTCCATCACCAGCGCCCGCACGAGGGTGCTCTCCGCCACACCCGCCCCTCGAAACACGGCGCGCAGCACCTGACAGTCGGCGGCGTCGCGACCGTGGGACCATTTCACATAGCCCGGCCCAGCGGGACGGTCGTGGGTGGGGTCCAAGGGCCACCAAAAGCCGTCCTGCCAAACCTCCACCCAAGCGTGGGTGGTGCCCTCGCCCTCAATCAGCCCCGTGACGTAGCGGGCGGGCAGGGCCGCCTGGCGACACAGGGCGATGAGGATATGGGCGTAGTCCTGACACACGCCGCGGCGGGCGGCCCATGCCTCGGCGGCTGTCGTTGCCGGGGTGGTGGAGCCGGGAGCGTAGGTCATGGCTTCAAACACGGCGTGACATAGGGCTTGGGGTGAGGCGGTCGGATTAGTCAGATCGGTCTGACTAATCTGACCAATCTTCCCAGTCAACCGGGTGGGCATCAGGTAAAACCTTGCGGGGTGCTCGTCTGGCTGCGCTAAATTATCCTCATGCTCCACCACGCCCGTGCTTTGGCACACGAACGAGGGGTGCCAGCTGCGCTGGCCTATGCACAGCAGGGAGCCTCCCAGCCAATCGACGGACGGGTGTTGCCAGAAGCCCGGCGCGAGGGCCACGCGCTGCTCCAGCACCCGCTGGCCTTGCAAGACCATGGGTAGACAGCGCAGCAGGGCCACGTGGTCGCTCACCGGGCGGCTGAAGCGCGTAGCACACAGATAGCTATAGAAGAACTTACGCGGCATGATACTCTCTTGGTGATGTTTGTATTTGCAGGGGGGGCGAGGGGCGTTACACCCGCACCACCCCGTTGATCAGCCCCAGCAGCTCGTTACGCACATCGGCGTTGTAGATGCCGCCGCCAAGACGCGCCCTGATTTGCCCCGCCACGGCCATGTCGGCCAGTTCGGGCAGGCGCTCCAGGCGTTGCTGCAGGGCGTCCAGGGCGAAGCTCACGCGCTCCACGGGGTAGTCGAAGCGCAGAAGCATGTCGATGTGCTCCGTGATGCGGCCCGCCTGAATGATGTCCAGCGCCATGGTGTTTTCAATGCGCTGCTCGGCGCTGCCGAAAAAGGCCAGCGCCCAGTCCGTCACGGGCTGCAGGTCGGTGATGTTCATGCGGCGTTCGGCCTTGCAACGGCGCAGGCGTGCCACGCTCATCTCCAGGTAGCTGAGCGTCTCGCTGGTGATGCTGTTGCGCAGCAGCATGGCGTTGTCCAGCGCGCCGAGCTGTGCCGAGAGCACGCTGCTGGGGTGGTGCTCGTCGTAGAGCATACCCAGCTCAAACTCCTCCACGGAGGCGTAGGTGTTGTCCACGTCGAAGCGCCGCCAAAAGGAGGCATAGTCGGCCGGCTCGCCGTCGATCATCTTATCGTAACATTTGCGCAGCAGGTGGAGCGTAGTGTACACGCGCTCCTCGTAGCGCCCCAGCCAGTATAGGCGGTTGGCGTTGGCTGCCGAAATAATCGTGCTTTGTGTCATGATGTGTTTGTGTTTATAATTGATTACTCCATCACCCACGTGTCCTTGAATCCGCCGCCCTGCGACGAGTTGACCACGAACGAGGCGGGGTTGCGCGAGAAGCGCGTCAGGCCACTCTTCCACACGCGCGTGTCCTGCCCGCTGACCACGAAGGCGCGCAGGTCGGCCTTGCGCCACACCAGTTCCTCGCCCTCCACGATCTGGAGGTCTTTGAAGTCAATCACCTCCTGGGCGATCCAGCGGCGCGGGTCGCTGATGATGAGCTGCCGTAGCTCGGCCAAGTGCTCCGCGTCGAGATCGCGGCCGAAGACCACGCCGTAGCCGCCGGCCTCGCTCACATCCTTGATCACCAGCCGCGCGAGGTTGTCCATCACGTAGTCGTAGTCCTCTTTAAAATAAGGTAAATAGGTGGGCGCATTGTGCAGGATGGGTTCCTCGCCCAGGTAGTACTTCACCATCTTGGGCACGAAGTAGTAGATGCCCTTGTCGTCGGCCACGCCGTTGCCCATGGCGTTGATGAGCGCCACGCCGCCCTCGCGGTACACCTGCATCACGCCTGGTATGCCCAGCAGCGAGTCGGGCACGAAGGCCAGCGGATCCATGTACTCGTCGCTCACGCGACGGTAGATGCAGCCCACGCGCGTCTTCTCGTCCTGGTTGAGGCCGCCGTAGTACACGGCACCGTCCTCCACGAACAGGTCGCCGGGGTAGGCCAGCACGGCCCCTGTCTTCTCGGCGAAGTACGAGTGTTCGAAGTAGGCCGAGTTGAAGCGCCCGGGCGTCAAGATGACCGAGATGCCTCGTCCGGCGGCCATCTGCTCCATCATCTCGCGCAGCAGGTCGGCATAGTCGCGGTTGTCGGCCACGTCGTTGGTGGCGAACGTGTAGGGCGACACCTTGCGGGTGATGGTGCGCGCTATCATGGGGTAGCTGGCTCCGGAGGGTATGCGCAGGTTGTCCTCCAGAACGTACCACTGGCCGTCCTTGCCCTCCACCAGGTCGATGCCGGCGATGTGGGCGTAGACGCCGCCCTGCGGGGTAATGCCCTCGCACTCGGGCATGTAGCCCTTGGAGGCATAGACGAACTCCTCGGGCACGATGCCGTCGCGCACGATGCGTTTCTCGTGATAGATGTCCAGCAGGAACATGTTCAGGGCGCGCACGCGCTGCCGCAGTCCTGGCTCCAGGTACTGCCAGTCCTGGCGGCTGATGACGCGAGCCACCGGGTCGAAGGGGAACAGTTGCTCGTTGAATACTCCGTGCTTGTAGACGCCGAACCTGACGCCGAACCGCTCCATCCAGTTGTTCACCCGGTCGCGGTTGTCAAGCAAATCCTTAAATCCTTTTATCATAATGAGACCTATTTTGCGGCGACACTTGTCAACACGTCACCGAATACAACTGCAAAGGTAGCAAAATAAAAGCAAACATGCACGTTTTTGAAGCAAAAAGTTTACCATTTACATTATTTTGTAACAAAATGGACAAAAAGAGAGGAAATGAGTAACAAAATGTGCGTATCAGTTCAACTAAACATCTTTGGCTAAACACAGGGGTTTGCAGGTGTCCCAATACAGTTAAAGAGGATTCAGAGATTTTGTTACTTAAAGAATTATTTGTATCTTTGCAACATTATCGATAAATGCCTCTCAAAGTAGAAATCAATTTCAATTCTATTAATTGTGACTAAATATTGAGAATATGAATGAACTTTCAAAAGAAAATCAAAACAAGCTTGGAAATACAATAATTTTCTTAGCTGAAAAATGCAGTGATTTGAGTAAAACAAAAATGCTGAAGCTTTTGTATCTGATTGAAGAAAGATGCGCTCTTTCCTACCATATGCCGTTTTTAGGTTTATCTTACAAAGTATGGCAAGCCGGGCCTGTGGCGGATTTGGTGTATGATGACATTTGCAACGAAGCTCCTTTGCTTAAAAGTTTTGTTCATCTCTATATGAAAAACAATTGCATTTACATAGCTCCTATAAAAGATTTCGAGGAAGATGAATTTTCAGAGACCGAAATAAAAGTCATGAATGAAATCATCGACCAATATGGCAACAAAACAGCCTCAGATCTTGTAAAGCAATTACATAGTAGAGATTCGCTTTGGTATGGCGTAGCCAAAGAGAACAGCTTGCTTCAAGGTTTCAGAAACGGGAAACATGCCTCTTCAAAAGAAATAGATTTCACAAAGAAAATGAGCGCTGAGGATGCCGCTTATTATACAGAATTACTCTCGGATCTCAGAGCCGCTAATTATTATAATGCACATCATGTTTGAAGAAGGTTCTCTCCTCTATTTTGAACCCTTTATCTTCCCAGATGGAGGGCAACCTAAGAATAAATATTTCTTAGTTTTAAAGAGACATTCAGATCATTTGCTCATTGTAGCATTGCCTACTTCTAAAAATCATATACCTTCTGAATTAGATAAAGGCTCAGGAGTTATAGAATATAGGGATAGGGCTATTAGTGCATACAAATTCAAAAATGGAGAAGTTGTTACTGACAACAATTTTTCTTTTGTAATGGATACCTTTCTCTATGGTGAGGCTGTACATGAATATTCTGTTAAGCTTTTCGAAGATCAAGTGAATAAAGGATTAACCCAAATTCATTATTTAGGATCCATTTTACCTGAAATTTACAATGATATTGTCACGTTCATTATAAATTCTTGTAAATCAAGAGCTAAATATAAAAGACTTTTACGGTAATCATATTATTATTTAAAGACTCACTTATCGGGGATATCTGATTCTTCGAGAGTGGAAAGGCTCTTTTTGGAAAGATCGGAAGAGTCAGACAAGCGGCTTGCCTGACGCTTGAGCGCCTTTTCAAATAGATTGCGTACAAATCGAGCATTGCACTAAATCTTCAAAGAAAAAAATTCTTATTTATTTTTTGGTTAACTCTGAGTAGAGGTGGAAGAGGTGGGCTACACAGGAGGATTCGGTGGTGCCTTTGATGGGGAGGCCATAGGCTTCCATCACGGCGCGGTCGTTGGCTTGGTGGGCTTTGCGAAGCTCGCTGGGCATAAGGGCCTCGTCGTAGAGGTCAGCCAATGAGCAATCGGGATAGAGTGCGCGAGCATCAAGAATGGATTGTGCTGTGGCCTCGATCTTAGCCTTCTGAGCCTCAGTAGGATTTGGCCAAGGGAAGTTGTTGTAAACAATCTCTTTACTATATCTATAATCACTTTTCAATCTTCCACACACTGCTCTCATCCAAGCCATGTGTACATTGCTGGTAAGCACACCAAAATGGTAGAGGGTAGCATCAGGAATAACCAGAGCTGCATTGGTGGCAATAACTTCTGGCGATACAAATCCTATCGGTATATATTTTCTGTTTTCTCCAGTATGACTTGGTACTAATACATAAGTAGTCTTAGGTTGTCTAATCTCTTGGAAAAGAGTTGGCCTATCGGCATCTCGGCGAGTAGCTTCTTTACTACTTGCAAGCCTCATATCCCTAACTTGCAACACTCTTTCATAGACCAAAGGCATATTTTTGATTTCTGAAGGGGTTGCATCCACCAGCCATAAACAATATCGCTCTTTTCCTTTAATAAACTCCTCTGCACCATAAACTCTATGTATGAATTTTTCTGCTTTAGGTTCTTTGGATAAAAAGGATTCTTTTTCCTCAGCAGTAAAAAAGAAATTTCCTCCATCGGTAGGTTGGCTTCCTTTGTTCATCTGAGGCAAATCATTGCTTATAGGGATACTTCTGCTATCCAAGAACACATCAGGGGCATCAAGCAAATAGAAATTTATATGGTTTGCTTTTACAGGTTGTTTACCGTCTATAAAAATTCGAGGACTGATATTTTTACTT
Source organism: Bacteroidales bacterium (assembly GCA_020860515.1). Classification (GTDB taxonomy): domain Bacteria; phylum Bacteroidota; class Bacteroidia; order Bacteroidales; family Muribaculaceae; genus CAG-873. Next base: position 9,650 of record JAJBUG010000035.1, on the reverse strand, counting down.
AGACTGAAACCTATGATTGTAACATGGACCCGAGCCATGTCATTGGCCTCACTATCCCATATAAATGGTTGATAGGCAAAGTTTATGGTCATACCATAAGAATCCCTTAAAGGCTTCCAGGTAGGGGAAACTTGTTCTCCCTGTACTATAGAATTTGTGGAAACAAAAGCCGATTGAATAGAAGGGTTAAGCTTCATTATTTGGCAAGCTTTAAAATACCATCCCGCCACAAAATCCAATTTACCAACATTCTTGAGGGGTTTTCCTTTATCATCCCTATATAAAAGAGATAGGGATTCTTTTTGAGATGGAGTTTGAAGGGTGTATCCTAAAAATGGAGGATTGCCAATAATATAATTGAGTTTGGCAGGATCAACTACTTTATTCCATTCCAGCCTTAGAGCGTCGCCCTCTACGATATTTGAGTTAGCGGTTAGTGGCAGGAAATCGAGCTGCTCATGAATGATTTCTTGGGTCTCAATCATCATCTGAGCCTCAGCAATCCACATGGCGGTGCGAGCCACGCTTACGGCAAAGTCGTTGATCTCTATTCCGTAGAACTGGTTTATGCTTACCTTGATGTAATCGCCCATTCCAAGGCGCCCCTGACCCTTGAAAATGACCTTTAGAATGTCATTCTCCAACCGGCGCAGCGATATGTAGGTCTCTGTCAGGAAATTGCCCGAGCCACAAGCCGGATCAAGAAATGTGAGCCCAGCTATCTTGTCTTGCAATGCCAATAAGGCTTGCGTCTTCTTTTTCTCGTTGGGAATGGCACTACACTCATGGAACTCTGCCAACAAGTCATCCAAGAATAGAGGGTCAATCACCTTGTGAATGTTTTCTATCGAAGTGTAATGCATGCCACCCTTTCGGCGCGTCTCGGGATTGAGCGTAGATTCAAACATCGCTCCGAAAATGGTGGGTGAAATGCCGCTCCAATCATAAGGGCAAGCTTTCTCAATGATAAGATCTACTATATCCGGAGTGATTCGAGGCACCTCGATTGATTTTTCAGCAAACAAGCCGCCATTGGTATATGGGAAAGCCAATAGTTTCTCAGGAAGATATGGATCTCTTTCCGACTCGGGAGTATCAAGAATCTTGAATAGAGTAAGCAGAGCCTCACGCACGTTTTCCTTGGCATAGCTGGCAAGATATTTGCAAAATCGATCACGTTGGCCCAAGATTTCGGTGTCCTCAGCATACATTAGGAAAACCAGCCTCACGCAGAGGATATTGAGCGAACGCAGGGATTCGGGGTTAGTGGGATCTTTGTACTGTGCTAAAAGCGCGTCATGAAGCTCGCCTATGAGTTCGGCTGCCTCTCGCGACACCTTTTCTTCATGCTGGATTCGTTTGTTTCCTTGGTCCACCAAGAATGCAAGCCGATGGTATTCCGATTCCAAATCTTTAAGAAGTATGCTTTCCGGCTCGCCATGAGGACGCTCCATGTCGTAAATCAGAAATTCCTCGAAGTTGCAGCATACTATCCAGCGCGGTCTGTCGGAATAGCTGAGCTCGCTGGCGTATCTTTTAGCTTGCTGAAAAGGCGTGAGTAAGGTTCCGTCGCTTTGTTTGATTGGCGCACGCAGGTCTTTGCCAAGCGATTTCTGCTCAATCAGTACATGGGTAGAGGGGATAAAGCCATCAATAAATGAGGTATGGTCAAGCATTACTTGATCCTCGAATCGGATTAGCTTATCAGGTTCTTCTACGCCAAGCACTTTTGAAAGCAATGATAGCCAGAAAGTTTGAGATTGGCCTTTCTCATAACCTTTCCATTGCCATTGCTCGGCAAACTCACGCGCCGCCTTCTTCTGATATGTAGGATTTAGTGACATGAAGCGTTATTATCTTATATGCAAATTTACGATTATTATTCCTCTTTTCCAAAAACTCAATGACTTTTATTCAATCTATACCTACTAAGTATGACATAAATTAATCTTAAACTATTAATTTGGAGCCTGCGGCGCTGACAATACTACAAAAACTACAGAAAAACAAAATTTTGTGTTTATGGGGTTTTGTGTTTTTGTCAGCGCCGCAGGCTTTAATAATTTTAATTGAAATTTGTCCTTTACTTATTTGGAGCAAAAAAGAATGACTCCCTCATGAAGATGCTTTTATAAATTGTATCCTTTCGTAAATTGTTATAAATTGCAAATTTATTTGACATTTGGTTTGAAAACGTGTAAATTTGCACCATGTAAAAGCTTGAAAACGTGATTTAAGCTTGAAAACGTGAAAAATGGCCATTTTAAAGACCTTGAAAACGTGAAAATATGAAACGGAAGATTTACGATAAGTTGATCCAATGGAAACAACAAGATGGGGCCACTGCCCTGCTTATCCAAGGTGCACGCCGTGTGGGGAAAAGCTATATTACAGAGGAATTCGCACGAAACGAATACCACTCATATATCAAAATTGATTTTAATGACATTTCTTCTGACAACTTGCAACTAATCTTAGACAATCTTCACGACAGGGATAGATTATTCTCTTATTTGCAAGTGAATTACAATACAAAACTCTATCCGCGAGAGTCACTTATATTGCTGGATGAAATTCAAGAATGTCCACAAGTAAGAGCGGCGATTAAATATCTTGTGGCTGACCATCGATATGATTATATCGAGACTGGTTCTCTTATGTCGATTCGGAAAAATACTGAGGGCATAGTCCTCCCCTCGGAAGAGGAGCGTATTGAAATGAATCCTATGGATTTTGAAGAGTTTCTATGGGCAAGCGGTGAAGAAATTTTGGCTCAACTCATCAGTGATGCTTACGCTACCTTAAATCCTCTTCCCCAAGCGTTCCATCGCAAAGCTATGCAGATTTTCAAGGAATATATGGTGATAGGTGGAATGCCTCAGGTAATCAATAGCTATCTTAAGAATAGAAATTTCAATGATGCTGATCATGCGAAGAATATGATTTTGGATCTGTACCGCGCCGACATAGCCAAGCATGCAGGTAGATATACCTTTAAGGTAGAAAGCATCTTCGATGCTATCCCAGCTCAACTTTCTCGGCATGAAAAGAAATTCATTCTGGCTGCTTTAGACGAGCAAGCCCGAATGAAGGATTACATTGAGCCTTTCACTTGGCTTAAGGATGCCAAGTTTGTAAACTTATGTTTCAATAGTAGTGAACCAAGTCTGGGATTGGGCATTAACCAAGATCGCACCACCTTGAAATGCTATATGGGTGACACTGGGTTGCTATATGCAATGGCATTTAATAATTTGGAAGAAAAGAATGAAGTTTATCGTAAGATAATCATGGGTAAATTGGACCTTAATGAAGGGATGTTCATGGAGAATATGGTGGCTCAAATGTTAGTGGCTAATCATCATCAACTTTTCTTTTTCTCAAATCCTGACCGCAATGACAAAGAGAGCCGAATGAAGCTTGACTTTCTATTGCCAAAAAACAATATCACCAGCAAGCATAATATTAATTTCATAGAGGTAAAGTCAGGCAAGCGCTATCAACTTGCCTCTTTGCAAAAGGCAATGAAAAAGTATGCCGAGCAAATGAACAAAGCTATAGTCCTCCATCCTGACAATCTTCAACTCATCGATGGAATCACTTATCTTCCACTTTACATGGCGCCTTGGCTATAATTACCATTTTAGTCAGTGCCTCAGAGAAAAGCGTGATGCAAAAAGCGTGATGTCGGCAGCGAAAATCCTGCTTGAACGTGATATGATTACTCGTCATTTCGACACCTATGCCCTTAGCGACGAATTCTTTGCCTATGGATTCGACGGCAGCCTCGACGGCAGCCTCAATTATAAGCAGTTAAGAGTATTTTAGATAACAAGAATGTTGTATGGCTATTCGGCCGCTAAGGTTAACTGTCTGATAGGGGTACAGTATTCCACTTCTACATCATTATAAGACTCGTCAAAGAATGAAAAAACGAGTCTGAAATAGTAGTCATAAGTGTATGATGCCTTTCCTTCAAAGACATGAGTCTGCACCTCTCCACCAGGATTCACATGGTTACATTCATTAAATTCAGTTTCTGTAGCTTCCTTGTATAATAATTTTATGGACTTAAAACTTGCCCCTCCATTATTAAAATAATTAGTAAAATAGGGTACTACTAAACTTGCCGCATTATGAGACACATGTACCTCATATCCAAATTCTCCCAATTTTACTGTTTGACACACAGGGGTTCCACGAAAATAAGCCCCAGAGTCGTCATAACGACAAGCAAAAATTCTCATGCTTTTTGCATCATGCATTTTACGTCACGGTTTTTAAGTCACACCTTTTACGTCATGCTTTTACGTCACGCTTCTCACAAATTCCAAGAAATTTCAAATAGATATTACTCCTCTACACTTAGAAAATATACAAAATGTAATTATTTTAGCAAAATATATGTAATGTTTAGTTAAATTAATTTAATTCACATATTAGAAACCAGATTATTGACTAATTTTGTGAACTCAATGTTGTATAGCAATGAACAGAATTAGCACTTTGATTATCACAGTTGTCACATTCACATTTTTTCTCACCGGTTGCGACAACGACAAAGACTTGCTTGGCGGAATGACACGCGAGGAACAGTTGGCTGACATTGCCGCTCGTTTCGATTTCACCACAACGATTGACTGCCCTGTTACCATCGAGGGCGTTGGTCGTCGTGCATTGGTTACTGTGTATGATTCTGAGGGTTATGAGGTGTTTTCGGCGTTTACATCCGAAGATGGCAGCTATGATGGCACTGCCACTTTTGCCACCGCTCAGATAGGCCAAACCCTTGCAGCACGATGTGCCAACTGGGAGGCCACAGCCAAACTGACTGCTCAGGGCATCTATTTCTATGCTCAATCCTCACGCAGCGACTTTTACGACTCAAGGTCTATGGAGGATGAGGCAACTGAATGTGCCCGACTGTCGAATCTTTTTATTGATAGAATGAAAGAGGGAAAAAATAATTTTGATAAAATTTCTATCACTAATGACAATTCCAACTTACTTACTTACTCAAGATGATAACACCGAGGTAAAATTTTCTTTTGTACATAGTGGAGGTCGCTTTATGACACAAGTCTATTACTATTATTATAAAGAAGACAAAACTACTGAGGCGGTTTATCAAACAAGAGAAGCGTTTCTGAGCCAATTTAAAAATGAGAAATTCTTGGCTACTAAAGGATGGGGGTGCAAGTATACGGAATATAATGCTGCTTCTGACGAAGGTTTTATCACAGGTGGAGATGGGTGGATTAATCGCAATTTTAAGAACTGCGTTGGTGCCAGCAATATGCTTCTATTTTATGGTGAGAATTATGATAAGGATGGAATTACGACTTTTCCCGCGGGATATAAAATTGGTTTCTTTTTAGTCTGTGCAAGAGATTATGCAAATAGCGCTCACGGAACCCCAAATGGAGGAACCGTGCCTTATGACAATGCCCCTCGGGCTTATTACTTCACTGAGCCCTGGCTGAATCCAAAGGCTGTTAATTTTACAACTGAATATGAAGGCAATGGAGGCACTATAGAGACTGAAATAGATTATCGCAATATACAGGCTGCTTATTTCTTGGACGCAGCTACCGATGGTTCAGCAGAAGGCATATCACGAGTTGTATATGGATTTGAGGATACGCCTTGTTATCTTGCTTATAATGGTTCATATTGTGATCATGATTATAATGATATGATGTTCATGATTTCTACAAATCCTAAGATTGATGAGTCGAAAATCACTTCATTGGAATCCTCGTTTGTAATATATAATGGCACCCTTCTTTATGAGGACCTATATCCCAATCAGGGTGATTATGATATCAATGATGTAATTATAGAATATAAAATTAAGAAGGATTTTGATAGTAATAATAAGATAACTGATATGACTTGTAGCTTCACTGCATTGTTTGATGGAGCTACTTATGATGACGGCTTCTATCTTTCAATTCCAGGAGTCCTGAATACAGATTATCGTAGCATTTTCGAACACATAAAAAACTCTCTTAACACAACAGTGTCCTTCACTCTTTCTGAAGCTAAAGGAAAGAATATTGGAGATGTGACCTGGACTCATTTTAATCCATTTATATATGTAAAAGACACGAATCGTGAAGTACATTTGCCAAAGAAACCTTTCTCTGGCAAGGGCTCGGAAGAAGGCCTTGACGAATATGCAAAAGCCTACATTAGCAGACCAGAGGATAAAATAGAATTTCCATTTGCCATGAATATACCGGTGGCTCGAAGCGAGAGCAGTTATAACCCTGGTGGCTTTACGCCCGTAACCGAAAGTGTGAAGATATGGGACGAATACCCCGACTTCTTAGGCTGGGTTAGTTCCTCAGGTGCCTCCTGCACCAATTGGTACCGAAACTACCAAAAGAAGTAATTTTTCTTCCAATCTTCCACCATTTTTGGGAAAGGAATGAGACCAAATAAAAAGGCATGGCAGAGATGCCATGCCTTTTTATTTGGGGATTTTAGGGATTACTTAGGAATTGCTATTTTCTTGCCATTTATGATATAGATGCCTTGAGGAAGTGCTTGAATCTGGGCCTTGGTGGCATTACGCAGTACACAAACTCCAGCAACGGTGTAAACATCTGTTGCGACCTCACCAGCAGCTACTACATTAAGGCTATCGGTGCCGACGGTAAACTCACAAATCAAATCCACAGTCTCCACATCGATCAAATTATAGGCTGCGTCATAATCAATAGCATAGTATGCATCCTTAGGCACTGTAAGCACATAATTACCATTAGCCTCAATATCCTCAGCTGGGATAGCCACCTCGATAACATAGGCATAAAGATCCCAATCGATAGTGATATTTTCATTGTCATAGAGCACAATTTGGTCCACCTCTACACCGTCACGGGTAAGTATGGCGTAGCTTCCGTCGTTGATATATGGGTAGCCTACTTCGAAGACATACTTCACAGTGCCATCATTATAAGTCGAGGTATATGCTACCACTTCAGGTTCGGTGGGCTCTGGCTCTGATGCTCCGTAAGTCCAGGTATAATCCAAGTCGCGGCTTTCGATCTCCACGCTGTCGCAAGTAATCGAATAAGCTGATGCAGCCAATGTAATCACATAAGTGTCGCCCTCGATGATATTCGACTTGCGGATGTTGAAGGTCATGTAATTGCCCGATGCATAGAGGTCCCAATAGTAGTAGAGACATTCAAATGTGGTGCCTGTGCTCTCTTGGTAAACATATCCCGCTGCATCATCATCGATAATTTCCACCTTGTAGTTCGATGGCCAGGTAAGGTAGATTTCGCCCCCGTAGCCAGGATATGAGATTGTGGGATCAGCCCATTCCTGAGCTTGGGCTGGGCTGGCGAAGAGCCAAGCTGCTGCGAAGCAAGCTACTGCGGAAAGTAAATTTTTCTTCATACAGAAATTTTTTAGTTATTGTAGGTTAGTCATTTTCACCTATCATTTTGCCATGGGAAAATCCACCACAAAGTTGACAATTTTTAATTTCACCACCAAGAATGTCACGTTTCAACACGTCTCAATTCACGAATAAAGACGTATCAATTTTGTCAATTACATGCCATTTGCTACTATAATTACTCAATGGCATAATCTTTAAATTATGCTAAATTTAGGTAGTTGGTGATACAAGGTACTTGAAAATGCATTAACTTTGCGGCGTGAAAACATTAATCACTAACAATAATATGGACACAAGCCAAATTCCTTACAATCCCGAAAAGGTGAAGTCGCAAATGCGCAAAGGGCTGTTGGAGTTCTGCGTGCTGCTGCTAATCAGCCGAGGCGAGGCGTATGCCAATGAAATATTGGCAAAGCTCAAGGAGGCCAACATGCTGGTGGTGGAGGGCACACTCTATCCGTTGCTCTCACGCTTGAAAAAGGACGGCATGCTCACCTACCGCTGGGAGGAATCTCCATCGGGGCCTCCCAGAAAATACTATTCCATCACCCCTACGGGCCAATCGTTTCTGCAACTGCTGCAAGAGGCTTGGAATGAAGTGGCCTCGGCCATAGCCCACTTACAAAAATAAATCATTAACACACCAACTAAGATGAAAAAAGCAATCCAGGTCAACATCCACGACCGCATATTCTATATAGATGAAGATGCTTACGAACTGCTGCAGAAATATCTCCATCGCCTGTCACTGGCTTTTCCCGATGAAGAGGGCCAGGAAATAGTGTCAGATATCGAAATCCGAGTGGCTGAATTATTTGAAGAGAGAATAGTATTGGGCTATAATGTAATCAATATCGATTATGTAAACAAGGTAATCGACACTGTGGGACAGCCCGAAGACCTGCAAGATGGAGAGACAGTAATTATCGAGGAGGAAACTGCCGAAGAATCCAATGCCACTCCGCCTCCATTCACTGAGGCACCTCCAAAACATGAAAAGACGGAGGTGAAAAAGAAGCTCTTCCGCGACGTTAATAATAAAGTATTCGGTGGCGTACTGAGCGGACTGGGCATATACTTAGATTGGAATATCAATGTGATGCGAGTGCTGGCAATTGTAATAGCCCTTTGCACCCAGATATGGCCATGCATAGTAGTTTACTTGATTGCATGGATGGTGATACCTCCGGCCGACACTCCGCGTCGGCGCCTGGAGATGCTTGGCAAGCCAGTGACCGTGGACAATATAGGCCAGGACTTGCGAAAAGACCCTGATCAGAAAAGCAGCGGTCAAGAATTCGTATCCATTGCCGCAAAGATAATAATGGGAATTATAGGCATTGTGGCTCTGTTTTTCTGCGGAGGCTGGGCAATCGGTCTGATATTTAGTATCTTCTTTCTCATAGGCTTCGCCATTTTTGGGGTTGGGGGCTTGGGCGCCTTAATGGCAATCCCTGTAGGAGCGGCGTCGGTGCTGCAATGCACTTGGTCGATGCTGATGTGCATTTGCGGTTTGGTGCTGTTCGGTGCGATCTGTTGGCTTTCGGGCACAGTAATATTCAATTGGCGTTCGGCTCAAAAGGGTACCTTGATTGGAGCAGGAATAATATTTATTATAGCGTTAGCTGCTTCGTTGATTATTTTGTTCCAGCTCATCTCGAACGGCTTCGCCCCTATCCCCTTCGTAGATTAGAGTTATCCCTGCGGGGCTGACAAAAACACAAAAACCACAAAGACCCCAAAATTTTTGTTTATATGTTTATTTGAAGACGAGAATCTACGAACTCACGAGAATCTACGATTCTTTTCGTAGATTCTCGTGAGTTCGTAGATTCTCGTCTTTAATGTATGAGATTGTAAGTCAGGAGTGTAACAAAAATTAGCATCAAATTGTGAAAAATAATTGCGGAAAAATTTGGTCAATTCGGGAAAAATTCCGAACTTTGCACTCGCTTTTCGGAGGAAGGGCGGCGGCAAGCAAGCCAAAACATCAAAACATTGAAAGTTTGCTAAAAGTTCACGAAAAATTTGGTCAATCCGAAAAATTGTCGTAACTTTGCAGTCGCAAACGACAGCGAGATCGCTAACGCTAAGTTGCACCGCTGTTTCGCTCAGAAACGCAAAAAGCTGTTTCGCCCCGAGGGGCAAACACAGAGGACATTGAAAGCATTGCAATGGAGATACGAAGTAGTACAAGAGAGAGCCGAGGATCGGAAGATCCTCAGGAAATCCA
>JAJBUG010000058.1 GCA_020860515.1 Bacteroidales bacterium | reverse complement strand
CACCAAAACACCAAAACACCAAAACACCAAAACACTAAATCACCAAATCACCAAATCACCAAAACACTAATAAACAAAAAAGATATGACATTAAAGATTATATCGGCTCAAGAGATCGTATTCGAGGGACAGGCCAAGAAGGTCACTCTTCCTGGCACCATGGGTGCGTTCACTGTGCTTGACCGCCATGCCAGCATGGTGTCCACGCTGGCTCCCGGCACAGTGGCCTACACTGATCCTGAGGGCACGGAGCATGAGCTTGCAGTGCCTGGAGGGTTGGCCGATATAGACAATAATGTGGTGTCGGTGTGCATTTATTAATTCAAAGGTATGAAACGGCTATTTTACATATTCGCCTTCATTGCAGCCTTGTTGATGCCAGGGATATCTTATGGGTTCGCGGAGCACTCGGAGAGCTTAGAGCACTCGGAGAGCTCGGAAATCGACCCCAAGGAGATTATCTTTGAGCACCTCGGCGATGCCTACGGGTGGGAAGTGCCTTTCTGCCATGATAAGCGCATTCCGCTCCCCGTGATTGTCTGGGCCAAGGATGGAGGCTTGAAATGCTTCTCAAGCGCCCATATCCGCAAACCAGGCGTGCCCTACGTGGATGGCGACTGCACCTTTATGCTCGCTGGGCCTGACAGCCCTCACAAGGGCAAGTGCGTGCAGATTATCACCAAGCCCGACGGCAGCCAGGAAGAATACCGCCCCTGGGACTTCTCTATCACCAAGAACGTGGCAGCCCTGTGGGTGACCATTCTATTGGTAGGCGGCTTACTGCTGTGGCTTGCAGGCTGGTACAAGCGCAAAGGCTTCAAGGCCCCGCGCAAAGGCTTGGGTGCAATCGAGGTATGCAACGAGTTTGTGTACAACGGCGTCATCAAGAGCACTCTCAAAGAGAATACCGCCCGCTTTGCCCCCTACCTGATGACCGTGTTCTGGTTCATCCTCGGCATGAACCTCTTAGGCCTGGTGGTAATATTCCCCGGCGGCGCCAACCTGACTGGCAACATTGCCATCACACTGGTGCTTTCGATCATTACATTCCTGATCACCAACATCTGCGGCACCAAGGAATATTGGAAGGAAATCTTCTGGCCCGATGTGCCACTGTGGCTTAAGGTGCCAATCCCAATCATGCCAGTGATTGAGGTGTTCGGCATGTTCACCAAGCCCGCTGCGCTGACAGTCCGTCTGTTCGCCAACATGATGGGCGGCCACATGATTGTGATTGTGCTGACCCTGCTGATTTTCATCTTCTCAGCAATCAATCCGGTCGTTGGCGGTGCCACAACGGTGATCTCGGTAGTATTCTCAGTATTTATGCTTCTGATCGATGTGCTGGTAAGCTTTATCCAGGCTTATGTGTTCACGATGCTTAGCACTCTGTTCATCTCACTGGCACAAGTCAGGGAGCATGGCGAGCACAAGCACGAGAGCGTAGGCAAGCAGATTGAAGAAGCATTAGTATAAAAAATCGGAGAACTCAGAGAACTCGGAGAACTCGGAGAACTCAGAGAACTCAGAGAACTCGGAGAACTCGGAGAACTCAAAATTAAAAATTAAACAATAAAAATAAACCATTCAAAAACTTACAATTATGTTAGGAATTTTAGCAGCATCGGCCCTCGCAGGCCTCGGAGCAAGTGTCGGCGCAGGCGTAGCAGCCATCGGCGCTGGTATCGGTATCGGTAAGATTGGCGGCAGCGCAATGGAATCAATCGCCCGCCAGCCTGAGGTAAGTGGTGACATCCGCAGCAACATGATCGTAATCGCCGCCCTGGTTGAGGGTGTTGCACTTTTCGCTGTCATCGTTTCGCTCCTTGCAATTTTCTTGTGTGACTAATCGGCTGATCTTAGCATATGGAACTATTCACGCCTGATTTCGGCTTAATATTCTGGATGTTCATCAGCTTCGGCATCCTCTTCCTGATATTGTGGAGATATGCCTGGCCTGCCATCCTCAAGGGACTTGACTCCCGAGCCGACCTCATTGACAAAGGTGTGGAGTACGCGCAAAATGCCAAAGAGCAGCTTGACAACGCCCACCTGGAGGCACAAAAATACATCAAAGAAGCGCAGAAACAGCAGAGCGACATGATGCGTGATGCCGAGAAGATCAAGAATCAAATCATCGAAGACGCACGCAGCGAGGCTCAAAAGGAAGCTCAGAAAGTGATGGAGCAAGCCAAGGTTTCGATTGCCCAGCAGCAAAAAGAGGCCGAGCAGCAGTTCCGCGACTCAGTGAGCGAGTTCGCGCTTCAGATAGCCCAAAAAGTAGTAAAGCAAGAGATGGCCGACCAGAAGGCGCAAGCCAAGCTTGTAGGCCAGCTACTTGACCAAATGGAAAGCAATAACTGATATGGATCAAGGACTAATTCCAAGGCGCTACGCCAAGGCCCTCTATGAGGTGGCATCAAGTCGCAGCCTGGCCCAAGAGCTCTACGAGCACATGCGTGCGCTCGAGGGAGCCTTTGCAGCCGAGCCTCAGCTGAGCGCTGCGATAAAGAACCCCTTCGTCAGCGATGCTGACAAGGAGGCCTTGATCGTGACCGCGAGCCAAGCTAAGCCAGGCGACAAGATGATCGACGACCTCATCAGAGTGCTGAAAGAGAATCGGCGCCTCGACTTGGTCCGTGAAATAGCCTCGGCTTACCAAAAGGTGTACCGCGAGGCTCAGAACATCTATCGCGTAAAGGTGATTGCTGCAGCCCCAATGGGAGATGCCGAACTCGACCGCTTGAAAAAGCTCATTCAAAGCCACCTGAAGGGGGCTAAGATGGAGTTCTCGCAGGAGGTTGACCCCGATTTGATCGGAGGCTTCGTCATCGACATTGACAACGAGCGCTTAGACGCCTCGGTAAAGAATGAATTGAAACAACTACGTCTCAAACTCTTAAACAAATAAAATGATTAACCCAAGCGAGATATCGGCAGTACTGAAACAGCAGCTCGAGGACGTCAACAAGAAAGTGTCGTTCGAGGAAGTAGGCACAGTGCTCGAAGTCGGCGACGGCGTGGCCCACGTCTATGGACTGGACAACGTGCGCGCCAACGAACTCGTGGAGTTCGAAAACGGGGTGAAGGGCGTGGCCCTCAACCTGGAGGAAAGCAACGTAGGTGTCATCTTGCTCAACAACGTAAACAAAGTCACCGAGAATATGACAGTGCGCGGCACGGGCGAAATCGCTTCGATTCCCGTGGGCGAAGGTCTGCTGGGCCGCGTTATCAATGTGCTTGGCGAGCCTATCGACGGTCGCGGACCTATCACTGGCGAGCTGCTGCGTATGCCTCTGGAGCGCAAGGCCCCGGGCGTAATCTACCGCCAGCCTGTGAACCAGCCGCTGCAGACCGGCATCAAGGCCATCGACTCGATGGTGCCCATCGGCCGAGGCCAGCGCGAGCTCATCATCGGTGACCGCCAGATTGGCAAGACTGCCATCGCAATCGACACCATAATCAACCAGCGAGCCAACTACGAAGCTGGCAAGCCTGTATATTGCATCTATGTGGCTATCGGCCAGAAAGCCTCGACGATTGCCGCAACCGTTGACACCCTGCGCAAGTATGGGGCTCTGGATTACACCGTGGTAGTATCTGCCTCGGCATCTGATTCGGCATCAATGCGCTATTATTCGCCTTTCGCAGGCGTAGCCATCGGCGAGTACTTCCGCGACACTGGCCGCGACGCTCTCATCGTGTACGATGACCTGTCGAAGCAAGCTGTGGCTTATCGTGAGATCTCTCTGATTCTGAAGCGCCCATCGGGCCGCGAGGCATATCCTGGCGATATCTTCTATCTCCACTCGCGTCTGCTCGAGCGCGCTGCCAAGATTATCGACAATGATAAGATTGCAGCCACTATGAACGACCTGCCCGCAGTGCTGAAGCCTCTGGTTAAGGGCGGCGGCTCGCTTACTGCCCTCCCAATCATCGAGACCCAGGCTGGCGACGTGTCGGCTTACATCCCCACCAACGTAATCTCAATTACCGACGGTCAGATTTATCTGGAGACAGCCCTCTTCAACCGTGGTATCCGCCCAGCCATCAACGTGGGTATTTCGGTATCTCGTGTGGGTGGCAACGCTCAGATCAAGTCGATGAAGAAGGTGGCTGGTACCTTGAAGATTGACCAGGCTCAGTTCCGCGAGTTGGAATCGTTCACCAAGTTCGGTGGCGATATCGATGCCGTGACTGCCCGCGTAATCGACAAGGGCCGCAAGAATGAGCGTCTGCTCATCCAGCCCCAGTACCACCCCATCGAGGTGGCCGACGAGGTAGCCTTGATCTATTGCGGCGTAAACGGCCTGCTCGGCAATGTGCCTCTGACCAAGGTGGCAGAGTTTGAGAAGCAGCTGCTGCAGCGCCTGCATGCCGCCAACAAGGAGGATGTGCTCGACGTGCTCCGCGCCGGCAAGATTACCGACGATGTGCAAAAGAAGCTAACCGAGGCAGCCACCCAAGTGGCAGGCGCCTTAGCAGAATAATTTCGGCACGCTAACGCAGTGCCAGCAGTGGCTTCAACAAGCCATAATTAAAGCCACTGTTGGCTCGGCGTCAGCGAGTCCTCATATAACTCTGAGGCTTATAATTTAAGCTCCAATTTAAAAGAAAAAAACTAAAACCCAAACAATGGCAACACTACGAGAATTAAAAGGACGCATCGGATCGGTAGCCTCATCAGAAAAAATCACAGGCGCCATGAAGATGATTTCTTCGGCCAAAATGCACAAGGCAGAGAGCGAGTTCAAGCGCCTGTTGCCCTTTCGCAACCAAATAGAAGCTATAATTGGCAATCTACTGAGCGCTGACGCCAGTTTCTCGTCGCCGTTGACTGAGGTTACGCCTGTAGAGAAAATCGCCCTGGTGGTCCTGGGCAGCGACGATGGCCTGTGCGGCGCTTACAATGTGAACATTGCCAAGTACCTCAAAGAGCATATCGCCGAGCTGCGCGCCAGCGTGGGCGACAATGTGAAAATCGACATTTACCCAGTGGGCAAGAAAATGGCCAAGGCCGTGGCAAAATTCGCCGACAGCCATATCACCGTGATGCCCAATACATGGGTCAACTCCAAGAGCGATGGAGCTAAAATCAAGGAGTTCAATGATGTGCTGGTAAATATGTTCACCAGCCATGAGGTCAACCGAGTTGACTTGGTTTACATGAACTTCATTTCGCTCAGCCGTCAGCGTCCGCGCGCCGACCAGATACTTCCTATTTCGCCCGATATGTTCGGCAAGGGGCAGAAAGCCCAGCTCAACAAGCCCTACATCTTCGAGCCTTCGCCTGAGGCAATCTTTGCTGCAGCGCTACCAATGTTCATGCTCTCGACTATGCAGGAGGTATTCTGCGAGAACCGAGTAAGCGAGCAGGCCGCCCGCGTAATAGCCATGCAAAGCGCCAACGACAACGCCAAGAAACTCCTCGACCAATTGCAGCTCGAATACAACAAGCTGCGCCAGGCTGCCATCACCAGCGAGCTCCTCGATATTGTGGGCGGCCAGATCAAAGATTAGAAATCAAAATAAACCACAATATAAATCATGGGTAGCGTAAAAGACTATTTCAAATCTCTGGGCTCAGGCATCAGCAGCCTACTGAAGGGCATGCAGGTGACTGGCAAGGAATTTGTAACCCCAAAAATCACAGAATTTTATCCAGAAGACCGCACTACATACAAGTGGCCCGAGCGCTTCCGCGCCATCCTGCAGCTCAAATATGATGCTGAGGGCAACCACAAGTGCATAGCCTGCGGCACCTGCGAGCGCGTCTGCCCCAACGGCACCATCGCCTTGGAGACCAAGACCATAGACACATGGGACGGTCGCAAGAAAAAGAAGCTTGACAAATATTTCTACGACCTTGGCAGCTGCACATTCTGCCAGTTGTGCGTGACCAATTGCCCGACTGATGCTCTGGAATTCAGCAACGACTTCGAGCAGGCGGTGTTCACACGCGACAAGCTGCTCAAGAAGCTCAACTATCTGCCTGAGAAACCCGAGCCCGAGCCCACCGAGGAGGAGAAGGCTAAGATCCTGGCTGAAAAAGAGGCCAAACTGGCAGCCGCAAAGGCAGCCGCAGCTAAAGCAGCGGCAGCCAAAGCAGCAGGCGCCAAGCCAGCCGGAGCGACCACTAACGCTGGCCGACCAGTTGCATCAACCGAGGCTAAAGCACCAGCAACCCCAGCAACTGCTCAAAAAGCAGCTGCCCCTGCAGCGGGAGCTGTGGATAAGACAGCCGCAGTGCTTGCCAATCTGCGCAAGGCAGTAGAGACCGCCGAGACACCCGAGGCCAAGGCAGCAGCCGAGGCCAAGCTGGCCAAGGTAGAAGCTGCCCTCAAAGCCAAAGCCGAAAGAGAAGGCAAGGTATAATCGAGATAAATCGATATAAATCGGATTAAATCGATTTAAATCGAAAAGATAAGAAAATAATAAATCAAATCATTATATGGATTCAGTAGGAAGTATCATTCTGTATGTGATCATCGCCGCGGTGATGGTCATCTGCTCGGTACTGACTGTCACCACCCGCAAGATTTTGCGTGCGGCCACATATCTGCTGTTCACCCTATTCGGAGCCGCCGCACTCTACTTTATGCTGGGCTACGAGTTCTTGGGTGCGGTGCAGATAGCGGTGTACGCCGGCGGCATTGTGGTGCTGTTCGTCTTTGCAGTGCTGCTGACGAGCAAGCCCGGTGACAATACCGAGAAACTTACCTCCAAGAGCCGCCTGTTGGGCTTGGCCGCCGCCGTGGTCATGTTCCTATTCGCAGGCTATGCCTTGGTAGCGCGCGGCCTCAGCTATGCCCGCA
This sequence comes from Bacteroidales bacterium, assembly GCA_020860515.1. GTDB lineage: Bacteria > Bacteroidota > Bacteroidia > Bacteroidales > Muribaculaceae > CAG-873. The sequence continues at coordinate 39,655 of JAJBUG010000058.1, read as the reverse complement.
TGCCCCACATGGAGCCCCAGACAATGGATCAACTGGGTCACACCCTGATGGGCACAGGCTATGCGCAGTATCTGCTGCCCTTTGAGGCTATAAGCGTATTGTTGCTTGCATGTATAATCGGTGGCGTAGTAATCGCCCGCAAACGTTGAGAATTACCACTATGGAGATACGACTTATATGGTGGCTGATTCCCACCCTGATAATGTTCTGCTGCGGCGTGTATGGATTTATCACACGCAAGAACATGATTGCCATCCTGATTTCGCTTGAGCTGATGCTCAATGCCGTGGATGTAAATTTTGCCCTTTTCAACCGTTACCTCTTCCCAGGCGACACCGAGGGCATGTTCTTCACCCTATTCGCCATCGCGATAGCCGCTGCCGAAACAGCTCTGGCCATAGCGATCATCATCAACATCTTCCGCCAAGTGCGAAATGTGGATGTGCAAGGCCTTAACACTATGAAATTTTAAGTGCTATGAGTCCGATATTACCATTACTAATTTTGGTCATCCCCCTATTCATGTTCTTGCTGCTTGGCATTGTCGGCTGCAAGATGAGCCATAAGCTGGCGGGGTGGCTTGGCTGCTTGGGACTGGGCACCACATTGGTGCTGTCGTACATCACAGCCTTTACTTATTATTTCGACCCGAGCTTTGTGAATGCAGAGACCGGCGAACGCTTGCAGGCCATTATGTTCAATCAGACATGGCTGCAGTTCACCGACTCGCTCGTGATCAAGCTGGGCTTCTTGCTCGATCCCATTTCGGCCTTGATGCTGATTGTAATCACCACCATTTCATTTATGGTGCATGTGTATTCGCTCGGCTATATGGAGGGAGAAAAGGGTTTCCAGCGCTATTACGCATTCTTGAGCCTCTTCAGCTTCTCAATGCTGGGCTTGGTAGTGGCTACCAACATTTTCCAGATGTACATCTTCTGGGAGCTCGTGGGTGCCAGCTCATATCTGCTCATCGGCTTCTATTACACCAAGCCTTCGGCAGTGTCAGCATCGAAGAAAGCGTTTATCGTTACCCGCTTTGCCGACCTTGGCTTCCTGATTGGCATCTTGGTGCTCAGCTGGTACGCGCAGACCTTCGACTTCATCCAGCTTACTACTGACCCGAGCTGGGTACTTGCCAGCACAGGAGGCGCAACCTTTATGGGCGCATCGGTTCTGACCTGGGCGTTGGTTCTGATCTTCATCGGCGGTATGGGCAAGTCGGCCATGATGCCGCTGCATATTTGGCTGCCCGACGCTATGGAGGGTCCTACCCCAGTATCAGCACTTATCCACGCTGCTACGATGGTTGTGGCTGGTGTGTTCTTGGTAGCAAGAATGTTCCCGGTTTACATGCTTGAATACAGCTCTACGGTATTTATCGCTGTCGTGGGCGCTGTCACAGCCTTCTATGCGGCGATGGTGGCTTGCACCCAGGTGGATATCAAGCGCGTGCTTGCCTTCTCCACTATTTCTCAGATTGCATTCATGATGGTATCGCTCGGCGTAGCCAGCCTCGGCAATGGCGAGGTATGCCACCACGGCGTAGGCTACATGGCGTCGATGTTCCACATGTTTACTCACGCTATGTTCAAGGCCCTCCTCTTCTTGGGAGCTGGCGCTCTGATACATGCCGTACACAGCAACGACTACACAGCCATGCACGGTATGCGCAAATACATGCCCATTACCCACTGGACATTCCTGATTGGCTGCTTGGCCATCGCTGGTATTCCTCCATTCTCGGGCTTCTTCTCAAAGGACGAAATCCTGTCGGCAGCCTACGCTTGGAGTCCGTTCATGGGAGCTTGGATGACAATTTGCGCCGGTCTGACTGCATTCTACATGTTCCGCCTCTACTACCTCATCTTCTGGTGGAAAGAGCATGACTGCACTCACGGTCACACACCTCACGAGGCGCCCGTGGCAATGCACTTCCCGCTCATCTTCCTGGCAGCCGTGACCTGCGTGTGCGGTTGGATTCCTTTCGGTGAGTTCGTAAGCTGGAACCGCATGCCCTACCATATCCACTACGACTGGATTATCATGGTATGCAGCGTTGTGGTAGCTTGTATCGGCATCTTCATCGCTTGGAAGATGTATTGCAAGGAGAATTCGCTGCCCGACAAGATGCAAGCAGCTCTGCCGCGCCTGTGGGATTGGTGCTACCACCGCTTCTACTGGGATGAGCTCTACCTGTTCATTACTCATAAGATAATCTTCAACGGCATTTGCAAGCCTATCGCTTGGTTTGACCGCCATATCATCGACGGCACCATGGACGGCTTCGCCATCATTACCAACAAGGCCAGCTACGCAATCCGCGGCCTGCAGAGCGGTCAGGTGCAGATGTATGTCTGGATCTACCTCATCGGAGCCTTGGTTCTTGGCGGTATCGGAGTGCTGTTTGTAATATTGTAAATCAATGGTGCATAACCTATCATAAGACTTTCTGCAATGTTTGATAATATTTTGATCTACTTCGTGGTGATACCCGTGCTGATGCTGGCCGGGTTGGGCCTCTGCCGTGATGTCAAGCAGGTGCGCACTGTTGCCGTTGTGGGCTCGTTGATGCTGATGAGCCTGTCGATATGGGTGCTTTGCGATTATCTGCGCTTGCGTGCGGGGGGCGCCACCGAGCCTATGCTCTACACAGGCTCATGGATGTGGTTTGCCCCACTCAATATCCATTTGGCAGTCGGCGTTGATGGCATCTCGATAGCCATGCTGCTGCTGAGCTCGATTATCGTGTTTGCTGGCTCGTTTGCGAGCTGGAAAATCGATATGCCTAAGGAATTCTTCCTATGGCTGATCCTGCTGTCAACTGGTGTGTTCGGATTCTTTATCTCGATCGACCTGTTCACAATGTTTATGTTCTACGAGGTTGCGCTCATCCCCATGTACCTGCTGATCGGCGTATGGGGCTCGGGTCGCAAGGAATACTCGGCCATGAAGCTTACGCTGATGCTGATGGGCGGCTCTGCCTTCCTGATGCTTGGCTTGATTGGTATTTACTACCACAGCAGCGTAGGCGGCGAGCATACCTGGAACCTGCTGGAGATTGCCGAGAACAATGCGATCGACCATGACTGGCAGAACTTCCTCTTCCCCCTTACCTTTGTTGGTTTCGGCGTGTTAGGCGCAATGTTCCCCTTCCACACATGGAGCCCTGATGGTCACGCATCGGCCCCCACAGCAGTGTCGATGCTCCACGCAGGCGTGCTGATGAAGCTTGGCGGCTATGGTTGCTTCCGTGTGGCTATCTATCTGATGCCACAGGCAGCCAACGATTTGGCTTGGATTTTCCTTATCCTCACTGGTATCTCGGTGGTTTACGGCGCATTTAGCGCGTGTGTGCAGACCGACCTCAAGTATATCAATGCTTACTCGTCGGTATCGCACTGCGGCCTTGTGCTCTTCGCCATCCTGATGCTCAATACCACCGCCATGACTGGCGCTATCATGCAGATGCTCAGCCACGGCTTGATGACAGCCCTCTTCTTCGCCTTGATTGGCATGATCTACGGACGCACCCATACCCGCGACATCCGCGAGATGGGAGGCTTGATGCAGATTATGCCCTACTTGGCAGTATGCTATGTGATTGCCGGTATGGCATCGCTCGGCTTGCCAGGTCTGAGCGGCTTTGTGGCTGAAATGACCATCTTCGTTGGTTCGTTCGAACATGCCGACTTCTTCCACCGCGCCTTCACCATCGTGGCTTGCTGCTCGATTGTGATCACCGCAGTTTACATCCTGCGAGTTGTTGGCAAGCTGCTGTTTGGTCCCGTGCAGGATGACCATCATCGCCAGCTTACCGATGCAGTATGGTGGGAGCGCCTGTCGACCGTAACGCTCATCGTATGCGTTGCAGGCATCGGCTGCTTCCCCAACTTCTTCGTGGATTTGATTAAGACAACGTTCTCGCCTGAGATCTTCACAGTATTAGGACTAAATTAAAGGATACTTAGCAATGGATTACTCACAATTTTTCGCTTTGAAGCAGGAAATAGCACTGCTAATCGTGTTCCTGTTAGTCTTTCTCTACGACACCTTTATGCCTCAGCGTTCGGGCAAGGGGCTGCCAGTTGTGGCTACCTTGCTGATGCTGGTGATTACGGTGGGCGGATTCTTCACTTGCTTCCTTGGCACGGGCGATGTTGCAGCATTTGCAGGCATGTACGTGTCGAGTCCCGCAATCACTGCCATCAAGTGCATCCTGAATGTGGGCGTGGTGATCGTGCTCATTCAGTCAATCCGCTGGGCAGATACCGATATGATGATAATGCGCCGAGGCGAGTTCTACGAGTTGCTTCTCGTCACGCTCTTCGGCATGTATCTGATGATATCGAGCCGCCACTTCCTGCTCTTCATCATCGGTCTTGAGAGTGCATCGCTGCCGTTGGCTGCAATGGTTGCCCTCGACAAGAACCGCTACGAGAGCAGCGAGGCTGCAATCAAGTACATTCTCACCGCCGTATTCTCATCGGCAGTGTTCATGATGGGTCTGAGCTTCGTTTACGCGCTTTCTGGTTCGCTATATTTCCAGAGCATTTACTATTCGATGTTTGGCCAGCACAGCACTCTGCTGTGCATCGCCATCGCTTTTGTGATTGCCGGTATGGGATTCAAGCTTTCGCTGGTTCCCTTCCACCTCTGGACAGCCGACGTTTATCAAGGCGCGCCCACCTCGGTCACCTCTTATCTGTCGGTAATATCCAAGGGCGCAGCAGCCTTTGCCTTCATGGTGATTTTGGCTCAATGCTTCGGAGCTGTTTACCATAATATCTGGGAGTGGATGATGTATGTACTCATCATTCTCACCATCACTGTTGGTAACCTCTTCGCCATCCGCCAGAAGAACATGAAGCGATTCCTGGCTTTCTCGTCGGTATCGCAGGCTGGCTACATCATGCTTGGCATCATAGCTTACAATGCCATGGGCGCAGGTGCCATGATGTACTACATCTTGGTTTACATCTTCAGCAACCTCGGTGCCTTCGGCGTGATCCAAGCAATTGAGAACGCGACTGGCAAGCTGAGCATGGACGACTATCGTGGTCTCTACAAGACGAATCCTCGCCTTTCGGTGGCAATGATGCTGGCAATGTTCTCATTGGCAGGTATTCCTCCGTTTGCAGGCTTCTTCTCGAAGTTCTTCATCTTCACCGGGGCCATCAATCAGGGTTCAATTCCAATCTATATCTTGGTGCTTATCGCTTTGATCAATACCATCGTATCGCTCTACTACTATCTGCTGGTGGTAAAGGCGATGTTTATCAGCCCCGACGAGCCTGTGATTCCCGAGTTCAAGAGCTCGCTGAGCGAGCGCCTTGGCATGTGGATTTGCGTGGCTGGCATCCTCTTCCTGGGATTGGTAAGCCCAATCTACGATTGGCTGCTCGACGTGAGCGCCCCGCTCCAAAGCCTTTTCATGTAAAGCTAAAAAGACGAGAGAAATACGAAGAGCTGCCCACCCAAGTGGAGCAGCTCTTATTTTATGCCTCTCAAAAAATTAAAATTCGGAGAATAAGTATAATACCGAATTAAATTTAAACTATTCTTATCCTTGAATCCCGTAGGGATTCTTTCAATTAGTCTATTGGTATTCTCCCTTCCCCCCAACCCCGTAGGGGTTGTTAAGTTATTGAGAAACAACCCCTACGGGGTTGGGTTGGAAAATCCTTAATACAGACTATTTGAAACAACCCCTACGGGGTTGGCAAATACAATATTATAATTTAATTCTAATCTGAATATATACTTAAAATTTTTAGAATTCGGAGAAGGCGAGGGGGAGGAGTGAGCGGATGCTGTCGATTAGATAGACCTTTTCGCGACCCACGAGGATAACGCGGATGGGTTGCTTGGCCTTGTTTTCATATTCGAGAAGGGCTTGGCGACAGGCTCCGCAGGGGCTTACGGGGTCAATCACATATTCGCCGCTTGCATCGCGGGCAGCGATGGCTATGGCCACAAAGCGCTCGTCGGGATTGTTGGCATTGGCATAATAGCAAGCTGAGCGCTCGGCGCAGGTGCCGCTGGGATAGGCTACGTTCTCCTGGTTGGCGCCAGTCACAATTTCGCCATTGCTCAGTAAGATGGCTGCGCCCACATGGAAGTGGCTGTAAGGTGCATAGCTCTTATGGGTCATGCCCTTGGCGGCTTGCACTAATTGGTAGAGCTCGGCGGGAAGCTCGTCCTCGCGCATCTCTATTATTTTTGTGGTAATTTCAAATTCTTTCATGGGTTATCATCAAGGGGCTCGTAGGTTTCAAAGAGGAAGTCATTGTAGGGGAAGCGCTCCATGTGGATGGCTTTGGCCTTGTCGTAGATAAGCTGCTTGAGCTTGTCGATGTTGATGCTCTTCTTGGCAGAGATGAACACGCAATTGTCGCCAAGGCGACTCATCCAGCTCTTTTCAAGTTCTTCGAGACTGACATTCTCGCGAGTGGCTTCGGTGAGGTCATCCTCATCCTTAGGCTTGTAACTGAAAGCATCAATCTTGTTGAACACTATTATCATTGGCTTGTCATTGCCTTCGCAAATTTCGCTTAAGGTCTTGTCAACAACCTGAATCTGTTCCTCGAAATTGGGGTGCGAGATATCCACTACATGAATCAGCAGGTCGGCCTCGCGCACCTCATCGAGGGTTGACTTAAATGAATTTACAAGGTGTGTTGGCAGCTTGCGGATGAAACCTACCGTGTCGGTGAGGAGCACAGGCAAATTTTCAATTACTACCTTGCGCACAGTAGTGTCGAGAGTAGCAAACAGCTTGTTCTCGGCAAACACCTCGCTCTTGCTAAGCAGATTCATCAGTGTGCTTTTGCCCACATTGGTATATCCAACCAAGGCAATTCGGGTAAGTTTGCCGCGATTCTTGCGCTGCACAGCTTTCTGCTTGTCGATAGCCACCAACTCAGCCTTTAGGCGCGCTATGCGGTCGAGGATAATTCGGCGGTCTGTCTCGATCTGAGTTTCGCCAGGACCACGCATACCGATACCGCCTCGCTGACGCTCAAGGTGAGTCCACATTCTGGTCAGTCGCGGCAGGAGGTATTGATACTGAGCCAACTCAACCTGGGTTTTAGCAGTGGCAGTCTGCGCACGATTAGCAAAAATATCAAGAATAAGGCTGGTGCGGTCAAGAATTTTTACTTTTAGGGCATTTTCAATGTTGGCCACCTGCTTGGTGGTAAGGTCATCATCGAAGATTACCAACTCGATGTCATTCTCCTCGACATACTTGGCGATTTCCTCCAGCTTGCCCTTGCCCACGAAGGTGCGCGGGTTGGGATAATCCACCTTTTGGAAAAACGACTTCACAGGATATGCGCCAGCCGTTTCAGCCAAAAAGGCAAGTTCGGCAATGTATTCCATGGCCTTTTCCTCGGGCTGCTGCGGAGTGACGAGGCCTACGAGCACTGTGCGCTCCTGATTTGGATTTATATCGTTGATCTTTGCCATAATTGGTCTTTAGTCTTTGGTCTTTAGTCTTTAGTCTATAGTCTATAGTCTTTAGTCTTTGGTCTTTGGTCTTTAGTCTTTGGTCTTTAGTCTTTAGTCTTTAGTCTATAGCTTTAATAGACCATTAATAATAGAATGGGGTTAAATATTAATAGAATGGGTTTAAACCATTATTAATATAACAAATGTAAAAACATTATTACACTATGCAAAGTTACGAAAAAGTTGTCAGTTTTTATTTCGTAGTTGTCATAAAATTAAGATATATTTCGTAACTTTGCACTCACGAAAAAGATAATAACCAAAAAAATCAACCTATATAAATGAAAATTACGGAAAAAAGAGCGGCCGTATGGCATGGCGTCCTTCTAATCGCACTGTTCTCATTTTCGGCTTGCTATATAAGCGAATTCCAGTGGGTAAAGGATCTTAGCCTTAGCCCTCTGATTGTGGGTATCGTGTTGGGTATGTTGTATGCTAACAGCCTTCGCAATCATCTGCCCGACACATGGGTACCTGGCATCAAGTTCTGCACCAAGCAGGTGCTCCGCTGGGGTATCATCCTGTATGGTTTCCGCTTGACATTCCAACAAGTGCTTGAAATCGGCGCGCCCGCAATATTGATGGACGTTATCATCATCTGCGGCACAATGCTGATTGGCTATCTTGCAGGCAAGATGCTGAAGATGGACTCTGACACCACCTTAATGGTGAGCACAGGCAGCGCCATCTGCGGCGCAGCAGCGGTGTTGGGCGCAGAGCCAGTAGTAAAGTGCCAACCTTACAAGACCGCTATCGCAGTATCTACGGTGGTAATCTTCGGCACCCTGTCGATGTTTCTTTATCCAGTGCTTTATCGCGCAGGGGTGTTTGACATGACTCCCCACCAGATGGCTGTATTCACAGGCTCCACCCTCCACGAGGTAGCCCATGTGGTAGGCGGCGGCAACGCCATGGACCCAGACGGCATGATTGGCATCGCCGACAATGCCACTATCACCAAGATGATCCGCGTGATGATGCTGGCTCCGCTGCTTCTGGTCATGGGCTTTGTCCTGGGCAAAGTGCGCAGCAAGCGCGAGGACGCAGAGGGTGGCAAGAGCAAAATCACCATACCTTGGTTTGCATTCGGCTTCCTGTTGGTAATTGGCATCAACTCGATGCTGCAAGCTATGCCTCAAATTCCAGCCGAAGGTCTGAAGTTTTTCACTGATAGCATCAATGGCCTCGACAACTTCATGCTGACTATGGCCATGACAGCCCTTGGCGCAGAGACCAGCTTCGACAAATTCAAGCAGGCAGGCGCCAAGCCCTTCTACTTGGCTGGCATCATCTACATCTGGCTGGTCGTGGGCGGCTACTTTATCACAAAAGCCTTAGTAGCATAGGCCTACGCCTATGCTACGGGTTTTAAGTTTTTCGTTTTACGTTTTAAGAAATACATTTTTATTTGGTGTTAAGTGTTAAGTATTAAGTATTAAGTATTAAGTATTAAGTGTTAAGTATTAAGTGTTAAGTGTTAAGTATTAAGTATTAAGTATTAAGTGTTAAGTATTAAGTATTAAGTATTAAGAAATATATTTATTATACCGACACTATTTTAACATTTACCTAAAAGTCATCTGAAAACCTATTTCTTAAAACGTAAAACGTAAAACGTAAAACGTAAGACGTAATATTATGGAGTGGGATTTGCTCATAAATGATTTGCGATTCGGACTTGAGGACTATCATGACCCCAAGAAGGGACGCGTGCGCAGCGATTTCCGCCGCGACTACGACCGGTTGGTATTCTCCTCACCGTTCCGCCGATTGCAAAACAAAACCCAAGTGATGCCCCTTCCAGGGAGCATCTTCGTCCACAACCGCCTCACTCACTCGCTTGAGGTAGCGTGCGTAGGCAAAAGCTTGGCTGATACCGTGAGCATTTCCCTGCAATCAAAATATGCCAATGAACCTTGGCGCGACAAATTAGGAGACCTTGGCGACATTGTGGCAGCCGCCTGTCTGGCCCATGACCTTGGCAATCCGCCATTCGGACATTCTGGTGAAAAGACCATCTCGACCTTCTTCACCGAAGGCGAGGGCCAAGTGCTTAAAGATCAGCTCACACCTCAGCAGTGGGCTGACTTTGCCAATTTCGAGGGCAATGCTAATGCCTTCCGACTGCTTACACATCAGTTCAAGGGTCGGCGCCCGGGAGGCTTTGCCATGACCTATTCTATGCTGGCCTCTATTGTGAAATATCCTTACGATTCAAGCCATGCTGGCACCAAGGGCAAGTTCGGCTTCTTCGATAGCGAGCGCGAGAGCTTTATCAAAGTGGCTGACCGCCTGGGAATGCGCCGATTTGAGCAAACAGATGGCTCAGTGGTTTACGCCCGCCATCCCTTGGTTTATATCGTGGAGGCAGCCGATGATATTTGCTATGAAGTAATGGATATCGAGGATGCCCACAAACTGCGAATCCTTACAACCGACGAAGTGACTGGGGCTCTGTTGTCATTCTTCGAGGATGAGCGTCAGCAACATATCCACACCGTGATGGCCTCAATTGAGGATCCCAATGAGCGCGTAGGCTATATGCGCTCGTGCGTAATTGGCAGATTGGTGGATTGCTGCGCAGAAATCTTCATAAAGCATGAGCAGGACATCCTGGATGGCAATTTCGAGGGTTCTCTGTTGACTCGGCTCCCTGAGCGCGAATTGGCTGGCTACCGCCGATGCACCGAGCTATCCTGGAGGAAAATCTACGCATCGCAGAATGTGGTTGACATCGATTTGGCAGGCAGCAGCATCATTACCTTCTTGCTGCAAAAGTTCACCCATGCCATCTCCCACCCCGACCTCTATTATTCCCGCTTACTGCTATCGCAGGTACCTCAGCAATATGATGTGTATGCTCCTGAGCTCTACGACCGCTTGCTGGCCGTGGTTGACCATATCTCAGCCATGACCGATGTGTATGCGCTGAATCTTTACCGCAAGCTCAACGGCCACGACCTCCCAGCCGTATAGGCAAACATCTGAGAATTTGTGATTATAATTTTTCTATTATTTTTACGTTATATCCCATATTAACCTATAGATTTGGAAAAATGATAAAAGATGCTGAGATACTGCTGGAAATGGTGAAAATGCGCCACTCGGTAAGGGCGTTCCTGCCATGGGAAATAGAGCCGGAAAAGGCACACGCACTCAATACACGCATCCGCGAGCTCAATGGCCAAGCCAACCTGAATATGCAACTTACAATCAACGAGTCCCAAGCGTTTGGAAGTTCGTTTTTAGCCAAATATGGCAAATTCAGCAATGTAGCCAATTATATCGTAATGGCTGGTCCAAAAGACAGTGATGCGGAAATCGGATACTATGGCGAGCAGATAGTGCTGCTGGCCCAAAGCCTGGGCCTTAACACATGCTGGGTAGGCCATACCTTCAAAAAAGGCAAGGTGGATTGTGAGCTGCGCGAAGGTGACAAGATTTACGGCCTGATTGCCATCGGATATGGCGCCACACAAGGCGTGCCACACAAAATCAAGCGGCCCGACCAAGTGGCCGATGCCAAGGATTTGGAAGTGGATTGGTTTCGCGCAGGAGTGGAATGTGCTCTGCTTGCGCCCACGGCCATGAACCAACAGAAATTCCATTTTTCACTTAATGAAGATGGCTCAGTAAGGATAAAAAGCGGCTGGGGTCCCTACACAAAGCTTGACCTTGGCATAGCGCGACTGCATTTTGAACTGGGCAGCAAGGCTGTGCTCGACATAATTTAATCGATAAATAATATCCAAAAAAGGACAAAAATTTAGCAATTCCGCAAAAAACTAATAGATTGGTATTGTGTTATTCAAGTATAACACAATACCAATTTATGTTAATATGCGTTTCAACCATTTATCTCTTGCTATAGCCTGCATATTTGCGGGCATATACCCACAGCTCTCTGCCCAGGAGCAACTAAAAGCCGATGACATGCCGCAAGCATGGATGTACGCCGCTGACTTGGGAATGTCGCAGACTCTCCCTACCGACGACCATTGGTGGACAACTTTTGGCGACTCAACTCTCAACCGCCTTATCACCATAGGCATTGACCGCAATTACGATGTGCTGATGGCACAGCGACGCATTGCCATGGCCAAGCAGACCCTGCGGCAAGCTCGCGCCGGCTATTATCCACAATTAAGCTTTAGCGGAGGATGGACACGCAGCCGATCCTCCGGCATGACCACTAAGGAAGACATTGCACCTACCACCCTATCCTATTTCGACTTAGGGGTTGATATGAACTGGGAAATTGATGTATTTGGCAAAATCACAGCCAAGGCCAAGCAGGCAAAGGCTGGCTACAATGCTACGAAAGCCGAATATGATGCCACAATGGTGTCAATGGCGGCAAAAATTGCAACTGCCTATTTCCAATTCCGCACCATACAGAATGAAATGCTGGTATTCTCGTACAACATCGAGAGCCAGCTCGACGTGCTCAACAAGACCAAGGCTCGCTTCGAAGCAGGCATATCGTCGAAATTGGATGTGACCCAGGCCAGCACCACTTATTACTCTACGTTGGCATCAATGTCGAGTCTCAATTCATCGAAGAGATCAATTCTCAACTCGCTGGCCATTCTGCTTGGGATGTTTCCCGAGGATGTGGTGGGGCTGCTCGATGAAAATCCTACCCCACTGCCAGAATATAAGCAGATTATGAGCGTGGGAGTGCCGATGGAGCTGCTTCGCCGCAGGCCCGATGTTGTAGAGGCTGAGTACACATTGGCTGGATATGCTGCCGCGCTGGGCATTGCCAAGAAGGATTTCCTCCCTACTCTATCGATTTCTGGCTCAATCAGCACTGCTGCCCACGACATTGACAATCTGTTCAAAAACCACAGTCTCGGCTATACCATAGCTCCAACCCTGAGTTGGACTATATTCGATGGTTTTGCACGCTCGGCAGCTGTGGCATCGGCCAAGGAGCAGATGCAAATTGGAATTGACAACTACAATCTCACACTCGTAAATGCGGTGAGCGAGGTAGAGACTGCCATGAGTGATTATTTCTTTGACCTGGAATACATTGACGAACTCCAAAAAGTGGTGGACAACGCCAAAGAATCACTCGAGCTCTCGCTCAACCTGTATAAGAGCGGCTTGAGTGACTTTATCAACGTAAACGACTCGCAAATAAGCCTTCTCACTTACGCTAATCAGTTGGTAGTGGCCAAGGGCAACGCCATCGCTGACCTTATCACCCTCTACCAAGCCCTCGGAGGCGGCTGGCAATAGATAAGTGACAAGCGACAAATTGCAAGTGACAAATTGCAAGTGACAAATTACAAATTACAAATTGCAAGTGAAGAGAAGGGAAAATTATAGATTTTGAAATAAATAGATAATAAATATGAAAGCTAAAATTCTACTCTTAGGCGCAGGCGCGCTGCTATTGACACTCGCCTCCTGTGACAAAAAGAAAAAAACCACTGGCGAGACAGAGACCATGACGGTGGATGTGGCTGAGGCTACGGTTGACTCAGTGCTCATCAGCAAGACCTACCCTGGCACCATCACAGCGCGCAATTCGGTGGATGTGGTGGGGCGTGTTAGCGGCACTCTTACTTCGCAGCGATTTGAAGACGGCGACCATGTAAGAAAAGGCCAGGTGCTTTTTACAATCGAAGATACTGAATACAGGGATGCGGTGCAGCAGGCTGAGGCAGCATTAGCTAACTCAGAGAGTGCTTATGAGTATGCCCAGCGAAACTACGAAGCTTTGAAAAAAGCCCTTGAGAGCGATGCAGTAAGCCAAATGCAGGTAATCGAGGCCAAGAGCAGTATGGAACAGGCCGAGGCCGACATCAAAAATGCCAAAGCTGCTCTGCAAAACGCTCGCACCAACCTGGGATACTGCACGGTCACTGCTCCATTCGATGGCGATATGACTCGCGGATACTTAGCTCCGGGCGCCTATGTGGCAGGCGCGGCCTCACCCATAGCACTTGCCACAATCTACGACAATTCTACCTTCTGGGCCAATTTCTATATCGAGGATGCCGCCTACGAAAAGTCTTTCCTAAATCCGGACCGTCATCTGATTGATTTTGACCATGTGCCAGTGGATTTTACTGAGGAACTGCCTCACAAGTACGAGGGTCCGCTATCCTACACAGCGCCAAGCATCGACAGCAGCACCGGTACGTTGATGCTGCGCATCGGATTGCAGAGCCCATACAAGGAACTGCGCAATGGCATGTATTGCAGCGTGAACCTGCCTTACAAGGTGGATCCGCACGCAGTGCTGGTGAAAGACGCTTCGATCTCCACGAGCCAGACCAACAAATATCTGTATGTGGTCAACGACAGCAACAAGGTGGTGTATACCCCCATCGAAGTTGGCGACATGGCCAATGATTCGATGCGCATCGTAACCAAGGGCCTCAAAGGCGGAGAAAAATATGTGACCAAGGCGCTACTGAAGGTACGCCCCGGCATGACTGTTAAACCTGTATTAACAAAGTAGGCTATGTTTTCAAAATTTTTCATAGATAGGCCCATATTCTCCATTGTCATAGCATTGCTGATGATATTGGCTGGCCTCCTCACCGTGGAGACCCTGCCAGTGGCGCAATATCCCAATATTTCGCCTCCAACTGTAATGGTATCGGCAAGCTATCCCGGCGCTGATGCGCAGACGGTGGCCACTACCGTAGGCGTGCCAATCGAGCAGCAGGTAAATGGCGTGGAAGGCATGATGTACATGAGCTCTACATCTGGCAGCGATGGCAGCTATCAGCTCACAATCACATTTGAGAACAATGTGGACCAAGACATGGCAGCCGTGAAGGTACAAAACCGCGTGGCCCTGGCCGAGCCCACACTCCCCAGCTCAGTGCAAGAGCAAGGCGTAGATGTAATGTCACGCTCAAGCAACATGTGCTTGTTCATCGCCCTTGAGGCAGATTCAAGTTACAATTACGACGCTCTTTACCTCACCAACTATGCCCAGCTCAATCTTACGGATGCTATTAGCCGAGTGGATGGCGTAGGCCAAGCTGAAGCTTTTGGCTCGGGCGATTATAGCATGCGCGTTTGGCTCGACCCCGACAAGATGCGAGTGCGCGAGCTGAGTCCCAGCGATGTGGTGGCTGCTATTGAGAGCCAGAACATGCAGGTGTCAGCTGGACAGGTGGGCAATCCACCGCAAAACACCTACGAGGCATTTGAGTTTACCCTTACTACCCAGGGCAGATTGATCACTGCCGAAGAGTTTGGCAACATTATCTTGCGCACCAACTCCGACGGCTCAATGCTGCGCCTGAAGGATGTGGCCCGAGTGGAACTCGGAAGCACTGAATACACCAATGTGGCGCGCGTGGATGGCAAACAAGCGGCACTCATCGGAGTAAGCCAGCTGCCTAAGGCCAACACTTTGGATGTGTCGAAAAAAGTCCGCGCCAAGCTCGACGAACTTCAGCCCTACTTCCCCGAAGGCGTGCACTACAAGGTAATCCAAGACTCATCCGACTTTGTGACCGCATCAATCGACGAGGTACTCGTGACCTTTGTAGAAACCACCCTGATTGTGATGGTGATTATCCTGATTTTCCTGCAGAATTGGCGAGCTACGATAATCCCCATGATAACCATCCCTGTATCGTTGATTGCCACGTTCGCGGCTATGAAGATAATGGGATTCACCCTTAATACTCTTACGCTTTTCGGCCTTGTGCTGGCCATCGCAATTGTGGTGGATGATGCGATTGTGGTGGTCGAGGATGTCGCGCGCCTGCTAAGCGAAGGCAAGCTTACGCCAAGGCAGGCATCCGAAAAAGCGATGGTAGAGTTGCAAGGCGCTATCGTAGGCGAAGTATTGGTGCTGATTTCTGTGTTCGTGCCTACGGCATTCGTAAGCGGAATCACCGGCGAGCTTTACAAACAGTTTGCTCTTACCATCGCCGTATCCACCGCATTCTCAGGCATCAACGCACTTACGCTTACGCCAGCTCTTTGCGCCCTGTTCTTAAAGCCGAAGAATCCCAACCGCAAGGAATTCTTTATTTACCGCTGGTTCAATAAGGGATATGGCGCCACGCTGAATGTGTATATGAAGATTGTCAAGACCTTCCTGAAGCGACCAGTAGTGGCAATCATAGCATATTTCCTGATTACAGGTGTGGCTTTCTATGGCTTCCTGAAGATGCCAAGCAGCTACATTCCCGAAGAGGATATGGGCTATTGGATGGGGTCAGTTCAGCTTCCCACCGGCGCAAGCCTTGAGCGCACTGATGCAGTGATGAGCCGCCTCAACGAGCATGTAATGCATCAGCCAGGCGTGGCCCACACGATTGCCATGACGGGCATGAGCTTCATGGGCGGAGGCAATGGCAGCAACCTTGGTTCACTGGTTGTGACCATGGAACCATGGAAGGACCGCAAGGCTAAGGATGAAAGCGTGAATGCCTCGATTGAAGAATTTGAAGAATTTGCAGCAGGTGTGCAGGAGGCGATTTGCTTCGGACTCAATCCTCCCGCTGTGCCAGGTTTGGGCTTGACATCGGGCCTTTCGCTGGAGCTGCTTGATATCAACAACTACGGCTCAGAGGCAATGGCTGCAGCAATCCAAAAAATCCAGGATGCGGCAGCCAAGGATAGCCGCTTAGGCCAGGTGACCTCCCTTTATCAAGGTGGTGTGCCCCAGTATCGCCTCAACTTCAACCGCGACAAAATCAAAATGGAACAGCTGACATTGAGCGGCGTATTCGGGGCCTTGTCGGAATACATGGGTGGTGCCTACGTCAACGATTTCACTGAGTTTGGCCGCGTATATCAAGTCAACTTGAAAGCCGAGGCATTTGCTCGCGGCAACATTCAAGATGTGCTTAAGCTGAGCGTACGCAATGGGAATGGTGATATGGTGCCCTTCTCGTCGTTCACCACTATCGAACCTATCCTTGGCGACCAGTCGATCAGCCGCTACAATATGTACACATCTGGATCCATGACGGCCACTATCCCTCATGGAGTATCTTCCTCTGAGGCCATCCAAGCAATGGAGGAAATTGTAAGCCAAGAATTGGGCAACAATTATTCCTACGCATGGACTGGCGAGGCTTATCAAGAGACCCAAGGAGGAACTACTATTTCATTTGTGTTCATCTTAGCTATCGTGATCACTATTCTGGTGCTTGCTGCCCAGTATGAGAGCCTTACCGACCCAATCGCAGTGGTAATTTCGATGCCAACGGCAATCTTGGGCACCGTGATAGGCTGCTTGATAATGGGGCAGAGCATAGATATCTACACGCAGATTGGCTTGATTCTGCTCTTGGGCCTCTCGGCGAAGAATGCGATTCTGATTGTGGAGTATGCCATCGAATACCGCCGCACGGGCATCTCGATACAGCAGGCAGCCGCTGATGCCGGCCAAGTGCGCTTCCGCCCGATTATGATGACAGCGTTGGCTTTCGTGTTCGGCATCATGCCTATGCTCTTTGCCACAGGCGCCGGCGCACAATCGCGAATCTCGCTGGGTACGGCAGTGGTATTCGGTATGTTTATCAATGCGGTTGTGGGCACCCTCTTCGTGCCAAACTTCTGGGAATTGCTGCAGCGCTTCCAGGAGAAGCACCTGATGAACATCTTCAATCCCGATCGCCAAGCCAAGCTGCAAGCCGCCACGGCAGCCAAAGCTGCAGGCTCAGATGGCTCAGACAACTCAGAGAACTCAGAGAGCTCGGAGAACTCGGAGAACCCGGAGAACTCGGAGACTGGCAGCGGAGCTGCAAGTGTGTAAAATCTTGAGATTTATCGAAAGCCTACAAAAAAATATCCAATATCTTTACTTGATATTGGATATTTTTTTGTAATTTTGTAGGTTAATTACAATGACAATGGTTGAGAATCGCCCCATATTATATCTTTTCCCATCTACCATGGGCATAGCGCCCGTGGCTGATGTGTTGCCGCAGAGGAACATTGAGCTTCTGCGCGGGGTGAGACATTTCATTGTGGAGAATGTGCGCACCGCGCGGAGATTCATCAAAGCCTGCGATAGAGATTTCCCAATCGACGAAAGCTCGTTTGTGGAGCTAAATCGCCATACCGACCCAAAAGAAGTGGCAGCAATGCTCGCTCCCATGGCGCAAGGCTACTCTATGGGCGTGATAAGCGAGGCTGGATGCCCAGCTGTGGCTGATCCTGGCGCCGATGTAGTAGCCATAGCTCTTAGAAAGGGCTATGAAGTGATGCCACTTGTGGGGCCATCCAGCATAATCATGGGCGTGATGGCCAGCGGATTCAATGGCCAAAGCTTTGCCTTCAATGGTTATCTGCCAATCGATGCCAAGGAGCGCGCCGCAAGACTCAAAGAATTGGAGCGGAGAATCCGACGCGAACGCCAGACGCAAATATTCATCGAGACACCTTATCGCAACAACAAACTAATACAATGGCTGGCAGCCAACATGGCTGGCGACCTGCTGCTGTGCGTAGCCTCAGACCTTACGGGTCAAAATCAAAAGATTACCACTTTGCCCCTGAGCCAGTGGCGATCGCGACAGTACAACTACGACAAGACCCCTGCTATCTTTCTTTTATATTCTTAAAACACACGCAACATGGCAACCAAACGAAGACGCTCAACACGACCCCTGGAAGATTTGCCAGGACTTTTTGATGAAGTAGATACCAAATTCAAGGCACCTGATCCACTGGCGCAAGCCATGGAAGAACACCGCAAAAAGCAGATTAGTACTCATGGCCTAAGCCCTGATATTGATACAAGCGTGCTGAGGGCCAGGAGACAGCTACAGTTTATTTCTTTCGGCAGCGGCAGCAGCGGCAACTGCTCACACCTGGGCATAGCTGGCGAGGGAGGCATTATCATAGACGCGGGCGTGGATGCCAACAATGTGGTCAACGAGCTTAAGCGCAATGCCATATCTCTGGATAAGATTTTCGGCATAATTTTAACTCACGACCATAGCGATCATGTAAGATTTGCCTACCCCTTACTCAGAAAGCTACCCAACCCTGTGGTTTACTGCACCCCGCGCACACTTAATGGCATATTGCAGCGCAGCAATGTCAGCCGCCGCATCAAGGACTACCACAAATCGATTTTCCATGAATTTGCCTTTGAAATTGGCCCATTCATGGCCATTCCTTTTGAGGTAAGCCATGATGGCAGCGACAATGTAGGATTCTGCATCACAGCCGACAAAAATAATTTTGTGGTGGCCACTGATATGGGCATCATCTCGGACAGAGCCGACTTCTATATTCGCAAGGCGAATTATCTGATGATCGAGAGCAACTATGATGCTGCCATGCTGGCTGCTGGCACTTATCCAGAGCATCTTAAGGCCCGCATACGCGGCGACAAAGGCCACCTCAACAATACAGTGACGGCTTCATACCTGGCACAGGTGTGGCAGCCGCATCTGACTGATGTGTTTTTATGCCATCTCAGCGCCGACAATAATCGGCCAGAGATAGCATTGCGCGTAAGCACCGAGGCATTGGAGCGTCGCGGGCTCAAAGTCGGAGCTGGCGACGGCTCGCTTGCCAGCCAGCGAGCTGACATCCGCCTCAGCACCTTGCCAAGATTTGAGAGCAGCCCACTGTATATCTTCAGGCTATAGAAATTTCTTTTGTGGGGATTTAGACCTGAAAATTGGCCGATTTTTCGGATTTGTGACATTGCCAAGGGGGTGATTGAGGGAAATTGCTTATATTTGCAGAAATTTGGAAAAAGTATCAATTGAAGTTGAAGAAAAGTTAGGAAATTTCTGAATAGAAGCAGGAAAAAGTATGAAGATAAAAGACCTAATTCATGTCACAATCACAGCTTTCTTCGTCACGAGCTGCGATATGCTGGAGACTCATCCCTACGACGTGAAGATTTCAGGCGAACGAGGAATCAACGCCAAGAACACTGCTCTGATTGAGCAGAAAATGGCGGGCCGCACCAATATGCGATTTGGGGTGATTAGTGACACACAGCGCCGCTACAACGACACTGAAGATGTGGTGTCAGCGCTTAATGCCAGGGGCGATCTTGACTTTGTGGTGCATTGTGGCGACCTCAGCGATTTTGGCGCTACTCGCGAATTTGAATGGCAGCGCGATATACTTAATGACCTAAAGGTGCCTTACGTGACTGTTATCGGCAATCATGACTGTCTTGGCACTGGCGAAGACACCTACCTCGAAATCTTTGGAGAGCTCAATTATGCCTTCACAGCGGGCGATGTGCGCTTCGTGTGCCTTAATACCAATGCATTAGAATATGATTACTCGCGTCCGGTCCCAGATTTCGACTATATCGAAAGTGAAATAGAATACTGCAATGCCGAGGGCTCGGGCATCAACCGGACAATAGTGGTAATGCATGTGAAGCCCACAGAAATGGTATTCAACAACAATGTGGCCAAGCCTTTCCAGCACTATATCACCATGCTGCCTGGGCTCCAATTCTGCCTTTATGGACATGAGCATCAACTCACAGTAGATGATCTATTCGGCGACGGTGTGCTTTATTACCAGTGTCCAGCCGTGTACAAGCGATATTATCTCCTATTCACCCTTAACAGCGATGGCAGCTATGACTATGAAGCAGTGGAGTTTTAGGATTTTGCTCGCAATAATAATGACTGCCATTAGTTCACAAGCTTGGGCTCAAGCCGACGAGGTGGAGATTTTCCAAGTAGAGAAAGATACAATCGTGGCACGCACGCGCTACGATAAACGACTTGACCGTTATCAACGCTTCTGGAACGCTCTGATACCAAGGAATTTCAAATTCCAGATGTACGGAGGCATGGGACTGGTCAATATAGGCGTAGGCTGGCGCTACGGCAAAAACCATCAGTGGGAAACCGACTTGCTATTCGGGCTGATTCCCAAATATGAATCTCATTCGACCAAGGTGACAATGACCCTCAAGGAGAATTTCACACCTTGGAAAGTGCATCTGAAGGGCAACTTATATTTTCAGCCATTGAGCACCGGACTCTATTTCAACACAGTGTTCAGCGACCAATTCTGGACTCACGAGCCCAGCCGCTATCCAAGGGGCTATTACGGCTTCTCCACGCGAGTGCGCACACATGTGTTTGTGGGCGAACGCTTGAAATTGTATATTCCTGAGAGCAAGCGACACAATTTCCGCTCAATTTCTGTGTTTTATGAAATATCAAGCTGCGACCTTTACATTGTGAGCGCGGCAACCAACAGCTACCTCAAGCCAAAGGATTATCTGGTGCTTAGCTTAGGCCTCATCTGTGAAATATTCTAAGTTTTAAGTTTTAAGTTTTAAGTTTTACGTTTTACGTTTTAAGAAATAGATATTTTTTGTAACTTTGTAAAATATTTCCAGTAATCTTGATCATGGTTCATCAGTAATCTTGACTATTGGCCATTTAATAATCTTGACTATTGGCCATTAAGGAATGTAATTCTTAAAACTTAAAACTTAAAACTTAAAACTTAAAAATGATTGAATATGTGACAGGACGATTGGTGGAACTTACGCCCACCAATGCAGTGATAGAGACAGCCGGAGGAGTTGCCTACAACTTGGCTATAACCCTTTATGACTATGGCGAACTGCAAGGAAAAGACTCAGCCAAACTGTTGGTGCACGAAAGCATACGCGAAGATACTTGGGTGCTCTACGGTTTCGTAAACGATCGCGAACGCAGCCTTTTCCGCGATTTGATAGGCGTTAGCGGCGTGGGAGCAGGCAGCGCACGCGTGCTGCTAAGCTCAATCCCAGTAGCCGAATTGGAGCAAGTAATTGCCCTTGGCGACGAAAAACGCCTGAAAAATGTAAAAGGCATAGGGCAAAAAACAGCGCAAAGAATAATAGTTGACCTTAAAGGCAAAATAAAACTTGGCGAAGATACGTTAATAGAGGAAACGATGCCAGCAAGCCAATCCTACGAGGAAGCTCTTGCCGCGCTTGTAATGTTAGGTTTCCAAAAACAGGCAAGCCAAAAAGTACTGAAAAAGCTTTATGATGCCGACCCGCTGCTTAAGGTGGAGAAGGCAATCAAGAGTGCCCTTGCAATGCTGTAAGTCGGGATTTGGAATTTGAGAAGAACACTCAATTTCAAAACTCTGAAATCAGGCCCAAGGCATCGTGACCTAAAATAATGAAAAAGACGCTGATACGACATAAATTACACACACTTGCCTTGCGCCTGATGGTCCTTGTTGCGGTCATCGGAATTGTCGTGTTGGCTTATGCTCAGACCCCTGGCACCACTGATTTCATAAAGCCTGCTCCAGCTGGATATCCTCCGGCTCAACCCACCGACACCATAGAGCTGCCTATGCCTATCGGGCCTACGGTGCCTCAAAGCTACGAGGAATTGATGGCCAATGAGCTGGCCTACGACCTTAGCGACCCACAGAATATTACAACTGTAGCCGAATACGACCCTGAGACGGGGTATTACATCCTGCGCACCAAAGTGGGAGATTGGGACATTGCCACACCATTCATGCTTACTGAAACGGAATATAATAACTGGCAACTGCGCCGATCACTGCAGCAGTACTACAAGGAGCGCAATATGGGCTTGGTTGAAGGCACCGAAAAAGAGCCTTTCAACGTATTCGACATGAACTTTGCCTTGGGCCCCCTTGAGAAAATCTTCGGTCCCGGCGGAGTACAACTTAAGACTCAAGGGTCGATACAAGTGTCGATGGGCGTAAAGAGCAATAAGACTGACAATCCGGCCCTGTCGCTCTCAGCGCGCCGAAAGACTTATTTCGACTTTGACCAGACCATACAAGCTACTATAAATGCCAGCGTCGGCAATCGAATGAAGTTCAATATGACTTATAATACCGACGCTACCTTCGACTTCGACTCTAAAAACCTAAAGCTTGCCTATGAGGGCGAAGAGGACGACATTGTGAAGAACATCGAAGCGGGCAATGTGTCGATGACAACGGGTTCATCGCTTATCCGAGGAAGCAGCGCTCTATTCGGTATCAAGACAAAGCTGCAATTTGGCAAGCTGACTGCAACTGCCCTGGTAGCCCAGCAAAACTCTGAGTCACAGAGCGTAAACACTAAGGGAGGCGTACAGACAACAGAATTTTCAATTGATGCTGACGATTACGATGCCAATCGCCACTTCTTCTTAGCACAGTACTTCCGCGACAATTACGACACTTTTGCATCGAAAATCCCTTATGTATCGTCGGGCGTTAGCATCACTCGCATTGAGGTATGGGTTACTAATAAAAGTGGCAAGTACGACGAATCGCGTAACCTTGTGGGCTTCATCGACATTGGTGAGAACGAAGTGCTTGCCAATGATTATTGGACAACTAATGCAAGCGTGGCAGTACCCTGCAACAGCAGCAACAACTTGCTATCAACCATAAAAGAGCAATATCCCGAGGCTCGCGACATCAGCGCTGTTACACAAGCTCTGTCACCACTGCAAGCCTACGGCATCGAGGGGGGCAGTGACTATGAAAAGGTGGAGAGTGCTCGCTTGCTTAGCAGCAGCGAATACACGCTCAATAGCACGCTTGGCTATATCTCATTGAAAAGCGCCCTCAGCACTGACGAGGTATTGGCTGTGGCTTATGAATATACCTACAACGGACAAGTGTACCAAGTGGGCGAGTTCTCAAGCGATATCACCAGTACCAACCAAAACCTGTTTGTGAAGATGCTTCGCAGCACCACTGTCAGCACCAAGCTGCCAACTTGGCGACTGATGATGAAGAATGTGTATAGCCTGGGAGCATATCAAATACAGAAAAGCAATTTCAAGCTAAATATCAAATATCTGAGCGACACTACTGGCACATCAATACCCTATCTGCCAGTCACCGGATTAAACGATAAGACTCTGCTGCAAGTGATGAATCTCGACCGCCTGGACTCAAACCAGGAAAGCAATTCAGATGGATTCTTCGACTTCGTTGAGGGTTACACCATCCTTTCTTCGACTGGCAAAGTAATTTTCCCGGTGGCCGAGCCTTTCGGCAGCCACTTGGCGAAGATGATAGGCAATCCGGTAGAGGCCGAAAAATACGTGTACCAAGAGCTCTACGATTCTACCCTGGTAGTGGCCCAGCAATTCGCCGACAAAAACAAATTTATCCTCACTGGTGAGTATCAAGCATCTTCTGGGTCACAAATACGCCTCAATGCTATGAATGTGCCGCGCGGATCGGTAGTGGTAACTGCTGGCGGTGTGACCTTGGTGGAGAACTCGGACTATACCGTGGACTATGCCATGGGTATTGTGACTATAACCAACCAAAGCATCATAGACTCGGGCCAAAGCATCAGCGTGACGCTGGAAAACCAGTCGATGTTTTCAATGCAGCGAAAGACTCTGCTTGGACTTGACCTGCAGTATGAGTTCAACAAGAACCTTACCCTGGGTACCACTATCATGCACTACTCGGAAAAAGCGCTGACCGAGAAGGTTGACATTGGCAACGAGACCGTCAACAACACCATGATTGGCTTCAATCTGAATTGGAACCAGGACTTCATGTGGCTTACCAACTTGCTCAACAAGATACCCACCGTGAATGCCACGCAGCCATCGCGCATCAACCTCACCGCTGAATACGCTCAGCTGATTCCGCATAAGCAGAAGTCGGGGTCAAACAAAGGTTCATCATACATTGATGACTTTGAATACACCCAGACCGGCATTGACTTGCGCTCGCCCTATTCATGGCAATTGGCATCTACCCCCTACGATTCGAGTGCGGATGCACTTTTCCCCGAAGCCCAACTTAGCAATAATGTGGATTATGGAAAGAACCGCGCTTTGCTCAACTGGTACTATATCGACCGACTTTTCACCTCACGCAATTCGTCGATGTGCCCTGGATACATCAAGAGCGACCTTGACCAGCTGAGCAACCCATACGTGCGCGAAGTCAACACCCGCGAAATTTATCCTGGGCGCAGCACCACCTATGGCGAATCCACCACTCTGCAGACACTTAATCTCACCTATTACCCAACCGAGCGCGGCCCCTACAACCTCGATGCCGACAATATCGACGATGAGGGCAACTTGCTGAACCCCGAGCAGCGTTGGGGCGGCATCATGCGCAAGATGGACAATACCAACTTCGACTCGAGCAACATCGAATATCTACAGTTTTGGTTGATGAGTCCGTTCCTTGACCCAGAGAATCCTAACGATGAGGGAGGCGACCTTTATTTCAACTTCGGCGAAATCTCTGAGGACATCCTAAAGGATGGCTTGAAGAGTTATGAAAATGGCATCCCATACGATGGTGATGACCAATACCTTACGGAGACTGTATGGGGTCGCGTCTGCACCCAAAGCTCGCTCACATATTCATTTGACAATGCCACAGGCTCGCGAAAGGCACAGGACGTAGGTCTCGACGGGCTGCCAAATGACATGGAGTTTGAGTTCCCGAGCTATAGCGAGTATCTTGACAAGCTGCGTACGAAGCTCTCAGCTACTACCATTGAAAAGATGCAGGCTGATAAGTTCTCACCTTTCAACGACCCGGCTGGCGACAATTACCATTTCTATCGCGGTTATGACTACGATGACGAGCGCTTAGGAGTGCTGGCTCGCTACAAACGCTACAACGGAGTGGAGGGCAACTCGCTTTCGCCCGAAGATGCCGATGACCCATTGTATCAAAGTTCTCGCAATACACCTGATGTAGAAGATATAAATCAGGATAACACTCTGAATGAATACGAACGCTATTTCCAATATCGCGTGTCGATTCGTCCTGAGGACTTTGTGGTGGGCAAGAATTACATCACTGACAAGCAGACCACCATAGTGACTCCGCGCAATGGCGAGCCGGTGGAGGCTGTGTGGTATCAATTCAAAATTCCATTGAGCGACTATGAGAAAGTGGTAGGAAACATTAGCGACTTCACTACCATCCGCTTTGCACGCATTTTCCTCACTGGATTCAAGAATGTGACACACCTGCGCTTCGGTTCGCTCGAATTGGTGCGTGGAGAATGGCGTCCCTATCAATTCAATCTCAACAACCGCAGCGACTCCCCGGCCGAGGGCGATCTCGACATCTCGGTGGTCAATATCGAAGAGAACTCAAAGCGCACACCTGTCAACTATGTGCTGCCTCCAGGAGTGACTCGAATCTCTGACCCAGGCCAGACTCAGATTGTGCAGCTCAATGAGCAGGCAATGTCGCTCACCGTAACCGACCTCCAGGCTGGCGATGCTCGCGGCGTGTATAAGAACACCTCGCAAGACCTTCGCAACTATAAGCGCATCCAGATGTGGGTACACGGCGAGGCGCCTATCGACGATGTGACCAATCTGCAAAGCGGACAAATGTCGGTATTCCTTCGCTTAGGCTCAGATGTAAAGGCCAATTATTATGAATATGAAGTGCCATTGGAGATTACTCCCGAAGGGTATTATTACGATACTCAGCAAGACCGCTACTTGGTATGGCCCGCAAGCAACTATTTCGACTTTGACCTGCAACAATTGGTTGACTTGAAGCTTGAACGCAACACCGCCAAACGCAACGAAGAAAACGGAGTAAGCTACACCACCCGTTATTCAAAGCGCGACCCTGATAACGAGCGCAACACCATGTACGTGATGGGCAACCCATCGCTGAGCGATGTGCGCGTGATGCTGATCGGCGTGCGCAATAATGCCAGTTCTACCAAATCCGGCACAATCTGGGTAAATGAATTGAAGGTGACTGATTTCAACGAAGATGGAGGCTGGGCATTGAAGAGCAACATGAACCTCAACATGTCGGACATCGTGACCATCAATGCTGGCGTGCATATTGAGACAGCTGGATTCGGCGGAGTGGACCAAAGCCTCAACTCGCGCCGCCTCGACGATTACAAGCAATACAACGTGGCAGTGCAGGCCGACCTTGGACGATTCCTCCCCGAAAAGGCCAAGCTTAAAGCTCCAATCTATTATTCAGTATCTAAGGAAACTACCACGCCAAAGTATAATCCTCTCGACCAGGATGTGCTGATTAAGGATGCTCTTGACGCAGCCACTACACAGGAGGAAAAAGACTCAATCAATGACTTTGCCGTCACGCGCACTACGATACAGAATTTTTCAATCTCTGGGCTTAAATTCGATGTGCAAAGCAAGAATCCCATGCCTTGGGATCCCGCCAACTTTACGCTGAATTATTCGTTCAGCAAGCAGACCAAGAACGACCCAACTATTGAATATGAATACACAAATGATTATCGAGGCTCCTTGCAATATAGCTACAGTCCCTACATCAAGGGTTGGAAGCCATTCAGCAAGATGATCAACGCCAAGAATAAGAATCTCAAATATTTCCGTGAGTGGGAATTGCAATGGCTGCCCAACAATATTACCTTCCTCAACTCAATGAGCCGCTATTACTACGAACAGCAAGTGCGCTCAGAGACCGACTCGAATTTCCAGCTGCCTGTGTCGGTAAGCAAGAATTTCTTGTGGGATCGCCAATTATCAATCAACTGGAACTTCACCAAAAGCCTTTCGGTATCATTCAATAGCAACACCTCGGCTCGCATCGAGGAGACTGTGGGAGCAGTCAACAGGAGGCTATATCCTGACAAATACAAGGAATGGCAGGATACGGTGTGGAATTCAATCAAACACCTTGGCACGCCCTGGGCTTATAACCAGACCTTCACAGCCTCCTACAAGGCCCCATTCAGCAAAATTCCTTTCCTCGATTATCTCTCTGGAAATGTAAGCTATAATGCTACATACCGTTGGGACCGAGGCGCCACTGTGGATGGCGTGAAGCTTGGCAACTCTATTGCCAACCAAGCTACTTGGAACATGGATGGCAAGCTCAACTTTGAGTCGATTTACAAGAAGATACCTATTCTTAAGGAAGTGGACAAACGATTCAACGGCTCGTCGAGCAAAAGCCAGCCCAACAAGCCCAACGCCAATCAGAAAAATCCGCGCAACCAACGAAACAGAGACGGTGACGCTGATTCAAAAGCTGGAGCCAACAAGGCCAAGGCTTTTGAAAAGAATTTCAAGCTGTCACCTGACTCTAACCTTGTAATCAAGCACACTCTGCGCAGCAAGAAAGTGAAGGTAACAGCCACAACTCTCGATGACAAGAGATTCCCAATCAAATACAATGTGGTGGACAACAACACTGTGGAAATCCTTACCCGAGGTGATCAAGACCTTAAGATCCGCATTGTGCAGGTGCTCAAGGATGAGAAATCCACTTGGCGCAACATTGCGGAGTATGCCCTGCGCGGACTGATGTCGCCAAGAAATGCTTCGATTAAATATCGAAGCACCAACCAGCTTTCAATTCCATTGTTCCGTCCGAATGTGGGAGATGTGTTCGGTCAAAACAAGGTTGACGGCATCATGTCGCCAGGTCTCGACTTTGCCTTTGGTTTCACTGGCGAAGATTATATCTACAAGGCTCTTGACCGAGGCTGGCTGATTACTGACGATGGCCAGACCTCGCCAGCCGTATGGTCACAGGCCAAGGAACTCAACATTGAGTGTAATCTGGAGCCTATCAAGGGCTTGAAGATCCAGCTGACCTTCAACCGCACAGCCAACAACAGCAAGTCGATCCAATTTATGTACGACGGGCTGCCAACTACCCTCTCAGGCAGCTACACCAAGACGCACTGCGCTATAAAGACGGCTCTGAAAGGAAGCAGTGCCAAGGACGGCTACAACTCCGATGCATTCAACACAATGCTGGAGAATATCCCCATCATAGCCCAGCGAATCGAAAACCAATATGCCAACACAACCTATCCAAATAGCGGATTTATCTCAGGCACCTCTCATGCCGGAGCACCTTTTGACCCCGCCGTTGGCACCGTGAGCTCTACTTCGAGCGATGTGCTTATCCCAGCATTCGTGGCAGCATACACAGGCATCGATCCTAACAAGGTGTGGATGAATCCATTCCCATCCTTCTCTGAGGTGCTGCCTAACTGGCGCGTCACCTACGATGGGCTGATCAACCTCGGCAACATGCGCAACATCTTCAAGACTTTCACTCTAAGCCATGCTTATCAGTGCACCTACCAGGTAGGCTCTTACTCATCATTCCTCAATTGGGTAAGCGCTGATGGCAGCGGCACACTTGGCTTTACCCTCGACGAGCTCACTGGGCAGCCAATCCCTTCATCGCCTTACAATATCTCGTCGGTAGTAATTAGCGAGCGATTTGCCCCGCTGATTGGCGTGTCGGCCACGATGAACAATAACATACAATTCAATGTGGAATACCGCGATCAGCGCACACTTACCCTCAATACAAGCGCAGGACAAGTGGTAGAGGCTACTACCAAGGGGCTGACCATCGGTGCTGGATATACAATCGTTGGTTTCAACACGATATTAAAAATCAAAGGCTCGCAACAAGGCGTAAGCAATGACCTATCTCTCAATTGTGATTTCTCGCTGCAGAATACTCAGAGCCTGATCCGCCGCATTGAGGAAAATTACACTCAGCCTACCAGCGGCACACGCACACTGGGCATCAACTTCACTGCTCAGTACCAGCTCAGCAAGGCCCTGTCAATTCAAGCTTATTTCACACATCAGGCCAATACCCCGATTGTCACCACCAGCTCTTACCCCACCACCAACACCAGCTACGGTCTTACCTTTAACCTTTCGCTGGCAAGATAAGAGATTAAAAATTTTTAAATCTCGTGAACTAAAGGTGCAAAAATTGGTTATATTTACAAAAACAAACATTAACCAAGATTATGACACTGACCTTATGATCACCAGCCAAGGAGATATTATGACTTAGTGACGCCCCCGCTATAACATACCAATGAGCGGAGGGGCGTCAAACTTTGTAATGCGACTTGCCAACGAGAGGCCCCTCCGCTCTTTTTGCGCCCAGCCTTTAGTGGGTTAGTGCTCAATTCAATATCACAGTTCCCCAATTTTATCGACTAATTAACATTAATGTTAAATCTTGGTTAAACCGCAAATCAAGATATAAACCTTTTTACCAATCATTTGTCATATTTTACGTAAACAGAGATTGAATGATTTCTTTCATCCTTTCCTCCTGTTACCCTAATAAATAGATAGCAACAATAACAACCAAATACAAATAGCAAACAAGAACAACTATGAACAAGAAACTTCTCACTCTGGCAATTCTCGCATGCGGTGCATTCGGCTTCTCAGCCATGGCCCAAGACGAGGGAATCATGGCAATCTCAGAAGAGGCTCCTGCCAATCCTAACAATAAGATGTATCAGCCACAACAGTTCACCGACTATGCCTTCGAGGGCATTATCCTCGACACTGACCAGCAGGCTAAGATGGACAAAATCAATGCTGAATTCCAGCCCATCGTAAATGGCACTCTGGTGGGTCCGCGTCCTGGCCAGCCATGCCCCGGCGACAGCGCTCAGTGCAAGCAAACTGCCAAGGGTCCGCGCCCTGACAAGGCCAACTGCGACAGTGCACAGTGCAAAGGTCCGCGTGGCGACTTCAAAGCACGTCGTGGCGGACAAGGCGGTCCTCAACTGCAGGAAGCTCGCAAGGCTTATGCCCAGCAAGTAAAGCAAGTGC
This sequence comes from Bacteroidales bacterium, assembly GCA_020860515.1. Taxonomy (GTDB): domain Bacteria; phylum Bacteroidota; class Bacteroidia; order Bacteroidales; family Muribaculaceae; genus CAG-873. The sequence goes on along the minus strand of JAJBUG010000058.1, from coordinate 9,596 downwards.
TTACTCCCGAACAATACATAGTATTCCTTGAGAATATCGCTTTTGCGCCTCAGCAGCCTCAGATGGGTCCCCAAGGAGGACGTCAGTTGCAAGTGCCAAAGGGCCAAAAAGCAAAAGCTATTGGTGAGCGCAAAGCCAAAGCTGCCCAAACTCAAGTTACAACTGAATAACCATAGATTCGATCGACTGATTTGTTTGAATTGATTGATAATTTGTAAGCCCGTGAACATTCACGGGCTTTTTTTTGTCTATAAATTATGTGTATTAACAATATTTTTATTAATTTTGCCGTACCTAATCAACTATAAAAATTTTAACCAACACCCCTATATAATGACAGCTCTTAACAAATTTTCAAGCATGGCACTGGCAGCAGCCTTGATTTGTGCAAGCTGCTCAAAAGCCCCCAAGGGTGAAGAGCGCTATGCAGAGTTCCCCGCCTACACTGGCGACGACCTTGAACTTACCGTGAATGACTCCGGCACCCACTTTACACTTTGGAGCCCCGAAGCACAAGCTGCTAAGGTGCAGCTCTACGACAACGATCTGGGAGGAGAACCATTTAAGACCCTCGATATGGAACGCGGGGAGCAAGGCGTGTGGCGCGCATCAGTGCCCGAGCAGCTTTACGGCAAATTCTATACATTCCGCATCAAATATGACGGCAATTGGCTCGACGAGACACCTGGCATCTGGGCCAAGGCCGTGGGCACCAACGGCATGAGAGCAGCCATTATAAACATGGCCAATACCAACCCCGATGGCTGGGATCAAGACCGAGGCCCAGTGATCGAAAACATTACTGATGCGGTAATCTACGAGGTGCATCATCGCGACTTCTCAGTGCACCCCAACAGCGGCATTCAGAACAAGGGAAAATTCTTGGCCATGACCGAGGACGGCACCGTGACTCCGCTTGGTGATAAGACTGGCATTGATCACTTGAAAGAACTTGGTGTGACACATGTGCATATCCTGCCAAGCTATGATTACAATTCGGTAGATGAAACGCGCCTCGACGAGCCGCAATATAATTGGGGCTATGATCCATTCAACTACAATGCGCCTGAGGGAAGCTACAGCACCAATCCAGCCGACCCCGAGGCTCGCATTCGTGAAATGAAAGAAATGATTCAAGCTCTTCACAATGCAGGAATCGGAGTGGTGATGGATGTGGTATATAACCACACTGCCAACAACGACGACAGCAATTTCTCGCTCACTGCACCCGGATATTTCTACCGTCACCGTGAAGATGGCAGCTACAGCGACGCATCGGGCTGCGGCAATGAGACCGCCAGCGAGCGCAAGATGATGCACGACTATATCGTAAATTCTGTAAACTACTGGGCCAAGGAATACCATATTGATGGGTTCCGCTTCGACTTGATGGCCATCCATGATACCGAAACCATGAACGATGTGGCCTCTACACTGAAGCAACTTAATCCCTCGATCTTCGTTTATGGCGAAGGCTGGACAGCTGGCGACTCGCCTCTCCCCGTGGAGCAGCGAGCTCTTAAGGAGAATGTGTCGAAGATGCAGGGAATTGCCGTATTCAGTGATGACATCCGCGACGCAGTGAAAGGGCATTACAGCAATGAGGAGGCCCAAGGCTTTGTGCAGGGTCAGACTGGAAATGAGGAAACCGTAAAAATCGGCATCGTAGCAGCCACTAACCACCCCCAAGTAGATTATAGCAAGGGCAACAATTCCAAATTCGCCTATGCATCAGCACCCACAGAGATTATCAACTATGTGAGCTGCCATGATGACTTGACTCTGACCGACAAACTGGCCAAATCAATGCCTGGCAGCACCGAGGCACAGCGTCAACGCGCTGCCCGATTAGCTCAGACAATCGTATTCACCAGCCAAGGCACTCCATTTATGTTTGCAGGCGAAGAAGTGTTCCGTGACAAGAAGGGCGTACACAATAGCTACAAGAGCCCCGATTCAATCAACGCTATCGACTGGAACCTCAAGCATCAGAATGCCGAACAATTCGGATACTACCAAGAGCTCATCAAGTTGCGCAAAGCACACCCAGCTTTCCGCATGACCACCAGCGAGGACATAGCCAACCACATCAAATTCGACGAAGTTGACCAGAACAATGTGGTAAGCTATTCAATCGTTGACAATGCCAACGGTGATGCTTGGAAGGAAATCAAATTGATTTTCAATGGCAATCCCGAAGCGGTGAAGGTAGAAGTGCCACGCGGCAATTGGACCATTATCGCCCAGGACGGCAAAATCAAGGCTGATGGAATGGGACGCAGCTCAGGCGGCACGCTCACAGTGCCAGCTACTTCTGCCCTGATCCTGGCCCAATAGCCCCAGCCCCCTAAGAGGGGGAGTTTTTTAAGACCAATCATTATTAACATTAAATACATCCCCTAACCCTCAAGGTGGGATTCTCCCTGAAAAGGGGTTAGGGGGCTTATTATTATGAAGTTGCTATTGTTACCCTTATGCGCTATGGCTATCGCAGCAAGCGCTCAAGATGATTCTCCATTATGGCTGCGCCACACTGTAATCTCCCCTGATGGACTGACCATTGCATTCACCTACCATGGCGATATTTTCACTGTACCGGTCAGCGGTGGCACAGCTCGCCAAATCACATCAAATCCGGCTTACGATACCGACCCGCTATGGAACCCCGATGGCACAGAGCTGGTGTTTGCATCAGACCGCCAAGGCAGCCTCGACCTTTTCATCGTCGATGCCCAAGGTGGCACCCCGCGCAGACTTACCACGCATAGCAGCAACGAACGTCCCTTGGTATTTCTCAACGACAGCACTATTCTTTATACTGCTGGCTACCAAGTGCCCACCACCACTGCTGCGCAAGGGCCATTCCAATCCCAGACTTATCAAGTATCCACCAAAGGCGGACGACCAAAACTCTATGCATCGCTGCCAATGGGAGCAGCCAATGTGGATAAGCAAGGTCGCCTGCTATATCAAGACAAGAAAGGTTATGAAAATGCCCTGCGTAAGCATGAACGCAGCAGTGGCACCAGCGACATCTGGCTTGTAGAAGATGGAAAGTACACAAAGCTCACCAGTTTCAACGGCCATGACCTCAATCCGACATGGGCGCCTGGAGTGGATACATTCTATTATCTCTCTGAGCAGGACGGCACACTCAATGTATATAGCCGCACTCTACAAGGTCAAGAGCAGCAACTGACAAAATTCGACCGTCACCCAGTGCGCCATCTCTCCGCATCGAATGATGGCAAGCTGGCATTTAGCTGGGATGGTGAAATTTATACCCTCACCCCAGGAAGCGAGCCTCAGAAAGTCCAAGTGAATATAATTGCCGATGATTACGATGCCGACAAGGTAAAGGGGTATCGAAGCAACGGAGCCTCAACCATGGCAGTCTCGCCTGATGGCAAGCAGGTAGCATTTGTGCTGCGAGGCGATGTATATGTTACCGACACCAAATATGAAACCACCAAGCGAATTACCAACACCGACGGTCAGGAGCGCGTAGTGTCATTTTCGCCCGATGGTCGCAGTTTAGTATATGATGGCGAGCGCGACGGAATATGGCAACTTTTCATAGCCAAAATCAAAAACGATGATGAAAAGACTTTCCCTTATGCTACTGAAATAGAAGAGGAGCTGCTCTATAAGAGCGACAAACCTGCGCAACAGCCTGCCTTCTCGCCCGATGGCAAGAAAGTGGCCTTTTTGGAAGACCGTGACGAAATCCGCGTGATTGACGTGAAGAGCAAGGCTGTGAATACGGCCCTTGACGGAGCTTACAACTATAGCTATAGTGATGGGGATGTAAGCTTCGAGTGGAGCCCAGATAGCCGTTGGCTGCTTACCAGCTACATAGGCGTGGGGGGCTGGAACAATGTGGACATTGCCCTTGTGAAAGCTGACGGCACAGAAGTAGTTGACCTTACCGAAAGCGGCTACGCTAACAGCAACCCGAAGTGGGTTCTTGGAGGCAAGGGCCTTACTTACGAGAGTGGTCGCTATGGTATGAAGAGCCACGGTTCTTGGGGCGAACAGAGCGATGTATTGCTGATGATGCTCGATGGCGAAGCCTGGGATGATTTCAACAGCACTGAGGAGGAAGCCGCCCTAAAGGAAGAGGCGGATAAAGAAAAGAAGGACAAAGAAGAGGCGGATTCCAAAGACAAAAAAGATAAAAAGGATAAAAAGAAAAAGGGAGCTAAAGAGGACGACGAAGATGAGGTCATACCCCTCGAATTTGACCTCAAAAATCGCCAATACCGCACCAAGCGCCTTACTGGAGTGTCGAGCTCGTTGGCCGATTACTATGTATCTCCCAAAGGCGACAAACTGTATTACATAGCTCGCAACAACGAGGGCAAATTTGACCTCTATCAGCGTGACCTGCGCAAGGGCGACACCAAAGTGATTGTGCCTGGAATCGAAGGTTTTGCCCTGCTTGCTGACAAGGAGGGTGAAAATCTATTCACAATGGGCGATGGCATGATGAAGATTGCGATTCCTGGCGGTGATGTCGAGCCTATTACTTTCAGTGCGCTTTACAGCCGCACCCCAAGTGCCGAGCGCGAATACATGTACGACCATGCATGGCGTCAGGTGCGTGACAAATTCTACGATCCAACCATCCACGGCATCGATTGGGAGCAATATGGTAAAGACTACCGCAAATTCCTGCCCTATGTCAACAATAATTATGATTTCTCGGAGGTGCTAAGCGAACTCTTGGGCGAGCTTAACGCTTCGCACACTGGCAGCGGTTACCGCACTGGAGGAGCTACTACAGTAGCTACACTTGGAGCCATTTACGATGAGGATTACGTTGGCGATGGCTTGAAAGTGGCCGAGGTAATTGCTCGCGGCCCGCTCAGCACTAAGAAAGCAGATGTTCAGCCTGGCGACATCATCGTGTCAATCGATGGTGAAGAAATCCTTGCCGGCCAGGATTATTTCCCTATGCTTGAGGGCAAGAGCGGCAAGAAAGTACGCCTTGGAGTGAAGAAACCTTCAGGACAAGTGGCTTACTCCGAGGTTAAACCAATTGGAAGCCTCTATGACCTGCTGTACCAACGTTGGGTAGAACATAACGAGCACGTAGTGGACAGCATCTCAGGTGGCAAAATCGGATATGTGCACGTGGAGGGAATGGATAGCCCAAGCTTCCGCGAAGTTTACAGCAAGCTCTTAGGAAAGTACCGCAACTGCGATGCAGTGGTGGTTGACACCCGCTTCAATGGTGGCGGCTGGCTCCACAACGACATTGCATTGCTCCTCAGCGGCAAGGAATATGTGCGCTACAGTCCGCGTGGCAAGTATGTTGGCAGCGACCCATTCTCACAGTGGACCAAGCCGTCAGTGATGCTTGTCAGCGAGGGCAATTACAGTGACGCCCATGGCACCCCTTACACTTATAAGACTCTTGGCATAGGCAAACTGGTGGGCGCACCAGTGCCTGGCACAATGACCGCCGTATGGTGGGAAACATTGATTGATCCCTCTCTGTATTTTGGAATTCCAATGGTTACAAGCCTTGACCGTAATGGCAAGCCTCTGGAAAATCAGCAACTAAATCCAGATATCGAGGTTTACAATAATCCAGGCGACATGTTGCTCGGCACCGACGCCCAGCTTATCGAAGCCACCAAATCGCTTATGCGATAGTTGTTTGGTATTAAGTATTAAGTGTTAAGTATTAAGAAATACCAATCAAATCTATTTCTTAATACTTAATACTTAACACTTAATACTTAATACTTAACACTTAATACCAAAAGCCGAAAACTTTTTTGGAGGGTAACTGAACTTATTTTAACTAAGTGTTGTTAGAATATCAAAACAACAAAACAACTTCTAACCAACAACTATTTAGTTATGAAAAAAGTCGCATTAATGATTACCCTCGTGCTCAGTAGCATGATCGTTTTCGCTCAAAAGCCCAACAAGGCCGCTCTCAAGCAGCTCCAGGCATTCCTGAATGAGCCTGCCGTAGAGGCCGCAACCAACGCTAGTGCTCTCAACATCGTTGACCTCAACGATCCCTCATCATGGGAGGGTGTGACAGTAGAAAATGGCCAAATCACCGCCATCGACTGGAAGAACAAGAAACTTTCTGGCACACTCGACCTCAGCAACTTCCCCGCCCTTACCAAGGTGGATGTATCTCGCAATAAAATTGCCAACCTCACCGTTGCCAATGACGGCGCCCTCGAGGAGCTCAATGCAAGCCGCAACCAGCTGATCGAACTCAATGTATCAGGCTGCGCTGCTCTTAAGAAACTTTCGATTAACAACAACCGTCTGACTGATGTTGACATCTCCGGTGTTCCCAACCTCGAAAACTTCAACTGCAGCAACAACTACTTCGTACAGCTCGACCTCAGCAACAGCGCAATTAAGACCCTCAACTGCCAAAGCAACCACCTGGAAGTGCTCAACATCCAAGGCTGCGCCAACCTGAAGAACCTCTACTGCGGCTACAACAAGCTCACCCAGATTCTTCTCTCTGGCACCGAGAACCTGACCAACCTTAACTGCGATGACAACCGCATCAGCAATATGATCCTCCAGGGTCTGCCCGCTCTGTCAACCTTCATCTGCAGCGACAATAACATGACTGGCCTCGCTGTAAAGGATTGCTCAGTACTGCTCGACCTCGTTTGCAGCTACAACGACCTGACCAACCTCACCGTAAGCGGTTGCCCACAGCTCCTCTTCGTAGATTGCAGCTACAACGACCTTACCAGCCTTACCCTCAGCAACCAGACATTCCTGCAGCGTCTGCTTTGCAACAACAACCAGCTGACAATGCTTGATGTAAGCTTCGACCAGAATCTGACCTACATCAACTGCCGCTACAACATGATCACCGACTTCCGCTCGGAAGCTTGCCCCAACCTGAACATGGTAGCCTGCAACTGGAACTGGTAAGCCACAGCAAGTGGACCTGACAATAGCCCACCCACACTCACACCTATAACGCGAAAGGCGCCCCACCCCGGGGGGCGCCTTTCCTTATTTTATTCAAAATTTTGTTTAAGAGCCTCTTATATTTCACTTATTTTTCTTAACTTTGCGTTGTCATTAAAAAATTATATGTTTATGAAACTAATACCTTACGGAATAGAGGATTTTGAACGGTTAATAAGTGAAAACTATTACTATATCGACCATTCTCAATATATAGATTATCTTGAACGGAGAGCTTCATTCATATTGCTTCTGCGCCCACGGAGAATGGGCAAAAGCCTCTTCTCAAATATGATGATGGCTTATTACGACATGGCCAAAAGGGACCAGTTTCAAGAACTGTTCGGAAACCTGTGGATTGGCAAAAATCCCACTCAATGGGCAAATAAATTTGTAACTCTAAAGTTGGATTTCTCAAAAGTTCCAGAATGGTCTTTTAGGGATTTGCCGAAGCAATTTAGAGATTATTGTGAATTGGAATTGAGCAAGACACTTCCAAGATATGGAAATCTTTTTTCGACAGAGGAATGTAATAACATTCTAAAAGCCTCTACAGCATCAGGCATGATTTCATTATTTGTAGGTTACTGCAAAATCAAAAACGTGAAATCATATCTATTTATAGATGAATATGATAATTTCTCAAATGTAGTGTTGACTTCACATGGAGTCAAAGCACATGGTGAAATCACCCATGGTGAAGGATTCTTTAGGCAATTCTTCAAGGCATGCAAGGGAACGTTTGACCGGATCTACATGACAGGCATAGCACCTGTGACTTATGATGATTTGACCTCCGGCTTCAATATAGCCACAGTGATTTCTTTGGAACCAAAATACAATCATATTCTTGGGATTTCAGAGACCGAACTTAGGACTATGATTGAATACTACCGTGACCATGGCGCAATTGAAATGGACACAGAGGCTATCGTACGGGATATGAAGCCTTGGTACGATAATTTCTGTTTCTCTGAGATAAGTTATGGCAAGGAAGCGCCTATTTACAATCCAGCTATGGTGATGAACTATATGAACCATCTGATTGCGAACGGCATTCCTCCTACAGAAAAGATTGACTATAATGCCCGAGTCGATTACAAGAAGCTAAATTATCTAGTCAAAGCGGATGATTTGGACAATCGTGAGGCTCGATTTGATATTCTACGTGAAATTTGCAGCAAAGGCTATACCGATGGCAGCGTGAAACGTCAATTCCCAGCCGAGGAGGTTGGTGACTTTGACAATTTCAAAAGCATGCTTTTTTATTTCGGAGCACTTACTTTTGGTAAGCGCGACGATTGGGGGCGCCGCAAGCTTGTAATCACCAACAAGACAATGGCAGATCTTTACCTCAACTATATGCTGAGTCATGTATATGAACTGTCACAGACCAAGAATGAGGAAATTAAGCGTCTTAAAAATGCCATTGCCGAGGCAGCAATGACTGGCGAATGGCGACCTATGATTGACACCTCCAGTGAAATCTTTCACCGTTACAGCAGTGTAAGAAATGCAATCTATGGAGAACCAGATGCTCAAGGGTTTCTACGAGGTTTGTTGTGCCTCAATGATTATTTTGACATTTGGCCAGAATTGGAACTTAACCAGGGATTCAGCGACATAATGCTTATACCTAAAGCCGACACTGACTGCCCTACTTGCCACAGCTATATCATCGAACTTAAGTACATGAAGAGCGATGATAAGAATTTGGAACAAGCAGTAACGCAGGCCAAGAAGCAGCTAATGCAATACGTTGAGGACATTCACCTCTCAACCAATGGTCTTCTTCAAGGCACACCTTGCACCCTACTCTACATAATAGTTCAAGACCGCAAATTCGTAAAATACGAAGAAATCAACTAAATTTTTCCTTTATCTTAAGCAGGCTTAGCCATTATTGCTTATCAATAATATATTAAAATTTTGAATAGGAAAGGTTACTGCCTTGATGAACTTTCCTATTCTTATTTATCTTAAATTTAACATTTGATTGTTAAATTCTAAATTTTATTATTTAATTTTACATTTTTTTTGGTCATTCCAAAAAAGTTTTTTAACTTTGCATAAGTGATCAAACTGGTCACAGACATATTATGGAAGCGTTAGGCTTTTTATTCCAAGATAATGAATCTGGACAATTCATAATCGAACGACGGAATAACAAAGAGTAACGCTCCCTCTTGGATAGACATATAGCATATGCTATATCCCTCCAAGAGCGTGAGCCGTTATTGTTATCTTCGTTCGAGGCAGTCCAGAGCCCATTATCAAGATAACACGCCACTATGGGCTCACGCTTTTCACATATTATGCCTTTAACAAAAACCAATCAAATCCATCCAGAGCCCAGGATAACATTTGAATTTGTGTCTGAATGGAAATAACAAAATCTATTTTTGAAATTATAGGTATATTTGCAACTATAATTAGTTTAATAGTGGGCATAAGATATACCATTGTACAGTTCAATGCATATATTAGGCGTGATAAAGCTAAAACCTTAGCCTATTATAACGAACGATACATACACGACCCCGCCATACAAAAAGTGACAAGTTGGTTAAATAACTAGTGCGTCAAAAATTTAGTTGAAAAATAATTAGCATAAATTTGCCTATCTCATT
>JAJBUG010000018.1 GCA_020860515.1 Bacteroidales bacterium | reverse complement strand
TCAAGGAGGACTGCTACGTGTTTGACTTCGCCCCCGACCGCACCCTGAAGGTGCTTGCCACTGTGCCGAGGGTCAGCACAAAGGCCGGCAAGACCACCGAGCAGCAGAAGCGGGCTTTGGCGGAGTTTATCAACTTCTGCCCGGTGATCGGCATGGAGGGCAGCCGCATGGTAGCCTACGATGCCAACCGCATGATGGAGCAGCTGAAGAAGGCCTACGTGGAGCGGGTGGTGCGCAACGGATTCGAGGACGGCTACCTCTACAACGACGAGCTGCTGAAGCTCGACGGTGTTGAACTCGAACTGTTTGCCAAGCTCAAAAAGATTATTGGCACCACCAAGGCGATGGCAAAGAGCGGCGACATCGATGTCAACAGCCAGGGACTGACCGACGAGCAGTACTCCGAAAAAGAGAAACTTGAGAAGAAGCCCAAGAAGCAGCGCACCCCTGAGGAAGAAGCACGCTTGGAGGAACTGAAAGAAAAGAAGAAGCTCCGCGACACAGCAGTGTCGATTCTACGAGGCATTTCCATCCGCATGCCATTGCTTATTTACGGCGCAGAAATCACCGACGAGGACGAGCAGTTGACAATTGACAATTTCACCCAGCTGATTGATGACCAGTCGTGGGATGAGTTCATGCCGAAAGGGGTGACTAAGGAAGTGTTCAACACATTCAAAAAGTACTACGACGATGACATCTTCGCGGCGGCTGGCAAGCGAATACGCTCGATGGCCCGCGCCGCAGACCGACTGACAATCGAGGAACGCATCGAGCGCATCACCGACATATTCTCCACTTTCCGCAATCCCGACAAGGAAACTGTGCTCACTCCATGGCGGGTGGTCAACATGCACATGGGCGACTGCCTCGGCGGCTATTGCTTCTTCAACGAGGACTATACCGAGCAGCTTTCAGAGCCCCGCTACATCGACCGCCACCGGGTTACCGACGATGTGTTCACGCCTGGCTCATATTTGATGGAAATCAACTCGAAGTCGGGCCTCTATCCGCTTTACCTCGCTTACAACCTCTACCGCCGTGCACTCAAAGATGAGACACACTCACCTCAGACCTTGGAAGATCACCAGCGAATTTGGGACCGCGTGGTCAGGGAAAGCATCTTCGTGATATGCAAGACACCTATGGCAAAAGCCATTACTCGCCGCACGCTCATGGGGTTCCGTGAAAGCAAGGTCAACACACGCTTCTTCGAGGACCTGGTGAATCAAATCAAGAACAAGCCCGACAACTTCCTCTCCAAGGTAGTCAAGGGCCGTTCATTCTGGAAAACTAACGACAACGACAACATGAAATTCAAAGCCATAGTCGGCAACCCACCCTACCAAGAAATGGATGGTGGAGAATGTACATCTTCTACAGCTGTATATCCTCTTTTCGTCAATATTGGTTGTAAATTGAACCCTATTTATCTATCTATGATTACTCCGTCAAGATGGTTGACCAAACAAGGTCGTGGGTTGTCAGAAGAATGGGTCAATTATATGTTGAATTGTAATCATATTGTTAGCATCAAAGATTATCTTCATGCCAACGATTGTTTCCCTGGAGTTGAAATCAAAGGAGGAGTATGCTATTTCCTTTTCCAAGAATCCTATGTGGGAAAGTGTCAATATACCCTCAGTCAAAACAATTGTTTAACCCAAGAAAATTTATATTTGGGTGAATGGGGGATGGCCATACGTGATTCGAAAGCTCAGGCAATTCTAAAAAAATAACATTGATAGATGGACATCTATATTTTGAGAAAAACTCATTCTCTTCAGTTGTAAATACTCGTCACCATTTTGATCAAGGTACTCAATTAAGTACAAGCTGGAGGGGATTTGTATCTTCACAAGATACAGAACATAATATCAAATGCTATCTAAACAAACAGTTACTGCCTTCTGGATATGGTTGGGTATCATTAAATGATATACCAAAGAATCATAAGTCTATATTTTTAAATAAAATATACATTTCAAAGGCTTATGGAGCTGGTGATAATTTTCCACATCAAATAATTGGGTATCCATTTTATGGAGAACCAAATAGTGTATGTACGGATACCTATATGGTTATTATGAAAGAGGGCGGTTTTGAGTCTAAAGAAGAATGTGAAACTATCATATCGTATATGAAAACTAAATTTTTCAGATATTTAGTCTTCATTGTTAAGAAAACCCAAGATGCCCCGAGAGATGTATATCGTTTTGTTCCTATGCAGGACTTCACGTCATCGAGCGACATAGATTGGAGCAAGAGCGTGGCTGAGATTGACCAGCAACTCTACGCCAAATACTCCCTCACCCCCGAGGAAATCTCCTTCATCGAATCAATGATCAAACCAATGTAATCAATATGAACAAAACATGTACTGTGTATCATGGAACAGATGAGAGAATCGTTGCCATGAGTGAAGAAGATCGGAAATATTTCTTATGGTTCTGTCCTTTTATGGCAGAGCATCTGCGTGGATATTTCCCCCAAGATCCTACCAAGATGGATTTCATAAAAAATCGCTTGGAATCAAGTTCAATTCCACATCTGCTTATCAATACAGTGGAGAAAATCCAAATCCATGATTTGATGAAATCTGGATGTAAAGAATATCAATATGAGAATTTCTATGTCACTGGAAATTTCTCCACAGCCAAATCTTATGCCTATCGCTCATTTGCTTTCGGTGAATTAGGTTTGATTACCTATCGGCTCCTTCAAGCAGCCATGGAACTTGGTTTGACAAAATACGCTCATTTTCCTCTGCGAGAATATTGCAAAAAGTTTTTGGACTTCGCTGAGGGCGAAGAAAAGCCAATAGTCTATGTTCTCAATAACGTTGATTTAGATTTAATAAAGATGCCCAATGGCTCTCCTATACCTCATGAAATTATTGAAAGTGCTCCTAATCTCACCTACCATGGAGAAATTGTCTTTGATAAATGGGAATCTCATCCTTTGTAAATTAGGAGAAGCCACGCACATAACTTTAATGAAATAAGGATCAAACTTTGGATTTCAATTGAAAAGACAATCTTTTAGCAATTAATTAACATTGGTGTGCTCATTTTAGGCATACCCTCCCCCTTATCTTTGCAAAAAGAAATCAAAATACACGCTTCAACATAATATCCATGATTGAACTTCCTGACATAGAACCAATATACACAAAGGCTGATGTAAATCGACTTTTGCGTAAATATAAAGCTTCTGAGGAAATTCCTCAAGAGCATATACGTATAATCAAAGCTTACCTTTTTGATGAGTCATTGGAATACTATCTAATGACCAAAATCACAGATCACAACAAGAAAATAACTGTTAAACGTACTCTTAAGAATTTTGAGTCTGCCTCTGAATCCAAGAAAATAGTTAACAGGCTTCTCAGTTCAGATTCTTCTGTTGATGAAAAGCCACCATTTCAGATAGCGGAACCCAAAACAGCGCCATACAGACCTCGTACAGTCCAAGCTGAAGATTTGTTTGAATTTGCTGTAAAAAAGGCTGCTCGATATGTCATAGACAATATTAAAAGCGACCCGGATTGTGAAATTAATTCTCACAATCAATGGGCCAACATATGTTTTGGCGTTTGCCGAGAATGGATTTCAACACAAAAGAGTGATTATATGTCCCTGATTAAAAACACTTATAAAATATATTTTAAGATGGGGCAAGGATTCAAGTATAGATTCGACTTTGAAACAATCTATAGAGATTATCCTCATTTCTTTAAAGGAAATGAAGACTTTAAAGCTGTTCCAGTTTCCTATAGTAGGGTAGCAGAGGCTCTTAAAAAAGAAATCCAGGACTCGAAAAAGCCCATTAACAAAGTTAAATACAAAGTTGATCAGATTGAATTGGTAGATAATAAAAATCATATTTATCAATTTCATCTTGATTTGGGTGATGACGAAATTCCGTCTTTCTATGATGGAATAAAAGTGGATTTCTTACAAAATGATACATTCTACAATTGTGAAGGAATTGATTATGAATACAACGAAGCGTTATTGTATGTGATGTGCAATCGCCCAATTGTAAGCAGAGCTCCAGGACGCATATATGTGGACACAAGCTTTATTCTTGAAGCCACTTTAGACCGAATATATCAATTGATTGCCAATGGATTTGAGGATAAAAATCAACCTGGTAATAAATTTATCCCCGATAGGACCAGAGACCTAAGAGAGTATTCAGATTTAGAAAATGATAATCGAGAAATCGTTGCTAAGATGGATCCCTCTCAAAAGGCTGCGCACAATGGTGCTATAAGAAATGATGTGTCTTTTATATGGGGACCTCCAGGAACTGGCAAATCTTTTACTTTAGCTGGGCTCATCAATACTCTTTATCAAAATAAAGAGACTACATTGGTATGTTGCGTATCCAATGTCGCTGTGGATCAACTTGTAAACAAAGTCATTGACACTTTAGAAATGACTTATGAAACACCTTATCCTGGAGAATTGCTTCGATCGGGCAATACCACTGACGATCGCATTATAGCCACAAGTTATCTTTTCCCAGAAGATTACGGGACCATCAGATTGAGAGACCGTATATCAGAAATAAATAATCGGTTAATTGAGTTAGGGAATCAAGAAGATAAAAATCGTTTTCTTGGTGAACAACTTTCTCTTAAGAAGGAGAGAATTCAACTACGGGATAACCTGAAAACTCGTACTGAGAATTTAATCTTAAACTCTACGATTGTATTCTCAACGATTGCTAATTACATTCTTTCAAAACGTTTGGAAAACAAGCGTTTTGATAACCTAATTGTGGATGAGGCAAGTATGCTTTCTATTCCCAATTTATTGGCCATCTCACAAAAAGTATTCAAAAGAATTATACTCGTGGGCGATCCTAACCAATTAGGACCGATTTCATTACATCCTGACCGATTGCTACGTAACAATGTCTTCGACCACTGCAATGTGTTTTCACCTTTGCACCCTGCTTTGCATCAACTACTGATTCAAAGACGTTCACATAAATTTATTGTGAATCTCACTAATGAGGAATTTTACAATGGAAGGCTGGTAGCTTATAACCATTCATGCCCTAATTGGGTGCATGAAGGACCTTTCCCAGGGTTTGTTATAAAAGTGGTAAATGAAGATTTGCCACCTAGATACGTAGATGGGAAAAGAGTGGATGACAATACTCAACATAGAGGTTCTTCACGATTGAATATACGTAACAGAATAGAGGTAATTGAAATTCTCGAAAAATACAGAGATTATTGTGTATCTACAGGTGAAAATTTTTCTATAGGAATAATTACACCATATCGTGCACAAGTCAATGGCTATTATGGTGCTTTGTCGGACCATAAGGATAATCCTTGGTTCTGGAAAAGCATCAAAGTGGGTACTATACATACATTTCAGGGTGCAGAATGTGATTTAATAATTTTGGATATTGTAGAAAAATATCCAGAAAAAGTTAGCAATATCCTTAATCAAAAGGATGGTGAACGTCTGATCACAGTAGCACTGAGTCGTGCAAGACACAAATTAATTGTGGTAGGTGATACAAAACGTTTCCGTTTAATAAAAGGAATAACGAATGTAAGCGACAAAGTATGCAGAGTGCTTACAAAACTCTCCGACATCAAAGCTCCACATGGATAAAAATTTAAATTTCTATATTTTATGTTTGGCTTTTGATTCATCTATTATAGAATGAATTGGCACAAATCGCCAATGGAGGTAAGGATTGCTCCATTTTTCTGATACCTTATTTATGGAGGTTGAAAAGCCGATATTGAAATTAGGATATGTGAGCCGACGTATTCTATTAAGAAGATGTTTATAAATTTTTTCTCTAAGAATGGTTCTGCGTCCTCTTTTGCCTGACACAGAATCTTTAGCCTTGTGTTTATCATTAAGACGAAAACAAATACAACCCAAAATTAAGTCCACCATTTGCAGAGGCAAATGATTTTTGGAGTCAACTTCTGCAATATCTCCCCATTCCAAAGAGACTCTATGGGCTTTCATTTCAGGAGTATTGAAAAGTGCCATCAGGCATTTCTTGAAATTAACCTTTTGAGATTGACCTATAGGCATCTCATCGAATATAATTCTCAATTTATGACTTTTATTATGAGGCGCATAAGTTAATCCAAATGAGTTCTTGATAAATTGATAATATAACATAGTATATTCGTCATGTTTTTGCAATGGGGTTAATCCCACTGCGATATTTTTATTATGACGAAAGAATAATCGGATCTTTGCTTTCCCCTCTTCAAGTATGGTGAAAAGTTCATCTATTATTTTTAAGTATTTAGGGAAAGTGTAGGCATTTACTTTTTGCCACTTTATTTCTTCTCCATCAAGATCCATAAGGGTTATGACTTTATTAATTCTCTCATTAAATTCCTTTAAATTTTGAGAGTCAATCAATATCCCTCCATAAAAATTGGAGAAATAAGTACCATTCTTTTCACTTTCATCAAGGTATATGTAATGCATAATGCAATTCTATTAGTTAATAAAAAACCCCTTTGAGTCTACACTATGTGAACTACGGTCAAACGTAGCCGTTCAACTCAAACGGGTCAATTATAATGCAAAAGTAATAATTTTTGTTTAAAGAAAAAATTTATAACTCAATAATATTTACAATTTAACAAAATTTAATATCTAATGACTAAATTGGCGAGCCACGCGATGTGAACAGGTTACAGGTCTGCGTTCACAGCTTATGGGCCACAAAATAAAATATCAAGTTACGGCAAAAATTTGGTGAATCCAGATTTTTGCCGTAACTTTGTGGTGCAAAGATTGAAAGCCGATTGTTTTACTTAAAAACATGGCCATAAATAAATTTTGTATTTTGTAAAAACATATTATCATGTCAAAAGAAGAAAGAAATATAATAGAATATATAGTATGTTGTATTAGTGAATTTGCCAAGCAACATAATATCGCTATTCATCAAGCCTATCAATACCTCCATGATTTCAAAGGCTTAAGATTCTTGGATGAACAATATGAAATAGAGCATACTTTTTCTATTGATGATGCAGTGGCAGATCTTACTTTAATATGTAATCGTAACGGAGGAAATTTAAAATGATTAGGCTTTATCACGGTAGCAATGTGTCAATTGATGCTATTGATTTATCTAAATCACAAATAGCTAAAGACTTTGGATGTGGTTTTTATCTAACTGAAGATAAAACCCAAGCAATGAAAATGGCCCAAAATGCGACATCTCGTTTACAATTTGGTGAACCTATAATAAATACTTATCTTTTGGATGAAACAGTACTTTCTGATGGTTCTCTGAAAGTGAAAAGATTCGACGATTATACTGAAGATTGGGCCCAATTTATCTATCAAAATAGATGTAACCGAAGCCGTATCCAATGTCATAATTATGATGTA
The DNA here is from genome assembly GCA_020860515.1 of Bacteroidales bacterium. Lineage (GTDB taxonomy): Bacteria > Bacteroidota > Bacteroidia > Bacteroidales > Muribaculaceae > CAG-873. The sequence goes on along the minus strand of JAJBUG010000018.1, from coordinate 39,112 downwards.
GTTTATGGCCCTGTGGCTGATGATAAAGTTGGTGTGCAACTTAGGAGATTTATGGAAGGCTATATCGACATTCCTACTTTGATAAAGGAATTGAAATTTGAGAGAAGAACATTTCAATATTTTTTTGGAACAGAATTGGCAATTTCTAAATTACAGAAGATATGAGGAATGATATGCGTTTTTTGGTGGAGTGTACAAGTAGAGATATAATCACTCTGCTAATTGAAGATTATAAAATTGACAGAGAAAAGGCTATGAACCTTTTATTCACATCTAATACTTATAAGATATTAGAGAATCCAGATTCTGGCCTCTATTATCAAAGCCCATACTACGTATATAATTTTCTCCAAGAGGAATTAAAAAATGTTACAAAGTGAACAGGTGACAAGCTAAGTGCACAGGTGAACAGGTCTGCGTTCACAGCTTATAGGGCCACAAAATAAAATATCGAGTTACGGCAAAAATTTGGTGAATCCGGATTTTTGCCGTAACTTTGTGGTGCAAAGATTGAAAGCCGATTGTTTTTTTCCGTTTTGGCCCATTTTAGGTGTTGTGGATTTGGAGAAGATTTGCTATCTTTGCAATCTAACAAATAAATTTTTAAGGTATGTGCACGGAAAGATACATAGATCCCTTTACTGACTTCGGCTTCAAGCGAATGTTTGGCTCAGAGCGCTGCAAGAGCTATCTGATTAATTTTTTGAATTCTTTGCTGGTGGGCGAGGACAAGATTGTTGACATAACTTACCGCAACACCGAACAGCTTGGCTTGCTTCCAGGCGACCGCAACGCAATTTACGACCTTTACTGCACCACCGACAAGAATGGCCACATTATCGTGGAGATGCAGAACTCCAGACAGAAGTTCTTCATCGACCGCGCGGTTTATTATTCCACCTTTCCTATTCAGAAAGCGGCAGAGCCTGGCAGCGAGTGGAATTACCAATTGCCCAAGGTGTACATGGTCGCATTTTTGAATTTCACTATGAGCGATTATGCCGACACTCCTAACTACAAGCACGATGTGAAGTTGGTTGATGTCTCAACCAACAGGGTGTTCTACCAAAAGCTGAATTACATCTTCTTGGAGATGCCAAAATTCATCAAGAACGAGGAGGAACTGGCCGACAGGCAGGAGGATTGGCTCTATGTGATAAAGAATCTGGCCAAGCTGCCCGAGATTCCCGACCGCATGAACGACGAGCTTTTCCTCAGCTTCTTCCAGCTTGCGGAGGTGAGCAAGCTGTCGCCAGAGGAGTATGAGGCTTATGAGATGAGCCTCAAGCGCCAGCGTGACAGCCACAACATCATAACGACTGCTCGTGAGGAAGGGCGCGAGGAAGGGCGCGAGGAAGGCACAGTAGTTGTGGCACGCAACCTAAAACAGTTAGGGTTGGACATAAGCACTATTGCCAAAGCTACCGGCCTCACCACTGACCAAATCAAAGATTTGTAGAAAGTGTGAACCGGTGACAGGTCTGCGTTCACAGCTTATAGGACCACAAAATAAAATATCGAGTTACGGCAAAAATTTGGTGAATCCAGATTTTTACCGTAACTTTGTGGCGCAAAGATTGAAAACCGATTGTTTTTTCAGTTTAAGTTTAAATGGATTGTAGAGAGTTAATAAGGGCGATTATAGCAGGAGGGCAGAGGCATCCAAAGATAAGCCTTACCAGATGCCAAAATCAAGCCCATCAATGTTAAAAATGATAAATATGCTCCGTTATTTCATGAAGACGAGGTAAACGGCGGCGATGAGGAGGACGAAGGCTAAGAGGTGGTTCCAGCGAATATGGAAGCCTTGGAACATCAGGGCGGCTACAATGGTGAAAATCACCAACGAGATAGCCTCCTGCATTACCTTGAGCTGGACCAGGGAGTAGGGGCCTCCGTTGCCCTCGAAGCCCATGCGGTTGGCTGGCACCGTGAAGCAATACTCACACAGGGCTATGCCCCAGGAAAACAAGATTACCACCCACAGGGGCCAATTGGTGGACACTCCTGCCGATTGCAGCTTTAAGTGGCCATACCATGCAAGGGTCATAAACACATTCGATACCAGCAGCATCAGCACTGTGGCCACGCCCGGACTTATTATACTTGTCAAAATCATAATTTACTGATAAACGGGAAAAAGGATAAGCGGGAAAGCGAACGAACAATTGGGAAAGTGTAAATCAAGTTAATTTGTTTCTCTCATTAATTCACGCTCCATGTCGGCGCGGGATTTTGAGCGAGTAACCAGGAACACGCCTGCGAAAATCAACACGATGGCTGCAGCCTTCTCCAGATTGAATGTGTCGAGGCCAAGATAAATAGCCACCAGACACGACACTATCGGCTGAAAATAATTGTACATGCCCACTACGGTAGGCCGCAATGTTTTCTGGCCTATCATTATCAGCACGTAGGCCAAATATGTGCCGCAAACCACCGTAAATGCCAAGGCTCCGATTTCGAGCCAGCTGAGCGCCGCCCACTGCGTGGCCAGCAATTCAGGGGTAGTGTAGAAGAGCGTGACAACAAAGGCGAACGTGAACATCCATTTCATCAAAGTCACAAGCGAATACTTGCTTACGAAATTCTTGAACAGCACCAAGTAGAGCGCATAGCTGAACTGTGCAGTCAGCACCAGCAAGTCGCCAAGGATGCCGTTGGCGCGCTCTGCGCCCACATGGCCGCTGCTTAGAATCAGCAGAATCGCGCCAGTGGCACCGCACACGATGCCACCAATCTTCTTGCCAGTGATGGGCTCTTTCAAGATAAATGCTGCCAAAATCATCACCCATAGCGGCATGCTGGTGGTAATGATCGAGGCGTCGCCTGGCGATGTGTAGCTTACGCCCATCATAAAGAAGGTCTGATTGATAAGCACGCCTATCATCCCTGCCAAGAAGAGGCGGAATATATCGGGCAGGGGCACATGCTCCTTAGGGCAAAATAGGGAAGTAATCCAAAACAGCACCATGGCTCCGCCCATGCGCAGATTGGTTATAACCAGTGGGGCTACCAAGCCTCCCACGATTACGAATTTTGAAAAAGGCGACATCAGGCCCCACATTACATTGGCGCCAAGCATCGAAATGTGGCCTTTTAATTGTGCAGATTCCATTCTAAAACAAATGATGCAACATATTCCGAAAAAATTGCAGCAAAGTTACAACTTTTTTTCGTAATTTTGCGCCGAAAATACGACGAAAAAGAGAAGAAAAGATGAAGTTGATGAAATTGCTCAAGGATTGGGCCCTGATTATAGCCATGGTGGCAGGCGTGAGCGGCTATCTGGTGTATGCTCATCTCCACTTCCTTGACAGCACCCACGCCTTTGCCAACCAGGCGGTGAATTTCCTGCAGCCCGCATTGATTTTCTGCATGCTGCTATTTACTTTTTGCCGCATCAACCCCGCACATCTGAAATTCTGCAAGTGGCATCTGTGGCTGCTTTTGGTGCAGGGTCTGAGCTTCACAGCGATTGGCTTGGCCTTGATTTGGATGCCTCATAGCGGATGGCGAGTAGTGCTGGAGGGCGCGATGATAATGCTAATCTGCCCCACTGCCACAGCTGCAGCCGTAATCACTCGAAAGCTTGGCGGCGATTTGCAACATATTACCACTTATACGATCCTGATCAATGTGTTGGCCGCCGTGCTGATTCCAGCCCTTTTGCCTTACGTGCACCCTCATCCGGGCTTGAACACATTCAACGCTTCGATGCTAATCCTTGGCAAGGTGTTCCCACTGCTGCTACTGCCCTTGGTGCTGGCAATATTGCTCCGCTATTTGGCCCCGCCAGTGCAGCGATGGATGGCCGACAATGTGGAGGCTTCGTTTTATCTCTGGCTTGTGGCATTGGCATTGGCCATGGCGGTGACCACCCGTAGCATCGTGCATACCCAGGTGGCCATCAGCACTCAGCTATGGCTGGTAGTGGTGTCGCTGGTATGCTGCATAGGCCAATTCTGGCTCGGACGAAAGATTGGCGCCCGCTACGGCGAGGCTGTGACTGCGGGCCAGGCTTTGGGCCAGAAGAACACGGTGCTGGCCATTTGGCTGGGATATACCTTCTTCACGCCGATTACCTCGGTGGTAGGCGGATTTTACAGCGTATGGCACAATCTGGTAAATTCATACCAGCTTTACCGCCACGAGCACTGAGGCTCAACCCATGCAAACCATTGATAGTCAAATCATGCAAACCATTGATGAAAATTTAAAAAAGATGAACATAAAGATATATAAAAGACAGTTGAATTTTAGATACTGGATTTTGATGGTGACTTCGTTATCGCTGGCTGCTTGCGGAAGAAATGCGGCCGACGATGAATTGGCGCACCACCATCACGACCATGCCGAGGGCGAGGCTGAATATCAAAGCGAGATAAATCTTAGCGAGGAAGCTGCTGCAATGTTTGGCCTGACTACAGAGACCGTAGAGCCTGGCGACTTCCATGAAATCATATCCGTGTCGGGGCAGATTGTGGATAGCCCCAGCAACACTTGGGTGGTGTCAGCCCCCACCAACGGCATAGTGCATTATGGCGCTGGCGTGGCTCTCGGCAATGATGTGAAAGCAGGCACCACGATTGCTCGCATTTCAAGCCAAGGCCTCACTGGCGGTAATGCCAACGAGGTGGCCCGAGTGGAGATGCAGGCGGCAAAGGCTGAGCTCGAAAGGCTTGAGCCCCTTTATGCCGAGCGAATTATCTCGGCTGCTACCTACAATGAAGCCAAGGCAAATTATGAGAAAGCGAAAGCCGCTTACAGCGACAGCGCAGCCTCGGGCATTGCTTCAACCCCTAAGAGCGGGGTTATCACTCAAGTGCTGGTGTCGGAGGGGCAGAATGTTGAGGTGGGCGAGCCATTGGCAGTAATCAGCGATGCGCGCCAACTGACACTGCGCGCTGATTTGCCTGAGAAATATTACAGTGTGGCGCCAATGATTTCAACCGCCATAATCCAGATGCCATATTGCAACGAGAGCCATCCGCTGACCGAGCTTAATGGCAAGCGCACCACCAACGCCACTGCTACTGGCCAGCTCAAGGGCTACATGCCCATATATTTTACATTTGACAATGATGGCCATGTGATGCCTGGCTCGTATGTGAAGGTCAATCTGCAAGGCGCGGTGCGCACTGGAGTGATCACGGTGCCAGTGGAGGCAGTGTCGGAGCAGCAAGGCAAATTCTTTGTGTATCGCCAAATCGATGAGGATTGCTATGAGAAGCTCCCTGTAGAACTTGGTCAGAACGACGGAGTGCGCGTAGAAGTGAAATCAGGCCTTCAGCCAGGCCAGAACATCGTGGTCAAGGGTGCCACAGCTGTGCGTCTGGCCGAGAGCAGCGGGGCAGTACCCGAGGGGCATAGCCATAGTTATTAAAAAGGGATAATGGGATTAAAGGATAAAAGGATTAAGGATGCTGAATAAGATTATAAAGTTTTCGCTGGGCAATAGGCTTACGGTGCTGGTAATTACCATTGTGGTAATGCTGGCGGGCTTGTGGGCGTTGCTGCAGACTGATGTGGATATTTTCCCTGATTTGAGTGCTCCCACTGTGGTGGTGATGACTGAGGCTCCGGGAATGGCACCCGAAGAGGTGGAAAAGACCGTGACCTTCCCAATCGAGACAGCCGTGAACGGCGCTGCTGGAGTAAGGCGCGTAAGGTCGTCTTCTTCCACGGGATTCTCAGTGGTGTGGGTGGAGTTTGACTGGGACGAGGATGTATACCAAGCCAGGCAGATGGTGAGCGAACGCATCAACAATCTCACCAACGACCTGCCCGCCAGCGTAGGTACTCCTACGCTGGGCCCGCAATCATCGATCTTGGGCGAAATGCTTATAATTGGCATCAATAGCGACACTGTGCCGCTGCTCGAACTGCGCGCTCTGGCCGACCGATTGATAGCTCCGCGCCTGTTGTCGGTAAAGGGAGTAAGCCAAGTGTCAGTAATCGGAGGCGAAGAAAAAGAATACCAAATCATGCTGTCGCCTGAGCGTATGCGACGCATGGACGTGACGCTGAGCCAAGTGCTGGAATCGGTGGAGGGACTCAACGAAAACGTAGGTGGCAGCATCCACTATGAATATGGCAATGAATATATAATCAAGGGCCAAATCGCCACAACTGATCCCGATGACATAGCGCGATGCGTGGTGGCAAGCGATGGCGAAAGCATCGTGACAATCGCCGACATTGCCGAGGTGCAGATCGGAGGCAAGCAGCCTCGGTTGGGCGTGGCATCGATCGAGGGGCAGCCATCGGTGCTGATTACAGTAACCAAGCAAGCTGGCGCAGGCACAATCGGCCTGACCGAAAATATTGAAAAAGAACTCTCCAAGTTGGTAAAAGCCCTCCCACAGGGGGTGAATATCCATACCGATATTTTTCGCCAGAGCGACTTTATCGACCATTCGATTGGCAATCTGCAACGGTCGCTTTTCGAGGGCGCTATCTTTGTGATTATTGTGCTATTCTTCTTCCTGATGAATCTGCGCACCACCATTATCTCGGTGGTGGCTCTTCCACTGTCAATCATAATCACCATCTTGGCCCTGCATTGGATGGGATTCACTATCAATACCATGAGCCTTGGCGGAATAGCCATGGCCATAGGCAGCCTGGTGGATGATGCCATTGTGGATGTGGAGAATGTGTACAAGCGACTGCGCGAGAATCGCCAAAAGCCAGAGGGTGAAAGGCTCAAGGTGCTCGATGTAGTGTATCATGCATCGGCTGAGGTGAGAATGCCGATATTCAATTCTTCGCTGATTATCATCGCATCGTTTCTTCCGCTTTTCTTCTTGAGCGGAATGGAGGGTAGGCTGCTGATTCCGCTTGGCGTGGCTTTCATTGTGGCATTGGTTGCGTCGACGATTGTGGCCCTGACTGTGACCCCGGTGCTGAGCAGTTGGCTATTAGGCACAAAGAGGGCCATGAAGAAGATGGAGAAAGAGCCCTGGGTGGCAGCTAAGATGAAGAGTGCCTATGCCAAATCCCTGAATGCCCTCATAGGCACGGATGGTCATCGAAGCCATGTGAAGGCGATGCTGTGGTGCACATTGGGAGTTTTCTTGGTAGCCGTGGGACTGTTCTTTACCTTGGGCCGCAGTTTCTTGCCCCCTTTCAATGAGGGCAGCTTCACCATCAATGTCAGCACTCTGCCTGGCATCTCGCTCGACGAGAGCGACCGAGTAGGTCAACTGGCAGAAGAAATCATAATGAGTGTGCCAGAGATTCAGACGGTGGCACGCAAGACGGGCCGAGCCGAGCTCGATGAACATTCACTGGGCGTGAATGTGTCGGAAATAGAGGCTCCCTATAAACTTCAGGGCCGCAGCCGAGGCGAAGTGGCCCGCGAGCTGCGCCAAAAGCTAAGCCAGCTCCCGGGCGTGAACATCGAAATCGGCCAGCCCATATCGCACCGAATAGATGCCATGCTATCGGGCACTGAGGCTCAGATTGCCATCAAACTATTCGGCGACGATCTGAACCAGCTGTTCGCCACTGGCAAAGAGATAAAGCAGGAAATCTCGGAAGTTGAGGGGGTGGTAGATGTGAACATAGAGCAGCAAATCGAGCGGCCACAGATTGAGATTGTGCCTCGGCGCGAGGTGCTGGCTGGATATGGTGTGCCGATGAGCGACTTCCGCCGGCTGGTGGAGACGGCTCTGTCGGGCAGCGTTGTGTCGAAGGTCTACGAAGAGGGGCGCCCCTACGATATCACCCTGATGTACGATGCCAACACTCGCGGAAGCCTGGAGGCCATAAGCAATATCATGGTGGATACCCGCTACGGAAAAGTGCCTCTGAGCACCTTGGCAGAAATAGTGTCAGCCACTGGTCCCAACACTATCAACCGCGAAAATGTGGAGCGGCGATTGGTGATATCGGCCAATGTGGAGGGTCGCGACCTGCGCAGCGTGGTCAACGACATACAGGAAAAGATTGACCACGAGGTAAGCCTGCCGGAAAATTACTATGTGCAATATGGGGGCCAATTTGAGAGCGAAGCCAGCGCTTCGCGCACTCTGCTGTGGACCTCGCTCGGGGCGCTGCTGATAATATTCATACTGCTCTATCATCAATTCCACAGTGTGCCCGAATCGCTGATTGTGCTGGTGAATATGCCCTTGGCCATGATTGGCGGAGTCCTGATTTTGGTGATTACGGGTGCTGAGCTAAATATCCCCGCCATAATCGGATTTATATCGTTGCTGGGCATTTCCACCCGAAATGGCATGCTGCTAATCTCGCGCTACAATGCCCTGGAGGCCGATGGCTCAGGTTTGGCCGAGAGGGTGATGCGAGGCTCAGCTGACCGATTGCTGCCAATCATCATGACGGCCCTCACCTCGGCTTTGGCTCTAATACCGCTTGCCGTAAATGGCCATGCGCCGGGCAATGAGATACAGTCGCCGATGGCCATTGTGATTCTCGGCGGATTGGTCAGCAGCACCATTCTGAATGTATTTGTGGTGCCAGCCCTATATCTTTGGTCTCAGAGCACTCGGAATTCTCAGAGCACTCAGAGCACTCAGAGCACTCAGAGCACTCAGAGTTCTCAGAGTTCTCAGAGCTCTCTGAGCAAAAACTAAAAGTGATTTCGGTTTGTTAAAAAATTAATTAGTAACTTTGCTGAGAAATTTCAACTATTATCCCCCGATGAGGAAATACATACTATTAGTTAGCTGCTGCGCTGCTGTGACAGCCATCGCGCAAAGCCCGATTGACACTGTCATAAATGAGATTATAGAAAACAATTCCGAGCTCCGAGCCAAGGAGCAAGAGCTTAGCGCTATGCGCTGCGATGATACCGATGCCAACTCGCTGGCCAATCCCGAGGTGGAGTTTACCCGAGTATGGGGCAAGGACGGAATTGGCAATAAGCTGCAGCTTGATATCAGTCAGTCGTTTGACTGGCCAGGCTTGTATCGTGCGCGTCGCTTGGCTGCTCGGCAGGGCCAGAGCGCCGCTGAAATGGCCATAGAGGGCGACCGCTTGGAGCTGGCAATGAATGTGAAGGAATTGCTGGTGGAGCTGGTGTATGTGCGCAAGCAACTGGCCCTGATCCAAGGCATACTCGACAATATCGCCCTGATGCAGCAATCAATAGCACTGAGCCTGGAGCAGGGACAGATCACAGTGCTCGACGAACGCAAAGCTGCCTACGAAGCCTTCAAATATGAAAACCAGGCTGCCGGCTACAAGGCGCGCGATCAAGAAATCAGCGCCGAACTGCAAGCCCTGAGCAATGTGAAACTCGACCTAAGCCAGGTGCAAGACTATCCTTTGGAGCCATTGCTCACCAATGAAGAATACCTGACCCAACTCGACCGCGACCCTGCCTTGCAATCCCAAGCAATGACTGTGGCCCAAGAGGAGCTAAATGCCAAGGCGGCGCGCCAAAGCCGGTTCCCATCCTTCTCGCTCGGATATGAGCATCAGGCTGAGATGGGCGACCGCTTCAATGGCGTCACCGCCAGCATGACCCTGCCATTTTTTGAGAATCGCAAGGCACGGCAGGCTGCACTCCTGCGCCGCGATGCCGCCGACCTTAGCAGCCAGCAACTGAAGGCCGAGCAGATCGCCGAAATCAATGGCAAATATGAATCGCTGAAGCTGTGGGGCGAGCAGATGCAAGCCTTCCGCCAGGTATTCGGCGACAATCGATACATCTCATATCTCGACAAGGCTTACCAAGCTGGCGAGCTTACAGTGCTTGACTACATCAACGAGGTGCACTATTATCAGGAGCAGACACTGACCTACCTGGAGATCGAACACAGCTATTTCCAAGCACTGGGCTGGCTGAATCGTTACGAACTGCTGAAATAAATCGAGAAAAAAGTAAAAATATTTGGTAGGGTGGGGAAAAATCCGTAACTTTGCGCCGTTGAAATCAAATCAACACATAGAACAATACAAAACCAAAAATTAACTTACAGTTAAATGGCAACAAAAATTAGACTGCAACGCCATGGTCGCAAGAACTATGCGTTCTATCCTATTGTTATCGCCGATAGCAGGGCACCACGAGATGGTAGATTCATTGAAAGGATTGGTTCATATAATCCGAACACAAATCCTGCTACAATTACTCTCAATTTCGAGCGGGCTTTGTATTGGGTTAACACCGGTGCTCAACCCACCGACACCGTGCGCGCCATCCTCTCACACGAGGGCGTGCTGCTGATGAAGCATCTCCAAGGCGGAGTAGCCAAGGGCGCTTTCGACCAAGCTGAGGCTGAGCGCCGCTTCAATGCCTGGAAGCAGGCTCGTCAGGCTAAGATTGACAAGGACAAGGCCACTATGGCAAGTGCCAAGGAAGAGGCTGCTAAGGCTCGCCTCGAGGCCGAGCAAGCCAAGAACAAGGCTAAGGCTGAGGCCGTGGCCAAGAAGAAAGCTGAGGCTGCTGCAGCCAAGGCTGAGGCAGAAGCTGCCGCTGCTCCCGCAGAAGAGGCTCCCGCCGCTGAATAATCAGGCTTCAATTCTTCAAGCAAACGATCCAGCGCTAAAATTCATAGCGCTGGATTTTTGTTTTTTGAGAAAAAATCCCTAATTTTGCACTTGCGTGCGCAAGTGAGCCAAAATACCCCCATTTTTTCACAAAAAGGCACGCCCGACTGCAATGACCGAAGAAAGAGAAATAGGACAACCACGCAGCATATATCACCTTGGCGCAAGCGACGGCCTGGTGGTGGGAGTTTACATGAGCATCATGTATGTGCTGCAAGTGACTGGATTCAACAATGGCATGCTGATGCTCCTGAGCCAGGCCATGCTGCTGGGATTGCCCGTGGTGGCATTCGTGCTGCTGCGCAGGGCCTATGTGGCCAGCCGATGCACCAGCCGATTATCCGCAATCTGGATGCACGGAATTGTGATATTCCTCTGCGGCAGCCTGCTGATGGGCTTGGTGGCATACGTGTACATGAGGGTTATCAATCCCGATTTCATAGTAAATCTCTTCGATCAGGTGGCTCAGATATATTTGGGCATGGAGCAGCCCGAGATGAAGCATATCGGCGTCACGCTCGAACGCCTGATAAGCGAGAAGCTGTTGCCGTCGCCAATCTCCTTTGCCTTCACTTTGATTTGGCTCGGAGGCTTCTTGGGGGCCATAATTTCATTGATTATCGCCTGCATACTGCGGTGGGGATTCCGCAAACCAAACTACGAAAACTGATAATTCTGAAATGGACATTTCTGTTGTAATACCACTATATAACGAAGAAGAATCATTACCCGAACTGCAAGCTTGGATTGACCGAGTGATGCGCGAACACGGCTTCGACTACGAGGCCATATATGTAGATGATGGCAGCACCGATGGCTCCTGGCAGGTGATTAACAGTTTAAGGGAGCAATATCCACAAGTAAGGGGCATTTCTTTCCGGCGCAATTATGGCAAAAGCCCCGCGCTCAATGTGGGATTTGCCAAGGCTCAGGGCAATGTGGTGATTACAATGGATGCCGATTTGCAAGACAGTCCCGATGAAATTCCTGAGCTTTACCGCATGATTACCGTGGATGGATATGACTTGGTGTCGGGATACAAAAAGAAGCGTTACGACCCTCTGTCGAAGACCATTCCCACCAAGCTTTTCAATGCCACGGCGCGCCGGGTGAGCGGAATCAAAAACCTGCACGATTTCAACTGCGGCCTCAAAGCCTACAAGCAAAAGGTGGTGAAGCATATTGAGCTGGGCGCTGACATGCACCGCTATATCCCATATTTGGCCAAGCTGGCCGGATTTGGAAAAATCGGCGAGAAGGTGGTGCACCATCAGGCTCGCAAATACGGCAAGACCAAATTCGGCCTTGACCGCTTCGTGAATGGCTACCTGGATTTGGCCACTCTGTGGTTCACTGGGAAGTTTGGCAAGAAGCCGATGCACCTGTTTGGCCTGCTTGGCTCGCTGATGTTCTTCCTGGGCTTTGTGGCTGTGATCATTGTGGGGGCACTGAAGCTGTATAATATGCATCATGGCAACCACTACACCTTGGTCACCAATTCACCATACTTTTATCTGGCACTGACCCTGATGCTGCTGGGCAGCCAACTGTTTTTGGCAGGATTCATAGGCGAACTGATAGTGAGAAACTCGACACTGAGGAACCATTACGAAGTGGAGGAGGAATTTTAATGAGGAAATTGCTCTACATATTATTTGCCGTGATGGCGTCGGCAGTGTGGTTTAGCTCATGCAACACCAATGGCTGCTTGGAGAATAGGAATGCCTTGCCTTACGCTGGATTCTATGATTCAAGCACAGGGTCGAGCATCACGGTGGACTCGGTGGAGATTTATGGCCTTGGCATGAGCGAGGATGATCCGCTGTCAGCAGCAGGCGAGAGAATCAGCGCTCTGTATCTGCCCATGCGTTCTACTCAGTCAACCACTGGCTGGGTATTCTCCTACAAATGGGCCTATCTCGATTCTTCGATTTATAACGACACCATAGTGTTTGACTACACCTCTACTCCGCGCTTTGCCTCGGAGGAATGTGGCGTGATCTACGACTACCATATCACCCAATTCTCTTATACCAAGCATCTGATTGACTCGGTGGTGGTGAGCGATTCGCTGATTACCAATATCGACACCGAGCGAATCCATGTGTACTTCCGCACAGCCTCAGAGGATGAAAGCGATGAGGAAAACGAGGATGAGCCGGATGAGCAGGAGGATGAAAGCGAGGAAGGAGGCGCCGATGAATAGGATGCGCAGCATATTGCTAATTGCGATGGTGGCAATCATGGCGTGCATTGGCATGCAAGCCCAGCGCAAGGTGACCCCGGTCAACAATAAGGGCACTCAGACCCAGCCTATCAATGAATTTGCCAACGACACCGCCCGCATGAATGCTCGAATGCGCGAGGGGATGGTGCATTACCACGACGAGAATGGCAATGTGATTTATGTGGATACTGTCACTGGCCGCGAGTGGCGCGATACCACTGCCATTAAGGCTAAGAAGCCGATGCAATATCCGCTGTTGCATGATGCCTCAGTAAGTGTGGACTTGTGGAATCCGCTGATGCGCGCTTTCGGCCAGCATTATGGCTTGATCGGATTCGGAGCGCAGGTTAGCCTTCACAACAGATACCTGCCAACCTTCGAGACCGGCCTTGGCTTGGCCAACAATACCCCTGCTGACAACAACTTTACCTACAAATCTCCCCTGAGCGTGTATTTCCGCCTGGGCATGGATTATAACTTCCTCTACAACTCTACTCCTGATTACCGCTTTTTCTTAGGCTTTAGATTCGGCCTTTCGCCTTTTCACTACGACATTGAGGACATCACTATCACATCTACCTATTGGGACGAAACCGCTACCCCCACGATTCCCACGCAAAGTTCCACTGTGACGTGGTGGGAAATCAACGTGGGGCTGCAGGTGAAGTTGTGGGGCCCTATTTCGGCAGGCTGGTCGTTTCGCTACCATAAGATAATGCATGAGACCAAGAATACCTACGGCTTGCCATGGTATATCCCTGGCTACGGTGCGCGAGGCACCAGCATAGCTGGCGCGCTCAACCTAACTTACACCCTGGATGTGAACAAAATCTTTAAAAGAAAGGTTAAAGTAAGTGAGGGAAATGGCGACGACTCTACGCTATATTTCCCGGATTCCACTGGCCAGCCAAATCCTGATCAGATTAATCAGGGAATGGATGCCCAAAATCCGGAATAGTATTAAGTGTTAAGTATTAAGTATTAAGAAGGTTTAAGGATTTAGAATATTTGAAAATGAAAAGGATCGTAGTGATAGGAGCAAGCAGCGGCATAGGGCGCCGTGTGGCTCTCGAATTTGCCAAAATGGGATGGAAGGTTGCTATCGCAGGCCGCAGGATAGAAAAGCTCAACGAGGTGAAGGATCAATACCCCGACCGCATAGTGGCTCGATTTTTAGATGTCACCACCCAGGATGCCGTGGAGAAATTCAATGATTTGATTGAACTCAACGGCGGCATGGATGTGTTGCTTTTTGCCAGCGGCGTGGGCTTTGCCAATCCTCTGCTCGAATGGGGCAAGGACGAGCCAATCCTGGCAGTAAATGTGCACGGATTCACTCGCATCATCAATGCTGCCTATCTCTATTTCAAAAAGACCGAAAATGTGGGGCGTGGACAAATTGCAGCCATCACATCAATTGCAGGCACCAAGGGCTTGGGCGTGGCTCCGACCTACAGCGCCAGCAAGCGGTATCAGCGCACCTATCTGCAGGCTATCGACCAACTGGCTCACATGCAGCGGGTGGCAGTGAGCGTGACCGACATTCGTCCGGGATTCGTGCGCACAGCCTTGCTCGATGCCGACAAGAGCTACCCGTTGACAATGGCTGTGGACTATGCGGCACCGCTGGTGGTCAAGGCCATTCTGCGCAAGGCGCGCATAGCCACTATTGATTGGCGCTGGAGCCTGGTGGATGGTATATGGCATCTGATTCCTGGCTGCCTGTGGCGCTATCTGAAGATAAGTCTTTAGTCTTTAGTCTTTGGTCTTTGGTCTTAAAGGCGCGAGTGGTCGCTGTAGCTGTAGTAGGACCCATCAGTGAAGATAATATGATCGAAGACGCGGACGTCGAACAGACGTGCCGCGTCTTCGATTTTTTTGGTGATGTGGTCATCCTCGGTGCTCGGGCGCAGTGTGCCACTGGGGTGATTGTGGCAAAGCACCATTGATGCAGCCAAGCAGTCGAGGGCATAACGCATGATCAGCTTCACATCCACGCTGGTGGAGTTGGTGCTCCCCATGGATATGCGCTTCTTGCTCACCACTTTGCCTCCTTGATTCAGGTATAGCACCCAGAATTCTTCATGTTGCAGCCATTGGAATTGCGCCTTCATGCGCTCGTAGGCATCGAGTGATGTGGATAACGGCTCCTCCTGAGCCATGCGCTTGGAGTCTTCGCTGGCTCGCCGACCCAGCTCTAATGCAGCCAGCAGGGTGATGGCCTTTACGGCTCCGATTCCTTTGTGCTCTTTTACCAGCTGGTGCCATGGCTTGCGGGTGACAAGCGACAGATGGCCCATATTTTTCTTAAGAATGTCTTTGCACAGGTCGAGTACTGAGGTGCCCTTGATGCCTGTGGCAAAGATTATTGCCATAACTTCGGCATCGCTCAGTGAATCGAATCCCTGAGCCATGGCCTTTTCGCGCGGACGCTGCGAAGCATCCATTTCGCATATAAGCAGCGACTTTTGATCGTCGCCTTCGTGATTATACATAATAGGATTAGTGTTTTTTTCGGATTATCGGGAAAACGGGAAAGCGGGAAAGCGAACGGCTGACGCACTTACCACTTGTAATTTGTCATTTGTAATTTGTCATTTGTAATTTGTCATTTGTAATTTGTCATTTGTCATTTGCCTCGGCGCATTTCAATTTCTTGATTGATGTTGCGGCCTCGGCGTAGCAGTATCTTTGTGGTGAACGCTTGAATGAAGCCTAAGCCGTAGCCAGTGAGCTGAATTAGGCTTGCTGGCACAGCCAAGCACGCTATTTTGAATGATTTGGTGCTTGCCCAGGCTGTGAAGAATATTGCCAGCAGGTACGCAATCAGGGGCAACAGCCACAGAGGCGACAGGGCAATAGCCAAGATTATCAGCACCACGCAGCCAATCACAAACAGGGCAGGCAGTGCATGCACTGGCTTGAGGCTGTCGGGATAGAGTAGCTTGAGGGTGATGCGCGACATGCCGAACACATGCACCTGGCGGAAGAATTTCTTGAAGTCCACTCTGCGCTTGTGCCACACCTTGGCGTTGCGGATTAGGCCGATTGAGAATCCTGCTTGGCGGATGCGTGTGCTCATGTCGATATCTTCGCTGAACATCTCTCGGAAGCCTCCCACGCGCTCGTAAACCTGGCGCGAATAACCCATGTTGAAGGTGCGCGGGGTGAATTTTTCAAGCTGAACCTTGCCACCACGGATACCCCCGGTGGTTAGAAACGAGGTCATGCCATAATTGATGGCCTTCTGCACATCGGTAAAGCTTTCGTGGGCAGCATCGGGCCCTCCGAAGCAATCAAGCGGATGCTTTTCGAGCTCCTGGTCAAGTATCTCAAAATAATCGGGTGGAATCACGCAGTCGCTGTCGAAAAATATGAAATAGTCGCCCTTGGAGTGCTCCATGCCATAATTACGGGCTATTGAGCGGCCTTCGTTCTCTTTCCAGAAATATTTGATGTCGATGTTGTCGGCATATTCTTCCACCACTTCCTTGCATGGCTGAGTGCTGCCGTCCTCGGTCAGCACCACCTCGAAGCATTTTCGGGTCTGCTTGGAAAGGCTGTCGAGAAGGTCGCGCACCTCGTCGATTCGGTTATAGACAGGCACAATCACGGAATAGAAGTGGCTCATGACATGCGGCTTTTGTAGTCTTCGTAATCGTACTGTCGCAGATATTGGCAGTCGCCCTTGCTGTCGCAAAGCACGATGGCGGGGTGCTGGATGCCGTTGAACATCGTGGTTTTCACGGTAGTGTAATGGTTCATGTCCTCCAATGTGAGTCGCTCGCCAGCCTTCAGGTCGTGGTCGAAATGCCATGGGCCGCAGTAATCGCCGCTAAGGCAGCTGTTGCCACCGAGCATGTATGGCTTGCCTTCGGCCACGCTTTGGGTAATCAATGGCTGGTAGGGCATTTCCAGGGTGTCGGGCATGTGGCAAGCAAAGGATACATCTACGATGGCAGTGTTTACGCCATCGTTGCTGACAACATCCACCACGCTGGTAATCAGATCGCCAGTGCGCCAGGTGAAGGCGCTGCCAGGCTCCAGTATTACCTCAAGCCAGGGGTATCGTTCGCGGAAGCCCTGGATAAGGCGGATAAGATGCTCGGTGTCGTAGCCCTCGCGCGTCATCAGGTGGCCACCACCGAAGTTGACCCATTTCATCTGTGGTAGCAGGTGGCCGAATTGCTCCTCAAACGCTGCAAGCACCTTCTCCAGATCATAGCTGCTGGATTCGCACAGGGCATGGAAATGCAGCCCCTCAATCCCGTCAAGGATTTGGGAGTTTGTAATTTGTAATTTGTGATTTGTAATTTCTTCTGCGCTTACGCCGAAGCGCGAGCCTGGGAGGGCAGGATTGTAAAGGTCAGTTTCGATTACCGAGCATTTGGGGTTTACGCGCAATCCAGCCGACACATTGGGATAATCCTTTAGCTTGTCCTTATGCATCGCCCACTGGCCTAATGAATTGAAGGTGATATGGGTGCTCCATTTCAGATATTCGTCGATCGTGGCATCGGTGTAGGCTGGGCAATAGCTGTGGGCATCATGGCCCAAAAACTCATGGCCAAGGCGAAGTTCATTGAGACTGCTGGCTGTGAATCCAATGCCATATTCGCGCATGATATGGAATGTGCGCCACAGTGCATTGGCCTTGAACGCCATTATTATCTTGGCACCGCTGCGGCGACTCACCTCAGCTATAAGGTCGAGGTTGCGTCGCAGCTTGTCTTCATAGATAATATAAAAGGGGGTAGGGAGTTGTTCGATGGTCATAGAATGGTGAATTTAGCAAATTTGAGAAGGAGAGTTTTCACCTCCACATTATCGAATTTTACGCGTATTCGTGCATCGGGCTGGCTGGTGTCAACCTCGATGATCTCGCCTCGGCCGAAGCGCGAGTGCTCAATAGCCATGCCCGGCTCCAGCTCGCCGGGGGTGTGCAGCGAGCCCTGAGACTCCCGGGACATCTGGGACTCCCGGGACGCCTGGGACTCCCGGGACATCTGGGACTCCCGGGACGCCTGGGACATCTGGGACTCCCGGGACATCTGAGATCCATTTGTCGCGGCTGTCGCGGTTGTCCTGGTGGTCGCGGTTGTCCTGGCTGTCGCGGATGTCGCGGTTGTCGCGGTTGTCCTGGCTGTCTCATAAAATATGCGTCCTGGGCTGTGGTAGCTGCTGCGGAATTTTTGCACAGGGTCGTAAGCTGGCATATCGGTGCCCATGGCGAAGTGGAGCCATTTGCGGTCGATGTCGGCCAAGAAGCGGCTGGGTTTGCTGGTCACAGTCTGGCCGTTGCGGAAGCGCGATGTGGCATAGCTCATCATGCAGAAGCGCTTGGCGCGAGTGATGGCCACATACAGCAGGCGGCGCTCTTCCTCCACTTCCCATGGATGCTCCATGCTCATGGCTGAGGGGAGCAACTCTTCCTCAACGCCTACGATAAACACATTCCCGAACTCGAGGCCCTTGGCGGCATGGATAGTCATCAGGGTAAGTTTTTCCTGCTGGTCTTCCTCTTTGTTATCCTGGTCGGTAGCCAAAGACACTTCGCTTAGGAAGCTGGCCATGTCGGTGTGTTCGGTGTTGCCCTCTTCCATCTTGTTGGCCACAAATTCTTGCACGCCGTTGAGTAGTTCTTCCAGGTTCTCTTGTCGCGAAATGCTTTCGGGTGTCTTGTCGCTGAGCAGGATTGTTAGCAGCCCAGTGTCGGTAATAATGGTGCGTGCCACCGACGCAGCGTGCTCGCCGTCGATATTTAGTTGGTTGAATTTGCGGATTACGTCGCGAAACTGCTCCAGCTTGGCGCGAGTGCCCTTGTTGACCGACACAGGATAGCGGTCCATGTCGTTGATAACGTCCCAAAGGCTCACGCGGTGGCTGATGGCAGTGGCTGACACCTTGCCCATGGTAGTGTCACCAATGCCACGGGGCGGGTAATTGATCACGCGCTTCAGGGCTTCGTCGTCGGCTGGGTTAATGCTGAGGCGGAAATATGCGATTGCATCCTTCACCTCCTTGCGCTGGTAGAACGACAGGCCTCCATAGATTCGGTAGGGGATGTTGCGCTTGCGCAGAGCCTCCTCCAGCACGCGGCTTTGGGCATTGGTGCGGTAAAGGATTGCAAATTCCTCCATGGAATCGCCTGTGTTCATTTGCACTTGCGACACTCGGTTGGCCACCAGATAGGCCTCCTCGTAGTCGCTGAAACTCTTCACCACCTCGATTAGGTCGCCTTTGGCATTTTTTGAGAAAACTTGCTTGGGCATTTGCTCAGCATTCTTCTCAATAAGTGAGTTGGCCGCGTTGATGATATTCTGGGTGGAGCGGTAATTCTGCTCCAGCTTATGGATTTGCAGAGTAGGGTAGGCGCGCTTGAGATTGAGGATATTTTGGATGTTGGCCCCTCGGAAGCTGTAGATGCTCTGGGCATCGTCGCCCACTACGCAGAGCTGCTTGGCTCCATCGGTTAGCTGCGACACAATCAAGTGCTGGGCGAAGTTGGTGTCCTGGTACTCATCCACCAGCACATAGCGGAAATATTCCTGGTAGTGGTGTCGCACGTCGGGATTGTCGCGCAGCAGGATATTGGTGTAATAGAGCAAATCGTCGAAGTCCATGGCTCCTGCTACTCGGCAGCGCTCCATGTAGCCAGCGTAGATCTCTGACATTCGGTCGCGCTTGGCATGGCGGTTGGCCTGGGCTATGTCGCGGTCGTTGGCATAGGCTTGGGGCGACACCAGGTTGTTTTTGGCTCGTGAGATTTCGTTGAGCACCAGGCTGGGCTTGTACACCTTGTCGTCGAGGCCGAGGTCCTTGATTATCATCTTCACCAGGCTTTTGCTGTCGGCGGTGTCGTAGATGGTGTAATTGCTCTTAAATCCGATTCTGTCGGCATTGATGCGCAGGATTCGTCCAAAGATCGAGTGGAAGGTGCCCATCCACAGCTTGGATGCCACCTCCGGGCCTACCAGGGCCTCGATGCGCTCGCGCATCTCGCGGGCGGCTTTGTTGGTGAATGTGAGGGCCACGATGCGCCATGGCTCATAGCCATGGGCCAGGAGGTGCACAATCTTGTAGGTAAGCACGCGAGTCTTGCCTGAGCCGGCGCCTGCTATCACAAGCTGAGGCCCATCGCAATACTCCACGGCTATGCGCTGCTGATCGTTGAGTTTGCTCAGATAATCCTCCATTTACCAGAATTTGTTGTTTTGGCGTGAGTACTCAAATCCGTTGTCGAGCATGCGCTGCAGCAGTGCGCCTTCGTCGAGGTGCATGTCATCGCAAAGCGCCTCTAAGTTGGGGTAGAGGTCGCGAAGCTTGGTATTTATATAGCTAAGCAGGATTGCTGGATCCTGCGGGAGTTGGCTCAGTTCCATTCTTTATTTCGTTTTCAGTGCAAAGTTACCTATTTTTCTCCAAAATAATTGCAATCACAACAAATAAATTACTAACTTTGCACTTGCAAAACATAAAGATTAACTAAAATGAAGAAGATTTATCTGATGGCTGTGGCTGTGATGGGCGTAGCCCTGGCAAGCTGCAGTAATAAGGACAAGAGCGCTGCCACCGAGACGCTACCCGGCGTGGAAGTGGAGGAGACCGCCCAGTCGAATCTGCCCCTGCCATTGAAGAATGCCAAGGCTGGCCAGGATTTCTTGGCTGAGAATGCCAAGCGCGACAGCGTGAAGGTTACTCCCTCGGGGCTTCAATATGAGGTGCTGCAGGAAGGCACAGGCGCCAAGCCCACTGCCACCAGCACAGTTAAGGTTAATTACGAAGGCAAGCTGATTGACGGCACAGTATTTGATTCAAGCTACGAGCGCGGCGAACCCATCAGCTTCCCGCTCAACCGTGTGATTCCTGGTTGGACCGAGGGCTTGCAGCTGATGTCGGTTGGCAGTAAGTATCGCTTCTATATCCCCAGCGAACTGGCTTACGGCGAGCAAGGTACCCCTGGAGGTCCGATTGGTCCCAACTGCGCTCTCATCTTCGATGTTGAGCTCCTTGGCATTGAATAATGCAGAAATTTATTCTTACAAGTGAGGGCAAATTCAAGTACGGTGACGTGAATTTGCATAAGCATTTGCTGGTGGGCGACGAGATGTGCATCGGCGGAGGATTCTATGAGTTTGACTATGTGTCGGGGAGGCTATTGCTTTCGGGCAAGTCGTATGATTACGGCACGCCGAAGTGGTATTTCCTCGACACGCTCTATCTGCCTGAGGCTCTGCAAGGGTTCCAAATCCTCTACGAAGGCATCGATGTCCACGACCTCGTGCCCGCCATCAAATATTATTGAGACAAGACGAGAATCAACGAATAGACGAGAAAATGGACGAGAATCAACGAGGAGACGAGAATCAACGAATGGACGAGAATCAACGAATTTAGGATTAGGATTGGGAATGTTAAAACGGCTGTGATTTTTGGTTAATCATGTTAAAGTTGGGGAAACTTTAATAATTGTTTGGGAAAATTGGAGTAATTTATCTAAATTTGCGGTCATTATGTGTAACGGATTTCCCTATAGGCAATCTTTATAAATAGAAACCACAACTTGAATTCTTTTAACTCAGGGCCTTGTATAGATGTCAGCCCTCGACATAATTCATCTTGCTTGCTGAGCATTGCTATGCTGCTCAGTGCTTGGTTGTGTTCCTGTTCGTATGCTCATAATGAACTTCCTGAGGGAAGCGGTTCTGCCGACTCCGATTCCCTCCCATATACAGTAATATTCGACCTTCAGCCCCTGCTTGATCTCGATTGGATGGATTCATCACAGTATTTTTGGAAATCCGATTGGGGAGAGTTGGGGTATGAGGCCCCCGAAAGCTATCATTTGGATTACTTTTGTCTGCCCAACGATACGGGACGTCGCACGGGTCAGCGCAACCTATTCGGCACCAACAACTATATTACGCTTTACGAGGGTGATTTTGAAATGTTGATTTATAACAACGATTTCGACTATATCACGGTGGATTACAGCGGCGACGAACGTGAGATTGTAGCCACTACAAGCATCGATTCCCAATCTGAAATAACTGAAACACCCGATGGGCAGCTGATAAAATACCAGCCCGACAAATTGTTTGTAAACCACTTTTTCCTCAGCCTTAATCCTTTGGTGCCAGGCTGCACGCTAGACTCTTCTAAATCAAAATATACCCTCAGCACTGATTGCCAACTGGCGGCCGCCACCAAAATCTACCTGATAGCGATTGATCTGCAAAACAATTATAGCCTTGTGCGTGATTGTCAGACAGCCCTAATCAGCGGGATGGCTCCTAATCTTGAGCTTTATAGCCAGTTGGCACAGGGCGAGGCTGTATGCCATGCCTTAGAAGCTCGCTGCATAAATGATTTTGTGATAGCGCGCCTTATATGCTTTGGTCCATCGCCCACGGCTGAGAGGCAGCTGTTGTGGCTATGGCTAAAATATGCCAATGGCTATTGCCGGGCTGAAATCGACTTGACTGATCTGCTGGCTGAAAAACCTACAGGAGGGATAATTCTCACAGCAATTGACATTGCCAATGATTATCCAGGCCCAGAACAATCAACTCAAGGCGGTGGCATGAGTGCCAGCGTCAGCGGCTGGGAAGGCGAGGAGAATTACTACATAGAATTATAACTAAAAACTATTCATATGAAGAAAACTTTACGCATCATTATGATGTCAGCAGCTGGTCTCTTGATGGGGAACTGCTCCAGCACCGAAGCAGAGGTCAAGATTGAGCCCGACACGGGCACAATCAGCGTGGCCGACCCATTCATCTACAAAGGCACGCGCGCCAGCGGTGACATCACCTCGGTCTCAATTATCGACCATGAATTTAAAGTATGGGGCTACACCGATGCTGGGTCTCCAGTATTTGCAGGGCAAACCTTCTCATGGTCCGGCTCCGCCTGGACCTATTCGCCTTCTCAAAAGTGGAGTGGCAATACAATTTCATTTGGTGCGATTGCTCCCACTGAAGATGGGTGCATAGCACAAGATGATGTTCTTTATGATTCTGCCAGCAAATGCTTTACCATCTATAAGATTCCTGCAGTACAAGAAATAAGCAATGCTGAAAATGGGCTGAATGGTGTGGATTATCTTGTTGCAGAGGCTCTGGAGAATCGTACAGAGCAGGATGGAGATTTGCAATTCAGTTTCCATCACATACTCACTAAGCTGCGTCTATTTGCGCGATACCATACCACAAAGCAACTGTCTGAGGTGAAAATCACAAACTTGGAGCTGTCACTGCCTACTGGCTCCAGCACTTACACACAAATCAATTCAGTACCAAGCACTCAAGACCAATGGTCGCCAACGACCTTTGACACGCAATTTGTGCCAATGCTTGATAGCGGTGAAAACCTTGTGCTTGCCACCGACTTCTTACAGCTTGAAAAAGAATTTTTCATTGCTCCAATCAAGCAAGTTGACCTAAAGATGAATCTTTCCTACACTTGTTATGCTACTGACGGGAGTGTGGATAAGACTGAAACTTTAACAGATATAGAGGTGCAAGGCATCACAGCATATAATCAAGGACAAATAATCAATCTTTACATCACCATAATGCACGGCGAACTGGGCAATATCAATTTCCGTCCCGAAGTGAGCGCATGGTATAACGAAGAAATAGAAGACTAATCCCATGAATATAACTAAGATTTTAACCACATTGCCATTAGCTATGGCCTTAGTGGGGTGTTCGGATAATAATAACGAAATCGAAGCTCCAGTGCAAGGCTTTCCTATCGAGTTTTCTCAGCCTTTTACTGGCAAACAAAGCCGCATCTTGGGTGAGATTACTAATGATAATCTTGAGGAGAGCCAATTTAAAGTATGGGGTTGGACTGACCAAGAAACCACAGTCTTTGATGGTAAAGAGATAACCTTCGTAGAGGGAGAAGGGTGGACTTACAGCCCGAAAGAACTCTGGGATACCGAGCGAACCTATGATTATGTGGCGATTGCCCCGAGTGACAATATCGGAAGCAACCTTTCGGTAACGCACAGTGGAATCAGCATTTCTGGTATTCCATTCTGGCAAGAAGTTGAAAGCGCCACTGATTATTTGGTGAGCGAGCCAATCCAAGGCATTACTTATCGCGATGCTGGAGATGGACTGCAATTTACATTTCATCACATCTTAGCCAAGTTGCAGGTGAAGGCTCGTTGCACTATCGACGATGCCATATCAGGTCAAATCGATCATGTTGACTTTTCTCAGTTCCAAATCTTATGCACAGGTCCTGCCGAATATTCCTATTCTGCATCCTTTGGCACTGATTCTGGGGTAGATTATGATAATCAATGTTGGAATGCTGGTACCACCCAGACTGCAAAGACCCTGGAGATTAATGGATCAACAGAGATTAATAGAGAAGAATATCAGCTTGTGGCTCCAGCTGTGTTAATAGCACCCACTCCAGCAGGGTGGAAACTTGAGACCAAGCTAAAGCTTGGATATAATGTTTGGCTAAAGGGCGATACCCAAAATGTGTTGACATTTGATTTGGATGATACCGATTTGCCTTCGCTTAGTGCATTTCACCAAGGGTATGTAACTACGCTATATCTCAATATCCGCATCAGCAATTCTTCACTCGGATTGATTAGCGCAGGAGTTGAACAAAAGGTGGTGGAATATGACCAATACGACAACAAGGTGGATGACAATGGCAATCCAAATTTCTAATCGAAAAAACATTACCAGATGAAAAGATATTTTCAAATACTTGCTTCGTGGGCTGTGGCTGGAGTATTGTGGGCTTGCAGCAATGAAGGGCAAATAGATACGCCAGTGGCTAAGGATAATACCATTAGCTTCACCGCTCCGTTTGCACAGAAAAATGTGTCACGGGCATTGGGCGATATCGACACTGATAATTTTATCAACAGTCACTTCTTGGTATGGGGCACTGCTACAAATGAGACTACCTCTCAAACCATATTCTCTGAAACCGATGTTTATTACAACGGAGGAGTATGGACTTACGATAATCCCCAGAAATGGGATAGCGGCAAAAAGTATAAGTTTGCCGCTTTGGCTCCATCGGATAATATAACTAAGGGTAACTATTCTTACTACAACAATAGATTTTCTCTGCTTAATATTCCTCTTTCTGTAAAAGCAGAGGACGGTGTGGATTATTTGGTAAGTAACCAAGTAAATACCACTTATGCAGAGTCCAGCAGTGGCGTTCAGCTCAATTTCAAGCATATCATGTCACGCTTGCGCATTAAGGTAAAATATGCCAGCGATGATGACAATTTGGTAAATGTGACCATGAGCCGATTGGAAATCAATCTGCCTATTGGTTCGGCTCGATATGAGCAGACTAACGAGGAGGGGCCATCCGCTGATGATAAGTGGACTTGGTCACAAAATGGCACTAACTCTTACGTTCTCTGTGATGAGGAAATGGCTGTTACAAAGGATGAGTATCAAGAATTAGGCAATGGCTTCTTCGTGGCTCCATCGCCTGAGGATGTTAGTGTGACCATGAATATAAGTTATGAAGTTGAGATTGATTTCAATGGTGCCAAGCAGACTATTCCTGTGACCAAGGAAAATGTGGAGATTCCCAATTTCACATCTTTCAAGCAAGGATATATTTCTAATCTGTGCCTTAATATCAAGCCAACTGGCAACGATTATGCTTATATCGAGATTAGTGTTAATCAGCAGGTTATTGACCATGAGTCAAACAATGGCTATATCAATGACAAAGGTCAGTCATTTTCAATTGAAAAGCTTTGGCAGGCTGACAACCAAATTTATGCCGAAATCGATGCCCTCGACAATGAGGTTACCGATGGCTATTACCGACTGGTAAGCGTAATCGACAGCAACGGAAACGAACTCCTCAACCAAGAGAATACCTTCGCCCTAAACCAAGTCACTGCAACTGGCAATTACGAAATATCCTCAAATGTCAACGCCCTCCTTGACGCTGGCCAAGAATATACTTTCGTAATCGAGGATAAGCATGGAAATTCGCAATCTGGTGTCCTTTACCTCGATTCAGAAATGGGCGGTGCCTCGATGCAATTCACTATCAAGATAGATGAGACCTATTCTTCCTACAGAACATTCGCCATACCATTCCCTATTTCAGGGACTACATATTCTACATATAAAGTAGATTGGGGTGATGGTGAAATTAATCTCATTAAAAAAGGCACGTCCTTTGCCTCTGATGATAATTTCCGACATCAGTATAAAGAAAATGGCACTTACAAAGTAACTCTTACTTCTGCCATAGGAGATTATTCTTATAAGCAAATGGATGTCATAGGTTTTAATAAATATAGATATAATGTTAATAGTGGAAGTAGTTATCAAGATGCTGATATAACAAAACTTATCAGTTTGAATACACCATTGTTAAATATGGGATCAACGGTTGCAGATAATCTATTTGCATTCTGTGTTTCTTTACAATCTATTCCAAAGGATTTATTTAAATATAATAAGAATTTAACATCTTTAGAAAGAGGTTTTCAAAAAACGATGTTTTCTTCTGTACCAGAAGGTTTGTTTGATCCTTTGGAAAATGTTGAAACCTTCAAAAATCTTTTTAGAAATTGTCCCAATTTGTCTTCTATTCCCGAAGGTCTATTCTCCAAGAATTTAAAAGCATATAATTTTAAATTCTGCTTCAGAGGTTGTACTATGCTTAAATTACATCCATGGATATTCATCTCAAATGAATCAGATAAAGAAACTCGTTTTGAAAATTTGACAGATGCCTTAGATTTTAGTTGGTTATTTTACGCTTGTGGAACCGCTTTAGATTTAGAAAAAATGGGTACACCTCCAGATTTATGGAATTATATCTATATAAGTGGATTCACATGGCAAAAGTATGGATATTCTAATTCATACAATCCATTTAATTCGATGAATACAGAATGGTTAGATCAAATGGGTGTCCCATCACTCTGGATTGATGAAGAAATTATCAATTCAGATCCTCCAGAAAATTATATAGTGTATCCATATAGTGTTGATACTGATTAATCTTCTTCTTGCCGCCAATCGATGAGATTGGCAATGAATCATACCTTGAAAACCGAGCTCCGCGATGCCATCAGCATCGCGGGGCTTCTGTTAAATATTTAGTCAACTCGTTGATTTTCGTCTGTTCGTTGATTCTCGTCCTATACCAGCCTTAGGGTGGAGGCGTAATGGTAAGGGATGGGGGAATTTAGGGGTTGCTGGCTCCAGGCAGGCTCTTGATGGCTTGCCTCTACTGCCTCTTGTGTAGATAGGTCTTTGATAGCTTCAATGACCTTGTCAAGTACCTGGAGCTCTTTCTCATTAAGATTAAAGTGGGTCGAGCCTATGGCTTTGGATTCATTTTTGTCGATGGCTGCGGTTGGGTCATTATTTGAAGAGACTGAGTATTTGCGTCCCAGCACTCCATGAGCCCAATAATCCTCATAACCAACGCCTGGAATATTCTCGTAGAGAAGGGTGTAATTCGCAGGACATGGTCCAAAAGTGAGAGCATTGTAAGTGAGACCGCTGATTGATGCATGATTGTCGCGGTAGGCGGTGAAGTCGGCATAGAACATGGCCTTGTTTAGTTTGGTGGGGGTTGTTGGGCCAAGATGCGCTAACAAGTAGCGCACCATTTCTTTGGCTTTCTCCCATTTCGGGCTGGTAAAGCCAGAATAGATCGTGGGATGGGGCACTGGATACAGTACCTCTTCAATGGGATCAACTTTCACATCTTCGTCTGGTGCAGACAAGACCTTTTTATAGATTTGTTCGCCAGCTTCCTTTGCCAGCTTTAGGGCAAAACTTTTGTCCTTTAAGGCAGCAATCATTAGACCATTGGAGAGACTTGGTACCTGACCTTTTTCGTACTGTCCATATTGATTAGCACCAAATCCCAGCATCTTGGTGATTTCTTGTTGGGTCAGTCCATATCGCTTGCGTATGGCAATTATTTCCTCTGGAAAAGGCAATCCATGCTTGATTCGATATTGTGCATACAAGTCATCAAGAGCGGGGTCTTGGCCTAAAGTGGTAAAATTTTCACCAGTATCAAGGCAGGAATAAAATATTGCTCTAACCCAGTATTCCTCACCTCGAAAATCATGTTTTTCCAAAGCGAAAACTTCTTTTACTGGGCCACCCGTAATAGGACTTTCAATACCAACTTCACGTTCCAAAATAATTTTCCGTTCCATAGAGTCTTCATTTAAAAGGAAAGGTTAAAGGAAATTCAGCCTCATGAAATGAGATACAAATAGTTTTGCTATTAGGCCTACCAAGAGATATCTTTATGTAAAGATTGGTATTCTTATAAGTTTTACCAAATACCCACATATCTCCATATTGGAGATCATCAATTACCGTATGTACATAGTCAGGTACGTCTAATGTTTTAACTATATCATATTGAATAGTCTCAGTCAAAGAAAGCTTTTCGATAGTTTCAATATTCTTGTCTCTTCTTATAAAGAAGATTCCCCAAACGCTGAGCTTGGGTTTGAATTGACGGAGGAAGGCCTCCACTTCCTGTTCTGTTTTTACTAAATTCATTTTTAAGTTTTTTATTTATGGGCAAAGATATTAAATATTTTTGATTTATCAAAATTAAAACCACTTTAAAGTGTAAAAAGTTGATAGGTGAATGTATTTAGGAGCAGCGGGTCAGTGACCTGCTGCCCATCAACCCACGTCAGGCCTACCTTTTATTATCTCATAAATCTTTTATTAGGAGAAGTAGTTCAAGAATTTAAAGACTACGTAGAATCAATTAGCAAGCCCCTTGATTCAATATAATCAAGAAGAGTACAAAGACGAGCCCGTCTATTCCCGCAAATTCAAATAACACCCACGCTTGATAAGCAGCAGGTCACTGACCCGCTCCTACTGAAATGGTGAGCCTTGTGATTAAATACTTTTTTCTCTTTCCTACAAAAAGTAAATCCTATAAAATTCAATAAAAATTTGTACCTTTGCGGTAGTTTAATCATTGTATATGACCCGATAAATGAAACCGCTTGTAAAATACAGAGGAGGCAAAAGCAAAGAAATCCCTAACATCATGACTCATATCCCCAGATTTGCTGGGAGATATGTTGAGCCATTTGTTGGTGGAGGCGCTGTGTTTTTCTATCTTGAGCCACGTCAAGCCATCATCAACGATATCAATACAAAATTGATGAATTTTTACTTGGGCGTTCGTGATAATTATAAAGACTTGCGTCAAGAACTCAATCAGATAGAAAACCTTTATGCTGCCAATAGGCGAGATTTTGATTTCCTAAAGAAACTCTACCCCAATGAAAGGGTTGAGGATAAAAACGAGGCTCTTTACTATGAGCTTCGAGATATGTTCAATGATCTAAAACCAAAGAAATATTCCGACGCATTGTTGTATTTTTTCATCAATAAGACTGCCTATTCAGGAATGATAAGATACAATGCCAAGGGCGAGTACAATGTGCCATTTGGTCGATATCAACATCTAAATACCCAAGGCATTACTAAAAGTCATCATTTGCTACTGAATAGAACAGAAATTTACAATACCGATTACAGCCACATATTTGATATGTGCGATGTGGATGATTTTGTGTTTTTGGACCCTCCTTACGATTGCATATTCTCTGATTATGGTAACGAAGAATACAAAGATGGGTTCGGAGAAGCTGAGCATCGGCGCTTGGCTCAAGATTTTGCAAACCTTCCCTGCAAAGCCATGATGGTGATAGGTCGTACCCCTTTGATTGAAGAACTATATGCAGGATACATCGTTGACGAGTATGAAAAGAAATACGCTGTCAACATTCGCAATAGATTCAAGGCTGGAGCTACCCATCTGGTAATCTCCAATTATCGCAAAACCTGGGACATCCCCCAACACTACGACCATGAATGGGCAGAACACGCTCAGCTTGCACTTTTTGAACCACCCCAACACAATGGCAACAATATCAAGTAAAACTCTCTATTTTGTGACTTCTCCGAGGACTCCTGACAAGATGATTCCCGAGATAGATTTGCTCATTAAAAATTTCGATGGGCAAAATTGGAATAAGGCCAACCAAACCGCCTTCATGGATATTTTAGCCCAAGAAGATTTTTATCATGGACTTGGGAAGAATGAGCCCGATTTTAGTGCAAGAGATAGAATCAACCGTGGGCCTAAGGCCTTAGGGTTCGTAGGATTATCCCCTATTTCTCTTTTTGATGCTGGAAAAGCATTACTTAAAGCCAAGAGAAAAGAAGAGGTTTTCCTGCGTCAGTTGTTAAAGTTCCAGATTCCCTCTCCTTACCATAAGCCTACCAAGATGGCGGCAAAGTTTTGCGTCAAGCCATACTTGGAAATGTTGCGTCTCATTAGAGAATTAGGTACTCTCGGCTTCGATGAACTTCATATTTTTGGAATGCAATTGACAGATTGGCATAAATTTAACCAAATCCTCAAAAAAATTTTGAGATTTCGAGAAGAAAAGGCGAAGCACAAGGGTAGATATGAAATCTTCAAAGAAGGATGTCTTCAAAAAGAATTGAAAAAGATTTATTCAAATGAAATAGCTCAAGGCCTTACCAAAACAAGAGAGAGCCAAGACCAAGGAGTGACAAAATTTTTGAGGACCAAAGGTAGAAACATGCGCGATTATGCCGATGCTTGCTATCGCTATCTGAGAGCCACAGGATTAATAAATGTATCACATGTTGGCAAAACCCTTTCAATAATTCCTGATAGGATTAAGGATGTTGATTACATTCTTAAGAATATCAATCGCAACCCTGTGTTTGTAGATGAAGAACAAAATTATTTGAATTACCTTGGCGATGCCGAGCTACCAATCTTGTTGACTGACAATATTGAGGCCATTCAGACTCGAATTCAAACAGAATTCCCTGGAACCTTTATTCCAGAAGGTATTTCTTTGATGCAACTCAAAGATTTGCTATATGACTTGATAGATGAGAGGAAAGCAAAGGAATTGGAAAAGCAAGTTGACGATATCAAAAATTTCAAATTCTATAAAGAAATCCAAGACACTTACAACCAATTAAATTCATTGCTTGATGCTCCATTAATGCTTGAGTGGAATACATGGCGAGCCATGACTATGCTGGATGGTGGATCTATCAAGCCCAATCTACGATTTGATGATTCAGGTGAGCCATTGTCAACGGCCTTAGGCAATATGCCTGACATCGAATGTGATTATGGCAATTTCTTCTTAACAGTAGAAGTTACTACTATGTCAGGTCAGAGACAATTTGAAACGGAGGGTGAATCCGTTGCTCGCCATTTGGGCAAAATTAAAAACTCCACTGGCAAACCTGGTTATTGTCTTTTTATCGCGCCCCAAATCAATGAGGCATGCAAGGCCTATTTCTTTTCTTTATATAAGACTAATATATCATTCTATGGAGGTATAGCAGAAATTGTGCCGTTGCCACTAAGGTCTTTTCAAAAGATGATTGAGGCTTCTCATGCTGCCGCTTATAAGCCCGAGCCTTCTCATGTCAAAAGATTTTTTGAGAAGTCTAAAGAATTGGCTCATACATGCCAAGATGAAGTAGAATGGTTCGATTCACTGCTTAAAGAAGCTGACAATTGGTTAGAGATACAATGATAAATTGAAAACAGATGGAGAAGATTAGGCTTGATGTGCATACGCATACTGTGGCAAGCGGCCACGCATTCAGTTCGTTGCAAGAAATGGTAAGGGCTGCCGCCGACTTGGGGTTGGAATATTTGGGCATTACCGAACATGCACCAAGCATCCCTGGCACATGCGCCCCTATTTATTTCCGCAACTTGCATGTGGTGCCTCGCGAAATTTATGGCGTAAAGCTGCTGCTCGGCGCTGAACTAAATATCCTCGATACCCATGGCTCTCTCGACCTTGATCCTAATTATTACAAGATGATGGATATTCGCATTGCTGGTATCCATAGCCTTTGTTACCAACCTGGGACCAGAGAAGAAAACACCGCAGGCATGATTGCCGCCATTCGCAATCCGTGGGTGCAAATTATCAGCCACCCCGCCGATGGCACCGCCGACATGCTGATGTCCCCCATCGTGCATGCCGCCAAGGAGGCTGGCACCATTCTTGAAATCAACAATTCAAGCCTCAAGCCTATCAGGCACAAAGAGTCAGCACGAGACAACACATTGGATATTCTTCGACTGGCCAAGCAGCTCGATATGCCAGTGATCCTCGGCTCGGATGCCCACATATCATTCTCTATCGCCGATTACGGTTATCTTTGGCCTCTGCTCGCCGAAGCGGACTTTCCGGATTCTTTAATCCTTAATTATTCCCCCTCTGCCTTCTTCAAAGCCTTAAAAAAGCCAGACTAATCTCACCTATCATAAGTAAACATTCAGATTAATATTAAATTATAATATTGTATTGTCAGGCGGATGTATTTAGGAGCAGCGGGTCAGTGACCCGCTGCATCATCAACCTACGTAAGGGGTGTCAGTTACTTGTGAATTTGCGGGAATAGACGGGCTCGTCTTTGGGCTCTTTGTACCAGCCGGTGTGGCCGTCTTTTTCTGCTGCCCAATCGGCAAATTCGGGATAGGGGTGGGAAAAAAGGTAGGCCTGGTGTGGGATGGTAAGCGGCAGGTCACTGACCCGCCGCTCCTAAAATGGTATGCCTGGTGGGGGGATGGTAAGCGGCAGGTCACTGACCCGCCGCTCCGAAAATGGTAGGCCTGGTGGGGGATGGGTATTCGACTCTCGATTGTTAGGCGGATGTATTTAGGAGCAGCGGGTCAGTGACCCGCTGCATCATCAACCTACGTAAGGGGTGTCAGTTACTTGTGAATTTGCGGGAATAGACGGGCTCGTCTTTGGGCTCTTTGTACCAGCCGGTGTGGCCGTCTTTTTGGGCTGCCCAATCGGCAAATTCAGGGTAGGGACGGGAAATATGGATGCGCTCCTGCGGCCATTTCCAAGGGTTGTCTGAGGTTTCCATGATTATAAATGATTGAGGTGCGCCACCTCGCAGAGGTGTACCGATACGGTAAGCCATATTTACATCAATCTTTTCATAACTGGTATCAGCGGTCTCTCCATTTACAGTCACATAGAAAGTGTTTTGATTATTAGCATCTCCAACGGGATTGGCATCAGTAAGACTTCCTGAATGCCATGCAATTGTAAATGTAGTGCTAAGAGTTAATGTGCACGACATATTATCCACATCAATGGGAATGTCAAGAGAGATACCATTACCAGTATTAATCATCTGACTTGAAGGAATGGTAGGGTAATCAGATCCATGAGTGAACCACTCATGATATTCTTCTCCATTTTTATTTTTGAGTAAATTAATGTCAGCCTCTAAAGTAAGGTTGTATTTTCCTGTACTGAGGACGTAATCATTACCATCTTTATCTACATAGTGAATGTAGATAGGCAGAGTACCGCCTGCTGCAAGTGGAGTAAGCTTCACCTTCTTTGAGATTACCTGCTGAGGTGTATCTGACCCTTCTACTGTTTCAGATGTATTAGTGGTGATGCTTTGGATGCGAATAACCACATCATTGAAGTCAAAGTCGTCGGTCGATCCCAAGTCCTCCAATGCCCAAATCCATGAGAACCCCACATCAGAATATTCTGTATCAGAAGATGGATCTGGATCCGATACAAATACAGCAGGAGTCAAACGGAAGATCAAGTCGTTATAGTCACGGTCGCTACTGTAATCACCGTAATGTCCGCTCCAATCGTATGGTGTATATGGGTTAGTAGGAGTAAAACCATTTGTGCTGGTATCACCTACTGGCTTTGTTATTTCCCAGTCTTCGAAACTGAAGAAAGTGCGACCAGATATAGGGTGATTGAACCATCCTGCAAAACTGTATTGATAGATATTGTTATCATAATAGTATTCATTGTATCTTGATTGAGAATAAGTAGTGAAAGTATGCCACTCTGTATTTTCATCTTCATAATCTGTACCTCCAGAGTCAGGGTTCTTGACATAAGTATTGTCAAGGGCTATACCAACGTATCCAGTGTATTTGGATCCATCTTTATTTTTGAGAACCACATGATAACCATGAGTGCGACATAACATTGGCACCTCGGTGATATAGGAAGAACATTCCTCACCGACTGAACGTAAGTTATTATAGTCAGTGTTAATGGCTATGAAATTATAGTCATGGTAGTTCTCTTTATTCAGGATTGCCTCAATAAAATCTGTATTATATATTCCTTCGCCACTATCTTCTGTGCGAGATTTTCTTTGAGGCATTTGGCTACTACCTTTGTATACAAAATTGATCTCTACTTCAAAATGCCATTGCTCCACTGTATTGAATTTAGCACTACTTATTTCATAAGTAGGATAAGTTGGTACAGAATTATAGACTCTTTTATAACCATCTTCATAATAGTACAATTCCATATCTCCCTCTTTATCTCCGTAATCATTATACTTCATTTTTGAGAGATCAAGTCCGTTTTCTTTATTAAACTCATTTTTCAAGGCTTCCAGGAACTTCTCTTGTGTAGTTGGATAGTTGTAGAAGGTAAGACCTTGATTCGATTCACTTTCCCAATATTCTTTATAATCGTCACACCATAAACCTTTTGGTATCTTGCTGATCATTGCAGTAAAATTGTTTTGAGGTAAAGGCTCTTTTACGGTTTTAATATTAACTGTGCGGCGAACGCCATTCTCTTTTCCATCTTTTTGGCGATAGGTTCCGCTTTTATATACTCCGTGAATGGTGCCTTTTGAAGTGGAAATATCTTCTAAATTTCCAGTATTATCGAATGTGCGTACACTTATCTTCATATTGAACTCCGCTTCTTGATATACTTTGGCTAAACCTCGTTTAGAGATTTTCATATAACTGTTATAATCGACATTATTCAGAGGATCATTTCCGTTATCACCATTATCCTTGTTGGATGGATCGTAGTTCCAATACTCCCATTTAAGTTCATAACGTGGCAGCATTGTTGATTCTATCAATCTGTCAAGAGATACACGACCAATTGTACCACTAGAATCTTTTGTTTGAATAATTGGGAAAATCCAATAGAGAGTGTTAATTCCCAATAGAAATGGCTGATTCGTATCTGCCACATACTTTTCTTGAGTAGAATCCCATACCCAGGTTCCCGATGTTCCGTCACAATAGATTTCACCTAATTTATTGCCAATTCTACCGTAAGAATCCGTGGGGTAAGATACACCATTAGCATCCTTTAAATCGGCGCTATTATTGTGAGCATAAACTGCTATTCCAAGAATATCATCAACATTGGTAAGGGGACGGATAGCCATTTGTATATCATCACCATGGGTGTCTTCATAAATAGGGTATAATACTGGTTTCCCTGTCTCTGAATCAATTTCTGATGCATTACCATTACTATTTACGAAATAAACATATAGGTCATGCTTTTTATTTGACCCTGAATAGTAAGGATAAAGGTCAAAATAACCATCCTCCACCAAAATCACAAAATCGTGGTTGAATGTACCTGTAGTTGATCCCTCGGAGTCAGGCCATTCCCCATAAGCGGCGTTCATTGTTCCGTTTTCTGGTACAATGCCACGGCCTAATTTTAAATTATCTATATTGAATCCTATAGGATTATTACGCCAAGAACTTCCACTGGTTGAATAGTAGCGGGGCCAGTTCTCAGTAGAGGTAATAGGAGCCATTTGCTGGGCATTGAAATATTCCCAGTCGTTCATGTTTACCTCTACTTGATATATCCTATCAGTGGATGTATGGGTTACAACGGTTTTAGTACCACCATTAGCTTCAATCAGTGGGTCATTAGATCCAGTCACTTTCACTATATCCTTACCATTTTCATCCAACAATGCTCGGCTGCGGGGCAGGTCGCTGGAGGCGCCGGTGCAGTCGATGGGGGCGGAGATGGTGCCGTAGTAGGCGTCGCCGTCAACGTTGACCAGGATTTCG
This sequence comes from Bacteroidales bacterium, assembly GCA_020860515.1. GTDB lineage: Bacteria > Bacteroidota > Bacteroidia > Bacteroidales > Muribaculaceae > CAG-873. The sequence continues at coordinate 3,399 of JAJBUG010000018.1, read as the reverse complement.
TTGGAGCTCTGGGGAATGTCGATTGGCACGGTGAATTGGCCAGTGAGGTCCACGAGGTTGGCTACAATATAATATGTGTTTTCGTACCTTGCATATACCTTTACAGACTGGGCGATGCGGTTGCCGAGGTCGATTACGACGTTGGCATCCTGCGCCATATTCCAATCCTGCTGGGGGTCGATCTTTCCAAATTCCTTGATAAAGGCTCGGGTGTAGGCCTCCAATTGTGGGTTGTACATCAGGTCTTCGTTGGTGCACGAGGCCAGAGATGACAATATGCCTGCCACCAGGGCAAGCTGGGTAAGTTTCTTCGTTGCAGACATTAGATTAACTATTATTGTGGATGGATGGTGTTATACGGTTGGTGGTAATAATTATGGTTGTTACGTTTTGTTTATCAGTTTTTAGGGTTCGCTTTAATAGATTTTAAGTTTTGTTTTCGACGAAATGTCTGTTTTGAGGGCATTAGTCTTGAAAATCTGATGCAAATTTACAACTTTTTACATCTACTACAAAAAGGCGTTATAAAATTTATCGTTTTTTTTGCAAGCGTTTGCAATTGAGGGAAGATTTTTGCAACAATTTTGTAAAAATTTGACATTTTGAAATTATAGATACAATAAGAACGCCCCTGCTTCCAGGGGGAAGCAGGGGCGCTTGTTGTGAGTGTCTTCGGACGGGGGATTAGATCCAGCGGGTGTAAGCGAAGTCCTGACGGTGGGGCAGAGCCGGGTTCTTGGGATAGATGCGGTAGCCGTAGCGGAACACGCCCGGATCCAGGATCTTGGTGTCAAGCTCGTAGGTGAGCACGTTGCCTTCTTCCTTCACTACCTTGAACTCCTGCTTGTCGGATAGGTGCTCGGTGCCGTTCTCCTGCTTGTAAGCTACCAGCTCCACGCCGAGGTCGCGGCCCAGGCCGTTGGTGTCGATGATGATGTCGATCTTTACGCGCTGGCCGGTTACGCCTGCTGATTCGCTGTTGGTCTTGATGTCGAATACCTTGATGCCATCCCACTTGGCGACTACGTTCTCCTTCCAAGCCACGATTTCCTTGGCCAGGGCGTAGTCGTTGGCGCTCAGCTTGGCGAAGCGAGCTGCCTCAGGATCATAGAAGCGGTGGATATAGTCGTCGATCATGCGCTTCATGGTGAAGTGCGGAGCGATGTTGCCGATGCTGCGCTTGATATACTGGATCCACTCAGGCGAGTAGCCCTTGCTATTCTTAGCATAGTAGAGAGGTATGATCTCGTTTTCAAGCATCGAGTAGATGGTGGCAGCATCGAGCTTGTCCTGCTGGCTCTGATCGGTGAATGTGCGCTTGTCGGTAAGAGCCCATCCAGCCTTCTCGTCGAAGCGGTAGCCTTCGTACCACCAGCCGTCGAGCACTGAGAAGTTGAGCACGCCGTTCATTTCGGCCTTTTCGCCCGATGTGCCCGAAGCTTCCAATGGGCGGGTGGGGGTGTTGAGCCAAATGTCAACGCCAGTCACGAGGCGCTTGGCCACGATCATATTGTAGTCCTCAAGGAAGATAATCTTGCCCAGGAACTGAGGCATGCGCGAAATCTCGGTGATGCGCTTGATTAGGCCCTGGCCAGCGCCATCGGCGGGGTGAGCCTTGCCTGAGAACACGAACTGCACGGGGAAGAGCGGATTGTTGACGATCTTGGCCAGGCGGTCGAGGTCGGTAAAGAGCAGGTGAGCGCGCTTGTAGGTGGCGAAACGGCGGGCAAAACCGATGATAAGAGCGTTGGGATCGAACTTGTCGATGATCTTCATCACAGCCGATGGGTCGCTCTGGTTGGCGAGCCAGCGCTGCTTGAAGTCGCGCTTGAGGAAGGTAATGAACTTGTTCTTGAGGATCTTGCGCATATTCCAGATTTCCTCGTCGGTGCACTTGAAGATGCCCTCCCAATTCTTGGGATCAGCGGCATTCTCAAATACTTGCGGGCCGAGCTTGCGCATGTAGAATTCTTTCCATTCGCTTGCAGCCCAGGTAGGCATGTGCACGCCGTTGGTGACGTAGCCAACGTGGCTCTCTTCCCATCCGTAGCCTTTCCAGATGCCAGCGAACATCTTCTTCGACACTTCGCCATGGAGCCAGCTTACGCCGTTGGCTTCCTGGCAGGTGTTGAGGGCGAATACGCTCATCGAGAAGCGGTCGTTGGTATTGGGGTTCTCGCGGCCCATGTTCATCAGGTCGTTCCAACTGATGCCGAGCTTTGCGGGATATTCGCCGAGGTATTTGCCGAAGAGGCTCTCGTCGAAGTAGTCGTGGCCAGCAGGCACGGGGGTATGCACAGTGTAGAGGCTGCTTGCGCGAACGAGCTCAAGAGCTACATTGAAATCGAGGCCGCTCTGCACGTATTCTACCAAGCGCTGCAGGTTGAGCAGGGCAGCGTGGCCCTCGTTGCAGTGGTAAAGCTGGGTCTTGATGCCAAGCTTGTTGAGCATCAGGATGCCGCCGATGCCGAGCAGGTACTCCTGTTTGATGCGGTTCTCCCAGTCGCCGCCGTAGAGCTGGTGGGTGATCTGACGGTCAAACTCGCTGTTCATGTCGAAGTCGGTGTCCATCAGATACAGCTTCATGCGGCCTACGTTGACGCGCCAGATGTGACTGTAGATGATGCGGCCGGGGTAGGGCACCTCCAGAATCAGAGGACGGCCATTCTTGTCGAGCACTTGCTCGATGGGGAGCTGATTGAAGTTCTGAGGCTCATAGTTGGCAATCTGCTGACCGTCAACGCTGAGGCTCTGGGTGAAATATCCGTAGCGATAGAGGAAACCGACAGCGGTCATGTCAACGCGGCTGTCGCTTGCCTCCTTGATATAGTCGCCGGCGAGCACTCCGAGGCCGCCAGAGTAAATCTTAAGGCAGTTGCAAAGTCCATACTCCATCGAGAAGTACGACACTGAGGGCACGTCGGTGCGCATGGGCTGAGCCATGTACTCCTGAAAGTCGTCGTAAGCGCGCTTCATGCGGGCCATGATGTCCTTGTCGGCCATGATTTCGGCCTGGCGCTCCGAGCTGAGCTGCTGCAGCAGCATGATGGGGTTTTCGCCTGTGGCGCGCCACAGGTCGGGATTGAGTTCGCGGAACAGATTCTTTGCTTCGCTGTTCCATACCCACCACAGGTTGCGGGCAAGCTCTTCGAGGGGCTTCAGTTCGGTGGGAAGTTCTGCTTTTACAGTAATGTCACGCCAGATGGGTGCATTAGTGTTGCTAACAGGTAGTTTCATATTTTATGTTTTACGCTTTTGGTTTTTCGTTTTACGTTTTACGTTTTTAGTTTTACGTTTTACGTTTTTAGTTTTACGTTTTTAGTTTTACGTTTTACGTTTTACGTTTTTGGTTTTTCGTTTTACGTTTTACGTTTTTAGTTTTACGTTTTACGTTTTTAG
>JAJBUG010000079.1:22801-47429 GCA_020860515.1 Bacteroidales bacterium | reverse complement strand
AATACAATCAGATTGTAGCTTCCATCCCCAAAGAGGTTCACGCCGAGGTGGATATTGCATTCATAGTTGTTGGCATTGGTGCATTTGTGCAAGGCACCGTGATCCAAGAGAAATGCATGATGCTTGGCGGAGCGTTTTCTATGATAGCTGGAGCATTCATTACGGGTTGTCTTCTTAGTGGAACTACTATGCTGATATGGTGGGTTAATCCTCTGTTTGCTCTTTCATTTGTCACCATGTTCATTGTACCGGGCTACGTTATCCGTAACAAAGCATTGCGAGATGAAAGAGCTTGACCCACTGCTGCATTCGCAATTGAGGCTTGCGGTGATGTCGATACTGATGAATGTCGATGAGGCAGACTTCGTGTATCTTAAAGACAAGACTAAGGCGACCGCAGGCAATCTGAGCGTGCAGCTTGAAAAACTCTCCGAGGCCAATTACATCATCCTGACAAAAGGTTTCGTTGGGAAAAAGCCTCGCACCACTTGCCGTGTCACCGACACTGGTCGCCAAGCCTTCGAAAAATACGTTGAAGACATCAAAGTTCTACTAAATCTTTGACAATTACACCTTTTAAGTTCCCCAACCTTTTAAAGCAGACAACTTTTCATACACTTCATATCCCAAGATTTACCTGATGATCCGGTGTTGCAAAAGTGCCTTGATGTGGATAAGCATTCTAACGATTGGGATAAACCATTTAGCTGTCAAATTCGCATATTGACCAATAATGGCTATCCATATTAAACTACGTGATAGGTCTCATAAATGGTGAGGAAATTAGGAAGCCTTAGGAATATGGGTTATTTATGGATACTTATCGTTGGCTATGGATATTTATCAAATAATTACCTCGGTCAAGCCTCGGTGAGACCGCTTCGCTAAGTTGATACATATTTACTCCTGACGTCGTGAGACCGCTTCGCTAAGTTGTAACACTATTTTGTAAGTGGTTGATAGTCAAGACAAGCTAAATTCGAGGAGGTCAAATGAGATAACTCTCTGAGATGCAAATAAAAAGATTGGAGGCATTGAATTAGATCAATGCCTCCAATCTTTTTTACTTCCGACCCATCTGAAGAAGTAATCCACAAATGATTTCCAAGCCTTCGACTTGCCAAGCTTCATTGCAATCCTCTTATGATCCATCAACCATCCGCATTGGTATAAATCTTAAACAACCCAACACCAAATGAGTTGAAAAAGAGCCTTCATTTCAAGTTTTATGAGTTAGTGAATTTATCCGCGTGCATTTGGTTTCTTTACCCCTCTTTTGACACTATTGACACTTTCTCACTTTAATCCAAATAAAATTTGTAAATTTGCAATCCTAACTTAACTTACCATATGGAGCTGATACAGACACAAAATGACGAACTCTTTAGAGATGTCAAAAGAATAATTGATGAAGCGCTAGAAAGTTGCTTCTGTCGCTAATAGCGCGTTGACCTTGATGTATTGGAAAATCGGAGAACGCATCAATGTAGATGTATTAAAAGGGGAGCGTGCTGAATATAGAAAACAAATTGTGTCGACACTGTCGCCACTATTTATTTCTAATAGAATGCTACTTTAGGATGCCAGAGGAAATGCCCGATTGCTGGGTGGCTTCATCGCCGTGCTGTACTTTCTTACCGAAGCCAAAGGTATAGGTGACGGAGAGATGAGCCAAGGCTTGGTTGTCGATGGAGTAGGTTTGCTCGGTTTTGTCGTAATAGGGACTATTCATAATGGTACGGTCGCTGCGCCAGTTCCAACATGCAAAATTGGAAGCACGGAACTGGAAGTTCCAAGTCTGGTTCGACCATCCGATATTAATCCTGTAAAAGGCTTTGGCCTTTACCCAAGTGCCAACAAGGTAGCCGTCGGAATAGCCTTGGGGAGCATAATACAGGGCTCCAAATGACCAGTTGTCAAGATAAAAGTTGGCTTGGAGGGCAAAATCCACATGTGTCCGGTCGTAATCGTAAGGATAGCCGTTGTGTACCGACGTAGCTTCGGCTTGGCTATTGAGCTGGAGTTTCCCGTCAAATAGGCGAAGAGTTCCGTAAAGGCCATAATGCCATTGTGCATATCCACCTCCTGGCTGCTCGATAGTGCGAACAATTCCACTGGCCGTTGGCTTATAGTCGTAAACATAGCGGTTATCGGTGACCCATGCATTGCCATAGGCAGAGAAACTGAAGTTGTTGCCTGAAACCAACGAGTAAATGACTCCTGTATAGTATCTTCCGAACGATTCAAGATTGGGATTGCCTGTGTAACTCATCAATGGATTGCTCAGGATAAGTGCTGCAGAGCGACAGCTTGCTGAGGGCACAGATTTGACATAGCCGAACTCACAACGGAGAGAATGGCTTTGGTTTGGAGCACATTGCAGCGAAAAGTCTGCCCAAGGGACCACTGATGTGTTGCTATAATCGAGGTATTCCTGCCTGTCCCATTGCAAGCCCAAACCTGCCAAGCCATATATCTTGCCAAAGGAAAGGCTGTATTGCACTCCCGGGCCTATCCGGTAGTTGAGGGCATCGTCGGCCATTTCAGTAGTGCCCGCATACCATGTCTTGGCACTGCTCATGGAGGCCTTTATCAGAGCGTTCAGAGTTCCCCGCTTGCCGAAGGAATGGCTGTATGTCAAATCGGCTTGAAACTGGTGCGAATCGTCCTTAGCTGCGTTGAAGTAGGCATCCTCCGTTGACTCTTCATACAGACTTGAGGAGGTCGTATGCGAATAGGCATACCGGGGATTGAATGTGATGCTGTTCAGTTTGTTAAGGGTGAAGCTCCAGTTTCCTGTGTAAGAAAATGAGTTTACACGGTTGGAAGCCAGTTGGCGATAATTGGCAGAGACTACAATTACCGGACAATAGGCTACCGTGCCTGAGGAATGGCTATAAGGGGTGTGGTCAAAACTTGCGCCTACGATGTTTTGCAACGTGATATTCTCTGATGCGTACAAAGCCTTGAACGTAGGCCAATAGGTGCGCTTTCGCAAGGAATCGTCATCCTGCAAAGATATCCTCTCGAAGGTGCTGACCGTGCCATCGGCCTGGGGCAAATGAAAGGTCTCATAGGTATCGGCTCCCATGTGGCCTTGATTGATATAAAAGGCTCCCGCGGCAATGTCAAAAATCATGCGCTTATATTGCAACTTGCCATAGACGCTGGCTTGCCCGGCGTTGGCTGTGTTCTCCCATCCGTATGTCTTCACATAGCCTCCGTATTCGTATTTCTGCATCACGAAGTTCACCGCGTGCGCCTTCCCAAGGAAGCGCGGGTCTGTGGGATAATCATAGTATTCTACCTTTTTCACATCGGCTAACCTTATCCCCTCCAAGTCTTCCTTCGATGCTGGGAGAAAGTCTATGAACGCGTCCACGCTTTTTCCAGAAAAATCAAGAATTTCGTCATTGGCTGAGATGCGCAGTTGGGGTATTGCCATGCGTGCAAGCAGCTCAGGGGCAGTCTGCGCCGAATTTTTCTGCTTGGAGGTCGGGATATAGGTTGAAACCTCTGCCCCGAGACGATGGTTTTGGCTTTCTACCACCACTTCTTTGAGAGTCTGCGTCTGTGTAGAGTCCGCAGTCTCGGTCTGCGCCATGGCAGTAATGGCTGCGATGCTCGTCATTGCGAAAAGGAGATTCTTCATGCCTTGTCAAGTTTTTGTGACAAAGTAAAAGAAAATCCTTTAAAGAGCCCCTATAAATAGTCTGACATTTAACTGACATTTTCCCGACATTTCCCTAACCCAGCAGGAAATCAGCGCCTTATGCGAAGTTGGTATGAATCTCCTCTGTTGCACACGATTTCTGCGCCAGCCTCAGCCAGTGCGGCTTTTGTGCGCCGAACAAGGGTGTAGAGCGATTCTTCGGCGTTGTCTTTATTGCCCCACAGAGCCGCGCAGATGTCGGTTGTCTTGACACGGCATTCGGGAGCGTCAAGAAGCATTTGGACGAGTTGCCGTTGCATTGGAGTTAGCTTAATGCTGGAAAGTGTCAAAGTTGGTTGTGTAGAAAATCTTGGATTCTTCCAGATCATCCAAAGGAAGGATAGTAACGATAGCATTAATAACAGGCAGGGCAAGGTTTGGTCCGAAAGAGAGAATACCGAAGCCATCGAGCAGGTTGCAAATCCTCGGATCTGCACTCGGCATTCGTCTTGGATGTTCTGAGGCACAAGAATGAAGGAATCGCTCTCTATTGAGGCCGAGAAATGAGCTTGCTGCCCAGCATCATTGCGGATTAGCGCAACAGCATAGAAGGCTTTGTCGTGTATGGCTTGCGCAAGGCCAATGCCATCGGCGCGACAAATGTAGGGCTTCTCTGCTGAAGCCTTCATTTGCTTGAGGGCTGCAATCGTATCAGGACTTGTGAAATAGTCTGCTTTCTCCATGGCCAATTCGGCTATCGCTTTGTTGAAGTCAGCCGTTAGCCTGGACTTAGCATATCCGTAACTCATCGCGCTGCTCACCACTGACATAAGCAATAGTGCCAGCGGCAGGACCATCATCCATTGAAGCGACTGTGGAGCTCCAATCATTTTTCTCTTTTCTGAATCCATATGTCAATTATCCAATCGCATCAAATTTTTCAATCTACAAAGGTAGCCAAAATCTTACATTTATCACTGCTTTTAAAGAAAAAAATTTGAGGCATGGACAATCTGTTACAACTGGCAACACAAAGGCAATTCCAACCCATCTGAATGTTATGCACGCTTAAACAGTTAGGGTAGCTTCCATTGGCTCAGGTCTTACAGGCTGGAAACATTCGATGCCAAGTTTCTCCTCTATTTGCGAAAGGCTCAATAGAAAACATACACCAAGGGGGTGCGGCCAAGGAAAACGCTGACTGCACCCCCCCTGTTTTTTTCTTATCCTTTTAATCAATGGTTTGGATGGTTTGATGACTCGGGGTAGGGGTTATTTGGAGGTGATGAGGCCTTCTTTGCGGGCTTCTTCGATGGCTTGATTGATAGTGTCGGCATCGAGGTGAGCCTTTTTCAGGTGCTTGCGAGCCTCCTCTTCGGTGAACGAACCGCCAAAGTATCCCTTGAGGGTGGCGATGATAGTAAACATGTCCATAGTGGTCGAGTTATAGGGCTAATACTCTATAAATAACGCTTTAACTCATATTAGAGTTCTCTAAAGCTGGTGAATGGCGTGGAGGCGGTAAATTGACCCAGACGCTGGTGCATCCCAGGCCCTAAGGGCAGGGATCGCGCCCTTGTGAGGACTGCGAATCAGAGGACGAAACAGGATGTCGGCCAAGGGGTCATACCATCGGTGCATGCTAATCATGGGGGTTGACACAATGCCAGGGTCAGCACAATTGATGCGTAGTCGCCGGCCTTCGGGTGAGGCTGCCAAAGTACGCATCCACTGCGTAAGGGCCTTTTTAGACAATCCATAGGTGCCAAGCTGTGAAAATTTGCGAGGGTCAATCACAAGACTGTCAACTTTCCCAGGCCAAAATCGGGTAAGAGAAGTGGTAGCCACCAGCGCACCACCGTCTGCAATCAGGGGCATTGCCAATTCTGTAAAGAGCCGCGTATGCCAATAATTCACAAGCATCGTGAGTTCGCGCCCCTGAGCATCGGCTTGCCAATGCCGCTGCATGATGCCCGCATTGTTGATCAACCCAGCCAAGGGTTTGCCAAAATCAGCCAATTGCGAAGCGGCACTCCGCACTGAGGCCTCATCGGCAAGGTCGAGTGGCAAGAATCGCACATCAGGCGAACCAGCATCGAGGCATTGCTGAATCAATGGTTGAGCCTTGTAGCGCGACCGACATGCCAGCCATAGCGGATAGCCACTTTCGGCCAGGACCAAGGCAATCTGCGAACCGATAGCCCCTGTAGCTCCAGTTACAACGGCATAATCTTTCATGGCCGGCGTATATTGCGGTCGAGCATCCGATGCTTCACCAGCATACGCCCACAGGTAGGAGTAAGACCCACAAAAAGGATGCCCAAGCGATTGATAAAACCATTGATATACTGCATTTTGCCCCTCAGCATCGCCTTGACTGCGGCCTTGGCAAAAGCCTCGGGACTTTGAAGGGCTCTCAACCGCAAAGCCAACCGCTTAAGCTTGGGAGGCAAGCCGAAAAGGTCGGTGGCAATCCCTCCAGGCACAGCCACGGTGACGGTGACGCCGCTGTCGCGCATCTCATAGGCCAGGCAACGCGAAAACACTCGCATATAAGCCTTGGTAGCAGCATACATGGCCAAGCCTGGAACTGGTGTCCAGCACGACATAGAACTCATGTTGAGAATTCTGCCATGGCCCTGCTTAGCCATGTGAATGGCTGCAAGGCGGCTAAGATGGGTCACTGCGGCAACATGCAGGTCAATAAAGGCTTGGACTTTTTCTATGGGTGTTTCGGTAACAAAATTAAAAGAAAAGATGCCAGCATTGTTGACCATGATTTCGAGGCTGCCGCCAAGGCTTAGCGCCCAGTCGATAATCTGCTGAGGAGCGTCGGCTTGGCAGAGGTCGCAATAGAGCCATTCGGCACTTATGTCAAATTCCTCGCTTAGCGAGGCCGCGCAAACTGGCAATTCCTCGCGCTGGTTCGATACCAATGCAAGCGAATAGCCCCGCTTGCCCAGCTCGCGAGCCAAGCACAGGCCTATGCCAGAAGAGCCACCCGTTACCAATGCCCATTTGCAGTCCTTCATCGCTTTTGCCGAGCCTTGATTTCTTCGATTTCTTTCAAAATGCGTGGGGGCAGTTCATTCCTTAGGCACTTGTGGCAGGCCATCTCGAGTGAATACATGCGGGCAATGCAGTAATTCACATGGTCGCAGTCGCACCGCTCTTGGCCATCACGCATGTGGTTGACAAACTCAGGGTCGCGCAGCAGCGCGCGAGCCATCTGCACTGCCTCAAATCCCTCGGAAAGCACCCTTTCGATGCCCGAGCGACTAACCGCACCGCCAACATATATCAATTTACCCTTGAGAGCTTCGCGGAAGCGCAGGGCATCGGGCAGGAAATAAAGGTCCTCGTAGGGAACAGTCGGAATCATGTATTTGCCAACCATCCTCACCCCATATTTAAGCCACCACTGGCGCATGTAATGGGTCATGGAATAAATAGGCATTTCGCCACGCATCACATACATAGGCGCCTTGCTCACAAAGCCCCCCGAGAGCACCAAGGCATGTGCCCCAAGGGCCTCCAACTCGCGAGCCACGGTGATGCAATCGTCGATTTCCAATCCACCCTTGAAGCCATCGCGCATATTGGTTTTTACCACTACTGCCATGTCGTTGCCAGCCGCATCCATCACCTGCTCCATGCACATGCGCATAAATCTCATTCGATTATCGAGCGAACCGCCGTACTGGTCGTGGCGATGGTTGGTGAATGGTGACAAAAACTGCGAGATAAGATAGCCATGGCCAGCATGAACCTCCACGCAGTCAAATCCAGCGCGGCGAGCCGTGTGGACAGCCTCACCAAACTGTCGCGCAATTTCTTTTAGCTCATCATCGCGCAGCGCGCGGCACCATGTAGGGCTGTAAAGATTGAAACCTGACGATGGCCCCACGGGTGTCTGGCCCGCTGTGGCTCGGTGAGTCATATTGCCGCAATGGCCAATTTGGATTGATGCCTTGGCTCCAGCGGCGTGGATGTCGGCGGTTATTTTGTGCAGTTCACCTTCGATTTCAGGTCGCAGCCATAGCTGGGTGGCGAAGCTGAGGCCTGACTGGCACACTGCCGCATAGGCCATAGTGGTCATGCCCACGCCTCCACGAGCTACCGATACGTGGTAATCATGCAACTGCTGTGTAGGACCATTGTAGCGACCCATTCCCTCGAACGCTGCCGAGCGGATAGTGCGGTTGCGCAGAGTAAGCGGACCAATGTGCGCCTCGGTGAATATTTTGGATTCTCCCATGATTCAATAAATAAAGGGAATGATATAGCGGCGATGGAGCTGGCGGTATTCATCGCCAAATTCCGATATGTAGCGTCGATGAAGCTGTGCGGCGCGAGGTGCGAGATTGGCAAAGGTCCAGAGGGCGAACACAGCTCCTGCCCACGACCAACTCAGAATGGCAAAGCCTACCCATTCGGCAAACTCACCAAAATAATTGGCGCTGGTAACGTAGCGAAACATCCCGCCACGCGGTATATAGTGGCGAGGATCGCCCGGCTGGCGCAAGTGGCGGATTATATTGTCGCTATGGAGATTGATGGACATTCCAGCAATGAAAATGGCCATGCCTACCCAGAAGGCAGGGCACTGAGCCCAGCCATCGTAATAATCGATGGGAGCAATGGCAAATAGCCAAGCGGCTATTAAGTAAGCATTGATAGAATTAAAGAGAAGGCCCATGCCAATGATGGCCAGGGGCATCTTGCTGCGTCCGCGCATTAGCAGAGGGAACACCAGCGAACGCTGGGCATAGTGCAGAGCGAAAAGCCCTCCGATCACAATCGGCCAGGGCTGCCGAGCAGCTGGATAGCCTTGGCCAAGAGCCACAAGCCACACTGCAATGAAGCAGAGCAGAGCTGGGAGCTCCATCAGCATCCAGCCAATGCGGTTGGATATGGCTGGCCCCCATTTGGGAGTGTACATCACGCCGTAGCCAGCCCGGATCCACTGCAGACCCACGAACACAGGCACGCTCATAGCAGCCATTGCCACGAGCAAGCCCCAATAATATGCAGGGTCAAACAGGATCATTTGTCCTCTACTTGATTTGTGAGGGCTGCAGGATAAAGGGGAGGGGGGATTTGATCTGGAGATTCTGGTCGGCTCGAAGGCTATCGACCAGTGCCATAGCGGGCGCTATTTCATTGTAGCTGGCGGCCACCACAAAATAGTAAGGTTCGCGGGTCTGTACCACGAATGCAGCGGGATAGCCATTCTCGGTCATGCGCTCGCGCATCGACATGGCATTGAATCGCTGCTTAAACTGACCGGCCACCACGCAATAGCGGCGAATGTATTCGTTGATGCCGCCGCCATCCTCGGTAATGGCTACATACTGGCTCTTCACTGGCACAGTGTCGCCCTCCACCACCATTTGGCGCTCGCGCATCTCACGGCGGATATTGGTGTAGATGGTACTGTCCTCGGCTTCGCTGGCGGTGCGGCCAGCCATGGTCTTTTCGTAAGCTTCGCGATAATTCTGCTCGGTGGGCTTGCACGCCGTCAGCAAAGCCAAGGTAGCTAATATGTAGAGAAAGCGTTTCACTTCTTATTGTTCTTTACGCTCTTGCCAAGCATCTTCACGGCCAATTCCTGGGGCAGGGCATCCTTGTGCACATAGATGTCGAGAGTCTTGGCCAGGAAGTAGGGCATCGACACATAGATATATCCGCCGTAGATTTGGTTGGTGTCCCACGAGTTTTTCACCTTGTAATAGCGGTTGCCGTCTTGGTCGGTAGCAATGCCCACGATTTCCATGCCGTGGTCGTCGGTGGTCTCTTGGTTGTCGAACCACTGCTGGCGCAGCTCCTGGGTGATTTCCTCTTCAGGCACTGGGCCGTAGAAGTCGTATTTCTTGTTGGCGCGGTCGGTGTCGCTTAGTGTAACCCACTTTGACAGTTCAGTGCCGTCCATGTCGCCAGTGTCCTTGCCTTTAGGCATCAGGGCCACGCCTTTGCGCCACTTGAATCCCTTTTCGCTTACGTCGGCAGCCCAAGCCACTGGGTAGCCATTCTCGATGGCATTGTCAACCACGGCTTGCATTTCCTCCATTGGCACATTGTAATACTTCTCGTAGAGCCAGTTGTCGGGAATTTCGAGCATAAACTCTTCGTAGAAAGGATGGTGGGTGAACGATGTGATAGCTACATAATCGTCAGCATTGAATGGCAGCGAAGCGGCAAAGCTTTGCGGGGTGTAGGTCTTGCCCTTGTAGGTGAAAGTCTCAGGCACCTCGCCCAGGTAAGCATCCAGAATGCCGTCGAATCCCTTCTTCCAAGCTGTGCTTACTTTCTTGTTGGGTTTGTCAGCCACAGTTTTCACATAGCCTGAAAGCAGTGCGTCGAGCTCTGCATGCACGTGCTTATCCTCGCCGTAGTTGAGGCCGCTATATACTTCCTCGGGCACTGCGCCATATTTCTTCCATACGTAAGGCACATCCAGGGCACTGCCGCCACCAGCGAAATTGCACTCGCCGTACATGCGTACGAAGCGGTCGGCCTTGTCGCTGTAGCAATGGCGCACGGTGAACATCTCGCTGAGGTCGAGACTGTCGCCCCCTTGGCGCATGATTTCATCCTCGACAAACGATGTGGCGCAGAAGCTCCAGCAAGTGCCTGACTTGTTTTGGTCCTTGACAGAGGTAGTCTTCACAGTGTTGATGTCGGTGAAGACAAAGTTGGTAGAATCGGCTTTCTCTTCAGCCCAGGCTCCTAAGGCAAGCGAGGCTGAAAGTGCAAGAAACAGGGTCTTTTTCATGAAAAATAGATTGTTTTTGTTAACATACGGCAAAGTTACGAAATAGTTTTCAGTTTTCAGTTTCCTGATTTCAGTTTTTTGTAATTAATTTACAATAATTATACGATAATATGGATTTGCCCCAATGTTATATTATAAGATGCCAACTATAAAAAACACACAATATATATATGAAAACCTCTCTCACGTTGGCTATAATCAGCGCCGGGTTAGCGCTCATAGCCTCATCCTGCCACAACGACCATGATGAAATCCAGCTAAGCAAGGATGCCATCGGTTTCACGGCTAATGTGCCTCAGTCGTCACGCACCAATTCGTCAACACTCGACCGTTTGGACGACTTTACCGCCCATGTTTTTACCAATGGCAAGGAATATATGGTGGCAAATGTAAAGCGGCAAGGCACCGCTTGGACCTACGAACCAGTGAAATATTGGCCATCAAGCGGCCAAATCAATGTTTTTGCTTATTCTCCGACTGATATCTCCACTACCCAGGGGAGCGGGCTGAAGCGTGGCGACCTTACAGGATATGAGGATGTGGGCAATGTGGACATGCTGTATGCAGTGAGCATCAATGCCAGCAAGCCCGACGACAGCGTGGTAAAGCTCAATTTCCGCCATGCTCTGTCGCAGGTGGTAATTACGGCCAAGGCTGAGGACCCTGACCACTATAAGGTAGTGCTCCATGAGGTAGCCCTGTGCAACATTTACGCCATGGGCACATTTAATTTCCCACGCATAAGCACAGGAACCAATTCATCTGATTCGACGGCAGTGGGCGAGTGGATATCAGTGACCGACCTGCGCAATCCGCTGACTGTGTGGCGAGGCGAACAGCTGCTGACCGATGATGCTACGCCAGTGCTTAGCAATGGTGGATACGAGTTTGTGATTCCTCAGACCTTCATCGCTTTCAATTCAGCCAACCCCTCGGGCACATCATGCCTGCGCGTAAAAGCTGACATATACGAGGTAGGCACTAACAACAAGGTGTGGAGCGCAGATGATGAGCATGGCCGCGACCAATACATATATTATCCGTTGGACATAGACCAGGGCAATACCACATGGGATATAGGCCACAGATATAAATACGACCTTGAGGTTGGCGTGCCAGCCAATGGCAATGTGGGCCAGGGCGTGACAGTCACCGATTATCCTGCATTCCAGATAGTGAAGTAGCATATACTTATTTTTAGGTATTGTAGGGTTTTAGAAAAGGCAGTAACTTTGCATCAGGAAAAATTATACGAAATTGTTTTTATAGTCTACTTTGTGACAGAATACTATATGCCTGCGATCAAGCTTGGGAAAGCCTTACCGTAGGCATTTTCTGTTTCTGTTTTGTACTATAATAATTTTTTTGTAATTTTGTAGCCTGTTAATCACATCGATTCACTATTTTATGAGAAAGACGGTAATTTCAGTGTTGTGGTGCTTGGCTGTGGCGTTTTCGGCCGTGGCGCAGCTAAGACCCCACCAAGCCAAGGAATTAGAGGGCTTGTGTGCCACCAGCAATTTGAAGAAAAGCTTGGTAAAGCCCATGCAGTTTGCTCCTGTGCCAAAGTACAAAGACGCTGCTTGGCAAGAGCTGCCCGACAGCCTACGCAAAGGCATAATCAAGAATGGTCGATACCAGAGGAATTTCAAATGGGAGCCCATTGACCTTAAGCTGTTTGCTCAATTCAAGGAGAATGGCAACCGCACAAATTACGAAACTCCATATTTCCGCAAGCGCGGAGCACTCAACAATTTGGCATTGGCTGAATTGCTCGACGCCCAAGGCACATATCTGCCTCAGGTAGAGGCCGGAATCCGCTCGCTGCTCGAAGAAGAATATTGGGGCCTGCCAGCCCATTACAGCCTGAGCGCGCCGTCAAAGGATTTGCAAACTCTCGACCTATTCAGCGCCGAGACTGCCAGCCAGCTTAGCTGGGTGTGCTATGTGTTTGAGGATGTTCTTCCCACCGACTTGGTGAAGCAGGTGAAAGCCGAGGTGAAGCGCAGAGTAGTGGATGAGGCTATTAACAAGCGCGAAAGCTGGCGAGGCAAGGCCATGAATTGGAATCCTTGGATTTGCAGCAACTGGCTGGCATGCGTGCTGTTTGCCGAGCCTGACCGTGACACCCAAATCAAGTCGATCCAGCTAATTGCGGAATCGCTCGACGGTTTCCTTGACGGCTATCCCGATGACGGGGGATGCGACGAGGGCCCAAGCTATTACGACCGCGCAGGCGGCAGCCTGTTCGACTGCCTGGTATTGCTCGACATGGCTACCGATGGCGCTGTGAACATCAGCAACGATGCCAAATTAAAGCCTATAACCGAGTATCCATGCGTGATGAATATCGACAATGTGCACTGCGTTGACTTTGCCGATGCCTCGCCCCTGATTACCATCTATCCAGTGTGGCATCTGGGTGCTGAATACGTAGGGAGCGATGATTTGAAGAGCATTGTGGCTCGCGTAGCCGCAAGCTTGCCAGCCGACAATATAGTGAACAAGGGCTGCGGTTACTCCACCAATCGCCAACTGCTGACGCTTGACGAGATACGGCGCAGCCCAGGCCATAAGTTGGCTGCGGCAGAATCGGGTGAATTTACCCTGCCGTTCGACGCTTGGCTGCCAAATACTGAGATAATGGTGGCTCGCTCTGTGAAAAATTCAGCTGATGGATTGTATGTGGGGGCCAAGGGAGGCAACAATGGAGAGAGCCATAACCACAACGATGTGGGCTCATTCATCGTATATGCCGATGGCCAGCCGCTGCTTATCGACATTGGCCGCGCTACCTACGACAGCAACACATTCAACAGCAATCGCTACAAGATGAATAAAAACACCCAGAGCGCCTATCACAATCTGCCACTTATAAACGGTGTGCAGCAAATGCAAGGCGAGAAGTACAAAGCCAAGAACGCTGATGCCAAGTTTACCGACTCTGAAGCGGTATTTACATTGGACATTGCTGGCGCTTATCTGGCATCGGCCAAGGTGGATTCATGGGTGCGCACGATTGACCTCAAGCGAAATCAGAACATTACAGTGACCGAGGATTACAAGCTAAGCGAATATGTTGAGCCCAGCCAGATAGTGCTGGTTACGCCTATTGAGCCTGTAATCGGAAAGGGAAAGGTGACGCTTGGGAGACATTCAATCACTTTCGATAAGAAAAAACTTAAAGCCAGCAGCGAACCGATAGATTACAGCGATGATTCGATCGTGACCAAAAACTGGCCAACCCTCTACCGCGTATTCTTGACCCCAACCTCTAATTCAAAGTCAAACAAAATACAATACGTGATACAGTGATCAGCTATATCACTCTTACACTAAACCCGTATGAAAAATTATGTGCTTGTGGATGACCCTGATGTAAGGGCCAATCTATTGCCGATGACTTATTGCCGCCCGATTTCTGAGCTTCGCGTAGGCATTACCACAATACGCGAGAAATGGGAACGCCAGTTGGGCGCGTCATGCTCATGGAAAACCGTAGAATACTTGCAGGCCAAATATCCCTGCAAGGAGGGTCCTGACACTGAATTTCTGCCTGGCCATGTAATCCCCGATGTGGGAGAATTGCATAATCCGTGGGATATCTTCCAGCTCAATGGCGCTGCCATCATAGCCGATTATGAGGTGATAACCAGGGATCGGGCATCGCAGCCCCTAAGCCCTACGAATCATGTGATAGGTGATGCCTCGAAGATTTTCTTGGAGGAGGGAGCCCATGTGGAGGGTGCATTTCTGAATACAACCAAAGGTCCCATCTACATTGGCAAGGATGCCGAGGTGATGGAGGGCTCTTGCCTGCGCGGCCCATTGGCAGTGTGCGAACATGCAGTGGTGAATATGGGCGCTAAGATATATGGCGATACCACTATCGGCCCCTGGTGCAAAGTGGGCGGCGAACTCAACAATGTGGTGATGCAAGCTTACAGTAACAAGGCCCACGACGGTTTCCTGGGAAATGCTGTGATTGGCGAATGGTGCAACTTAGGCGCTGGCTGCGTGGCATCCAACTTGAAGAATGACTACACTACGATAAAGCTGTGGAATTATCCCGCTCAGCGATTCTTGCCCACGGGGCTGCAGTTCTGCGGCGTGATCATGGGCGATCACACCAAGTGCGGCATCAATTCTATGCTAAATACGGCCACTGTGCTTGGCGTGGGCTGCAACATACATGGCAGCGGCTTCCCCAGGAATTTCGTGCCGTCGTTCAGCGAGCGTGGCGGAGCTGGGGCTGGCTACAATGATGTGTCGATGACTAAGTTCTTTGAGATAGCGCGCCGCATGATGGCTCGCCGCCATATCGAACTGACCGACAAAGACATTGCTATCTTCTACGCAGTGCGCGAGATAGCCGAGGCTTACCGTTAATAATTTGAGGCTTTCAGGGCGAGTGCTACTCGCTCGTGAAGGCCGAAAAGAAGATTCATATCGTGGACGGCTGTGCCGGCAGCACCCTTGATGAGAGCATCCATTATAGCGGTGACTGTGGCGCGACCGTCGCGCTTGTCAATGCGGATTAGGCATTTGTTGGTGCCATCCACCTCGTCGGGCTCTGGATTGCGGTTGATTAGGAATGTGAAGTTATGATCGTCGTAAAATTCCTCGTAGGCACGCAGCAGTTCGCCGATGTCGAGCGTGGTGTCAAAGTCAATCATCGCCGAGATGGCGCGGTTGTCCTCGCCAGGGCCAGCTACTATGGTTATCAGCTCGTCAAATTCGGGGTCCAGCTCACGCAGAGCGCGAGTGAGCTCGTCGGCCACGTCGGTGCTGGATTCAACTTGCTCGCCGGCCTCGGGCATCGACACATTCACCTCCACAGGATTTCTCAGCATCCCATGCTTGGCCAATGGCATCAGGGCCAAGGCGCTCAAATTGACTGCGGGGTGGGGCAGCACTGCGCGCTTGGCGCCACGCACCATAGGCTTGCGGTTGAGCTCAGGCAACCCGTACACATAATCATATTTCTTAGCCATCACGGGGTCGCGCATATCCGGGCCCAGGTCCACAATGCGCAGGTCCTCGGGGATTTCGTGACGCTCAAGCCATTCGATTGACTGCTCACGGTCCCTGAACACAAACAGCACATCAATGTCGGAGAGGCGATTGGCACTGCGGGTGGTAATCCTAAGGTCGGTCTCACCAATCAAGCCGTGGTGCACGTCGCTGACAAGGCGACCAGCATACCGCTCGCTTTCAACCCACATCAATGCCACATCGGGGTGATTAATAAGAATTCGTATTAATTCGCCAGCCATCGGATAGCTGGCACCAATAATTCCGGCTTTTATCATAGGTTAATGGGTATTAAAAAGATATTGATAAATGCGCTCGGTAGCGCCAAGGTTGTCTTTAATGTATTTTCCGGCTGCTTTGCCGGCCTGGGATAAGCGTCGCTCGCTACCCTTGCTGCTGAGCAGGCGGTCGAGAGTTTTCCATAGCTTCTTTTCTCCGTCGTATTCAAAGGCTCCGCCGCACTCAATCAGGTCAGATGCTTCCTTGAATTTTTCATGTTTCGGACCGAAAAGTACGGGCATTCCGTACACTGCTGCCTCGTTGATATTGTGGATGCCTGCGCCGAAGCCGCCTCCGATTATGGCAAGGTCGCCATATCGGTAAAGACTCGACAATTTGCCGAAGCTGTCGATAATCACCACCTGGGTGCCAGCTGGCACGGCTCCCATCTTTTCCACTTCGCTGTAAAGCACGCTCTGACCAGTAAAGGAATTTTGAAGTCGGGCCAAGCGGATTTCGTTGAACTCGTGGGGGGCCACTATGGCCAGCAGGTTGGGGTGGCCGTTGAGATAGTTGGCATAACATTCTTCGTCGGGCTGCCAGCTGCTGCCAGCAATCAGCACATGCTTGGCTCCTGCTTTTTTCTCCTGGGCTATCCACTGCTCAATGGCAGGGAATTGCACGGTCTGCTTCATGATGTCGGTCACGCGGTCGAACCGTGTGTCGCCAGTGACAGTCACATTTTCAAGGCCTATGCCCTTGAGGAGCTCTCGGCTGCGCTCGTCCTGCACGAACATGTGGTCGAAGCATCGGAGCATGTCGCGGAACATGCTGCCAAATTTGTTGAAGAATCTCTGGCCAGGGCGGAAGATGGCGTCAATGCTTATTATAGGCACATTGCGCTTGTGGAGCTGCTGCAGGTAGTTGCCCCAAAATTCATATTTCACGAAGATAGCCATCCCCGGATTCACTACATTCAAGAATCGCTTTACGCGGTGCGGAGTGTCGAATGGCAAGTAGGCCACGGCATCCACTTTGTCGTAATTCTTGCGCACCTCGTAGCCCGAAGGGGAGAAGAACGTAAGGAGCATTTTCTTGTCGGGTTTCTCTTCGCGTATGCGCTCGATCATTGGACGCGCCTGCTCAAACTCGCCAAGGCTCGAGGTGTGCACCCAGATATCGAAGCCTTCGATGTCAAGCTCACGCTTCAATCGCTTGAGGCATGAGTTGACATTGCGCCGTCCCGAAATCATTTTCTTGGCTTTCGGGTTGCGCAGAGCGGCGATTTTCACCGCCAGGGTATAAAGGCGTATGCCAGTGTTATACAGCAGGTTCATCTATGCGGATGCGCTCTATGCCAGCCAGCATGCGGCGTTCGGTTTCTTCTCGTCCTAAGAGGCGTGTGATATCAAACATGTGGGGTCCTTTGCACTCGCCCACTACGGTAAGGCGGAAAGCATTCATAAGATTGCCAAGGTGGTAGCCCTTTTCGGCAATCCAGCCAAGCACGGCAGGCTCAAGCTCAGGACCGCCAAAGTCATCCACGGTGTCGAAGATGGTGATCATCTCCTTGAGCTGGGCAGGAGTGTCGGCACTCCAGCGCTTCTTTATGGCCTTGGGGTCGTAAGTGATGGGAGCAACGAAGAAGAATCGGGCTTGGTCCCAAAGGTCGCGCACGAAATTGATGCGCCCCTTCACGAGGCCTACAACCTCGGCTATGTACTGGTCAGTAAATTTGTCGGGGTCAACTCCATTCTCGATCAGCACGGGGCGGAACAGGGTGGCCAAGGCTTCGTTGGAGGCCTCCATCAGATAGTTGTGGTTGAACCAGATGCCCTTTTCGTAGGCAAACTTGGCTCCGCTCTTCGAGCAATGCTCAAGGCTGAATTTCGAGATAAGCTGGTCCATGGTCATCACCTCGGAGTCATCGCCAGGATTCCAACCAAGAAGAGCCAGGAAATTGACTACGGCGCTGGGCAGATAGCCCTTTTCGCGGTAGCCTGAAGATATTTCTCCGCTCTTGGGATCGTGCCATTCGAGGGGGAAGACTGGGAAGCCGAGGCGGTCGCCGTCGCGCTTAGATAGTTTGCCTTTGCCGTCGGGCTTGAGCAGCAGGGGCAGGTGGGCAAATGCTGGCATGGTGTCGGACCAGCCAAAGGCTTCGTAGAGAAGCACGTGGAGGGGAGCGGACGGCAGCCACTCTTCGCCACGGATTACATGGCTGATTTTCATCATGTGGTCGTCAACGATGTTGGCCAAGTGGTAAGTTGGCAGGTCATCGGCACTCTTGTAGAGCACTTTGTCGTCGAGGATGTCGCTCTTGATAACCACCTTGCCTCGAATCAGGTCGTTGACCTCAACGTCGCGGCCCGGCTCCACGAGGAAACGCACCACATACTGCTGGCCCTCGTCGATTCGGCGCTGGGTCTCCTCTGCGCCGAGGGTGAGAGAATTGGTCATTTGCCCGCGAGTGTGAGCATCGTATTGGAAGTTAGGGATGGCAGCGCGAGCAGCCTCAAGCTCTTGGGGCGTGTCGAATGCGATGTAGGCTTTGCCACTGTCGAGGAGCTGGCGCACATGCTGGCGATATATGTCGCGGCGTTCGCTTTGCTTATAGGGGCCGTAAGGGCCTCCCTCGCGCACACCCTCGTCGATTTCAATGCCAAGCCATGCTAAGGATTCGTTGATGTAATCCTCTGCTCCGGGCACGAAGCGATTGCTGTCGGTGTCCTCGATGCGCAGAATCATAGTGCCGCCATGCTGGCGGGCAAACAGATAATTGTAGAGTGCAGTGCGCACACCTCCGATATGGAGAGGGCCCGTTGGCGATGGGGCAAAGCGCACGCGTATGTCTTGTGCCATAGATCTATGCTTGAAATTTTCCGCAAAGTTACAAAAAAATAATGAATAATTAATAATGATTAATGAATAATTGTGTAATAGACCTATGGGACAGATGAGACCCATGGGATTCGCTGTTGAGCGACTCCCATGGGTCTCACTGGTCTCATTGGACCCATTGGGTCCTATTGGGTCCCATTGGGTCCCAAAAATCTTTTACTTGCCAAGGTAGGCTTTTACTTGGTTGAGAATGTTGGCGGCGGTGTAGCCGAACTTCTCGTCGAGCACCTTGTAAGGAGCCGAAGCACCGAAGCGCTCCATGCCATAGATCTTGCCGTCGAAGCCCTTGATCATCTGCAGCGATGCGGGCAGACCAGCTGTGAGTCCGAACTTGGGTACGCCTGGCAGAAGCACGCTTGCGCGGTAATCTTCGGGCTGCTCGTTGAACAAGCCAATGCAAGGCATTGATACTACGCGCACGGGAATTTCCTCAGCCTCAAGCTGCACAGCAACCTCGCAGAGGAGCGATACCTCTGAGCCGTTGGCTACCAGCACAACCTCGGGATTCTTAGCCGACATCACTACATAGCCGCCGCGCGAAGCCTGTTCAGCCTCTTTGTAGCGGTCGCCGCTTGCTGCGGGCAGATCTGGGATGTTCTGGCGGCTGAGGATGAGTGCCGACGGAGTGTGGTTGTTCTCCATGGCGAGTTTCCAGCAAACGGTGGTTTCGATAGCATCGGCGGGACGGAATGCCAGGAGCGAAGGACGACCGCTGAAGTTGCGGATGCCCTCCATCAGGCGAATCTGAGCTTCTTGCTCGATAGGCTCGTGGGTAGGGCCATCCTCGCCTACGCGGAATGCGTCGTGGGTCCAGATGTACTTAACGGGAAGTTCCATCAGAGCAGCCATGCGCACTGCGGGCTTCATGTAATCGCTGAATACGAAGAATGTGCCGCAAGCAGCGATCATGCCGCCATGGAGCACGATGCCATTCATGATGCAAGCCATGGTAAGCTCGCTAACGCCTGCCTGCAGGAATGCGCCGCTGAAATCGCCATGGGTGAGGGCGTGGGTCTTCTTCAGGAAGCCGTCGGTCTTGTCGCTGTTGGCGAGGTCAGCCGATGAGCAGATCATATTCTTTACTTTCTCAGCCAGCACGCCGAGCACAGCAGCCGATGCGGCGCGTGTGGCGCTGCCTGGCTTCTGAGTGATAGCTGCCCAGTCGATATCGGGCAATTTGCCTGCCAAGAACTCGTCGAGCTGCTTTTGCAATTCGGGATTGGCCTCAGCCCAAGCCTTGTGCTCGGCGCGGCGAGCAGCCACGATCTTGCGCAGTTCTTCGGTGCGCTTAGCATAGAGTTCCTTAACCTCGGGCGCAATCTGGAAGGGATCCTCAGGATCGAAGCCAAGATTCTTCACGGTGGCAGCATAGTCAGCGCCGCTGGCGCTCAGTGGCTGACCGTGGGTTGAGCATTGTCCCTCGAAGTTGGTGCCGTCGGCCTTGACGCAGCCGCGACCCATCACAGTGTGGCCAATGATAATAGTTGGGCGCTCAGTCTCGGCGTCAGCCTTCTTCAGAGCATCTGCAATTTCTGCGGGGTTGGTGCCATCTACTTCCAGCACATTCCAGTTCCAAGCGCGATACTTGGCAGCAACGTCTTCCTTGTCAACAGCGTCAACGTAGGTTGAGAGCTGCACCTTGTTGCTATCGTAGAACATGATGAGGTTCGACAGGCCCAGATAGCCAGCCAAGCGGCCAGCACCCTGGCTGATTTCCTCCTGCACGCCGCCATCGCTGATGAAAGCATAGGTCTTGTGGGCAATCCAATCGCCAAAGCGAGCCTGCAAGAAGCGCTCGGCGATAGCTGCGCCTACGGCCATGGTGTGGCCTTGGCCCAGCGGGCCCGAAGTGTTCTCGATGCCACGCTCAACTTCCAGCTCGGGATGGCCGGGAGTGGGGCTGCCCCACTGGCGGAATTGCTTGAGTTCGTCCATTGTGAAATGGCCGGCGAGAGCCAGCACGCTGTAGAGCATGGGGCTCATGTGGCCTGGGTCGAGGAAGAATCGGTCGCGAGCAATCCAATGAGCATCATCGGGATCGGTAACGAGGAAACTTGAATAGAGCACGTTGATGAAATCAGCGCCGCCCATGGCGCCACCGGGGTGGCCTGATTTGGCCTTTTCGACCATCGAAGCAGCTAATACGCGGATGTTATTGGCTGCGCGGTCCAGAATATTTACATCCATTGTTTATATAGGTATTTTAAGGTAATTAGAATAGATATGCTGCGGTTACAGTCCAGCCATTGGTCTTGGCAGTGTTGCCAGCATTGGTGGCTCCTAAGAACTCGGTGGCCTTGTTGATGCCCCAGCCATATTGGGCGCTGATCTGGAGGTGGCTAACCAGCTGCAAGCCCAAGCCAAGGTTCCAAGTCACATCGGTAGTTTTGTTTTTAAACGCATCTGAGATGGCTTTCTTGGAGGTCAGGAAAGCAAAGCTGGGACCTGTGTAGAGGTAGGGGAGCAGGAAGTTGCTGACCACTGGGATGCTGAACTTATATTTGAGGTTGATGGGAATTTCGATGTAATCGTTGTGGTAATTCTCAGTGCCGGCTGTGTTGTTATCGAAGTTGACAATTTTGCGGGTGTAGAGCACCGAAGCATCCATGGCAATGCCAATCACTGGCACTGTGAACTCGGCCATAAGACCGCCAGTGAAACCAGTGCGATTGTTGGAGTTGGTCACGTCACTGTAGATGTCCTTACTGAAGTGGAGCGAAGATACATTCACACCAGCCTTGATACCCCAGCGGAACTGTGCGCTGGCCGGAGCCACTACGCAGAGAATAGCGATGATTGCGATGATGGCACGCTTTGCAATTTTCATAATTGAAATGTGTTAATTTGTAAATAATCGATTATTTATAGTTGTACGTACGTGTTTTAACAATGCAAATATATGACATTTTCTTCAATTCGAGGTGGAAAATGTGTTTCAATATCACTCTTTAATGCAACATTTTTCAAAAAATGCCCTATTTTGTTGCAAATTGGCACTATTTTACCACGGCATAGAACACCAGAGGCTCACTCCCAGTGTTACGCAGAGTGTGGGTATGGCCTTGGGGGCAATATAGGGCCATGCCTGGCTTTGCGACTTCTTCCTGGCCGTCGGCGACATGGGTGCCATTGCCCGAAAGGATGAAAATCACCTCGGCGTTGCCTTCATGGGTGTGGGTGCCAATCGACGAGCCTGGCTCAAGGCGCATCTTCATAATCTTGGCAGCTCCATCGTCGAAGATGCGGGCATTCACGCAGTCCTCGCCTCCCTTGAAGTTGGGTATGGCTTTTTCCTCGATTTTTTCAAAATCAATAGTCATTGTACAGGTTTTTTTATTAGTTTTGTTTTCTGATTGCAAAGTTAATAAAAAACAGAAAAACAAAGCAGTGAAAAGGTCAAAAATTTTCTATCACAAAAACTTATTAAATTTTTATTAAACTTTTGTATAGAGAGCATTTCGCATTGTTAATTTCATTAACTTTGTAAATAAAATTTGATTTATGCCAAATATTGAGAGAATACTTGTGGTAGAAGACGACCCAACGCTGTGTGAAACCCTGCAGTTCAACCTTGAGCTTGAGGGGTATCAGGCAGATGTGGCTTACAGCGCCGAGGATGCGCTGAAGTTGCCCTTACACACCTATTCGCTAATCTTGCTCGACGTGATGATGGGACAGATGAGCGGTTTCGCCTTGGCTCGGCAACTCAAGCAGGACCCCGCCACGGCTAAAATACCCATTATCTTTTGTACCGCGCGCGACAACGAGGACGACATGGTGCGCGGCCTCAACATCGGAGCCGACGATTACATCTACAAACCTTATTCGCTGCGCAATGTGCTCACGCGCATCAAGGCTGTGCTGCGCCGCACGGCTGCCACAGCTGACCAAAGCACTGAGCAAACGCCCGTAAACAATACCGAACCTAAGCCAAATAAGGAAGTGCTTCGCGCCTATGGCGTGGAAATCGACACCCGCATGAAGCGCTGCCTCGTGGATGGCAAGGAAGTAAAGCTGGTAAAAAAAGGAATTTGAAATCCTGGCTTTGTTGATGGCTCACCCTGGCATTGTGTTCACTCGCGAGGACATACTCAATCGCGTATGGCCTGAGCAGGTGGTGGTGCTGGAGACTACTGTAAATGTCAACATCACGCGTCTGCGCCAGAAGTTGGCTCCTTACGGCTCGCATATCATCACTCGCCAGGGCTATGGTTATGGCTGGAATTAGGCTTACGTTCCATTGGCGCCTGTTTGTGTTGCTGATGGCGTTTTCGCTCGTGCTGGTGGCCAGTTTCGTGTCGTTTCAGTACATTCGTGAGAAGCATTACAAGGCAGAGCAGCTCGATGAGATGCTGCAACTCTACAATATGCAGATAGCCGATGCGCTGGAGCTGGGTGTAGAGCCCGAGGATTTTGCCAAACGGCATCCTGCCCCGATTGATGGCTTGAGAATATCACTGATCGGGCGCGATGGCAATGTGATTTACGACAGCGAGGGCAACCCTACGGTAAATCACCTCAGCCGTCCCGAGGTGGCGCAGGCTTTGGACGAGGGCTCGGGCTTCGATGTGAGGCGCCTGAGCCAGACCACCAATGTCACCTATTTCTATTCAGCTCTTGCTACACCAGATATAATAGTACGCACGGCTGCGCCGTATTCAGTGACACTGAGCGAGCTTTTAAGCGCTGACCGGGGATTCCTGTGGTATATGCTTGCGGTGACGCTGCTGATGTGCCTGATAGCCTATTTTGCCACTCGCAAGCTGGGAGTTGCCATCGAGCGCCTCAACCAGTTTGCTGCTCGCGCCGAGAGGGGCGAGAAGGTGTATGCCGACGCTTCGTTCCCAAATAACGAATTGGGTGAAATATCGCGCCATATCGTGAAGCTTTACGCCAGCCAGCAGCAGGCAATGGAGATGAAGCATCGCCTGACCAATAATCTCAATCATGAACTGAAAACACCGCTCGCCGCCATGCAGGTCTGCCTTGAGACCTTGATGTCCCATCCTGACCTGACTAAGGAGAAGCGTATGCAATTCTTGGAGCGTTGCTATGGCAATTCTCAGCGTCTGCAGAGCTTGCTGGCAGATGTGTCAATGATTACCCGGCTTGAGCATGGCGAGCGCCAGATAACCACTGAGCCGCTCTCGATAGCCGACGTGATCCAGACTGTGGCTGATGAATATCAGGACCAGGGGCTGCCGATAATATTTGAGCCGAAGGGCAGCGCTGAGGTCATGGGCAACCGCCAACTGCTGGAGTCTTTGTTCCAAAATCTTATCTCCAATGCCAACAGCTACAGCCAAGGCACCGAGATTAGAATTTCATTGAGCGAGGAAAGCGGCAAGGCGCAAGTGGTGGTTGAGGACGATGGGGTAGGGATTCCCGAAGAGCACCTGCCTCACATTTTCGAACGCTTTTATCGCGTGGATAAGGGGCGCAGCCGCAAAAACGGAGGCACGGGCCTGGGGCTGGCTATTGTGAAAAACACGGTGCTATTCCATCATGGGGCCATATCAGCTTCAAATCGCCTCCCTCACGGACTGAAAGTGAGCATTTCTTTGCCATTGATATTCAATGAGATAGAGAAAAAGTGAAAAATTTAATGAAAAAAGTTGCGGAAAAATTTGGTCAATCCAAAAATTCGTCGTAACTTTGCAGTGCAAAAACGAAACAACGAGGTCAAGAGAGACCGAGTGATACTCTAAAATGGTGCGGTAGTTCAGCTGGTTAGAATACCTGCCTGTCACGCAGGGGGTCGCGAGTTCGAGTCTCGTCCGCACCGCAAGAGGAGAGAGGAGAATGAGTAATTGTTAAACTTCGGTTTACTTTACTCATTCTTTTTTTTTGTGCTCTTACATCAACCAGCGCTGACGCGCTGGGCGCACAAGCCTCCGCGCCGCTTATAAAAATAGCGGAAACTGCCCCAATAGAGGGCGAGACAGCCGAGAGAGGTACTGGGCCAATAAAGGGCGAGGCAGGTGAGAGAGGTACTGGGCCAATAAAGGGCGAGACAGGTGAGAGAGGTACTGGGCCAATAAAGGGCG
>JAJBUG010000079.1:0-22701 GCA_020860515.1 Bacteroidales bacterium | reverse complement strand
AGGTACTGGGCCAATAAAGGGCGTGGCAGGTGAGAGAGGTACTGGGCCAATAAAGAGCGAGACAGCCGAGAGAGGTACTGGGCCAATAAAGGGCGAGACAGGTGAGAGAGGTACTGGGCCAATAAAGGGCGTGGCAGGTGAGAGAGGTACTGGGCCAATAAAGAGCGAGACAGCCGAGAGAGGTACTGGGCCAATAAAGAGCGAGACAGCCGATTGTGGTCGGCTGCCTCGCTTGTCTCTTAGGCTTGTGTGCCCAGCGCGTCAGCGCTGGTTGCCATGTGTGCGGTTTGTTAAGCCTGAATAGGCTCTACGTTGATGTACTTGCGGCCTTCTTTGCCGATAGTAAATACTACTGTGCCATCAACCAGAGCGTAGATGGTGTGGTCCTTGCCCAAGCCCACGTTCTTGCCGGGGTGGTGCTGTGTGCCACGCTGACGCTTGATGATATTGCCTGCCTTGGCGAACTGACCGCCAAAGATCTTCACGCCGAGTCGTTTGCTTTCTGACTCGCGGCCGTTCTTAGAACTACCGACGCCTTTCTTATGTGCCATATCTTTCTAAACGGGGTTAAGGGTTAAGCAACTATGTCTTTGATCACAACCTTGGTGAACTGCTGGCGATGGCCGTTCTTGCGGCGATAGCCCTTGCGACGCTTCTTCTTGAAGACGATCACCTTGTCACCTTTTACGAGCGGAGTCTCCACCTCGCATACTACCTTGGCACCTTCTACCAGGGGTGCGCCTACCTTTACTTCGCCATCAGCATCGCTCAGAAGCACGCGGTCGAACTCAACCTTGTCGCCTTCTTTCACGTCCTGGATGTGCTGGACATACAGGAAACGGTCCTTTTCGGCCTTGAACTGCTGTCCTTGGATTTCTACTATTACGTACATTTAATTTATTGAATTTGTAGAAGTTAACCCGTCGGGCGCGCCAGCTCGTGGCGACTTCTCGGAGCCCGATACGGAAAATCGATTGCAAAGTTACAAATTTTTTCGTGAATTACCAACGAAAATCAACGAAAAAAACGAAAATCAACGAAATTTGAGGTTTTCGTTGATTTTCGTCGATTCGTTGATTTTCGTCAATTAGTCGTTGCGGCGGGGTCCGCGATCGTTGCGATTATTGTCGCGGCGGGGTCCGCGGTCGCCATTATTGCGTGGTCCGCGGTCGTTGTTGTCGCGGCGTGGTCCGCGGTCGTTGTTGCGCGGTGCGCGCGGGCGACGCTCCGGCTCTACATAGCCTTCGGGCTTGGGCAGCAGGGCGCGCATCGAGAGGCGGTATTTGCCAGTCTTCTTGTCAATCTCGATGAGCTTGACATCGATTTCGTCGCCTTCCTTCAGGCCCGAAACCTCCATGCTGTCGAGGCGTTCCCAAGCGATTTCGCTGATATGGAGCAGACCTTCGCGGTGAGGCATAAACTCTACGAATGCGCCAAATTCCATGATGCTCTTTACGGTGCCATGATAGGTCTGGCCCTCTTCGGGCATAGCCACGATGGCATTGATCATTTGGATGGCCTTGTCGATGCTGGCCTTGTTGGCAGCGGCCACCTCGATATATCCGCCTTCGGGGATTTCGTCGATCGATACGGTAGCTCCGCTCTCTTCCTGGATGCCTTGGATAATCTTTCCGCCCGGGCCAATCACGGCGCCAATGAGATCCTTCGGGATCAGCATGGTCACGATGCGAGGCACATGAGGCTTGTAGTCGGCGCGAGGCTCGGGGATGGTAGCCTCTATGATGTCGAGGATGTGCATGCGGCCTTCGCGAGCCTGGTTGAGGGCCTTCTCAAGGATTTCGTATGACAGGCCGTCGCACTTGATATCCATCTGCGTTGCAGTGATGCCATCGCGTGTGCCAGTCACCTTGAAGTCCATGTCGCCGAGGTGATCCTCGTCGCCAAGGATATCGCTAAGCACAGCGTACTTGTCACTTTCGGTGTCAGTAATCAGACCCATGGCGATGCCGCTGACAGGCTTCTTCATCTTCACGCCAGCGTCGAGCAGGCTGAGGGTGCCAGCGCATACGGTAGCCATCGACGACGAACCGTTGCTCTCAAGGATGTCGCTCACGATGCGGCAGACATAGGGAAAATCATCGGGGAACATGCGCTTCAGGGCGCGGTGTGCCAAGTTGCCATGGCCGATTTCGCGACGGCCTACGCCGCGCACAGCCTTAGCTTCGCCAGTTGAGAAAGGAGGGAAGTTGTAGTGGAGCAAGAAGCGCTCGTGGCCAGTGTTGAGCACATCGTCGAGAATCTTCTCATCGAGCTTGGTGCCGAGGGTCACGGTGGCCAGCGCTTGGGTCTCGCCGCGGGTGAACACTGCTGATCCGTGAGGGCCAGGCAGATAGTCGGTCTCGCACCAGATAGGGCGGATTTCGGTGGTCTTGCGGCCATCGAGGCGAATACCCTCGTCGAGGATGCAACGGCGCACAGCCTCGCGCTCCACATCGTGGTAGTAGCGCTTTACCAGGGGCTCTTTCTCTTCGCGCTCTTCCTCAGGAAGAGCATCGATATATTCTTGGCAGATGGCATCAAAGCTGTCCTGGCGCCAGTGCTTGTCGGCGCAGCCAGCCTTGGCTACTGCATAAGCTTTGTCATAACATTTATCATGAACGTCTTTGCGCAGGTCTTCATCGTTGATTTCGTGGCAATACTCGCGCTTAGTGGTGCTACCAACCTCTTTGGCCAGCTCTTCTTGAGCCACGCACATGGTCTTGATAGCGGCGTGGGCTGCCTTCAGGGCATCCAGCAGGTCAGCTTCGCTGGCTTCGTCAAGCTCGCCCTCGACCATCATGATGTTGTCGTAGGTGGCGCCTACCATGAGCTCCATGTCGGCCTTGGCCAACTGCTCGAATGTGGGATCGATTACAAATTTGCCATCAATGCGAGCCACGCGAACCTCGCCGATAGGGCCATTGAAGGGAATGTCGCTGACTGCCAAAGCAGCAGATGCTGCCAATCCAGCCAAGGCATCGGGCATGTCAACTCCATCGCTTGAGTACATAGTGATGTTGACAAATGTGTCAGCGTGATAATTGTCAGGGAAAAGGGGACGCAGCACACGGTCAACCAGACGAGCTGTCAGAATTTCATAGTCGCTTGCACGACCTTCGCGCTTCAGAAAACCTCCGGGGAAACGGCCGGCTGCCGAGAATTTCTCTTTGTATTCTACTTGCAAGGGCATAAAATCCACGCCCTCGCCCGCTTCTTTGGCCGATACTACCGTGGCCAGAAGCATAGTGCCGCCCATGCGCACTTCTACCGCTCCATCGGCTTGCTTGGCCAGCTTGCCAGTCTCAATTGTGATCTGGCGGCCATCTGGCAGCTCGATGGTTTTTTTAATTACGTTCATGTAAATCTTTTATGTAAATAATTCTTCGTTTTTTATTTCCGCTTGAAAATTTCGCAAAGTTACAAAAAAATCTCATACATTTACAATTTTGTTACACATTAATCAAATTATTGTCGTATTATCAGTAAAAATGGCCCTTTTCTGCTTAAAAATCGTAGATTTCACTCTACCACAGGAATGTAGCCATCAGGCTGGTACCCCCAACCAGCAAGGCCGAGCTGACAGCCAAAATCCAAGCTTTGCGCGAGAAGCCAAGGCCGTAGCGCCAGCGGCATACGCCCCACACCATCGCGGTGTAGATGGCATACCAGGCCACATAGCTGATTCCCAAGCCAGCCATGCCTCCCAGGCGGTAGCCGATGATATTTAGTGCCAGGCCCGTAATCGCAGATGCCACCTCAGTGGCCACAAAAGCTTTGCCATCGCCCTTGGCCAGGATTACATAGGCCAGGCAGTAGCTTAGCACTCGAAACACTGCTCCTGCGCTTCCGATAGCCACCAATGGCCTGGCAGCCAAAAAATCATGTGAATAAAGCAGAGGAATAATCCACTGAGTGCAGGCAATGAAGACGATTGCCACCGGCGTGACAATCCACAGCAGCACGCAAGCCTCGTGCGACACATGGCGATGCAATTCCTCAGGGTTGTGCACTATTCGCACGAGCCGAGGGTAATACTCCACAGCAATAGCCGTGAACACCAGGCCCATGTATTTTACCACCAAGGTGTAGCCTGCCTGGTAAATGCCAGTGACCGAGGTGCCTGCAGTCTGATTGAGATAGCTCAGAAATGCGTATGAGGCAGCAGTGGCGGCAAGTGACGAGATGGTCATGTATGCGCCCAATCGCAAAAATCCCTTTCCAATAGTGATGTTTTGGCGCATGCTTTGCACCGCCCCGCGCACATTGCGCGAGAGAATCACGGCCAGGAGGCTTGCCAAGGCGAATACGAATATCGACGGCACAATGCTGCCTTCGCCCCAGAAATAATACATTGGAACCGAGGCTAAGGTCCCGCCTACGATGCCCCATAGCGAGGCCTTTGCCAATCGCTTCAGTTGGCCCGTTCCTTGCATTATGGCTTGCTCGCCGCTTGCCAGCGACAGGCAGAACATTGGCGCTGCCAATGCCGCAAATGCCCACCATTGGTCAAGGCTTCCAAAACTGATAATGCTTAGTACAGGCGACCCCAGGAGCATCACCATAGCCCCGAAGAGGCCTAAGTTTCTGGCCCACCAGCGCACCGAAGTGGCGAGATGGGGCAGGCGCCCCTCCTCAGCTTCGCTGATATCGCGCACTGCGCTCTGGCGGAGATTGAGCTGAGTGGCATTGCTGAGCATGTCGAGTACCTGGTTGAAGATGCCAAACAATCCCACTCCGATTGGCCCAATCCACAAGGCTATCAGCTTTGCCCGCACCAGCGAGCAGGCAATGCTCACGCATTGCACGCCGCCAAAAATCCCTAAGGCTTTTAATATAAGAGCGGTCAGCCCCTTGTTTTCTACAGTTTTACCCATTCCAAGGGATTGAGTTTTTGACGTTCCTTGCGCACCTCGAAGTGCAGGATAGTGCGCCCGCCGTCGGTATTGTCACTGTAGATTTTTCCTATATGCTGGCCAGCTTGCACCTGATCGCCCTTGCGTACCGACAGCTGGTCGATATTGGCATAGATAGTCAGGTATTCGCCGTGGCGCACCATCACAATATTGTGATAGCCGTCGAGCTTGAATATGGAAGTCACCTCGCCTGGGTAAACGGCGCGCGCGCTGCTGCCCTGGGAGGCTTGGATGTCGATTCCGGGATTGTCCATCTCTACGCGCGAGAGGTCGGCATATTTTGATCGGCCAAAGCGGCTCACGATGGTGTAGTCGCCGCTGACTGGGAACATCAGCCGCCCCTTGCTTTGAGCGAATGTGGCTCCTGGCACTGTGGGTGCTGCCTTGGCCTTTTCCTGAGTCTTTTGGGTGGTTTTAGTTTCTTGCTTAGGCTGCGCCACCTCCTTTGTGGCAGATACACTGGTTGCGGCTACTTCCTTCTTGGAATCTTTCTTAGTGTCTTTTTTATCCTTTTTCTTTTTGTCTTTCTTTTGGCTCTTCTGGTCGGTTTGTGCCAGCTGCTTTTGCGCCTCGGCCTCTTGGCGTGCTTTTTCCTCAGCGGCCAGTCGGGCAGCCTCGGCTTCGGCTGCCAGGCGTTTGCGCTCAGCTTCTTCGGCCTGGCGCTTGCGCTCAGCCGCTAAGCGTTCTTCCTCGGCTTTGCGCTGCTCTTCGGCTATGATGCGGTCAAGCTCGCGGTCGAGCTGAGCCAATTTGTTTTGACGCTGCACCAATTCTTTTTCCAAGGCATTTCCTTGGCGTCGCAGGTCTGATACCATGCCTTGCATCTGCGCTTGCTGAGTCTCCAATTGTTGCTGTTGCTGGGTGAGCTGAGCCAAGGCCAATGCTTGCGCATGGCGCAATTCATTGAGCTCTTGCTTTTTTAGTGTAAGGGCATCGTTGGCTGCTTGCAATCGCTTAGTCTTTTTTGTGCGGCTTGCCTCAAGCTGTTTCAGATATCCGGCGCGCTTTACGGCTTGGCGGAAACTTTGGGCATTGAGCACCATAGAGGTGGCCGACATGGTCTGTCGGCGTGTGCGAGCTTCGCGCAGCGATTTGCGGGTGCCTTCCTTCAGCTTTTCGATTTCAGCGCCAAGCAGGGTGATTGAATCCGACGCCGATGTGATGCGAGCATCGATATTGGAGATCTGTTTTTGCTTGGCGGTGATTTTAGCGGATGTAGAGTTGATTTGTGCAGCCAGTGCATTCAGATCGTTGAGGCGTTGGCTTATTTGGCGCTGATTGGCATCGAGCTTTCTGCGCGTTTGGTTAAGCTTTTTGGTTTCGTCCTGGCGCTCCTTTCTCACTGAGGTTGAACTGCGCTGTTTGGTTGGCAAGGCCGCATAGCTCACCAGCGCTCCAATCAGCAGAGCGCCCATAAGCAAGAATATGAATGTTAGTTTTTTCAACAGTTAGTTTTGTCAAATGAAATTACATGTTTATTTGCTTGAGCAGATTGGCCAGGACCACTCGCTTATATTTGCCTCCAGGCCGTGAGAAATTCACCTCCTTGCCTTGGTTCCACTGGGCTTTGTCGAAGTTCCATTGCATCATGGCGCTCATCGACAGGCTGTCGGTGCGCGCGTTGAGCATTACAAGGTCGCAAGCCAAGCCGGCAGGCGTCTCTTGCATGTCATTGTAAGTGAATGCCACTGAGCGAAGAGGATCTTGGCGCACGAAATATAGGCCAGTAAGCCAGGGCACCTCCACATCAAGCTTGTATTCGGCTGTCACGCCCGCAGCATCAATCGGGAATACTTGGCCCAGCAGGCAGTCCTGGATGTCGTCAAGTCCCATGGGATAGCTCCCGCATAGCGATTCCAAACTCTCCTGGATGTACATCTTATGATGCTTGTCCACAAACCACACTGAGTCAGGATTGGCATATACCTGGGCCACTTCCATTCCGAACATTCGCATCGAGAGCAGAATGGCAGAGTTGCGCACCATGGTGGCGCGTCCGCTGATTGAAAATTTCTCAGGGGCTGACATGCTCATAGCCATTGGCATCTGCACATCCTCCCATTCGCTGTAAGTGTTGGATAGCAGCTGAAACACTTCGTTAACAGGCTGGCCAGGGCCTTCGATTGGGGCCTCGCCAGCAGTGGCAGCCTTGTGGCCTTTGCACCCTGTCAGAAGCAGAGCTGCGGCTATTCCGATTATTAAGCTTGCTTTCATTGTGGTCATGTTATATGGATGCCTATTTGTAGAAATAGGTCTTATGTTTTACTTTGCGTTGCAGGAGTTCGTTGTCTGGGGCCATTGCCAAGGCTCGTTTCCAAAACTCCAAGGCTTGGTCGGGCTCGCCATTCATAAAATAGATATCGCCTGCATGTTCCAGCACATCGGCGCTTAGCTTTTTATTGTCGTCCTGCTCCTCCTCTTCGATATTTTCTATGGCCTCAGCCAACACTTCGGGCGAATTGCCAGGCACTACCTCCATGCTGTCTTCCTCGGCAGTGCTGTCGGTGGGCATTCCTTCGCATAGGCGCAAGGTAATGTCGATGTACTGGCGAGCCATATTGTAATCCTTTTTCTTGAAGAAGACCCAAGCGTAAGTATCCATATATGTTGGATTGTCGCTCTCTTGGGCAATTACTTGGCTGATGTATCGCTCAGCCTTGTCGAGGTCGCCTCCGCTTGTGGCCATGAAATATGCCGCATTGTTGAGGGCCATCAGATTGTTGGGGTTCATGTCGATGGCCAAGTCATAAGTCTCAAGAGCCTTGATAGTATCGCCAGCCCAAGCATAAATGTCGCCTTTGTAGGATACGAAGCTCGCCTCCTGGGGAGTATTTCCTGAAATTTCCACGCTGTCGATTGTGGCTATTGCCTTGGCGGTGTCGCCCTTGTCGCGGTAAGCCTCAGCTATGCATATTGGATAATAGAGATTCTTGGGAAATCGATTGTGTGCCTCTTTGCCATACACCAGCATGCGGTCATTGTCCTTGGCCCGCGCCAGCATTTGCAGCAGGGTGTTCCAAGCGCCTTCGGAGGTAGGCTCCAGGGCTACCGAGTAGGTCATCTCGTCGGCTGCTCCGGCATAGTCTTCTATTTCATAGAGGTACGCGGCATAGAGGTTGTGGATGTCGGCTTCGCCTGAGTGCATATTCTCGAGCTCACCGAACAGCTCGCGTATGCGAGGCTCCTGGCTGCGGTCGCGGAACAGCTCGGCTACATAGCCGCGCAGAATTTCCAGCTTGGAATCCACTTCAAGATTTGGGCTATGGAGAGCCTGGAACACCTCACGGTCAAAACCCACGCTGTCGCCCATTTCATGATATATATTGGCACGTGCCATGAAGGCATTGCCAAGTGTGCTGTCAAGGGCGCAGGCGCGGTTGTAATATTCCAGAGCCTTCTGATTATCATTGAGATATTGGTAGTTGCCGCCTACAAACAATGCCACCACTGCATCGTGGGGCGCAAATTGGCTCAGAGCTTCTATCTCATTGATCACAGCGGCAGTGTCTTGCTTTACTGAGTAAGCTTGTATCTTCTTCGAGGATAGATCCACGCTCTTGCCATTTCCCATTTCCATGCGGTCGAAGATGGCAATGGCTTTGTCGTAAGCGGCTGTGTCACCCATGACGTATGAAATCAGGTAGGCGTTGGCCAGCTCTTCGAGGGGTTGGTTTAGCTCAGGATGGGTGGAGTCGAGAGTTTCCCACACTCGCACTAATTCTTTGAAATCGCGTTGCCTGCGAGCCAAGCCGCCAAGCATCATGCCCATCACATAATTGTCTGGGTCGCTGTAGAATCGGTCTTTGGCGTACTGATAGGCTTTGGCATAGGTAAGACTGTCGGTGCTGCTCAGGGCCATAGCCACGGTGCCCCAGCCGTAAGCGATGTCCAGGTCGGAGCTGTCGAGTGCGTAAGCGCGCTGCATCAGCATGGCATAGCGGTCGTATTCCTCGAGCATGCAAGCATTCTCAGCCTCCAGAAACAGGTATTCGGCCTTTCGCTGGCGCGCATCCTGATCCCATTGGGCATTGTCGTAAGCCCACACCATCGTGGCAGCGGCACACATTAATATTATATATACGAGCTTCCTCATCAAAAACCTTAATCCTAAATCCTTAAACCTAATTCGTTCCTGTGTGGCCGAAGCCTCCGTCGCCGCGTTCAGTCTCGTCGATCCTATCTACCACTTCCCATTCCACGCGCGTGTAGGCTGATATTACCATCTGGCAGATGCGTTCGCCTGGGGTGATGGTATAAGGCTCGTTGCTCAGATTTATCACAATCACCTTGATTTCACCTCGATAGTCAGCATCCACGGTGCCTGGGGTATTGGCCAAGCTGATGCCATGCTTCAGAGCTAAGCCACTGCGGGGGCGCAATTGCATTTCATAGCCGTGGGGTAGCTGCACACGCAGCCCGGTAGGAATGAGCAGTCGCTCAAGCGGACCGATGGTCACTGGCTCCTTGATGTCAGCGCGCACATCCATGCCAGCGCTTGAAAATGTCTCATAAGCTGGCAGTTCGTTGCCGCTGCTGTTGATTACCTTTACCTTGATTCTCTCCATATCAAATAGTAATTCTTAATGTGGTCTCGCCAGCCTTCACGATGTAGATGCCTCGGGCGCCCATCTTAAGCCTCGAAGTGCCTGCGGGGAGCTTAACCTCCGAAATCAGTTGTCCCACGATTGAGAAAACTTTCACCGTTACGGCTCTTGGCGTAGTCACATATATGTATCCCTCGCTGGCAGTTACTTCGGGGCGGTCAGCGCCTACCGAATCGCTCGACACGATCTCGGTGCGCACCTGCTCCCATTGCTGCGCAGCCTCGATGTCGGGTACTAAAAGTACCCAACATAACAATATAACGATTATGAAACGCTTTTTATCCATATTCAAGCCCCAAAATTACAAAAAAATCCCCAATCCGTAGCATACTATTGCAAATTTTTTTGTAGAAGATGAAATATTGGTCATAGTAAGCGCAGTTAGATTAGTGAGCGCAAGTAGTCGTTAAGGGGAGTTTTTTCGGTGAAAATATCAAGTTTAGGAATAAAAAACGACCACTCTCACGAGCGGCCGTTCCATTAACCTATGATTCACTTATTGAATCCGTAACAAAATTACGTAAAAATTTTGAATACTCCACTAAAATTTGCGTATTTTATGAAAAATATATTTAAATTTACAATAAAACGCCCATTTTACAGCCCATTTAACAATTGATGGGGCATTTGTGGAGTTATCTTGGAGTATCAATCCTTATTCCCACTCAATAGTGGATGGGGGCTTTGAGGAGATATCGTAGGTCACGCGATTGACGCCGCGCACCTTGTTGATGATGTCGGTCGAGACCTTTGCCAGGAACTCGTACGGGAGGTGTGCCCAGTCGGCAGTCATGGCATCGGTGCTGGTGACTGCGCGCAGTGCCACGGCTCGCTCGTAGGTGCGCTCATCGCCCATCACGCCCACGCTTTGCGCTGGCAGCAGGATTACGCCAGCCTGCCACACTTGGTCGTAGAGGCCGCTGTCGCGCAAGCCTTGAATGAAGATATCGTCGGCATCCTGCAGGATGCGCACTTTCTCACGGGTGATATCGCCGAGGATTCGCACTGCCAAGCCTGGCCCCGGGAATGGATGGCGCTTAATAAGGCGGTCAGGCATGCCAAGCTCGCGTCCCACGGCTCGCACCTCGTCCTTGAATAGCAGGCGCAGGGGTTCGCATAGCTTCAGGTTCATCTTCTCAGGCAGACCGCCCACATTGTGATGGCTCTTGATAGTGGTGCCAGTAATCGAGAGGCTCTCGATGCAGTCGGGGTAGATAGTGCCTTGGGCCAGCCACTTCACATCCTTGATTTTATGGGCTTCCTCATCGAAAACATCGATAAATCCCTTGCCGATGATTTTGCGCTTGCGCTCAGGCTCGGTCACTCCTGCCAGCTCGCTGAAGAATTTTTCGCTGGCATCCACGCCGATTACGTTGAGGCCAAGGCCTTCGTAGTCGCGCATTACATCGCGGAACTCATTCTTGCGCAGCAAGCCATGGTCCACGAAAATGCAAGTCAGGTTCTTGCCGATGGCGCGATTGAGCAGCACGGCGGCTACCGAAGAATCCACGCCGCCGCTTAGGCCAAGCACCACCTTGTCGTCGCCAAGCTGCTCCTTGAGCTGGGCCACTGTGGTTTCGATAAACGAAGCTGCGCTCCAATCCTGCTTGCCGCCGCAGATATCCACCACAAAATTGCGCAGCAATTGCATGCCGCACTCGCTATGGTAAACCTCAGGGTGGAATTGCACGCCCCACAATTTCTCATCGTTGGCTCGGTAGGCAGCAATCTTCACCTTGTCGGTGCTGGCTATGATGTGGAAATTCTCAGGCAGGCTGGTGATGGTATCGCCGTGGCTCATCCATACTTGGCTGCCCACGGGAATGTCGTGGAAGAGCGGGTCCTCCTGGTCGATATGGCTCAGATGGGCGCGA
Source organism: Bacteroidales bacterium (assembly GCA_020860515.1). Classification (GTDB taxonomy): domain Bacteria; phylum Bacteroidota; class Bacteroidia; order Bacteroidales; family Muribaculaceae; genus CAG-873. The sequence continues at coordinate 11,310 of JAJBUG010000079.1, read as the reverse complement.
CCGTATTCGCGGCTGCCAGCAGGCTCCACGGTGCCACCGTTGTTATAAGCCATCAGCTGCGCGCCGTAGCAGATGCCCAGCAGGGGATACTTGCCTCGGATTCCATCAAGCGACAGCTTGAAAGCCTTGTCGTCGTAAACCGAGAATGGGCTGCCGCTGAGTATCACGCCGATTACCGATGGGTCATCGTGCGGAAACTTGTTATAGGGCACGATTTCGCAGTACTGGTTCAGCTCGCGCACACGGCGCCCGATGAGCTGGGTGGTCTGCGAACCAAAGTCCAAAATGATGATTTTCTCTTGCATATAATGATTGGTGATTTGGTGATTTAGTGGTTTAGTGGTTTAGTGGTTGGGTGATTTGGTGGGTTGGTGGTTGGGTGAGATAATGATTTGGTGGTCGCTTTCTACGTCGAATCTGGTTGCCATCTCTGGGATGGCCGATGTCACTGTCTGGTCGGGGGTCACTGGCACAATGCTGATGTATTTCTGGCCCAGCCAATATTCGTCAGTGTCAGTGGCATTGGGCTCCATATTCACAAAGCGGCCTGTTAGCCAAAAAAATGGATTTCCGCTGGGGTCGAGATACCGCTTGTATTCCTCGCTCCAATGGCCTTTGGCAGCGCGGCACACGCGCACTCCCTTAGGCACGATCAAGGCAGGGATGTTGACATTGAGAGCTGTCCAGTGTGGAAGCCCGTGGGCTACCACATCGGCAGCTATTGATTTTACTAAAGGAAGGCTCATGCTGAAGTCGGCCTTGAGCGAATGATGCAGCAGTGAGAAGCCTACGCTGGGAATACCATCCATGCACCCCTCAAGCACTGCGCCCATAGTACCGCTATAAGTGATGGCCGTACCGGAATTGCTGCCATGGTTAATGCCAGCAAACACAAAGTCGGGGCGCCGAGGCAGGATAGTGTGCATTGCAAGTTTCACGCAGTCAACAGGAGTTCCAGAAACCGAAAACACCCGTGCACCTTGGGCATCGGGATGCTGGGTTATATGCAGCGGTGCCCCCACGGTGATAGCGCTCGACTTGCCGCTCTGCGGGTCATCGGGCGCGACAGCCACCACATCTCCCAGAGGCGTGAGCGCATCCACCAAGGCCATTAGCCCTGGTGCCTCAATCCCATCGTCGTTGCTGACCAATATCAATGGTTTTTGACTCGATTTTATATCCATTGTCAATTTTTTTTGCAAATTTACAAAAATATTCTTGACGAGAGAAACGAATAACGAGAGAAACGAACAAAATCCACAAAGTTCGTTTCTCTCGTTATTTGTTTCTCTCGTCAGCTTAGGGTTAGCGGAGGAAGCGGGGGGCGGGGAGGAAGAGGCCAAAGCTGATGCCGGCATTCCAATTGCGGGCTGGGGATGAGGCATAATTCACATAACCTGTGAGTGTGCCAAAGGGGAGCTTGTAGCATAGATCCACCTCGCCGAAATATTGGGGATGGTTGAGCCAGCCATGGGCGTATTCTGCCTTGTTGTCAACCTCGATGATTTTGCGCAGCGGCAGGAAACAATATGACGACCAGCGCAGGCTGAGGCTGCTATTATATTTCCATATAGGGGTGATGCCAATGGCCACGAACGAATTAGCACGGAAGGCCTTGTTGAAAGAATTATAGCTTGATGGAGTGGGTAGGAAAGCTGGAGCCGTTACCATGGTAGCATTGTAGTCGGCCAGCAACTTGCGGGTACTGAGCATAATATCCGCCTCAACTCCCAATGAGAAATGGCGCCCGAAGGTAAAGAATTGGCGCGATGAGCTTTCCAATTGTACCCATTTGGGATGGCTGTGCAAGTTGGCCAATTCCTTGTCGCCATAAGTATGCTTAAATGTGCCCAACACTCCCATTCCTGTCAATTGATACGAACGTCCTTGTGTAGGGAAGTTTTGATCGTCGAGCGTATTAGTAGATAAGCGTATGAATGCTTGCCCCAGGTCAAATTTGCATTTGTCGCGGTCGGTAAGGTAGCCAAGCTGATAGTTGGGCTGGTAGAAACTGTCATAGAGATGTCCATAGCCAAGGCCTGCGCTCATCGAATACAATCTCCCCAGTGCCCAAGCCCATTTCAATCTCACATAATATTCATGGTCTAAGATATAGCTGGGAGCCTTTTCCTCAAAAAATAGATAGTCATCAGTATAATATTTTTGGCGGAAAGCCACAGCCTCAAGCTCCGCAGCGCTTGGAATATGGGTGGGCAGATATAGGCGGGTATTGAGCATAGCACCGAGATAACTTTGGCCAATCCAGCCGCCAAAGTTGGCGCTCATCGACTTGAAGCTCATCGTGGAGTAACCGCCTGAAATATAGATATAGCTCTGGGTAGATGAGGTAATATATGCTCCAAGGCCAACTTTGAAATTTTCCTTTGGAGCAGCCTTAAGGGTTAGTTTGAATAGTCCTGTAGAATCATTGTAATGCGCATGAGGCACCAAGTCGCGAAGCATCCCTGGCGAGATGGCGCGATAATAGGCATAGCGGGCGCTGTTAATGTCGATGGTATCTTTTCGGTTATGGGTGAAGAGATAGCGTATGTATTCGTTCTGCTTCTTGCTTGCTCCAGTCACCTCCACAGAGTCAAATCTGATATATGGTGTCTGGCTCTTGAACACGCGGCGCCTCAGCTCGCGCTCTTCCTTGGAGATGCGGCTATGGATTCGACTCTTGATGCTATCCATATATTGCATGGCCACATCATAACCGATTTTGTAGATTTGACGAGCTTTTGGGAAGTCGAGAAGGCTGAATTGGTTAAGGTCGTAGCGAATCTGCATTCCCTTTTCTGGGTTCACGTAGTAGGCTTGGTTTTGGATTACCAGGTTGTCGAGCTGATCCATTATTGAGGTCTGGGGACCAATGGTCTCACTGCTCACATTGATGCCAAGAATAAAGTCGGGCGAGAAAGTGTCCTGCATTACCCCTACGGGGAAATTGTCGTAAACTCCACCATCGTAGAGCACCATTGAGTCGATCGATGTGGGCTGGAATACAATTGGAAAACTCATTGACGAGCGAACGCTGTACCCCAAGTCGCCATGGCTGAGCACCACTTTATGACGTGCGTTGACATCGCTGGCCACACAGCGGAATGGCACAAACAGGTTATCGAAGTCGCCCCCGGATTGCGCAGTTTGCGCTGCAAACAGGTCCATGAATGCGAAATTCATGGGCATCGGTGAGATTAGCGAAGCATACACAGGTGTGCGCGCCTCCATTATTGAATCTCTTTTAGATGTGCCAAAAGGCACCGACACCAACGTAGGCGTAGGCCCTTGGGTGGAGAAATAGTAGGTAAGGCTGGGGTCAATCTGGCCAGTGCTCCAATAAGAAAAGCCATCCGAGAGGATAAGGTCGAGCATTTCCTTGGGAGTATAGCCCGCTGCATAGAGGCCCCCAACTATGGCTCCCATCGAGGTGCCTGTGATATAGTCGATAGGTATGTCGTTGTCTTCGAGCGCTTGAATCAATCCAATATGGGCAATACCCTTGCTGCCACCGCCGCTCAGCACCAAGCCGATGCTTTGGCCAGGGTCAGGCATGTTGTCCTTGATGAGGCTTGGCACGGAATCTAACTGTTGTGTCCATGCAGTAAGGCATGCACAAAGGGATAATATGAGGACCTTGAACTTTTCCATCTCTTCTCAATAAAAAATAGTTGTCACAACTATAACATTATTGAGATGAAAAAGGTTTCACGCGAAGAGACGGTTGATCGAGTCGAGCTCGAGCAGTTGGATTACTGCCTTGCCATCGGGTGTATAGTCGGGTTGTGGAAGGCGCAGGAGGTCGGCTACAAGCTGATCCATTTCCTTATCGGTAAGGGGCGTGCCATATTTGATGGCTGCCGAGCGGGCAAGCGACAGGATAATGCGCTGCCATTGTGACTGCTGCACATCGTCGTCGGCCTGGCTCACTGAGTCTATAATATTGAGCAGGGCAGTAGCCACGCTCACATTGCCAATCATCGACGGCACCGCATCCACTTGCCATTCACCCTCGCCCAAAGCCTTGATTTCAAATCCCATGGTGCTCAGCAGCTCGGCAATGCTTGTGGCCACTATGCTCTGGGTGGCATCTAAGCTTACTGTTTCTGGGAATATCAGCCTTTGCGATGGCACCTGGCCATGCTGGGCTATCTCCATGTAGCGGTCAAACAGGACGCGGATATGGGCGCGGTGCTGGTCGATAAGCATCAGGCCCGACTTGGATGGAGTGACTATGTAGCGGCCTTTGAGCTGGAGCATTCCCAAGCGTTCTTCCTGGGTATCCATAAGCACCGGAGGTGCAGCTGGCTCGTCGGGGAAATCCAAATCGGGTGTGACATTTAGTCGGCTTTGGCGGATTGTCTCGCCTTGGCGCTCATTGAAATTCTGGTAGAGCTTTTCCCAGTCGGTTGGCACCGACGGCTTGGAGTAAGTGGAGGGCGAAGTGGCTTGCCGTTGGGCTATTCGCTCGGCTTTGAAGGGGTCGTAGCGTGAATCTTCAGCCGAATCGGGCATGGGCAAGTCCGCCGGACTGAAAGCGGGTATGTCGGGGGCATCCACCACATCGAAATCTATGGCTGCCGAGGCATTGAAGCGGCCAAGCGATTCCTTGATAGCGGCTTGCAGGATTTGCCACACTGGCTGTTCGTTTTCGAATTTAATCTCGTACTTCTGCGGGTGAATATTTACATCGATGGTCTCTGGGTCAACGTTGAAATTGATGAAATAGCTTGGCTGCGAGTCAACTGGGATAAGGTTCTCGAAGCTGCTGAGCACTGCCTTGTGGAAATACGGGTGGCGCATATATCGACCGTTCACGAAGAAATACTGCAGTGCGCCTCGGCGGCGAGCATGCATCGGGAGCGAGATGAAGCCATCGATTCGCACCAGCGATGTCTCAGTAGTTACAGGTATTATCTGATGATCAAGCCCTTTGCCGAAAAGGGCGCAGATTCTCTGCTTCAGGGTGCCAGCTGGCAGCTTGTGGATGATCACATCATTGTGGGCAAGGGTAAATTCCACATTGGTATTGACCAGGGCCAGACGCTCGAACTCGCGCACGATATGGCCCAGCTCCACTGGGTCTTTCTTCAAGAATTTGCGGCGCGCAGGCAGATTGAAGAAGATGCGCTTGACCATGATGTTGGTGCCAGCCGAGCATATCTCAGGCTCTTGGCTGGTGACGCGCGAGGCCGAAATCATCAGCTTGGTGCCAGCGGTGTCGCCTCGGCGCATGCTGCGCATTTCTATCTCCGACACAGCGGCGATTGATGGCAGGGCTTCGCCTCGGAATCCCATTGTGTGGAGCGTGAACAGGTCGGCTGCCTGGCTGATTTTTGATGTGGCATGGCGCTCAAAGGCCATGCGCGCATCAGTCACCGACATGCCGCAGCCATTGTCGATGACTTGGATTAAGGTGCGCCCAGCATCCTTGATTACAATTTTTATCTCAGTGGCCCCGGCATCTACCGAGTTCTCAACGAGCTCTTTCACTACCGAAGCCGGACGCTGGATTACCTCGCCTGCCGCTATTTGATTGGCGACAGAATCGGGGAGCAGATGTATGACATCCGGATTGGTCATCCTATCAACTCTACGCCTATGCCCGGACGCTCGGGAATGGTTACTTTTCCATCTACAATCTTAATGCCGTCGAATCGGTCGTTGGCGATGAGCAGATTTCCGTCGAGGTCGGCAAAATCAACCATCGGTGCCAACTGTGCGGCGGCTGTCACCGCGCAAGATGTCTCAGTCATGCAGCCGAGCATCACCTTCATGCCCAGTGCTCGGGCCAGCACAGCCATCTGATAGGCCTCGTGCATGCCAGTGCTTTTCATCAGCTTGATGTTGATGCCATCGTAGGCTTCGCTCATTCGTTTGATGTCGGGAAGGCGTTGCAAGGCCTCATCGGCAATCAGGGGCAGGGGGCTGCGTTCGCGCACCCAGGCAGTCTCTTCATGCATCTCCTTGGGCATTGGCTGCTCCACAAATAGGCAATTCTTGTCGGCCAGCCATTCGCACATTTCCAGGGCTTGCTCCTTGCTGCTCCAACCTTGGTTGGCGTCCACGCAAAGTGGCACATCAGTCATTGAGCGAATGATTTCTACTGTTTCCTTGTCGTTGTCAAGGCCCATTTTCACTTTGAGCACCCGATAGGGCGACGCTTCTTCCACCTTTTGGCGCACCACCTCCTCGGTATCGATGCCGATGGTGAACGAGGTGTTGGGACAGTTCTCGGGATTAAGACCCCAGATTTTGTACCAAGGCTGACCCATAATTTTGCCAATCAAGTCGTGGAGGGCAATATCTACCGATGCCTTTGCTGCGCGGTTGTTGGGTGCAACGCTGTCCATGTAGGCATGGATGTCCTCAATGGCAAAAGGGTCGGAGAATTGTCCGAGGTCAAGCTGGCTCAGGAATTTGGTCACTGAATCCACGCTCTCGCCAAGGTAGGGAGGCATAGATGCCTCGCCATAGCCTACGATGCCATCGTATTCAAGCTGCACCTGCACGTCGGGGGTGGTAGTGCGCTGGTATTTGGCCAGGTTGAAGGCGTGGCGCAGCTTCAGCTCGTAAGGCTCAAATCTGAGGTTGAGACGTCCGCTGGGGGCTACTTTCTTGGTCGCTTCTCCGAATGCTGAGAAGCTTATGGGTGATGCGGCCGCCATTGCGCCAAGAGCGGCGGTGCGCAAGAAATCTCTACGTTTCATGACTAAGAATTTGTAATTTGTAACTTGTAATTTGTCATTTTTCAAAGTAGAGTGGGTGGTCAATCACTTTGGTTATGCCTTCGTTGCCATCATTGTCTGCAATGCGAGTAGCTGACAAGATTTCACGATCATAATAATCTGGTTCGCCTTTGATAATGCTGTTGTATCTAACCAGGTTGCTGGCATGGATTATATGGTTATCACCCGTGTAAAGTGCCACATGAGTGATTTTGCCTGTCTTTTTATTGCCGAAAAACAGCAAATCTCCCGGCTGGAAGCTGTTAAAATCCTTTGGGTCGAGCTGTGTGCCAGTCTTTGCTTGTTGGCTGGCATCGCGCATCAGCAAGCGGCCATTTCTCCAATATCCGAGTCTCACCAATCCTGAGCAGTCGGTTGCCTTGGTCGACAATCCTCCCCACAAATACGGTGCGCCCATCGCTGCAAACGCTTGGTCGAGTACCATGTCGGCATCAAATGGCTGGTCAGCCCATGCCTCAATCGGAGTAAAATATTCAGTTTTGGCCCATGCCTTTCGTCCATCAGGCAGTGTGATTTCTACCATTCCATCTTTAGTATGGCTGAGGCTGCCCTCCACTATGTCGCCATTAACAAGGTCGGTGGCTACATATCTTGGCATCAACAGCTTGCAATTGTCATAAGCTTCGATTTGGTATGGATTGGTCATCACCAAGCGTGGAGCTTTGCGCCAGTCTGCCATTTGCGCCTCGGTTTTTTCGGCGATCGAGCCTGCGTCCATCCACCCTTGATAGGTGTCGGGCGTCTCCACTTGGCACCACGACCCATTTTTTTGCAAAATTCTTACTGGGGTGCCCATTAGAGCCTGGCTAACCATCTCTGCGCTTTCTTTGCCTTCTCCGCGCAGATTTGCCACTGACACGCGCACTAATCCCCAGTCATCGGCTGCGGCTTGCCCAATGGCTACCGCACAGCCCATCATTACCAATAATAATCTAATGAGTTTCATAGGCTTATGGGTATTTGTTGGATAATTTCAAAATGTGGTTCCCACAGCGGATAGAATAGATTGCCGCGGCTGATCTCCACCTCGCCCATTTGTGAATCCACTGTCTCGCTGCGGATATAACGCTTCTTTGGGTAAAATTCATCGCCAATTCCCTGATTGGCCACTAAGCGGTGGGCATCAATGCCAGTGCTATAGAAATTTCGCACTGCCGCATCCTTGCTGCCAGTATATCGGCCAAACGACACATCCACAGGCACCCAGCCTACGCCCTCGTAGTAGGTTTCGGCCCAATCGTGGAGATTTAATTCGCCCGGATGGAGCATCCACCCGCTTTCCCACCGTGCAGGCACTCCTAAGGTGCGCATCAGAGAGATGTAGAGCAGGGCCACTTGGCCGCAGTCGCCGTGGCCGCTTTCGATCACATACTTGGGAATGCACTCCAAGGTACTGTATTCGCGCGCTCCAGCCCAAGGGTATGTCTTTACGATATAATCATATACCAATTCGCTCTGTCGGTAGGGATTAGTTTCACTGCCCACAATTGCATTGGCTAATGAATCAAGCCGTACGATATGGGGCGAATCAAAGGCAGTGTATTTCTTATACTCAGGTGCTTCTGTGTCGTAAGGCTTGATGTTGGCGCGTATTGTGGCGGGTGAGAAATAGGCTCCCAAGCCTGTAAACTCAGCCACATATTCAAAGTGGGCAGTGTCGCCCTCAACCACTGGATGCTCGAAATAAATTGTGGAATGGGCTGACTGCTCAGGCTTTGAAAGTACATATTCTGATGGGTAGGATGAAATTAGCTTGATATCGCATTGGCGCTCCACTTCGCGCGGAAATGGCATCCACACCCTCAGCGTGTCGCCCTTGTAGGCAGCGTCGTAAGGCACATCTATCGTGAAGCGGTAGCGCACACGATGCGCACCGCCATCGGCCAATTGGCCTTGGCTGTAGCGAATCACCGAGTCGGCATAAGCCATGCGCTCGGGGCTTGCATCCCAGCCTCGGTTGGTCCAGTCGTTGTACTCGCGGTTGACCCTATCAAAGTTGCGCCGTGACTTGCGAAACATCATCCAATGCTCGTCGATCCACATTGTCTCAATTAAGCCGCTGTCGGCCATAGCTCTTATGTCGGCCATCAGCAGGTTGGGATGGTCTTGAATAATCTGAGCGGCACCCTCGGCAAAAGGCAGAGAGAAGTCGCGAGCAATGCGACCCTCGATGGCTTGGGCTGAGTCAGCCTCTACCCATTGGGGCAGGGGAGCCTTTTGCTGCTTGCCACAGCCGGTGAGCAGCATCGCAAAGGCCAAAAGAGTTAATGCGGACAGTTTCATTATAATAGAGATTCGATTTCAATCGATTTTGGATCGATTGAAATCGAATATTTGGGAGGATTTTATTTAGTTAAGATTTTCTTGATTTTCTCACCCAAAGCCTTGGCTTCGTCCATGGTGTGAGCCTCGCTGTAGATGCGGATGATTGGCTCAGTGTTGCTCTTGCGCAGGTGCACCCAGCCATCGGGGAAGTCGATTTTTACGCCGTCGATGGTAGTGAGTCGCTCGTTGGCATAGGTACGCTTCACCTCGTCGAGGATGGCATCCACGTCGATTTCAGGTGTGAGCTCTACCTTGGTCTTAGCTATGGCGTATTCAGGCATTTCGGCGCGTATTTCACTTACCTTTTTGCCACTCTTGGCCATCATGGTCAGGAAGAGAGCCACGCCAACCAGGGCATCGCGGCCATAGTGGATTTCAGGATAAATCACGCCGCCGTTGCCTTCGCCTCCGATTACTGCGCCCACTTCCTTCATCTTTGTGGTCACATTTACCTCGCCCACAGCTGCCGCAGTGTACTCGCCGCCATGCTTGCGTGTCACGTCCGCTAAGGCGCGGCTGCTGCTGAGGTTGCTCACAGTGTTGCCGGGAGTGTGGCTAAGCACATAGTCGGCAATCGAAACCAGAGTGTATTCCTCGCCCATCATGCGGCCATCCTCCATGATGATGGCCAAGCGGTCAACATCGGGGTCAACCACAAATGCCACATCTGCCACCTTGCCAGCCATCAGTTCGCTGATTTGGGTTAGGTTTTCTGGAATAGGTTCGGGGGTATGGGCAAATTTACCGTTAGCCTCGCAGTTGAGCTCGATGATATTCTTTACTCCCAGGGCTCTCAGCAGTTCGGGGATTACAATGCCGCCCACAGAATTTACGGCATCCACGGCTACTGTGAAATTAGCCTTCTTGATAGCCTCTGCATCTACCAGTGGCAGAGCCAGCACTTGCTGAATATGCTTGCGAGCGTAGGTGTTGTTGACATATTCATGGCCCAGGTGATCCACATCGGCGAAGTCATAATCTTCGTTGTCGGCCAGCGCCAATACCTCGGCTCCCTCCTTGGCATCGAGAAACTCACCGCGTGCATTGAGCAGCTTCAGTGCATTCCATTGCTTGGGATTGTGGCTGGCTGTAATGATGATGCCTCCAAGGGCTTTTTCGCCAGTCACGGCTATTTCGGTGGTCGGGGTGGTGGCCAAGCCTATGTTGACTACATCGAGCCCCATGCCGCATAGCACGCCTACCACGATGTCGCTCACCATCTTGCCTGAGAGGCGAGCATCGCGGCCCACTACGATTACGCCCTGCTCAACTCCAGCATTGCGCTTGATAAATGTAGCATAGGCAGCAGTGAATTTTGCTATATCCACAGGGTTGAGGCCATCGCCGCTCTTTCCGCCGATGGTGCCTCGGATTCCAGAAATAGATTTTACAAGTGCCATATTTTAGCTTTGTCCTTTGGTTTGTTATTTTTCTCTTAGATCCACGCTGATTTTCTTATTATTTCTCACTTAGGTCAGCGTGCCCAGCGCGTTAGCGCTGGTTCCTAAATCTGTGATTTGAAATAGCGTATATTATATAGGTAAGGATATACGTACGACATCTCTTGGTACACTCCGTATTGCGATTTGATAATCAAATTGCACTCGCAGTCGATGGGCAGGTAATAGAGCGGAGTCTGGATGCCCGAGCCCCATTGGTAGCTGCTGTTGGCTGTAAGATTGTCGAAGCGGAACGATGTGCTGCCATAGGTCAAGTCCGTGTCATTGCCTTCGCCTGTGGGCAGAGTGTTGTCAACGTAATAGTTGAGATTGTAGCGTGTAAAGCGAAAATAAATCAGTTGGTCGGTGGTGGCATAATTGCCTTTGGTGCCGGCATTTAGCACCTGCATGTAGATATTGCCATCCACATCCATCTCATAATAGGGCGCATCCTTGCCCACCTCGAAATTGAATGTCGAATCGCGCTTCTCATAAGGAATCACGCGTTCGTTAACCAAGAACGAGTTGACCGATATGTTTTCATCATTGAGAAGGTCGGCGTATGATTTGCCGTCGCTGCATCCAGTCCATGCCATCCCAGCTGTCACCAACATCAACGCATATAATATCTTTACCTTGCTGATATCCATATTTGAATTTTTTATATTTATATCTGAAATTTATATATTTATATCTGAATTAAATATAATCCGTTATTTTTTAAATCGTTAATCAATCATACTAAAGACTAAAGACTAAAGACTAAAGACTAAAGACTAAAGACTAAAGACTAAAGA
>JAJBUG010000082.1 GCA_020860515.1 Bacteroidales bacterium | reverse complement strand
ATGGTTATATTTCTTAAAAAAATTCACAAATCACAAAAGTTTAAATGAGTTCTAAGTAATAATAAGTATATAGAGAAATAGAAAACTGATTTTGCCAAGATCTGCAATTGGAGGGGAAAGGTTTAACTTTGATCAACATTGGGAAAAGGGGAGATCTTGTAACTTTGCAGAGGTTAAAGTGACATCAATGTTAAAAGCTTAAGGATTATGGCAAATACGTGCTTTACCAGTTATGTGGTGACTGGAAGTAAAAAAGAACTTAATGACCTCTATGAGAAGATGCGGTATCTTGAAAATCGAGATATCGAGGTAGAGAAGGGCATTTATGGCAAGACATGGCTTGGGCATCTGGTGACTTTGCTTGGAGGCAAAGTGGAGGGTGAAAATGCTGTTTATTGCCGTGGCAAGTGGGATAATTTGAGCATGGATGAGGGCATTTTGTCATTTGATGTTGAATCGGCTTGGCGTGAGATGGGTGAGTTTAGGCATTTTGTAGAGGGTTTCTATTTAACAATAAAATTCTTTTATAGAAGTGTTATAGAGGATGAGGGAAGGTATTTGACCAATGACAAAGAGGGGAGGTATTTCCCTGAACGATATATCATAGATATCGAGGGAGTAGATTACCTTGGCTTTAATAATTACGAGAAAGCTGTGGCTTATATTGAATCGGTCATGGGTCGCAGCCTCTCAAATGGAGAGTCAGCCCAAGATGCATTAGTGACCTGGGCTGATGAAAACGACATCTACGCCTCGCTCCACATCTATGAAATTGATGAGGAATAGGGGAAATCTTTTTATTCCAAAAAATTATGAAAAAGTTTCTTGTTTGAGAAACTTTTTGTAACTTTGCTAAGTTTATTATAAAAACGAATATGGTGACAAATATCTTAGGAAAAGAAATCGCAAGGGTAAGGAAAGAAAAGAACCTGACCCAAGAGCAGTTGGGAAAGCGTATTGGCCTTCCTAAAAGCAGTATTTCTAAAATGGAAAATGGAATCACTAAGCTGACTTTAGAGGATGCCTCCATCCTTTTTGAGGCAATGGGAGAAAAAATGGTACTTCCAACAACTATAGTTATGGATTCTAAAGGTGAGTTGCAAAAAGGTCAGCTAATGATTTGTGCTATTGAATGGTTCGCTGATTCCAAAGGCATTTCCTTGGAAAAAGCTTTTGATTATCTATTAGCCTTTCGAGGGATTGACTTCTTGGAGGATAATTAACGCTGCGAACAAACGCTTCCACGCGAGGTTATACTCGAAGACTTGGAGATAGTATGTCGTAATAATGGAGGTACATTATGAGATTATTACATGGTAGCAATGTAGAGATTAACGAGATTAATCTTACAAAGTGCCATGGTCACAATGACTTTGGTAAAGGATTCTATCTCACACCATCATGGCAACGTGCATGGGAAATGGGGAATCGCGCCAAAAATAAAAGAGGAGGCAATGTATGGGTTACTGTTTTCATATTTAACCCGTCATTACATTCAATATTGCTTTTGTACTGAGAAATCAATAAAACTCTTAATTAAAGATTAAAATGGATAGAATAGAATTGAATACAATCCTTTGCCAACTTGTAGAAATGGTAAGAATAGGATTAAAACTTAGCGCAGTTCAAGCTGTTAGCATCGTAATGAGATCTAAGGTGGTCTCTAAGCTCGAAAGGGGCCTTTGGACCAATCCGACCGCAGATCAACTCTACCATAGCCTCATAACTGAGCTAAACACAGTCGAAAATTAATGACATAATATCACTTTCTGGCATGTCGATTACATCAGCTTTAAATGAGATAAGAGCCGCCAATATAGAGGCTCGAAGAATTCTATTACAAGAAATCAAGAACAATCCTCCATTAGGATTGGAGGGATTAGTAGTGAATTCTCGATGTGGAATACCTGCGGCTAAAGCCACAATGTTTAGGGAACTGTTTTTCTGGATCCATTTTTCTGAAAAAGACAATCCAGAGATAGTTTATTGGATTAACTTGTTTGGTGAAATCTTGGATACCCAATCTGGCAATCTCCATACTGTGCCTAATCATATTCAGTTTTGGAAAAACGTAAAATATCAAAATCATAGATTTGGTATAAATCATTTTACAGAAGATAAAAGATGGATAATGGCGAATCCAAAAGATTCTAAACTTTCATCATACAAAGTAGATGACCTTATAACTAAACCTTCCTTAGCCCATAAAATCCTAATGGAATTTTCAGAATTTGTAAAAAATAGAGATTTAGTTAAATAAAATTAAATTCATAGAAGTTATTTGTTTTTTTAAACTTATTGGTGTACCTTTGTATTAGAATTTTAAGCAACGCCATACTTTCTTGTATGGACTGGGCCACTTTTCAGTGGCCATTTTTTACATTATGAGACGAATTACTTTTTATATAGATGGTTTTAATTTCTATTACGGAATAAAGCGTTCTAAAATTAAAAATCCCCAGTGGGCCGAAGCCTATTGGATTGATGTTGTAAAATTATGCAAAGCTTTTTTAGGACCTGAACAGGTTTTAGAAAAGGTGATTTATTTTACAGCATCACCTCTTAACCCTCTTAAGAGTAGTAGACAAAGTTCGTTCTTAAATGCGAATAAACTTCTAAATGGTAATAAGTTTGAAGTAGTAAGAGGAAAGTACCTTGAAAAGCATATAGAATGTCCTTATTGTCATGGTGATATCGTTCGTCCTGAAGAAAAAAAAAGACTGATGTCAATATTTCTGTAAGGATGATTGGAGATTGCTTATCTAATCTGACAGATGGTATAGTACTTATAAGCGCAGACAGTGATTTAATTCCTCCATTGGAGTTTATTAAAACTCATTTTCCAAAGATCTCCATAAAAGTATACTTTCCGCCATCAAATATCAGTGGTGATATAGACCATACTTTATTATCCTGGGGTAATAGACCAATAAGAATGGATAGAAATTTTCCAAAATTTTTATCCGCCAGAATGCCAGATATAGTAAGTAAGGATAGTTTAACTTATACCAAGCCTACATCATGGGGCAACCATTAGATTTATCCCAAAATCAGTAAATAATAGAAAATCAGAGAATAATATTGAATTCACCAATTATAACATGCGTATTTTGAAAAATATAATAATCATTTTCTCCCTTATTTCAATCTTTTCAGTATTCTCAGGCTGTTCAAGACAATCTTTGGTTAAAGAAAGAGAGTTCCTTAAAGGAATCTACGAAATCAATAAGGGGCTCCCTATAGAATTGGGGCCACAAATGATATTGACATCATTTGAATTCAATCCTATTGAAAGAGAAATTGTACAAGTACTTACCATACCTTACGAGACATTTGAAAGTATTAAGAAAACCGAAGGATTCAATCTACAAGCTGAATCTATGATACTTTCTGGTAATGTTTCAGAAAACGAATATATTATACAAAATTTAGTCGACTTAAAAATCGGGTTGAAGACTATTTATACTAACTCATATAATAATGATCAATTTATTGAAGAGTCAAGTTGGGAAATGATAAAATCTAAAAGAGATTTTTATCAAAGCATGAGTCCACAATTAAAAGCAAGAGAGTATTTAAGCCTCCAAGCTAAAATGTCTAATTTGCAATGTCCAATAGTAGTAGACGATTATACTACACAAGTAGGAGTTTATCTCATAAATAATTTAAAATTATATCAATTTCTAATCAATGAAAATCTATTAGATATGAGTATTCTTCAAGATTTTATTGAAGAAATAAAAAAAGAAAACATTTCACAATTATTAACCTATACTCAGGGTCAAGAGGAAGCCAGGATATTGGTAGAGGCAGATATTACCTTAGTTTTTCAATATAGAGGTTCAATTAGTAATGTATTGGTTGAATATCAGGTTACTCCCAAGGAATTTTCTGAGTTGCTCGCTCAAATCAATTGATGAAAACTTTCTCTATGCCTCACTCCATATCTATGAAATCGACGAGGATTGAGAGGAAAATTTTTGTTTTTCTTCCTCAAGTTGTTTGTTATATAGATAAAATGTCGTAAATTTGCAATATAATGGATTTTAATAAGAGTTATCATGGAAAAGAATGAATATACCGAAGGGCGGCTAATACGCTTTGACTGGGCTATGAAGTATTTGCTGCGAAGCCCAGCAAATTTTGATGTTCTTGAGGGTCTGTTATCCGCAGTTCTTAACGAGAAGATAAAGATTGTGGATATACTGGAGAGCGAGGGAGATAAGAAATCAGAGGATGAAAAATTCAACCGGGTGGATATTCGTTGCAAGAACAGTACTGGCCACATCATAATAATTGAGGTGCAGAACACAAGCGAGGCAGACTATTTCCATCGAATACTTTTCGGCTGTTCTCAAGAGGTGATCAAGCATATCGACAGAGGGCATCCTTACAAAGAGATACCTAAGATTTATTCCATTTCCATCGTTTATTTCAAGATGGGCAGTGGAGATGACTATGTTTATCATGGACGGTACGTGTTTACTGGATTGCACACCCATTCTCCGCTCACATTCACTGAGAAGGAAAAGAGGGCCCTGGATATCGAAACGCCCAGCGACCCACTGCCCGAAATCTATTTCCTCATGGTAGAGGATTTTGACAAGGTTTCCAAAACTCCGCTTGACCAATGGATGCGATTCTTAAAGGATGGAAAGATTGATCCCGACACTACTGTGCCGGGACTCAAAGAGGCGCGTGAGAAATTGTCCGTAATGAAGATGTCGCGCGAGGAGCAGGACAGATACTTCAAGTTCATTGCCGATTCTGAGAGCTTTGCCTGGAATCAGAAGCATGACAGGAAGGTAGTGTTTGAAGAAGGCAAAGCAGAAGGCCTTGCAGAGGGCAAAGCCCAAGGCCTTGTAGAAGGCAAAGCCCAAGGCCTTGCTGAGGGCAAAGCCCAAGGAAAAGCTGAGAATAATTTAGAAATAGCTCGTCAGATGAAGGCTGATGGCATGCCCACTAATATAATTGCCAAGTACACTGGCCTTAGCTCTGAAGAGATTGAAAAGCTGTAACATATAGTAGGAAAAATGTCGATTGCATCAGCTTTAAATGAGATAAGAGCAACCAATATAGAGGCTCGAAAGATTCTACTAAGGGAAATCAAGTCTAATCCTCCATTAGAATTGGAGGGATTAGTTGTGAATTCTCGATGTGGAATACCTGCGGCTAAAGCCACAATGTTTAGGGAACTGTTTTTCTGGATCCATTTTTCTGAAAAAGACAATCCAGAGATAGTTTATTGGATTAACTTGTTTGGTGAAATCTTGGATACCCAATCTGGCAATCTCCATACTGTGCCTAATCATATTCAGTTTTGGAAAAACGTAAAATATCAAAATCATAGATTTGGTATAAATCATTTTACAGAAGATAAAAGATGGATAATGGCGAATCCAAAAGATTCAAAGCTTTCTTCTTATAAAGTGGATGACCTAATAGCCGACACATCCTTGGCCCATAAAATCCTATCGGAATTTTCAGAGTTTGTAAACAATTCAAATATAAAAGATCTCAAGCAATAAACTTGCTGATGGCGAATCAGCCAAGGATGCCTTGGAGGCATGGGCCGATGAAAACAACATCTACGCCTCTCTCCACATCTATGAGATTGATGAGTAATAGGGGAATTTTTTTGGTTTTCTTCCACAAGTTATTTGTTATATAGATAAAATGTCGTAAATTTGCGATATAATGGATTTTAATAAAAGTAATTATGGAAAAGAATGAATATACCGAAGGGCGGTTAATACGCTTTGACTGGGCTATGAAGTATTTGCTCCGAAGCCCCGCGAATTTTGATGTTCTCGAGGGTCTGCTTTCAGCAGTGCTCAATGAGAAGATAAAGATTGTTGACATTCTTGAGAGCGAGGGAGACAAGAAATCCGAGGATGAAAAGTTTAACAGAGTGGATATTCGTTGCAAGAACAGTGCTGGCCACATCATAATAATTGAGGTGCAGAACACAAGCGAAGCAGACTATTTCCATCGGATACTTTTCGGCTGTTCTCAAGAGGTGATCAAGCATATTGACCGAGGGCATCCTTACAAAGAGATACCAAAGATTTATTCCATTTCCATCGTCTATTTCAAGATGGGCAGCGGAGATGACTATGTTTATCATGGACGTTATGTGTTTACTGGATTGCACACCCATTCTCCGCTCACATTCACTGAGAAGGAAAAGAGGGCCCTGGATATCGAAACGCCCAGCGACCCACTGCCCGAAATCTATTTCCTCATGGTAGAGGATTTTGACAAGGTTTCCAAAACTCCGCTTGACCAATGGATGCGATTCTTAAAGGATGGAAAGATTGATCCCGACACTACTGTGCCGGGACTCAAAGAGGCGCGTGAGAAATTGTCCGTAATGAAGATGTCGCGCGAGGAGCAGGACAGATACTTCAAGTTCATTGCCGATTCTGAGAGCTTTGCCTGGAATCAGAAGCATGACAGGAAGGTGGTGTATGAAGAAGGCAAAGCAGAAGGCCTTGCTGAGGGAAAAGCCCAAGGTATAGCAGAGGGAAAAGCCCAAGGTATAGCAGAGGGAAAAGCCCAAGGCCTTGTAGAGGGCAAAGCCCAAGGAAAAGCTGAGAATAACCTAAAAATAGCTCGTCAGATGAAGGCTGATGGCATGCCCACTAATATAATTGCCAAGTACACTGGCCTTAGCCCTGAGGAGATTGAAAAACAATAACTATACAACCTAAACGTAGAAAGATATTATGGAAGAAACTAAAATACAACCAATAACCACGCGCGAAGAGGCTTGGCGCCGCTTCAATGCTGCAAAAAATCAAAAAAAGGAATTATTAGCTTCAATTGAAGCTCAAAGAAATAAAGAAATTGAGAGATGTACTGCCACCTTATACAATAATGGCGATATGACCATCTTTAAATTTGGTGGTCAAATAATTAAATTTAAGACTTCTAAAAAGTTGGAGCGTTACACCGAAGTAAAGATATGGAACCATGGTTTTATCGAAGTGATGGCTCAATATAAAGGTATTGGATTGGTTGAAGAATACATTGATCTAAATTCTATATTAGAAAACCTATATATTGACCCTGAAACATTTCTAAGTCCAATAGAAAAAGTAGAAGTAAAATATGAATGATAGTCAAATCGAAAAGGTAATAGATCAAGCTACCTTTATGGTAGATGGATATGCTTTCATCAAAAAAGATGATGGCAACATAAGTATTGTTAATATTTATCCTCCTTTTCACGCCGCCGTAATCCGAGAAAATGGAGAAGTGTTAGAAACCAATATGGATGATATTGAGATCGAAATAGTAATCAAATCATATTGGAAAAAGAATAAAAAATACATCCTCGATCCTGAAATATGGTGCCGCAAAGTTTTTTGTTAAAAGCAATGGAGACACCACGGTTGAAAAAACTGGGTCTCTTAGTGAGAAAGAAATAAAAAAGATCCGTGCTTTCATCAAGGACAATTACGAAGAAATGTATAAATCTTGGAAAGCCTTCGGTGGCGAATCTTATTATGGAGAATAAGAAAAGGATAGAATAGAATTGTTATGGCGTTCTAATGTAAATTATAGGCTGGCTCGGGGGAGCCAGCCTAATGTGGGGGAGAATGGGGTGTTATTTATTGATTTGCTTGAGGGCTTTTTGGCCTTTGGCCTTTGGGTAATCTACCAACCCCACGCTATAATCGTCAATTAATCCTTGAGGTAGCGGAAAAATTCTTCGCGCAGGACTGGGTCAGATTCAAACCGTCCGTTGTAATCTACGGTGGTGGTGCTACTGTCCTGTTTCTCCACACCGCGCATCTTCATGCACAGGTGCTGGGCAGTGCACAGCACAATCACTCCTTCGGTCTTGAGGCTTTTGGTCAGGGCCTCCATTATTTCTCGCGTCATGCGCTCCTGCACTTGCAGGCGGCGCGCGAACACATTCACAAGCCTTGCCAGCTTGCTCAGCCCAATCATCTCGCCCTGAGGCAGATAGCCAATCGAAACCTTGCCAAAGAAGGGGAGTATGTGATGCTCGCACATCGAATAAAACTCGATGTCCTTGACTATAATCATCTTTGAGCCGGAATACTCAAAAATAGCCTGGCGCAGCACTGCGTCAGGATCCTCGCGATAGCCCTGAGTGAGTTTGTAGAGGGCCTTAGCGCTGCGCACAGGGGTTTTGAGCAGACCCTCGCGCTGGGTGTCTTCGCCAAGCAGCTCCACAATCGCGGCTATGTGCTCGGCTATTTTGTTTATGGTGTCTTCCTTTTCCATACTCGATGGCAGGTTGTTGCATAAATATTTTAATGGGTTATTTTATCCTCTCGCGCACCAGCTTCATATCAGGCGCCATCGAGGGGAAGGATGCCTTGAGCTCGCGCATGGCCGCATCGGCCTCGGTCTGCGAGCGGAAATCGCCTACGCGCACGCGCCAGTAAGGCGATTCAAAGGTTATATAGGTGCGCCATTCGGGCCGCGCCTGCTCGATGAGGCGCTTGCGATGCTCAGCATTCGACTTGGCGCTGCGCATATTGTTGTCGCTAAATACCTGGATGCGGTATCCCACATTGCTTTTGGTGGCCGACGAGCTTTCGCTGGCGCGTTCTTCGGACCCGCCTCCCTGATTGGGAGCCACAATGGCATCAATGGCAGCAGATTGATATATATAGATGGTACCATCGGCATTGTTGATGGCATCCACGATGCTTATTACCGAATCGGCAGATTGGTAATTTCTGGTTTGCGCCATTGCAGCGCAAACCAGAAATACAGAGATAAGTGTCAGTGAGAATCGACGCATTAGTCAAATGCCTTAACGATACCCATGAAGTCAGCGCACTTGAGGCTGGCACCTCCGATGAGGCCACCGTCAACGTCAGGCTTTGCGAAGAGCTCAGCAGCATTGCTGGGCTTGCAGCTGCCACCATAGAGGATTGAGCAATCCTGAGCCACCTTCTCGCCATAGCGGTCAGCGATGGTGCGACGGATGAAAGCGTGCATCTCCTCAGCTTGGTCAGCGGTAGCGGTCTTGCCTGTGCCGATAGCCCATACAGGCTCGTAAGCCAGGATAATCTTGCCGAATTGCTCAGCATCGAGTTGGAAGAGAGCGTTGACGATTTGGTCGCGCACTACATCTTCCTGAATGCCTTTCTCGCGCTCCTCCAGCACCTCGCCGATGCAGAAGATAGGAGTGAGGCCGTACTCAAGAGCCAGGGCAACCTTGGCGCGGAGTGTCTCTGAGGTCTCGCCATAATATTGGCGACGCTCGCTATGGCCCAGGATTACGTAGGTAGCGCCTGTGCTCTGTACCATGGGGGCAGACACTTCGCCGGTGTAAGCGCCGCTCTTGTGGTCAGCGCAGTTCTCAGCACCAAGGCCAAGCTTAGCCTGGTCGATCACGCCGCACACGGGGCAAAGATGGGTGAAAGGCACGCAAATCACTACGTCGCACTTGGGTGTGTAGTTAGCCAATGCTTCATTGACTTCCTTAGCCAGAGCTACGCCCTCAGGCACTGTGGTATTCATCTTCCAGTTGCCTGCTACAATGTTCTTTCTCATGAGTTTTCTTTCGTTTTTATATGAGTTTATGTAGTTGGTTGCTTTTTTAACACTGCAAAGTTACAAAAATATTTTGTAATCTTGCCAAATAATCGTAACTTTGTCAGCAAGTAACTAAGATTAAACTAAATTCGCGGCAAAAACAATTAGCGCCGCACAATGCTAATTGCAAAATTGACCCTTTATGATGAATCGATTTTTCACTATCATAGCCTTGACAATGCTGCCACTGATGATGCTGGGGGCAAATCCCAAGAGAGAATTCCGAGGGGCTTGGATGCATACTATTGGCCAAAGCCAATATGCCGACCAGACTACCGCCCAAAACAAGGCTTATCTCAGCGATCAGCTCGACAAATTGCAAGCAGCAGGCGTGAATGCTGTAATATTCCAGGTGCGACCAGCAGCCGATGCTTTCTACAATAGCCACTATGAGCTATGGAGCAAGTATCTGACTAAGGGTGGCAAAGCTCCAAGCCCATATTGGGATCCTCTGCAGTATATGATTACCGAATGTCATAAGCGCGGCATGGAGCTTCACGCATGGCTTAATCCATACCGTGTGACTACTACCAAGAGCGAAAAGCTGCCCGAGGGACACCTATATTATAAGGAGCCTAAGAGATTCGTGAAATATGAGGGCGACGGCAAGATTTATTTCGACCCCGGCCTCCCCGAGAATCGCGAGTTCATAGCCAAGGTGGTGATGGACATCGTAAACAACTACGATGTGGATGCCATCCACATGGACGACTACTTCTATCCCTATCCGGCCAATAAGAAGGATTTCCCCGACAATGCCTCATATAAGAAATATGGCAAAGGCATGAACCGAGGCGATTGGCGCCGACAAAATGTGGACCAGCTAATCGAACTAATCCACGACAAAATCCGAGGCAGCCGCAAGCCTTGGGTGAGATTCGGCATCAGCCCATTCGGAATCTGGCGCAACAAAGCCAGCGACCCCAAGGGAAGCAATACCAACGGACTGCAGAATTACGATGACCTCTACGCCGATGTGCTGAAATGGGCCGAGAAGGGGTGGATTGACTATCTGGTGCCCCAGCTTTACTGGGAGCTAAACCACACTAAGGCATCTTATATAACCCTGGTTGACTGGTGGGCCGATGCAGTGGACCCAAAGTGCCAGCTCTATATTGGCCAAGATGTGGAAAAGACCATGACTGCACCCACAGCCAAGACTAACCAGCTCGACAAAAAGGTAGCAATGACGCGCGCCCGCGACGAGATACAGGGCAATTGCTGGTGGCCTGGATATTCACTGACCAAAAACTCGCAAGGCTCAGCCACTGCTCTGACCAAGACTCATCAGAGCACGCCCGCTCTGGTGCCAGCTTATCCAAACCTGAGCAAGGACAAGCCATCGGCTGTGAAGAAAGTGCGCATCAAGGGCGACTTGCTAACCTGGAAAGCTGCCGACATCAAGGGCAAAAGCAGCGACCCGATGAAATATGTGGTGTACAAATGCGTTGGCGAGGGCACAGTTGACATTGACAATCCTGAAAATATTGTGGCTATAACCACTGAGCCCCAATTGGAACTCAACGAGCCGGGCTATTATGTAGTGACTGCTGTTGACCGCCTCAACAACGAGTCGAAGCCTTCAATCCAAATCCGCCGAAAATGAGGGGGGATTATTAATTATTCATTTAAGCATTATGGTTAGCGTAATAGTTCCGGTATATAATGTGGCGCCTTATCTGTCGGCTTGCTTGCAAAGCATTGCCGCCCAGACCGAGCGCGACTTGGAGGTGATATTGGTGAATGATGGCAGTACCGATGCCAGCGGCAAAATCTGCGAAGAATGGATTAAAATGGATTCTCGCTTCAAGGTGCTTCACCAAGAAAATCAAGGCCCATCAGTGGCTCGAAATATCGCAATCGAAAATGCCAAGGGGGATTTCTATGTGTTTGTTGATTCCGACGATTTGCTGCACCCCAAAATGATTGAGACGATGCTCGGGCATATTGGCAACAACGACATTGCCTCCTGCAATATGCTGGAGGGTGAGGATTGCAAATGGCCTGAAGAAAGCCAATGGGAAGCGAAAGCTTACGATTCTCAGCAGGCAATCGAAATGATGCTTTATCAAAAACACTTCAATTGTTCGGCTTCGGGAAAACTATTCCGAAACACCGTGTTTTCATATCTGAGATACCGCCCTGGCACCACTTATGAAGATCTTGACCTCACCTACAAATTATTTGCTCAGGCCACGGGCTCAATCATTCTCACCAATCAACCATTATATTTCTACCGCAAGCGCAAAGGCAGCATTTTGCACACTTACAGCAAAAGCCGGCTCGATGTGCTGGATGTAGTAGAGGGAATTGAGCAGTATTATAGTCAGCACCCAAAATTAAGCGCAGCTGCGCGTGACCGCCGATTCGCCGCCAATTACAACATTTTTGGCATTTCCAGCTATTGCGATGTGCCAGCTGAGGTGGCCGAGCAGTGTTGGGAGCAAGTGAAGCGGCTCCGAGGTGAAATCCTGCGCAACCCCAAGTCGCGCCTAAAAAACAAATTGGGTGCCTTGGTGTCCTATCTGGGCCAAAATATTACCAGCAAAATCACAAAAATAATCTATCAATGAACCTGATTGAAATTAATAATCTTAGGGATACTCGATTGGCCCCTTACGTGCTGCTTACTGAGGCTCAACTTCGCAATCGCCTTGACCCAGCGCAGGGAGTAATAATTTGCGAAAGCCCTAAGGTTATCCGAATTGCTCTGGATTTAGGTTATGAGCCACTGTCGCTATTATGCGAATCCAAGCATGTGCTCGGTGATGCTCAAGATATTGTGGAAAGGTTGGGGGACACCCCAATCTTCACAGGCCCACGCGAATTGCTGCAAACTCTTACTGGCTACACCCTTACTCGCGGAGTGCTTTGCGCAATGCGGCGTCGTCCGCAGCCCAAGGCTGAGAATATCTGCGCTGGAGCTGAGCGTGTGGTGGTAATCGACGGTGTGGTGGATAACACAAATATCGGCGCTATCTTCCGCAGCGCAGCAGCCCTCGGCATAGAAGCAGTGTTGGTGACTCCGCAGAGCTGCGACCCATATAATCGCCGCTCGATCCGTGTGTCGATGGGCAATGTATTCCTGGTGCCTTGGGCTTGGATTGACAAGCCTGCCGACTTGAAAGCTATGGGTTTCAAGACTGTGGCAATGGCTCTGACAGATGATTCTGTGCCAATCGACGACCCAGCGCTCAATGCGGAGCCCCGACTTGCGATAATTCTCGGCACCGAGGGCGATGGCCTAAGCCAAGAAGCCATCAGCGAAGCTGACTATGTAGCTCGCATACCCATGCAAAACGGTGTGGACAGTCTCAACGTAGCCGCTGCCTCAGCCGTAGCATTCTGGCAACTCCGCAAATAATTTTATGTGTCACCTTGAGAAGTTCAGAAAAATATTTCTCCGTGTTCTCCGTGTCTCAGTGGTGATTTAAGAAAAAATTAGTAACTTTGCAGTCGCAAAACAATAATAGTTATGATCAAACCTACACTTTTAGTGCTTGCAGCTGGCATGGGCAGCCGTTACGGAGGCCTGAAGCAGCTTGATGGAGTGGGGCCACAAGGCCAAACTATCATGGATTACAGCATCTATGATGCAATTCGCGCCGGATTCGGCAAGGTGGTTTTTGTAATCCGCAAAGACTTTGAGAAAGATTTCAACGAAAAAATACTCAGCAAATACAAGGGCCATGTGCCAGTGGAGGTAGCCTTCCAGAGCATCGACGATTTGCCCGAAGGATTCACTGTGCCCGAGGGTCGCGTAAAGCCTTGGGGCACATCACATGCTATCCGCGCCGCTCGCAATGTGGTGAAAGAGCCATTCGCCGTGATCAATGCCGACGACTTCTACGGACGCGACGCATTCGAGGTACTGGCAAAATATCTGCAGAACCCAACTGACAACTATTCGATGGTGGGCTTCCAAGTGGGCAACACAATGAGCGAGAGCGGTAGCGTAAGCCGTGGCGTTTGCACAGTGGATGAAAATGGCCACCTCACCGACGTGGTGGAGCGCACCGCAATTGCCTACGATAAGGACCGCAACATCAATTTCACCGATGAAAATGGCAAGGAACAACGCCTTGACCCCAAGACCCCTGTGTCGATGAATTTCTGGGGATTGCAGCCTGATTTCTTCGAGCATGTAGAGGAGCAATTCCTGGATTTTCTAAAGGCTCGTGGCACTGAACTGAAGAGCGAATTTTACATTCCTACCTCAGTTGACTTGCTGATCAAGCAAGGCAAGAAGGTGGTGGATGTGCTTGGCACTACCTCGCAATGGTTTGGGGTGACCTATCCCGAGGATCGCCCCGGAGTAGTGGCCAAATTAGCTGAGATGCACGCTAAGGGAGTTTATCCTGAAAAAATGTTTTAACCAATGGACTTCCAGCTAATTGCAAATGCGCCTGGGACACAAGCTCGCGCTGGCCTAATCACTACAGCACATGGTGAGATAGAAACTCCTATTTTCATGCCTGTGGGCACGGTGGGAAGCGTGAAGGCTGTGCACATGCGTGACCTTAAAGATGACATCGGGGCCCAAATTATCCTTGGCAACACCTATCACCTGTATCTGCGCCCGGGTGTGGAAATTTTGCAAAAGGCTGGAGGATTGCATAAGTTCAACGGCTGGGACCGCCCAATCCTCACGGATAGCGGCGGCTTTCAGGTGTTCTCATTAAGTGAAAATCGCAAACTTACCGAGGAAGGCGCGCATTTTCGCAGCCATATCGACGGTTCTAAGCATCTGTTCACGCCCGAGGGGGTGGTGGACTTGCAGCGAGCAATCGGCAGCGACATCATGATGGCGCTCGATGAGTGTCCGCCGGGCCAGAGTGATTACGACTATGCACGCAAATCTCTGGACTTGACCCTGCGCTGGCTCGACCGAGGATGGAAGCGCTACACTGAGACCGAAGGGCTTTATGGTTACGACCAGGCTTATTTCCCTATCGTGCAGGGCTGCACCTATCCCGACCTGCGCCGTGAATCGGCTCGGCATGTGGCCGCGCTTGGAGCCGCTGGCAATGCCATTGGCGGCCTGGCGGTGGGCGAACCAGCAGAGACGATGTACGAGATGATCGAGGTTGTGAATGAAATCCTGCCAGCCGATAAGCCAAGGTATCTGATGGGCGTAGGCACTCCGATCAATATCCTTGAGGCTATTGACCGAGGAGTGGATATGATGGATTGTGTGATGCCAACGCGCAACGGACGAAATGGCATGCTCTTTACGCGTCATGGCGTGATGAATATGCGCAATAAAAAGTGGGCTGATGATTTCTCACCACTTCAGGAGGACGGACCATCATTCGTTGACCGCGCTTATAGCAAGGCTTATGTGCGCCATCTCTTCATAGCCAACGAATTGCTGGCCTTGGAGATAGCTTCAATCCATAATCTTGCATTCTATCTTTGGCTCGTAAAGGAGGCGCGCCGCCATATTATTTTAGGCGACTTCGCCTCATGGAAAGCCGAAATGATCGATTCCCTATCCGTAAGGCTATAATCGAAACACGTAAATCGAAACACGTAAAACGAAACACGTAAAACGAAACACGTAAAACGAAACACGTAAAACGAAACACGTAAAACGAAAAACGAAACCCTAAGATTTGAAGATAATTGATTGGTATATTATAAAGAAGTTTCTGGGCACCTATGTGTTTGCCATTCTGCTGTTGCTGGCAATTGTTGTCATGTTCGACATCAATGAGAAGCTCGATGCTTTCTTGAAAGCTCCGCTCCATGCCACGATTGTGGATTATTATGTCAACTTCCTGCCTTACTTTGCCAATCAGTTTTCGCCTCTGTTCACCTTTATTGCGGTAATCTTTTTCACGTCGAAAATGGCTGGCAATAGCGAAATCATTGCCATGCTGGCGGCTGGAATCAGTTATTGGCGATTGCTAAGGCCCTACTTGCTGTCGGCAGCCGTAATTGCAGCTGCAACATTTGTGCTGGATGCTTACATAATCCCCCCCGCCAATGTAAAACGAATTGATTATCAGAATACTTATGTAAAAAACAAGGCTGTGGATTATGGAAGCAACATCATGCTGATGGTTGCTCCGGGCGAAATAGCCTACATGAGCAATTACAACAAAGCCACCAAGACAGGCTCGAGATTTTCGCTTGAATCCTTCGACGATGAAAAGCGCCTGGTGTCGCGCATGACTGCACAATCAATACAATGGGACACCTTATATCTGTGGAAAGCTCGCAACTATGTAATCCGTGACTTCGAGGGTGAAAAGGAAGTAATCCGCAAGGGAAACCAAATCGACACCATGATACCCTTTGAGCCACGCGACTTCTTGATTTCCAAAAACGACCAAGAGACCATGACCACCCCAGCCTTGGCTACATACATCGACCGCCAAATCAAGCGAGGAGTGGGCAACATCCAAAACTTCCAAATCGAATATCACCGGCGCTATGCCATGACAGCGGCCGCATTTATACTTACTATCATCGGAATGGCTCTGTCGGCCAAGAAAGTAAAAGGGGGCATGGGCCTTAATATTGGCATAGGCCTGGTGCTAAGCTTCAGCTACATCTTGTTTATGACCATCACGCAAACCTTTGCGCGTTCGGGCCTGACATCTCCACTGATAGCCATGTGGATTCCTAATCTTCTCTACACGATAATAGCGATAATCCTTTACCGCAGGCTCAACCACAGTTAGTAAGTGATTGGTGAAAAATGACAAGTGCGTCAGCCGTTCGATTTTCCGCTTTTCCGCTTACCCGAAATCCGAAAACTTAAAACTCAATGATACCTAATTCTTTTGTCGAAGTGGTGTTGCCGCTGCCATTAGGCGGGACATTCACCTACAGCTTGCCCGAGGCAATGGCTCAGCAAGTGAGCATGGGCAGCCGAGTGATTGTGCCCTTTGGCAAAAGAAAATTTTACACTGGCATTGTGACAGGCTTTGCACCGGTGGCGCCGCGAGAGTATCAAGTGAAAGAGGTGCTGCATGTGCTCGACCGATTGCCAATTGTGCGCCATCCACAATTGAAATTCTGGGAATGGTTGGCCGATTATTATCTATGCTCGATTGGCGATGTGTACAAGGCTGCAATTCCGAGCGGCCTGAAGATTGAGAGTGAAACCCAAATGGAGGTTAATCCGGATTTTGATGCCGAGGATTTGGGTTCGCTTACCGAGCGGGAAGTAATGGTGTACCAATTGCTTTCCACAAAGGGCAAACTTTCGGCCAAAGATATCGAAAAGGAGACTGGTTTCAAGAGCATACCGGTGCTGATGCAAAAGATGGTAGAGAAGGGCGCTGCCATCATTTCCGAAACTTTGGTAGAAAAATTCCGTGCTAAGAAGGAAAAATGCGTGCGCGTGGCTTTCAAGCGAGGCGATGATGAAGCCATGCAAGCTGCCTTTGCGGCTGTAAAGGGTGCGCCGAAGCAGGAAAAACTCCTTATGACGCTGCTCCAACTCAGCCAGTTCAACAATCGCAACAAGTTGGTGACTGAGGTGCCACAGACCCTGCTGCTCGAACGCAGTGGGGTCACATCTACTATCCTTAAAGCCATGGTAGATAAAGGGCTGATCGAACGTTATACCCGCGAGATCTCTCGATTTGGCATGGCCGAGGTGGAGTGCGCTGCTTTGCCGCAACTATCCGAAGCTCAGCAGCAAGCCCTAAGCGATGTGCACCAAGCTTTTCGAGACAAAGGAATAGTATTGCTGCATGGTGTCACCAGCAGCGGCAAGACCGAGGTATATGCCCACGCTATCGACCATGTGCTGCGCCAAGGCAACCAGGTGCTATACTTAGTGCCAGAAATTGCCCTGACCACCCAGCTTACGGCTCGCCTAAAAGAATTTTTTGGCAACAGATTGGTGGTGTACCATTCCAAATTCTCCGACAACGAAAGAGTAGAAATATGGAATCGACTGCTTCATTCCAACGAGCCATTGGTGGTGGTAGGAGCGCGCTCGGCAGTGTTTTTGCCATTTGCCAAACTCGGACTTGTAGTGGTGGATGAAGAGCATGACCAAAGTTACAAACAGTTTGACCCAGCTCCGCGCTACAATGCCCGCGACAGCGCAATCATGCTGGCTCACATGCATGGAGCCAAGACCCTGCTCGGAAGCGCCACGCCAGCAATCGAAACTTACTACAAAGCAACGACGGGCAAATATGGCTTGGTGACACTCACCGAACGCTTTCAAGGAGCACAGATACCAAGAATCGAAGTTATCGACCTGGGGAAAGAGTGGAAGAAGCGGGTGATGCGAGGGTCCTTTTCGCCGAGAATGATCGAGGCTGTCGGCAATGCCATGACTGAGGGCAAACAGGCAATTATTTTTCACAATCGTCGTGGGTTTGCGCCTCATGCATTATGCCGGCAGTGCCAGTACATACCCAAGTGCAAATACTGTGATGTGTCGCTTACTTACCATAAGGCAAGCCAGAGCCTGGTGTGCCATTACTGCGGCACTCATTATTCTTATCCCGAAACATGCCCAGTGTGCCAAAGCGCTACAATTGACGTAGTAGGGTACGGAACCGAACGCATTGAGGACGAAGTGGAAGAAATTTTCCAAAATCGCAAGGTGTTGCGGATGGATCTCGACAGCACTCGCAATAAAAGCAGTTACAGCGATATTATCGAACAATTTTCCGAACATAAGTCCGACATTTTGGTGGGCACTCAGATGGTTACTAAAGGGCTTGACTTCGGCAATGTGTCGGTAGTAGGGGTGATGAATGCTGATGCTCTTATCAATTATCCTGACTTCCGCAGCAACGAACGAGCTTTCAATATGCTCGAACAAGTTTCAGGTCGTGCAGGGCGAAGGGAAGAAACGGGCTTGGTGCTGGTGCAAACTCGCGAACCTGAGCACCCGATAATCAAATTCGTTGAGAACCACGATTATCAGGGATACTACCAACATGAGCTTGCTGAACGACAAGCTTACGGCTATCCTCCGTTCACAAGGCTTGTGTATATCAATCTCAAGCATCGCAACGAGCGCGAACTCGACAACTTGGCCTTGATATATTCCACCCGATTGCGAGAATTATTTGGAAACAGAGTGTACGGCCCCACCAAACCGCCCGTTGCCAGGGTGCAAAGCATGTATCTGAGGCAGATTATGCTCAAATTTGAGCTGAATGCGTCGATGAAAAAAATCAAAGATATTCTGCGTGAATTGCAAGGGAGCCTCAACGCTTCAAATCCTGCTATGCGCTCGATGATGCTCAATTACGACGTTGATCCATATTAACGAAACCTTTTTCTTAGTTAGGTGTTTCTATTATAGTAACAAAAGCATCAACTATGGAAACGAGGGAACACACTATAAAGGCACTTAAGCCCAAGCGCGCACCGCGCTTTGAACTCCACGAACAGCCCCATCCTCTGCCGCATCGAGTGTTTTTCGCTGCGCGTCAAGCTTTGCGCCGCCATGCAAGCGGCGGCAATGTGCTGATTGCAGCCACTGTGCTGGCTCTGATAGTGGCCAATATTCCGGGGCTCAATAATCTGTATTTTGATTTCTGGGACCAGGAGGTAAGGCTGCAGATTGGCAGTTTCAATCTTTTCAGCCATCATGGCCATGCCATGGACTTGCTGGCATTTATCAACGACGCATTGATGGCAATATTTTTCTTTACAATCGGCTTGGAAATTAAGCGTGAGGTGTTGGTGGGCGAGTTATCATCATTCAAGCAAGCCCTCCTTCCAATCCTGGGGGCGATAGGAGGCATGGCAATTCCTGTGCTGCTATTTTTCATCTTTGCCAATGGCACTGATTATGTGGATGGCGCAGCAATTCCGATGGCTACTGATATTGCATTTTCCCTTGGCGTATTGGCTATGCTTGGCAGCCGAGTGCCACTGTCGCTCAAGATTTTCCTTACCACTCTGGCTGTGGTTGACGATATTGGAGGCATTGTGGTGATTGCAGCGTTCTATTCTCACGGCATTGATGGGATGCTGATAATATATGCTGCGATTCTTTTGGGCGTGCTGTTGCTGGGTTCCTGGATGCATATCAAGAGCAAGGTGTTTTATCTCACGATTGGAGGCGTGGTATGGTTCTTGTTCCTTAATTCGGGCATACACCCTACGATTGCAGGCGTGCTGGTTGCATTTTGCGTGCCAGCTACTCCGGTATTTGCTCCAAAGAAATATATTAAGCAAATCCGCACTGCAATTGGTCATTTCCGAGGTGAAGATGATGAAATGCTCACTCGCAAGTCAATTCTTACCAAAGACCAACTCAACTGGCTGAAAGAGGTAGAGTCGGCTTCGGATAAAGTGATTTCGCCGCTTCAGGACCTCGAAGACTCGCTTCACCCTATTGTCAATTTCTTCATCCTGCCGTTATTCGCATTCGCCAACGCAGGGATTTACCTGCTCGACATGAATCCGGCTGCAGTGGTCGAAGGCATCTCCTTGGCAATAATCGTAGGCTTGGTTGTGGGCAAATTCTTAGGAATTTTCCTTTTCTCGTGGGGCGCTGTGAAGCTGAAAGTGGCTCCAATGCCTGCGCACAGCAGCTGGAACATGATGGCTTCCATAGCATTGCTTGGTGGCATTGGATTTACAGTGTCGCTGTTTATCGCTACTCTTTCGTTCGGAGGAGACCCAGCGCAAGCCGAGCTTCTGTCACATGCCAAGTTGGGCATTGTGGTGGGTTCGCTCTTGGCTGGCGTCGGAGGCTTCGTATGGCTCCACTACAGTTTGCCACACAATGCTGCCCCCGATGTAGCTGAGCCAGAAGAATAATCAAGGAAAAACACGCACAAAGGATTCTGCCGAGAGCAGGTTGATGCATGGCAACCCAGCTTCATCTGCTTCGCGCATAAAGCGTCGGGTTCGGCTTGGAGAAATTTCACCGGCAAGAACAAGTGTGTCGGGGTGACAGGATTCGACCACATCTTCCACATATCCTCGAAATTCGGGACCTATCAAAGCATAGTCGGCCTCAGCGCATGAATTGATTTCCTGCACTGAGGCCTTATTATAGATAGCCATCAGTTTATCGCCTATTATCAAATTATCTCCTTGGCGATAAAATGGACCTAATTCCACGCCTTTGGGCATAATCGAAAGGTGGGCTCTGTCACATCGAATCGCCAAATACTCTTTTAGCCGAGCTTCTACATTTTGCTTACATTGATAGGGATCCGACATGGGAATGAAATAAGGCTTGTCGGCCACTCGCAGAACTATAGCTGAGGTGCTGCCATTGGTTATGATTAATTCTGCCTGAGGGGCATTGTCAACACGGCAACAACTCATTATCCCTATGGTAATCAACAGTGATGCCGCAGCCAATGACAATGGGATAGAATAGGGCTGCTCGCATTTGTATCGATATACAGCCAAGCCCAAAAGCACAATCATAAGAGTGTATGGCACGAAGGTCCAGGCAGAAAAATATCCTGTATTCAGGCCTCCATTAAGATGGCCCACCCATGCTATGCACCAGTCCATAGCATGAAAAAGCCAATTTTCTATCGCACCAAGCCATTCAGGACCCCAGCCTGCCATAGTAAGTAGCATAAGCACAAAGCCGATGCTCAGCACTGGCCCCACGAATAGGCCAACCGCTACATTGGCAAGCAAAAACCATAATGGAAATATATGGAAATAGTAGGCGCTAATCAGCCCAGTACCCAACATGGCCGCTACTGGCACCACTATGGCCATCACGCAATAATAAAGTATTGGCCTGCGCTGCAACTTCCCAGGGATCAATCTCACAAAAATCAACAATGTAATCACTGCAGAAAATGTGAGTTGGAATCCAGGAGTAAAAAGCTGCAATGGCTCAAATGCCAAAATAATTACAGCGGCCACACACAATGCGTTGAAGGGCTGGGAGCCACGCTGAAACAATGTGCAAATCATGGCCAGCGACAACATCACAGCTGCACGCACCACCGATGCCGACATTCCAGTCAACACTGCATAAGCCCACACCAAAAGCATAATGATAGGCAGAGAAATGTAAAAGCCGCGCCGATGCCAACCTAAGGGAAATACAAGCCAACCAAGCAAACTGGCAATTATGCCCACATGCAAGCCACTGAGGGCCAACACATGAGCTGTGCCAGTGGCACGAAAGGCATCTTTGTCGGTTGGCAGCAAGAAACTGCGATCTCCCAGGATTGCTGCGACCAAAAATGATGCGCATTTACCATCAATGGGCGACAATGCAATGCCATTCCACATTGCATCGCGCACTTGATTAATAGTCCGATTCCATAATGATGGCTGATCCTGGAGCTTCAACGCTCCATAGGATGTGATGGTATAATTGATGCCTTGGCGTTGCAGCCAGGCTGGGTGATATGCATCATAGGGAATTGCTGGCTCAATTGGCACCTGAGAGATTTTGCCCTTAAAAGTAATCTTAGCGCCTATTTCGGGCAAGCGTTCATGTCGATAAGTTGACACGCTCGCTTTTACCGGAGGCACCTTTACCTGACTAATCTCCCGGATTTCTACAATAAGGCTGGCACCATTATCACGCTCGCTCGCTGCAAGCACTTGCCCGGAAATCTGTAGACGCTCACCGAATAACTTTTCAGGAATCTGCCAAGGCTGGTGGGCATAAGCCAATAATGAGCCAATGCAAAGCATCAATGCGAAGAAACTGGCATAATGGCGATGCATAAAGAATAGGGCAACAAAAGCCGCTGCTCCGAAAATGGCTCCGACAATCCACATCCCCTGCTGAGCCAACACTATCCCGCCAATAATGCCTACCGCAGCGGGAGCGGCAGGCACAGAAGCCAAAGGCGCTTTCAACGGCGTAAGTTCCAAATGTTCCAAGCAGCGAATGCTTGCATCAGCAGCATCTCAAGGCCATTCTTGGTGACAGCCCCGCGCTCGGCGCATTTCTTCATAAACAGAGTCACGTCTGGATTATAGAGCAAATCATAACATAAATGCTCAGGAGTGATCCACTGATAGGGGATATCGGGGCATTCATTGACATGCGGGAACATCCCTAAAGGCGTGGTGTTGACGATGACTTTGTATTCGTCCATTATCGCTGGAGTAAGCTCGGCGTACGACAACTTGCCCTCGCCAGCGGTGCGCGACACATTTTTCACTTCCAAGCCCAATTTAGTAAACACATGGCGCACTGCCTTGGAGGCGCCGCCAGTGCCAAGCACCAGTGCCTTTTTATGCCATGGCTTGATTAAGCTTACAATGGAATCATGAAAGCCGATCACATCGCTGTTGTAGCCCTTGAGGGTCTGGATTTCGCCCTTGGCATTGCGAATGATACGGATTACATTTACAGCTCCGACCTTGGCGGCTTCATCGTCGAGCTCGTCGAGGAATGGTATTACTTTTTCCTTATAGGGAATGGTCACATTCAAACCTCGCAAATAGGTGTTTGCGAGCAATAACTCCGGGAACTCATCAATCGTGGGTATCTCAAAGTTGACGTACTTGGCGTCGATGTTTTCGGCCTCAAATTTCTTATTGAAGAAATCTTGGGAGAAGGAATGGCCCAGTGGGAAACCAATTAGGCCGTACACGTTTTTATACTCTTTAGTAGCCATGGATGAAATTTCTTTCGTTTGTAACCTAATTAATAATCATTAGGCAAAATTACTAAATTATATTAAAATAAGTGCAAAAATTAGGGGAAATCTTTGTGATTTCCCCTAAAAGCCTAATAAATTTTGCTTTATTTAAGATTTTCCGTCCGTTTTCAAGCTGCTTTATTTGTTGAGTGCTCCTGCTATCACGGCTTTCAGTTCATCGCCTCGGGCATCGCGGCTTATGATAGTGCCATTGGGATCAATCACCAAAATGCTGGGGATGCCGGTGATTCCGTAAAGTTCGGTAGGTATGCTCTGGGCATTCATCATCACTGGCCATGGTATTTGCAGCTTGTCGATAGCGCCAAGGGTATCCTCAGGCTTGTCCCATACAGCTACGCCTACTACCTGCAGCCCCTTGTCGGCATATTCATCATAAATTTCCTTGATGACCTTGATTTCACGCACGCATGGTCCGCACCAGCTGGCCCAAAAGTCAACCAGTGTGTACTTGCCAGTGCCCACAAAATCACTGAATTTTTGCACCTTGCCATCATATTCCACCTCGAAGTCCTTGTAAGGATTTCCCGCTGAGGTAGAAGCTTTCTTCTCAGCTGCCTCTACCATGCCTTGAACACGCTTGTACTGCTTTAGGTCGGGGTTCTCATCGAGGAAAGCAAGCATTTCAGGTGTGTCGAGGAAGCTTGAATAATCCAAGAATAGCAGATACCCGATGGGTGAATCGAGATTGTCAGTGATGTCTTTTTTCATCTTGTCGGACGCTTTGCCAATAATGGCTTCTTGCTCAGATTCTGACATGCCAGGTTTTATGCCGTTGAATATTGCTTGCACTGAATCCATCATCTCATTGTAAGCGTCGTTGAGCATTAGGCCTGAGGCTTGGCGCGTCTTAGGATTGATGCTGAGAGTGCCCTGCTCGAGAATGAAAGTGCCATAGCGTGAACCATCAGGGCCGATAATGCGTGCCACCCATGGTTCATCCACGGTGCCAGTGAACACCGCAGTGTGGTCGGCTACCTCCACGCTGTCCACCTTTTCACCAGTGTCGAAGTTGTAGAGATACACCAAGTTGCCATCCTCCACGGGGAGGGGAGCTATCACCTTGTAAGGTGTCTCTTGGGCGCAAGCCATCATGGCTAACCCAAGACCCAAAGAAAATAGAAATTTCTTCATTATTTTTAGGTATTCATTAAAATTTTGGTTTTCTATCGGCAAAGTTAACAATTTCCGTGGAATTTTTGTAATTTTGTAGTCGGAAATTGAAATGACCGATATGGAAATTATAAAGAATAAGGAATATGGAGGCGAACGACCCCTATTCGGAATGCGAAATCTCTACATGGAGAATGTAATAGTGCATGCTGGCGAAAGCGCTCTGAAGCGATGCATGGATGTAAAGGCATTTCATTGCCGCTTCGAGGGCAAGTATCCATTCTGGCACTGCAAGGATCTGGTAATCGAGGAGTGTTCGTTTCCCGAGGCTGGGCGAGCTGCCATTTGGTACAGCCAGAATTGCGTGATGCGTCATTGCCTGGTGGATGCACCAAAGATGTTTCGCATGATGCATGGTGTGGATGTGAGCGATTGCGATTTCCCCAATGGCGAAGAGATGCTGTGGGATTGCGACGGAGTAAGGTTGCAGCGTGTGCAAGTGGCAAATGCAGATTATATCTTCATGCACACCGACAATATCGTGATTGACCATTACGAGCAGGATGGCAACTATTCATTCCAGTACAGCCACAACGCTCTAATCAGCAATGCCAAAATCGACAGCAAGGACGCTTTCTGGAATACCCATAATTTCACAATCATTGATTCGGAGATCAATGGCGAATACTTGGGCTGGTACAGCGAGGGCCTTACGCTGATCAATTGCCATATTTCTGGCACTCAGCCTCTGTGCTACTGCCAAAATCTGACGATGATCAACTGCACCATGGCCGAGGATTGCGACCGAGCTTTTGAGGAAAGCGAGGTAACTGCCGATATTGCTTCACCAATCACAAGCATCACTAATCCTCGCAGCGGCATTATCCGAGCCAAGAGCGTGGGCGAAATCATTCTTGACAAGAACCTAACCATTGGTGAGAACGGTTGCAAAATAATAACAATGGAATAGGGGGCGCGACTCCCAAATAGGCCTGTGAGTGACGCCAAGAAATTGGATTTGGCAGCGATGCTGCGCCAAGGCTCCGATTTGAGCCTTGGTGCCCGACTGCGGTTGGTGGCAAGCCTTAGCTGGCCTGCCATCATGGCTCAGCTTTCCACCATCCTGATGGAGTACATCGATGCTTCGATGGTTGGCAGCCTTGGTGCGAGCGCATCGGCGAGCATCGGCCTTATGGCCACCTCTTGCTGGCTCTTTTGGGGAATGGGCGGAGCTCTGGCCACAGGTTTCTCGGTGCAGGTGGCCCATCTGATTGGTGCTGGCAAGGACGATCAAGCACGCAATGTGCTGCGTCAATCGCTGATTGCTGTGGGGCTGCTTGGCCTTGCACTGGGCATAATTGGAGTAGGGATCAGCGGCCAACTGCCACACTGGCTTGGCGGCAATGATGAGATTACAAGCGGCGCCACTGCTTATTTCTCGATAGTTATGGCCTCGCTGCCATTTTGCTATATGACATTTTTGAGCAGCGGCATGCTGCGCTGCAGTGGCAATATGGTGATCCCTGGATTGCTGAATGTGGTAATGTGCGTGATGGATGTGGTATTCAATTTCTTCCTTATATTCCCTGAGCACCATTGGTTAGGCATCACATGGCCGGGCGCAGGACTCGGAGTGGCAGGGGCTGCATTGGGCACAGCCAGTGCTGAAATCCTGACTGGAGCTTTTTTGATGTGGTATATGCTCAGGAGAAGCACGCACCTGCATTTCCGCAACACTCGATTCTCGTTCGGCTTAAGCCGCGACACCGTGAGGAGGGCTTTAAAGATAAGCGCGCCAATCGGAGCTGAGCGAATTATGATGGGCGGAGCCCAGGTGGTGACTACAATAATTGTGGCTCCAATCGGCACTGTGGCGATCGCAGCACATGCCTTCGCTATCACTGCCGAAAGCCTATGCTACATGCCTGGCTACGGCATAGGCGACGCCGCTACCACGCTTACGGGCCAAAGCATAGGAGCTGGCCGGAAAGATTTGACGCGCTCATTCGCCAAAATCACCATTGCCTTGGGCATGGTGGTAATGGCTCTGATGGGAGTGGTAATGTGGGTATGTGCACCATGGATGATGGATATTTTCACTCCCGACATGGCTGTTAGGGCCTTAGGAGCCGAGGTGCTAAGGATTGAGGCTTGGGCCGAACCTATGTTTGCTGCATCAATCGTGACTTATGGCATAATGGTGGGCGCGGGTTACACAGTGGTGCCCGCCTGCATCAATCTTGGCAGCATGTGGGGCGTGCGTCTGACGCTGGCAGCCCTATTGGCCCCCAGCATGGGACTGCTGGGCGTATGGCTGGCTATGGCTATCGAACTCACAGTGCGCGGTGC
Organism: Bacteroidales bacterium; assembly: GCA_020860515.1. Taxonomy (GTDB): domain Bacteria; phylum Bacteroidota; class Bacteroidia; order Bacteroidales; family Muribaculaceae; genus CAG-873. Next base: position 21,673 of record JAJBUG010000082.1, on the reverse strand, counting down.
CGTATTCTTAATTGAGTTCTTCCGTGGACGCTGGGTGCGCAAGGCCAATGTGCTGCCTCAGCCTGAAGTCAAAGAAAAGCTCGAAGGCGAGGACCTGCCACCCTTCGAATTGTAATAAAATTAAAACCACCAACCATTTCTTAAAACTTAAAACTTAACACTTAAAACCAATCCATATATATGTACGACTGGCAAAAAATCAAGGATTACGAAGACATCCTATTTGACTTCTTCGAAGGCATTGCGAGAATCACGATCAATCGCCCTAAGGTCTATAATGCTTTCCGTCCGCAGACAAATCATGAAATGCTGGACGCTATGCAGTACTGCCGCAACAATAGCAAGGTGCGCGTAGTGGTAATTACAGGCGCAGGCGACAAGGCTTTCTGCAGCGGAGGTGATCAGAATTATAAGGAACGCGGAGGCTATCGCGATGCCGATGGCACTCCACGCCTGAATGTGCTGGATATGCACAAGGCCATCCGCTCGATTACCAAGCCTGTGATTGCTGCTGTCAACGGCTATGCAATCGGAGGCGGCAATGTGCTGCAAGTGGTGTGCGACCTCACAATTGCCAGTGAAAATGCAATCTTCGGTCAGACGGGTCCCAAGGTGGGGAGCTTCGATGCAGGCTTTGGCTCTTCGTATTTGGCTCGCTGCGTGGGCCAGAAAAAGGCTCGTGAAATATGGTTCCTCTGCCGCCAATACACAGCTCAGGAAGCACTGGAAATGGGCATGATCAACAAGGTAGTGCCCCTCGACAAGCTCGAAGATGAGGTGGTGGACTGGTGCCGCACTATCATGAAGCGCAGCCCATTCGCCATCCGCATGATCAAGCGCGCACTTAATGCTGAGCTCGACGGACAGCATGGCTTGATGGAATTTGCAGGTGACGCCACACTAATGTATTACCTCATGGACGAAGCCCAAGAGGGCAAGAATGCATTCCTGGAGAAGCGCGATCCCAATTTCGACCAATTCCCTCAATTCCCTGGATAATGAATTGGAAGGCCGACTGGGTAAAATATCGCCTTATATTCAACTTTGAGGCTCGCACTTCGAGGCAAGTGATGACCTACAAGGACACTTACTTCGTACGCATCCGCGACCTCGATAGTCCCGAAAATTTTGGAATTGGTGAAGTAAATCTGTTCAAGGGTTTGTCGGCTGACGATACGCCGGATTTTGAGAGAAAACTTACGCGCGCCTGCCAGCTTGAGCCCGAAGGCCAGAAAGGCTATCGCGAGGTCAAGTCTTCAGCTATTAATTTCGGATTTGAGACAGCACGGCTCAATTTGGTGGGCAAAATATGCCCAGAGCATTACCCCATGCTTTTCAATACTGATTGGGCGCAAGGCAAGGCTTCAATCAAAATCAATGGATTGGTGTGGATGGGCGACCAAGCCACAATGGCTAAGCGCATCGAAGAGAAACTAAACCAAGGCTACGCCTGCGTGAAGCTAAAAATCGGAGGCATAGATTTTGATCAAGAATTAGCTTTGCTTGAATCTATTAGGCGTCGCTATTCAAGCCAGGAGATAGAGCTGAGATTGGATGCTAATGGCGCGTTCAGGCCCAATGAGGCCTTGGAAAAGCTCAAGCGGCTGTCGGCCTATGACATTCATTCGATAGAGCAGCCCATTCGGGCTGGCCAATGGGAAGCTATGGCACGCCTGTGTGAAGAAACGCCTATTCCGATTGCTCTGGACGAAGAGTTAATTGGAGTAAGGTCCCTAAGAGAAAAGAAAAGCCTATTGTCCACTATCCAGCCTGCCTATATCATTCTTAAGCCTGCATTGTGCGGAGGATTTGAGGATAGCTTGGATTGGATTGAAGCCGCCAACAATCTCGATATTGACTGGTGGGTTACATCGGCTTTGGAGTCGAATGTAGGCTTGGCATCAATTGCTCAATGGACTTTTGGATGGGAAAATCCCTTGCCGCAAGGCTTGGGCACAGGCATGCTATATATCAATAATATTCCTGCGCCATTATATATCAAAGAGGCAGGGCTTTGGTGCGACCCATCGAAGAAGTTTGATTATGGAGTTATCGGATTTCCTGATTGAGTGGAATAATGAGGCGACCTATGTGGTAGCGCATACGTCGGGTTCTACGGGCAAGCCTAAAGAGATACGTTTGCCCAAAGATGATATGCGTGCCTCTGCCCGAGCCACAAATCAATTTTTTGGAATTGGCACTGATGCAGTGCTTGGGATTCCGCTGGATTTTGGATACATAGCCGCTAAGATGATGGTTGTGCGGTCGCTGGAAGCGGGATGCGAGTTGGTGCCAATGGCTGTCTCGAATAATATAGATATCAATAGGAGATACACACTGCTCTCAGTAGTCCCATCTCAAACCGCAACCCTTGCAGCACATCCTGAATGGTCGAGGCGGGTGGAAAATCTATTAGTAGGTGGGGGGCCACTTTCTCCAGCTTCCGAACAAGCTCTGATTGATGCTGGCTACAGGGGATATTGCAGCTATGGCATGACCGAAACGTGTAGCCATGTAGCCCTAAGAACATTCGGAGAGGAAACATACCGGGCTATGCCAAGAATAGAATTTAGTGTTGATGATAGGGGGTGCTTGCAGATTCATGCACAAGATTTCAGCTTTGGCACGCTTGCCACAAATGATGCTGTAGAACTGCTTGATTCCACATCTTTCCGATGGCTCGGACGGGCCGACAATGCGATTATAAGCGGAGGAGTAAAGATACATCCTGAACAGGTGGAAGCTTTGTATGCTCCCTTTCTGAATTGCCAATTCTATGTAAAAGGCGAGGCCGATGAAAAATGGGGCCAGGCTTTAGTATTAGTGATTGAGGGTGATGGCAGCGATAGGGATATTATGGCGATCCTTCGGGGTAATGTTTCTGACCATAAGCTATTGCCTAAGCACATCCAATGGATCAAGGCTTTGCCAAAGGCTAAAAATGGAAAAATACGCCGAGGCTGAGACCTATCTGAGACTTGTTTTCCAGATTTGACCAACATAATGAGCAAATTTTCAAATGTAAACAACTGATTTTCAGTGCTTAAATCTCGATTTTGGCTTGCTGAGAATCAAAAAATCCGAACGGACCTTATCAGCCGTTCGGATTTTTCGTTTCTCATCAGCTTTTTTGGGGGTAAAAGTTTTCAAAACTCTTGTCACTGTAGAAAACTGTGATCAAAGTCACTCGCTTGCCTGAATCCGCTTTTATTGGTATCGGCACCTGAGTCTCTATTTCAACGGGAGCAAATTCGTTATGGGTTGAGGCTTTGGTTTGTATCGGCTCTTCATTTTGAATTGGAGACGTTGGTGGTGCGGCATCAATTGTCATCGGTTTGGGAATGCCGCTTTCAGAAAGGCACATTTGCCCATCTCCAAATAGGAGCCAGGATATATTAAGGTCGGGATAGGCTTTGTGAAGCTTTTCGAGCACTTCATTGCTAATCTTCTTGTTTCTGCCACTAAGAATTTGCGATAGCGTAGGCCGAGGGATAGCTGCTGCATCCGCAAATTGCGAAACAGTAAACTGCAAATGCTCCATATATATTTTTAGACGGTCGAGTAGACTCATATCTTGATATTTTCTGTATTTTAACCGTAAATTTATTGTTTGCAAATGTAATCATTATTTTTGAAACCACCAAATTTTTAAATGAAAATTTGTTGTTGCATTTGAAAATTAATCGTAAATTGTAAATTTCTTTTGTAAATTCACAACTGCAAACTACTTTATTGCCAATGAGATATGGCCTGGAGGGTAGGGCAGACATGGTGTTAAACCTTCAGTGTAGATTTGAATTGCACATGGCACGGGCACAGTTACTTACCGCCAGTGCTTAAAGCATGGCATAAGATAATACCGAAAATTGACTTTATTTTCAGTATTACTTTAGTAAATTTAGTTTAGTTATTGGGTATTAGAACTTTAAGATGTACGTTAAAAAGTGTTTAGGTCGATTTTTCATGATTGTAAACAGATTGAAATCGTAATTAGCCGTTTACATCGGTCATCAAAATGACTGGTTCTGTAATTTCGGTGTGGTTTGCCAGAGTATTCGGAGTTGGGAATTATGCGTTTTTCTTCAAAAATCCCTAAATGTTTTTGTAATCATCATTTGCAAATCCGCAATAAATTGCAGTTTGCCATTTTTACCTCTGTAAAAATCATGCATTCCGTCTATCTTCAATAGCTGGTAAATGGCAGCTTACGGGCTTTTTTTGCCTTGGCTACATAAAATAAACATTGCGAAGATATGGTTTTGTTCACTTAATGTTGTAATAATTTTGTGTTTTTCAAATTTTTATGAAAACATTAGGTGATTTCATCCTTTCTGAGATTCAAAAATTTCTGATTTTCCCATCATCCCTTCACAAATTTCAAAATCTCACAGAACCTGGGAGCTTCTGGTCATGAACTCGGGCAGATCTCGTTCCCACCATATTTCATTAACTATGATTGAAAATATGACTCGATTGAAGATTAGCCCCATAAAACTACGCTCCAAACCTTTTAACTCTTTTAACCTATAATCGACATTATGTTAAATAGAATATTCCTTTGCATACTTTTGGCTCTCCTATTCCACCTTGTTTGAATAATTATTCGTAACTTTGCACCCAAATAATGAATTCCATTATTCATTGATTAATTATTAAAAGAATGGCTGTAATTTTAAACATAGAAACCTCCAACAAACCTTGCTCAGTGGCTCTGACTGCTGAAAGCATGGTGCTGAAACATTATGAAGACTTTTCGGGCCGCAACCATGCCACAATGCTTAGCGACTTTATCAAGGGATGCCTCGACTTTGCCAAGGAAAAAGAAATCGAGCTCGACGCTGTGGCAGTGTCAATGGGCCCTGGCAGTTACACTGGCCTGAGAATCGGCCTAAGCGAGGCAAAAGGCCTGGGCTACAGCCTCGACAAGCCTTTGATTGGAATTAGCACCCTCAAACTGCTTACAACCGCTGTAATTTTTTCTGGCGAAGACATCCCCGAGGATGCGATATTTGTGCCAATGGTTGATGCCCGCCGTATGGAGGTTTATACAGCGGCTTACGACTTGGCCTTGCAATCCCTGCTTGAGCCCCAGCCAATGATTCTTGATGCTGACAGCTATGCTCCCCTGCTTGCTACGGGTCGCCCTACTTTCTTCTTTGGCGATGGAAGTGATAAATTCCAAGGCTTGCCCACTGCCAAGAATGCTATGTTCATTCCTAATGTGCAGCCATTGGCAGTAGACATGCTGGCCCTTTCCGACTTGGCTTATATGCGTCGCGAGTTCCTCGACTTAGCTTACAGCGTGCCTGAATACCTCAAGGATTTCCAGGCCACCAAGCCAAAGGCAGTGTTTTAGTGATTTAGTGTTTTAGTGTTTTAGTGACTTAGTGTTTTAGTGAATTTGTGTTTTAGTGATTTAGTGTTTTAGTGAATTTGTGTTTTAGTGATTTTGTGACCATCTCACCAAATCACCAAGTCACCAAATCACCAAATCACCATCTCACCAAATCACCATCTCACCAAATCACCATCTCACCAAATCACCATCTCACCAAATCACCAAGTCACCAAATCACCAAGTCACCAAATCACCATCTCACCAAATCACTAATCGTAGTTGATTTCGTCGAAGCCCTCGGCATCGAACTCTGAAGGATCATATTCGTCGCTGCCGTAGAACTCCTCATCGATATCATCAATATCGGTGTTGACTGATGCGGCGGCTTTTTCTTCAAGATTCTTTGTGAACTCATCAATATCGATTGTCTGCTGCGGAGCCTTGCCAAGAGCCAGTGTGCACACTGGGTCCTTAAGGATCTTGCCCGTAATCACGGCCTTCAGCTCCATAAACATGCATCGGTCGGTCATGTAATCGAATACGAAGAGCATCTTCTGGCCTTCTTCCTCCAGATAGTCGCTGAGCTCGCACTCGTCCATCAGCCACACTTCCTGGTCATCGTCGGTGTACATGTCCTCCATGGTTATTTCCTTTTGTTTCTCCCAGTCATCACTGCAGAGGAAGAACGAACACATCTGATTCTTATCATAATTCACACTCTCGCAGATGGCATTTTTGAGGTCAAGGAAAGTGGCTGTGCCGTCGATTTCAATCTCTCGCTTGAAATTCGACACCTCGTCTGAGACGATTCTAAATCTTAATATCATGGTCGTTTTTTTAAGTTTCAAATATTTTGCTGCTAAGTTAACAATTTAAATTGCATATTCACAAATTTTTTTAAGAAAAATTTCACTTACTTGTGATATTTTCTTTTTAGAGGGAAAAAATAAGGTTTTTTGGCCAATCTTGCGGTAAAAACCGAAACAAGAAATTTGTGATATCAAAATTTATGATTAATTTTGCAACTTGATTTGACCAACACAGCAAACCAATGCTTAGAACCAACGTTTATAACTAAAACTCTACATATATAAATAAAGAAACACAATGAACGTAAGTTTAGACAAGACCGGCAACGTCGAGGGCGTCATCAAGGTGACCGTCGAACCAGCCGATTACGCCGACAAGGTAAAGAAGGAGCTCAAGCGCATCAATGACACTCATGTCATCCCGGGCTTCCGCAAGGGCAAAGCTCCAGTCGACATGCTGCGCCGCCGTTTTGGCAAGGGCGTGAAGAGCGAAGTCATCAATGACCTGGTGTACCGCGAGGTAGTAAAGTACATTGACGACAACAAGCTCAACATCCTGGGCGAGCCCATGCCCAAAGAGGTAAAGGAAATCAACCTTGACGAGGACAACTACACATTTGAATATGAAGTTGGATTCGGACCCGATTTCAACCTTACCATCAACAAAGATATTACACTCCCCTACTATACCATCGCTGTTTCCGACGACATGCGCGCTGAGCAAGACAAGCAGCTCCGCGAGCGCATGGGCGCCCAAGTGCCTGGCGACACCGTGGATGACCGCGCTCTCGTGAAAGGCGCCCTCATGGAGCTCAATGCCGACGGCACTGTGCGCGAAGATGGCGAGGCTATCCAAGTAATCAATGGCATTGTGGCCCCATTCTATTTCAAGGACAAGGAAGAGGCCGCAAAGTTCTTGGGCAAGCATGTCGATGACAAGGTGGTGTTCAACCCCTGGAAGACTTGCGAGGGCAATGCTGCCGAGCTCTCATCGATGCTCAATGTTGACAAGGACAAGGCTCCCGAAATCAAGGCCGACTTCGAGATGGCCATCTCAGAAATCATCGTGCTCAAGCCTGCCGAGCATGACCAAGAGTTTTTCGACAATGTATTTGGCAAGGACAAGGTGCACAACGAAGAGGAATACACCGCTGCACTGACCGACATGATCTCGCGTTCGCTCAACGACAGCAGCCGCCAGCTCTTCGCCGCTGACACTCGCAAATACTTCCTCGACAAGTTCAAAGATGTAGTCCTCCCCGATGGCTTCCTGAAGAAGTGGCTTGTCGCTCGCAACGAAGGTCTCACAGCTGAGAACATAGATGAGGAATACAGCAAGATCCGCGAAAGCCTCGTATGGCAGCTCATCAAGGGCGAAATCAGCCGCCAGCTCGACGTGAAGATTGAAGAGAGTGACCTCAAGCAACTTGCCAAGCTCATGAGCTACCAGCAATTCGCTTCCTATGGCATGACCAACCTCGACGAAGAAATCATCGACAAGTACGCCGACAACATGCTCAAAGAGAAAGAGTACCGCCAGCGCATTTTCGATAGCGTAAGCGAGAACAAAGTGTTCCATGTGATCCGCAACACTGTAACTATCGACGAGAAGGAGGTAAGCCTCGATGAGTTCAAAAAAATGGTTGAAAAAGACTAAATTTCAGCCAAAATCAAAAAAATTGCACTCAGAAGCAACAAAAAAATCTGGAAATTTTCATATTTCCAGATTTTTTTGTAACTTTGAATAAAATATTGGAAACAGTATTAAGAAAGATTGAAAATAGTATTGACAAACCCAAAGAAATTATGAATAACAACGATTTCAGAAATTATGGTGTGCACCACCTGGGAATGAATGGCCTGGCCCTCGACCAGTACATTAGTTCGGTCAATTCCATTACTTCGAGCTACATTTCACCCACCATCATCGAAGAGCGCCAACTCAATGTGGCTCAGATGGACGTGTTCTCACGCCTGATGATGGACCGCATCATATTCCTGGGCACTGAGGTCAACGATTACACCGCCAATGTAATCCAGGCCCAGCTGCTATATCTCGACTCAGCTGACCCTGGCAAGGACGTGTCGATCTACATCAATTCGCCTGGCGGTTCGGTTTATGCCGGCCTCGGCATCTACGACACCATGCAGTATATCAGCAGCGACGTGGCCACTATTTGCACAGGCATTGCTGCCTCGATGGCTGCAGTGCTGCTTGTATCTGGCACCAAGGGCAAGCGCTTCGCTCTGCGCCACAGCCGCATCATGATACACCAGCCCATGGGCGGTGCCCAAGGCCAAGCCAGCGATATCGAAATCACTGCCCGCGAAATCCAGAAGTTGAAGAAGGAACTCTACACCATCATCTCTGACCATTCAGGCCAGCCATACGAGAAGGTAGAGCGCGACAGCGACCGCGACTACTGGATGACCGCCGAGGAGGCCAAGGAATACGGTATGATTGATCAAGTGCTGATCAAAGCCAAACATTAATCTATAGCAATGGCTAAGAAACAAAGCGGAATCTCATGTTGCGCCTTCTGCGGAAGGCCTGCCGACATGGCCGAGTTCTTGATCCCTACCCCTGATGAGAAAATGTGCATCTGTCCCGATTGTGTGGACCAGTTGCATCAGATGATCATCGACTACCACAAGCAGGTGGCTGCGGGAAATGGCAAGAACGTAAACCTGAAGGATGCCAAGTCGGGAGGCATAAATCTGCAAAAGGTGCCAAAGCCTAAGGAAATCAAGGCTTTCCTCGACCAATACGTCATCGGCCAAGATAGCGCAAAGCGCTATCTGTCGGTGGCCGTCTATAACCACTACAAGCGTCTGGCCCAGCCCCCGACTGATGATGTGGATATCGAAAAGAGCAATATCATCCTTGTCGGTCCCACAGGAACAGGCAAAACCCTGCTGGCTCGCACAATCGCCAAGATGCTCGATGTGCCATTCACTATCGTCGACGCCACCGTGTTGACTCAGGCCGGCTATGTGGGCGAAGATATCGAAAGCCTCCTCACACGCCTGCTGCAAGTGGCAGATTACGATGTGGCCAAGGCCGAGCGCGGCATTGTGTTTATTGATGAAATCGACAAAATCGCTCGCAAAGGCGACAACCCGTCAATCACCCGCGATGTCAGCGGCGAAGGCGTGCAGCAAGGCCTTCTCAAGCTCCTTGAGGGCTCAATCGTGAATGTGCCTCCGCAAGGCGGTCGCAAGCATCCCGAGCAGAAGATGATACCGGTTGACACCAAGAACATCCTCTTCATCTGCGGCGGTGCTTTCGACGGCATCGAGGACAAGGTGGCTCATCGCCTCAATAGCCATGTGGTGGGTTATGCCACTGGCGACAAGGTGCGCCGCCATCTCAAGCGCGAAGATTATATGCAATTCGTGGCACCTCAGGACCTCAAGAGCTATGGCTTGATTCCCGAAATCATAGGCCGCCTCCCTATTCTCACAACCCTGGAGGCCCTGGACCGCGACGCGCTGCGCCGTGTGCTCACCGAACCAAAAAATGCAATCACGCGGCAGTACGAGAAGCTCTTTGCCATGGACGGCGTAAAGCTTGAGTTCACTCCCGAGGCCCTTGACTTCATCGTGGACAAAGCCATTGAGTTCAAACTCGGAGCACGCGGACTGCGGTCGATTGTGGAGACGATTATGATTGATGCCATGTTCGACATTCCTGGCACAGAAGATAAGAAATTTGTGGTAACCCCCGAATACGCCCAAGAGCAACTCAAAAAGGCAAATTTCGAGGCATGACCGCAATCGCCCATATTAATCAAATTATTTAAGCAACATCCCTGACTTAGAACCTGAGACTTTTTCGATTCTCCTCACTTCACTTTCTCTTCCTTGCAAATGGACAACAGCTTCAGAAAACAATTATCCTCAGCGCTAAAATTGCATTTTGGCTTTGACTGCTTCAAAGGCAATCAAGAAGCCATCATTACCAATCTCATGCAAGGCCGCGACACCTTTGTGCTCATGCCTACCGGCGGTGGCAAATCGCTTTGCTATCAACTGCCAGCTTTGCTGATGCCTGGCACGGCCATCGTGATTTCGCCCCTGATTGCATTGATGAAAAATCAGGTGGATGCAATGCGCAATTTTAGCGAAGCCGACAATGTGGTGCATTTTCTCAACTCTTCGCTCAACAAGACAGCGATTGAGCAGGTAAAGGAAGATGTGCTTTCTGGCCATACGCGCTTGCTGTACGTGGCCCCTGAATCTCTGACCAAGGAAGAGAACATAGATTTCCTGCGACAAGCCAACATCTCATTCTACGCCATCGACGAGGCTCATTGCATCTCAGAATGGGGCCACGATTTCCGACCGGAATACCGCCGAATCCGCCCTATAGTGAATGTAATTGGGCAGCGCCCTATCATAGCGCTTACCGCTACTGCCACCCCCAAGGTGCAGCACGATATTATGAAGACCCTCGGGATTCTGGGAGGCACTGTGTTCAAGTCGTCGTTCAACCGCCCCAACCTTTACTATGAGGTAAGGCAGAAAACCAAGAACATCGACCGTGACATAATCCGCTTCATCAAGAATCATCCCGGCAAGAGCGGCATCATATATTGCCTGAGCCGCAAAAAAGTGGAGGAGCTGGCCGAACTGCTGCAAATCAACGACATCAAGGCCCTGGCCTACCATGCCGGCATGGACAGCGCCACGCGTAATGCCAATCAGGATGCCTTCATTCACGAGAACATCGATGTGATTGTGGCCACGATTGCATTCGGCATGGGTATCGACAAGCCCGACGTGCGCTTCGTAATCCATTATGACATGCCCAAGAGCCTCGAAGGCTACTATCAAGAGACTGGCCGAGCCGGCCGAGATGGAGGCGAGGGCTTGTGCATCACCTTCTATGCCGCTAAGGATTTGCAGAAGATGGAAAAATTCATGCAGGGCAAGCCTGTGGCCGAGCAGGAGATTGGCAAGCAGCTCTTGGCTGAGACAGCCAGCTATGCTGAGTCGTCGGTATGCCGACGCAAGAGCCTGCTGCATTATTTCGGAGAAGAGTATTTGGAAGACAACTGCGGATGTTGTGATAATTGCATTAATCCCAAGAAAAGAGTGGAAGCTAAAGAAGATTTGCTTGCAGTCATTGAAACAGTGGCTGCGCTTAAAGAAAAATTCAAGGCTGATTACATTATCAATATTATGCGGGGTATAGCCACCCCCGATGTCAAGAATTACGGTCACGAGGACCTCGAAGTCTTTGGCTGCGCCGAAGGCAGCGACGAGCGTTTCCTCAGCGCCGTAATCCGACAAGCCATCATCAGCGGCTATCTGGAAAAGGACATCGAGAATTATGGCCTAATTCGCATCACCCCTGCCGGCAAGAAGTTCCTGAAGAATCCCGTGTCATTCAAGATTGTTGAGGACAATGAGTTCTCCGATGAAGAGGAAGAGGCTCCCAGCGGGGGCGCAGCCGGCGCAGTGGATCCCGAGCTTTTCAACATCCTCAAGGACCTGCGCAATAAGATTGCCAAGAAGCTCGGAGTGCCTCCGTATGTCATCTTCGAAGAGGCTTCACTGGATGCCATGGCATCGACCTACCCCACTACCATCAAGGAACTCCAAAACATTCCCAAGGTTGGCGAGGGCAAGGCCAAGCGCTACGGTGAGGAATTTGTAGCCCTCATCAAAAAACATGTCGAAGAAAATGACATCGAGCGCCCCGAGGACTTCAGGATGCTGAGCCTGGCCAGCAAAAGCAAACAAAAGAAAAACATCATCCAAGCTATCGACCGCAGAGTGGCCCTCGACGAATTGGCCGAAGCTTACGGGCTGGAATTTTCTGACCTGCTCGATGAAATCGAGAGCATCATGTATTCCGGCACTAAAATCAACATCAAGTATTATATCGACGAGGTGATCGACCCCGACGTGCAAGAGGAAATCTTCGACTATTTCAAGAATACTGAGAAGGACGACCTCAAGGCTGCCCTCGAAGAACTGGGAGCTGACTACACCGAGGAAGAAATCCGCCTCATGCACATTAAATTCCTGTCTGACTTAGGTTATTAACCCACACATGGACGCAGCTATTCCATTGACTAAGCTTTACCGAGAATTGGTGGGCGCAGAGCCCACCGAGGTAGTCGAGCTACCCTCGTCGGGCTCCAACCGCCGATATTTCCGCCTCCATGGCCCTGAGAGCATCATAGGCGTGCTGGGCACATGCCGCGAAGAAAACGAGGCTTTCCTATATTTCGACCAGCATTTTTCCGAGCGCGGAATACCAGTGCCAAAGGTGCTGGCAATTAGCCCCGACCGGATGTCGTATCTCCAGCAGGACCTGGGCGATACGCTCCTGTTCAATGCTATCGAGAAGGGGCGCCTCACCAGCTCTTTCTCAGCTCACGAGCGCGAGCTATTGGTAAAGACAATCCAGAAGTTGCCAGAGATTCAATTCTCAGGCGCAGTAGGCCTGAATTTCGGCATGTGCTATCCGCCCGAGGAATTTGACCTGCGTACCATTATGTGGGACCTTAATTATTTCAAATATTGCTTCCTCAAGGCCACTGGCCTTGAGTTCTCTGAGAGCAAACTTGAAGATGATTTCAACACCTTGGCGCAAGTGCTGATGCGCAGCAAATCCAGCACATTCATGTACCGCGACTTCCAAAGCCGCAACGTAATGATCAAAGATGGCGAGCCATGGTTCATCGACTTCCAGGGTGGACGCAAAGGACCATTCTTCTACGACGTTGCATCTTTCTTGTGGCAGGCCAAGGCGAATTTCCCCGACAGTCTGCGCCAAGATTTGCTCAAGGAATACATCAAAGCCCTGCGCAAGTACAAACCCGTAGATGAGGAGTATTTCTACGAGCAGCTGCGACACTTCGTGCTTTTCCGCATTATGCAGGTGCTTGGCGCTTATGGCTATCGAGGATACTTCGAGAAGAAACCTCATTTCTTGCAGAGCGTGCCATTTGCGCTGGCCAATCTTCGCGACCTGCTGCAAAAGCCCTTCACTGACTATCCTTATCTCAATGATTTGCTGTTGCGATTGGTGGATATGAAGCAATTCTCTGATGCCCTGCAAAAGAGGATGCTTACGGTAAAGGTGATGAGCTTCGCCTACAAAAAGGGTATTCCCAATGATGCTACTGGCAATGGCGGAGGCTACGTGTTTGACTGCCGAGGCGTGAACAATCCTGGAAAATACGAGCGCTTCAAGCCTTTCACAGGCTTGGATACTCCTGTGATAAAATTCTTGGAGGATGACGGCGAAATCGGTCCCTTCCTGGAGCATTGTTATGCCCTGGTTGATTCTACAGTAGCCAGATATGTGGAGCGCGGATTCAACAACCTGATGGTTTGCTTTGGCTGCACTGGCGGCCAGCACCGCTCAGTGTATTGCGCCCAGCACATGGCCCAGCATCTGCATGAAAAATTCCATGTAAAGGTTGAGCTTGTGCACCGTGAGCAAGATATCGAACAGCAATTCCTACCCAGATAGAGCAGCGCTCTCAGTAACCTCTATGAAAGCACTAATTTTCGCCGCAGGGATTGGCAGCCGCCTGAAGCCTTGGACTGATCAGCATCCCAAGGCCTTGGCCCCCGTGGGAGGCGTACCTATGCTCGAGCGTGTAATCCTAAAGCTGAAAGCTCTGGGCATCGCCGAAATGGTGGTCAATGTGCACCATTTTGCCAGCCAAATCATAGAGTTCTTGGTCGCCAACAATAATTTTGGGGTCAAAATAGATATAAGCGACGAAAGCAACTTGCTGCTCGACACTGGCGGCGGTATGCTCCATGCGCGCCAATATTTGCAGGATTCCCCCTTCTTAGTCCACAATGCTGATATTTTCACAAATGTGGATTTGGTTCCTATGATGGCAGCCTCGACTGGGCCTCTGGCTACTCTTTTGGTGGCAGAACGCACCACGTCGCGTTATCTGCTTTTCAATCAGCAGATGCTAATGCATGGTTGGGAAAATGTAAAAACTGGCGAGGTGATTGGCTCAGGCTCCCCTTTTGCCTTTAATGGAATCCACATCTGCAACCCCGAAATATTTCCTTTGCTTGAAAGCTATGCAGCCTCTCATGGGCCAGTATTCTCTATCACGCCTTTCTATGTGGAGACGTGCCAATCCCATGAAATTTTAGGATACAAATCCCCCACTCCTTATGATTGGATTGATATTGGCAAGCCCGAATCTTTGGCGCTTGCCAATTCAAAAGCTTAAATTTCAATCATAGCTACGCGTGTGGCTGGCCCTGTAAGATGCACCGATCGGAATGAGCCATCCAGGTGAGCTACGAAATCCACCTTCAGAGAGTCACGCTTCGCGCGAATGGGAATTTCTATGCGTGTATGCTCATCCTTGGGTTTCATATTTTCGAGTCTGTCTAATATGAAATCGGCAATTGCAGCGGCTGTAATGCCTGTGCCGCAGGCAAATGTTTCGGCCTCCACGCCCTTTTCATAGGTGCGCACATGCAGTGTGTCGCCAATGCGTTGGGTAAAATTCACATTTACCCCAATGGGGCCGAACTTTGGCAGATATCTCAACTCCCTGCCCTTGTTTTCCACATCCACATTTTCTATATCCAGGACTGGAACTACCAAATGGCGAGTGCCAGTGTCAATGAAAATGCCCTCGGGATAATGTTCTATTTCAGTCACATCCTTCATGGCCAAGCGCACTGTGCGCTCTTTGCCATTCTGAGCCAAAATTTCTGCCGTATGGGGCCCATCAGCTGCAATAAATCGCAAATCTGTGATTCCGCAATCGGCAGCAAACGCAGCTATGCAGCGTCCGCCATTGCCGCACATCATGCCTCCCGAGCCATCACTGTTGTAATATACCATCGTGAAGCCGTAGCCTTCTTCGCCTGGCTCCAGCAGCATCACGCCATCAGCTCCCACTCCGTAGCGGCGGTCGCACAGAGCCTGAATTTCGCTTTCGGTCAGACTTATAGATTTGTCACGGTTATCGGTAATCAGAAAGTCATTGCCCGCTCCTTGATATTTGTGCAGTATCATAACTCTTCGCGTATCAATTGTGCCAACAATGGTATTCCGGCTTCTATCTTTTCGGGTGTCATGAATGAGAAGTTAAGGCGCATTGTGTTGAGTCCTTTGCCATCTGTATGGAAGAACGACCCCGACACATAAGCCACGCCAGCATCAAGCGCACGATCGTAGAATTTTACTGCGTCAAAGCCCTCAGGCAGGGTCAAGAACAGGAAAAGGCCGCCTTTCGGATGGGTCCAGGTCACCCCTTCGGGCATGTATTTCTCCAATAAGCCGAGCATTAAGTCGCGCTTGCCACGGTACAGCTCGATGCTCTTCTTCAAATTAGCATCCAATTTACCACTGCTCAGAAATTCGGCAGCCACATATTGGTCGAAAACTGGCGGACAAAGGTCAAGGCTTTGCTTGCACACGAACACCTTGTCGAGCACATCTTCGGGGCCGAACATCCAGCCAAGCCTGAATCCGGGAGCCATAATCTTGGAGAATGAGCCAAGATGCACTGTCACATCAGGCGCCAAGCTGTATATTGTGGGCAAATCTTCGCCTTCATATCTCAGCTCGCGATAAGGTGCGTCCTCCAGCACCAAGAAGCCATGCTTGCGAGCCAAGTCAGCCAAGGCTTGGCGCTGTTCGATGGTCAATGTCTCGCCTGATGGATTTTGGAAATCGGCAATGGCATACACAAACTTTATCTTCTTACTCTCGGCTTTGAGTGCTTCCACCTGCGCATCCCATTCATTAAGGTCCTTGCTCAGCGCCTGAATGTCGGCTCGGTAGCTGCAAAATGACTGCAGTGCACCCAGATAGCTTGGATTGAACGTTAGGATTACATCTCCTGGGTCAACAAGCACGCGAGTGATCACATCAATGCCTTGCTGGCTCGAAGATGTGATTTGCACCTTCTCGATAGGTACTGAATAGCGGTCGGCTACAGCTTGGCGCAGCTCGGTCACGCCCTGGGTAGCACCATACTGAAAAGCTTGACCACCTTTCTCCCGGATAACCCGCTGCATTATTTCCGAAAAATCGTTCAGTGGAAATGTGTCAGCCGATGGATAGCCTCCGGCAAACGAATATATCTTGTTCAAATCCACGCGCTTGAATATCTCGCGCACCGGACTGCGGAAAAATGAATGGGTATCCTGAGAGAAAAGTTGGTCCATAATCAGTAAGTTTTATTTAAAATGGTCAACGCAGCAAATCCTCGAGCGTAGTAGCTGCCGAGGTCTTTGCATCGCGATATTTCACAATCACGGGGGCATAGAGATGGATTCCAGCCTCTGCTCCCGGGCCTTTGGTAATGGGGCGGCTACCAGCCACCACCACTGCGCCCTCGGGCACCTCAAGGCAGCCGTTGGCATTTCTCTCTACAAACTCGCCATTGGTGGCATCGTAAAGCGGAGTGGAAGCGTTGAGAATCACACCGCTGCCAATCACTGCACGCTCGCGCACAATCGTGCCTTCGTAGATGCCGCAATTGCCGCCGATAAACACATCGTCTTCGATAATAACTGGCAGCGCGCCCACTGGCTCCAGCACGCCTCCAAGTTGCGAAGCGGCGCTCAGATGCACTCGCTTGCCCACTTGTGCGCAGCTTCCCACCAAGGCATGGCTGTCAATCATGGTGCCTTCATCCACGTATGCGCCCACGTTTACATAAGCTGGGGGCATCACCACCACGCTCGGAGCCAAGTATGAGCCACGGCGCACGGTAGTGCCTCCAGGCACCACCCTTACGCCGTCGGATACCGTGAATTGGCGAGCTGGATAAGTATCTTTGTCCACGAACGAGAACACTCCACTGGACATATCCATTAGCTTGCCAATGCGAAAGCCATCGAGTATGGCCTCCTTCACTCCTGGATTCACATGCCACTTTCCGTCCTTCTTCTCAGCTACTCGCAGGCTTCCAGCCTCGAGTGCTGCCATTGCCTCATCGAACTTCATAATCATTCTTTCAATAATCCAAGTCGGTGGAGCACACGCAGCATCTTATCGTAGGTAGAGGGTTCGCACGAAGTGAGCGGCAGGCGCAGTTCGTTCTTGCACAGGCCCATGATAGCCAGCGCGGCTTTCACGGGAATTGGGTTGCTTTCGATAAAGCAAGCTTCGAAGAGCGGTATCAACTGGCGGAACTCCTTGCTGGCGCCTCGGAAGTCGCCTTCTGAGGCAGCCTTCACCATTTGCGTCATTCGTCCAGGCACCACATTGCTGGCCACCGATATCACGCCCTTGCCGCCATCGAGCATTATTTCCAGCGTCTGGTCATCATTGCCGCTCAGCACGCAAAAATCATGCGGTGCCTTGGCCAAAATCTTGCGGATTTGGTCCATATTGCCGGATGCCTCTTTCACGGCGATTATATTTTCATGCTCCTTGGCAAGGCGCACAGTGGTGTCAGCCACCATGTTGGTGCCAGTGCGCCCAGGCACATTGTACAGGATAATGGGCTTGTCCTTGCAATGCTTGGCCACAGCGCTGAAATATTCATACAGGCCTCGCTGGGTAGGCTTGTTATAATATGGGGTCACGACCAGGAATGCGTCAGCTTCGTTGAGAAGCTCAGCATTGTGGAGCGTGCCGATAAGCGAGTTGGTGCCCACGCCCGCCACGAGAGTTTTTCCCGGGGCATTGGTGCGAGTCAGGCGCAGGATATTTACCTTTTCATCGTCGGTCAGGCATGGGGTCTCAGCCGAGGTGCCCAGTGGCACCAGGAAGTCAATGCCCTGCTCTACTTGGCGCTTCACCAGTCGAGTGTAAGCTTGGCTATCTACTGCGCCGTCGCGGAAAGGTGTGATGAGTGCTGTTCCGCACCCTGAGATTGTATTTAGAGCCATAGGTTATTTTAAAATTAAATCTTTGAAATTCCAGACGCCTTGCAGCCCGTCAGCCTTGATGGCTGCCAGCACGGCGCCTTCAGCAAAACCTTTGCGCGAGAAAGCCTCATGCTTCAGCACAATGCGGTCGCAATCGCCCTCGAATCCCACAATATGGATGCCGGGGATTTCGCCGCAGCGCACGCTCTGGATATCCACATGGGTGCCAAGATTGCGGTCAACAATTTCGGCCAAGCTTTTGGCAGTGCCGCTGGGTGCATCCAGCTTATGGCAATGGTGCATTTCTATCATGTAAGGGCTGTATCCGCCAGTCTCAGCCATCAGGCTGGTGAGCTTGTCAACTGTTGCCATGAATAGATTCACTCCTATTGAGAAATTCGACGCGTACACCATCGGGGTGCCTGCCTTCTCGAAATATTCTATCACCTCGTCGCGAATGTCATCCCAGCCAGTGGTGCCTATCACCACAGCCTTGAAGTTGTCGGCCAGGAATTTGTAATTCTCCCGAATTGCAGCGGGCGTAGTGAAATCGATGACCACGCATTGGCTTGCCAAGGCGGGATCGAAACTGCGGATGTCCTCGCTTGCGCCTGCGCACTCTATGCCGCGCTTCTCCAAGATTTCTGTCACCATGTGGCCCATCTTTCCGTATCCACTTATTGCTACTTGCATATTAGTAATCGAATAAGATGTTGTGGAACTCTTGCAGCACTTCGTCGAGGTGGTCGCGGTCAACTACAAAGCTGATATTGACTACTGATGCGCCTTGCGAAATCATATACACATTGGTGTTGCTGAGCGAGCCAAGGGCCCAGCGCAGCAATCCGCGCTGTGTGCCAATGTTCTTGCCGATTATCGACACCTGCGACTTGTCGTCGTCAACCTTCACCTCGGCAAACTCCGACAACTGCTTCACCACCTTTTCCAGGTCTTGGCCTTCCTCGAGGGTGATTGATATGTTGGCCTCGGAGGTTGAAATCAGGTCAACCGACACATTGTTTTCAGCAAACACGTTGAATACCTTGCTCAGGAAGCCCGACACATTAATCATCTTGGTGGAGAATATATTCACCAATCGGATTTTCTCCTTGAATGAAATCGACTTCACTCCGTCCTCAATCTGGTCGCTCTGCAGAATCGCGGTGCCTTTTGAGGTGGGATTAAGTGAATTGAGCACAAACACTGGGATATTTTTCATCACAGCTGGCTCGATAGTGAGCGGGTGCAGCACCTTGGCTCCGAAATGGGCCATTTCGGCTGCTTCCTCAAATGATATCTTCTCAATGCTCTTTGTGCAGGCCACGCGTCGCGGATCGGCTGTCTTTACCCCATCCACATCGGTCCAGATTTCGATTGCGGTGGCATCCATGGCCATGCCGATGAGCGACGCAGTATAGTCGCTGCCGCCTCGGCCAAGCACTGCGGGCTGCTCGTTGAGCGAGCTGGCGATGAATCCCTGGGTAATCACAGCCTTATGGCCCTGGAATGCGCGGTTGATTTCCTCGGGCACTCTCTTTTCAATTTCTGAGAAGATGGGGTCGCCCTTCATAGGGTCGCCGCTCACAATTATCATCTTGCGGGCATCCACATAGCCGGTGGGGATGCCGCGTTGGTTCATGGCTATGCCAATGATGCGGCTCGACAGCAACTCTCCGTTGCTGATTATGGTGGCTTGGCTGCGGCTGGTCAGCTCGCCCACCGTGCAGATGGCCTCGACGAATGCCGTGAGGGCGTGGCAGATGCTGCGCACTGCCGAATCAGCCTCGTAGCGATAATCGCCAGCTGGCAGCAGATTCTCTACTAAATCTATATGACGATCGCGAAGTTGGTCCACCAGAGCCTTGGCCTTGTCCACGTCTCGGTCGCGAGCCGCATCGGCCACTTTGTAAAGCAAGTCGGTAACTTTCGACAGAGCCGACACCACAACTATTGGCTGCTCTTTGAGCTTGCCCTCAATTATGGTAATTACCCTGGAGATTGCCTCGCTGTCGGCGACAGAGGTGCCGCCAAATTTCATGATAATCATTTTTACCTATATTCGTGTTTTTAATATTTCGAAAATAGAAATGTAATTTTCCACAGCCTTTTGCAATTGGCTGAGGCGAATGTTCTCTTGTGCAGTGTGAGCTACCAATATCGAGCCGGGGCCAATCAGCAGCTTGTGCTCGCAATTGGTGAGCTGGGGCGCGTCGCTGCCGAATGCCACAGTCGTGGTTGGAAATCCTGGCAGCACAGTGTAGTGCATCGGGGTGTCGCCACCTAAGTTCTTAATGCTGATATGCTCATCAGCCATGCCAAGCATGGTATCTACCACAGCCTTGTCGCTGGCCTCAGTAGTACGAAAATAGATGCGGCATGTTAGCTTGGGGCTTAGGATATTCTGTGGATTGTCGCTGATGAGCTTGCCTATGTTCCAAGTGGTTTCACCCATCTCTGGGTCAACAGGAAATTCGGTAGTTCGCAACTTATTCACCAAGTCCACAAACAGATTGATGGCGCTCAGTCCGTGCTCAGGGTAACCCGAATGGAAAGGCTTGCCAGTGATCTCCACCTCAAATGCCTTGGTGCCCTTGCTGGCTGTCACCATCTTATTGTCGGTGGGTTCGCCCACAATCACATATTTTGCGCCCGGCAGATTGCGAAACTCCTTAGCGCCGTACGAGCCTGTCTCTTCGCCGTGGAGCAGCAGCAGACCGAAGCCCGACTCTCCCCTTTCCGCCAATTCTTGGCAAGCGGTAAGCATGCTGAAAATCTGGCCCTTGGCATCGCACGAGCCGCGACCCTCAATCAGAGCGTCGCAGCAGCTTAGCTGAGTCATCTTTGGGGGGATATACGGAGGCACGGTGTCGAGGTGGGTGCAGAATAGGATTTGAGGGTCGCCCCAGGCTATCAATATATTAAATGGTGCATCAGCTGTCGATGGTTCTGGCACGCGAGTAATCTTTGGGCCGCTGCCTGAGAGCCATTCTTCCATTTTCTCTGCCAGAAGTCGCTCCTGGCCTGAGGTTGAAACGGTGTTGAGGATGTCGAAAAACAAACCTAAATTCATATTCCTTGCTAAGACCTCCGTATTGGTTTGAAATGAGTTGCAAAGTTACTACTTTTTTTTGAATTTAACAGAAAATAAGTCGAAATTGTTTAAACATTCCACCAAAACAAAAGGCCTGGCCATCGAAAATCATCACAAAAAGTTCTCCGTGTCCTCCGTGTCTCCGTGGTGAAATCACAAAAAGTTCTCCGTGTCCTCCGTGTCTCCGTGGTGAACCCAACTTCACACAATCGCTTCGCGAATCTGCTCCACGATCCACCGCGCTTGATCCTCGCTCACCATCGGCCCGCTGGGCAGAAACGCCTCCTTGATATACTTCTCCTCATTGCCGCTCATGTGAGCCAAGCACAGATAAATTCTTTCGCTCATAAACCTACATAGATTAGTGGGTCTGACCATCAGGCCAGACCCACGGAGGCCACGGTGAATTGCGATATGTTTATAACATTTCTATTTCCTCAGCGCTCAAGCCACTTGCTTTAGCGATTTTTTCTATCGGCACGTTCAACTCTTTAAGCTCTCGTGCCATCCTGATTTTTTCTTCCTCGCGGCCTTCCTCGCGGCCTTCCTCGCGGCCTTCATTGTGGGCTTTGTTTATGGCATCGCGCTCACAGGTAAGCTGAT
>JAJBUG010000031.1 GCA_020860515.1 Bacteroidales bacterium | reverse complement strand
CTGTTTAGTACTGCTTCCAGCTATTTCACCCTACCATTTTACAATTTGGCCTAAAAACAACTTTTTCATACCAAATAATTAAACATATAATAATTTTGTCTCTTTAATCCGTGATCGGCTTATTTTAGCGTCAGTCGTATCAAGAAATGCGTTCGCGTCAAAGAGGCTTGATAGCAACTATTCCTCTTGAATTTTTATTTAGTTTGCAAATTTAGGAATTATTTTTATTATATCGTAGGTTTTGATTAAAAAATTTGAAAAAAATTCATAAATTTTTATTTAGCATATGCAAATGACAAATCTATACCCCAAAATAACAATAACGAGAATCAACGAAAAAACGAGAATCAACGATTCGTGTTTCTTTTCGTTGATTCTCGTTTCTTTTCGTTGGTTCTCGTTACTTTTCGCGCATGTAGATGTTGATGGGGGTGCCTGAAAAGTCCCAGTGCTCTCGGATTTTGTTTTCCAGATAGCGGCGGTACGGCTCTTTCACCCATTGCGGCAGGTTGCAGAAGAAGATGAACGTGGGCACCTGCGCGCCCTTAAGCATCGTAACATACTTGATCTTCACATATTTGCCCTTGTTGGCTGGTGGCGGATAAGCAGCGATGTCCTCGAGCATCACGCGATTCACCTCGCTGGTGGGGATGATGCGCTTGCGATTCTTGTAAACATCGATGGCAGTCTCCAGCACCTTGAAAATGCGCTGCTTGGTCAATGCCGAGGCGAAGATAATCGGGAAATCCACAAATGGAGCAAAGCGGTTGCGTATGGCTGTTTCAAATGTCTTGATGGCTATTTGAGATTTCTCTTCCACCAAGTCCCATTTGTTAACCACCACTACCAAGCCCTTCTTATTCTTCTGAATCAACGAGAAGATATTGGCATCCTGACTCTCGATGCCACGCGTGGCATCAATCATAAGAATGCAAACGTCGCTGGCCTCGATGGCTCGGATAGAGCGAATTACCGAATAGTATTCAATATCTTCGGTTACTTTGTTCTTCTTGCGGATGCCCGCAGTATCAACTAAGTAGAAGTCAAACCCGAATTTATTATAGCGAGTGTAGATGCTGTCGCGAGTAGTTCCCGCCACATCGGTCACGATATGGCGATCCTCGCCAATGAAGGCATTGATGAGCGAACTCTTGCCCGCATTTGGTCGGCCCACGATGGCAAACTTAGGAATGTCTTCGAGTTGCTCTTCATCGTCGTCCTTTTCGGGAAGTTCCTTTACCACTTCGTCGAGGAGGTCGCCTGTGCCAAAGCCGCTGACTGCTGACACAGGATATGGCTCGCCAAGGCCAAGCTTGTAGAACTCAGGCACATTGTACTGCCACTCGTTGCTGTCAACCTTGTTGGCTACGAGCACCACCGGCTTTTTGCTCTTACGCAGGATTTCGGCCACATGGTCATCGAGGTCGGTGACACCGTTCATGGCATCCACTACAAACAGGATTTCGTCGGCCTGCTCGATTGCAAGCTCAACCTGCTTGTTGATTTCGCTCTCGAACACATCTTCGCTGTTGACTACCCAGCCGCCGGTGTCAACTATTGAGAACTCACGACCGTTCCAATCCACCTTGCCGTACTGGCGGTCGCGCGTAGTGCCCGCCGTAGGATCCACGATGGCTTGACGGCTCTCGGTGAGTCGATTGAACAGGGTGCTTTTCCCCACATTGGGGCGCCCCACTATTGCTACTAACTGTCCCATAATTTCTGGTGGTTTGGTGATTTGGTGGTTAAGTGATTTGGTGGTTTGGTGATTTGGTGGTTTGGTGATTTGGTGATTTGGTGATTTGGTAGTTGAGTGATTTGGTATCACCAAACCACTAATTCACTATTTCACCAATTCACTATTTCACTATTTCACCAATTCACTAATTCACTCGATGTATCCGAATGTACGAAGTTTGTTTTCACGGTTGCGCCAATTGGGCTCGACTTTTACGAAGAGCTCAAGGTAAACCTTCTTTCCGAAGAATGCCTCAATATCCTTGCGCGCCTCGGTGCCTACCTTCTTCAGCATGGCTCCGCCCTTGCCGATGAGGATGCCCTTCTGGCTGTCGCGCTCCACATAAATCACGGTCATGATATGGATGGCATTTTCTTTTTCTTCAAATTTCTCCACGATCACCTCAACGGAATAGGGTATTTCCTTGTCGTAGTTGTTAAGGATTTTCTCGCGTATGATCTCAGTCACGAAGAATCGTGCCGGCTTGTCGGTGAGGGCATCGGTGCCGAAATAAGGATGACCTACAGGCAGCAATTCGATAATTCGGTGCATCAGATTGTCAACATTGAATCGCTCAGTGGCAGAGGTCGGGAACACCTCCGCCTTAGGCAGAATGCCCTTCCATTTGTCCACAATTGCCTCCAGCTCTTGATGTCCGCCCTTGAGCAAATCGATTTTGTTGATAACTAAGAGTACAGGCACTGTCTCCTTGGCCACGCGAGCTAAGAAGTCGGCATTCTTCGTGGGATCCTCTACTACATCGGTGACATAGATGAGGACGTCGGCATCAGTGAGGGCCCCCTCGCTGAAATTGAGCATGCTCTCCTGCAGTTTGTATTTAGGCTTCAACACGCCTGGGGTATCGCTGAACACGATTTGATAGTCGGGTCCATTGACGATTCCCATAATGCGGTGGCGCGTGGTCTGCGCCTTGCTGGTGATAATGCTTATGCGCTCGCCAACAAGGTCGTTCATCAGCGTCGATTTCCCCACATTGGGGTTGCCGACGATGTTGACGAACCCAGCCTTGAATTCTTTCTCTTCCATTATATATAGGTGTTTTGTTGTTTCTGTAAAGAAATAACAAAATCTATACGTTTTAAGTTTTACTATTTCCGGCCTTTGGCTTGCTTTTGCTGCTGCTCGCGGAGCATGGCCTGCTGGCGGCGCTGAGCCTCTTCGAGGCGTGCCATAAAGCCGCTCTTTTTCTTGCGTGGCTTCTTGGCGTTTTCGAGCATCTGCTGGCGCATGGCCTTCTCATCTACAAAGAAACGGAAAGCGTAGGTCTGGCCGATGGTTATCAGCAGTGACAGGAAGTAGTAGTAGCTAAGGCCCGAAGCGTAGTCGTTGAAGAAGAAGAGATACATCAGCGGCATCAAGTACATCATCACCTTCATGCCCGGCATCGACGACTGCGATGGCTGATTGCTCATGCTCAGCTTCATGTAAACCACATTGATCACTGTCATCAGCAAGCAGAAGAGGCTTACCTGGTTGCCATACCATGGAATTGTGAACGGCAAGGTAAGGATGGTATCAGGAGCTGAGAGGTCCTTGGCCCACAGGAACGACTGGCCGCGCAGCTCGATAGCGTTCGGGAAGAATGCAAACATTGCGATCAGCACGGGCATCTGCAGAATCAGAGGCAAGCACCCCGAGAAGGGCGACGCTCCAGCGCGGCTGTAGAGAGCCATTGTCTCCTGCTGGCGCTTCATAGCATTCTCGGCACCAGGATATTTTTCGTTGATTTCCTTAATTTCAGGAGCCAAGAGGCGCATCTTGGCCTGGCTCTTGTAGCTCTTATAGGTGAATGGGAAGAGAATCAGCTTGATAAAGATGGTGAGCAGCAGGATGATGATGCCATAATTGTGAGTGTAGTGGCTCAGGAATGTAAACACAGGGATCACAATCAGCTGGTTGATCCAGCGGAAGAGTGTCCAACCCAGCGACACCAAGCGATTGAGGTCCAAATCCTTGCCATCATCAATCTTCTTGTCAATCGAGCTGAGCAGAGGATAATCGTTGGGACCGAAGTAGAAGTCGAACGACAAGGCCGTGCCATCTGCCGTAGTATAAGGCAAGATGCCCTGCATACGCATGTTCTTTACATAGCCAGGATTGTTCTTCAGCACCACTGATGTGACCTCGGCGCTTGAGAATGAACCCGATGGGATTACCACCGATGAGAAGAATTGGTTTTTAAAGGCAACCCACTTGATGCGGCCAGTCAGTTTTTCGGTCTCATCTTTTGATGCGCTCATCTCTACGGGCTTCTCATCAAGCATCTTATATGTGAGGGCGCTGTTTCGCTCCTCAAAGGTGCGACCCTTTTCGTTGCGGCACATCTTCTGGCGCCAGTCGAAGTTGACTGTGGTGCAGCTCGGCGGAATGATTGCCTCGATGCCCTTTTGCTCAATCTCCATCTTCACGATATAGATGTCGGGTACGACGGTGTAGCGAATGTTCCATTCGATGCCGTGGCCAAGAGGCAGCGACATTACCAACGAGGAGTCAGTAACCTCAGTGGTGCGGAAATAGAGCGAATCGGTGTAGATGCGCTGGTCGCTGGTAACGAAACCAAAGGAATATGCGCCTGTCTGAGCTGTAAAGAGGGTCACATCGGTGGCAGGCTCGGTGGTTTCGGTGAGATATTTCTTGAGCGTGACTTCCTCGATGATACCGCCGTGGTTGTTGAATGTTATCTTCACCTGGTCGTTTTCGAGAGTTGTGCGCTCCTCCTTGCCATAGAAGAAAGGTGCAAAGCTCTTGTATTTGTCGAATGTATTCACCACCTTGTGCAGGGCTGCAGTGGCGCGGGCTGCCTGCTCAGGCGAATAGTCGAGAAGGTCGTTGTTGAGCACGCGGCGCACATCGATAGTGTCCTTTCCGGCCTTTACCACACCCGAAAGCACCAAAGCCGAGTCGGGCCCGCTGACGCGCAGGTCCACATTGGGGTTGGTGTAATGATATACTCCTGAGCCCTCCTCAGCGCCATTTTGGCGCACGATTTGTGCCAGCGTGGAGCCAGCAGCGGGCGAAATCAGGTCTTTTGCAGCTGTCTGCTGTGACTGCTGCAGGGCTTGCTGGGCCTGCTCATGGGCTGCGCGCTGGGCCTCGAGGTCCTGCTGCGAGGGCTTCATCCACCACAAGAACAGGAAAATCACCAGGGCCATCAGGATCATGCCCGAAAATTGATTCTTATCCAATTTTATTTAAATTACAAATTACAAGTTACAAATTACAAATTACAAATTACAAGTTACAAGTTACAAGTTACAAGTTAACAAATTACAAATTACAAATTACAAATTAAACCAATATTTTTAGGTTTTAGTTTGTCATTTGTCACTTGTCATTTGTCACTTGTCATTTGTTACTTGTCATTTGTCATTTTATATTCGATGGCTGCCTTAACGAAGCTCAGGAAGATGGGATTGGGGCTTAGCACTGTGCTCGAGTACTCGGGATGGTACTGAGTGCCGATGTACCAGCGCTTGTCGGGAATCTCCACTACCTCAACCAACTTCGTCTTGGGGTTCTCGCCCACGCATTGCATGCCAGCGGCCTCGTAAGCCTTGCGGTATTCCTCGTTGAACTCGAAGCGGTGGCGATGACGCTCGCTAACGTCGGTTGTGCCGTAAGCCTCAGCTGCTCGCGAGCCTGGGCGCAAGTGGCAGTCGTAAGCGCCAAGGCGCATGGTGCCACCCATATTGCTGATGCTCTTCTGTTCCTCCATCAGGTCAATCACGGGGTGCGAGGTGTGCGGATCCATCTCAGTAGAGTTGGCATCCTCAAGGCCAAGCACATTGCGGGCAAACTCAATCACCATGCATTGCATTCCAAGGCAGATGCCAAAGGTAGGCACATCATGCTCACGGCACCATTTCAAAGCCACAAACTTGCCCTCGATGCCACGCTGGCCAAAGCCAGGGGCCACAATCACGCCGTCGAGGTCGCCAAGCTTCTCATCCACATTGTCGGCGTTGAGCTTTTCGCTGTGCACGTACACCAAGTCGAGCTTATAGCCATTGTATGTGGCAGCCTGGAACAGGGCCTCGCTGATCGACTTATAGGCATCCTGCAGCTCCACATATTTGCCTACAAGGCCAATGCGGACGGTCTTTTCTGCCGTGTTCATCAGCTCCAGGAATTTGTTCCAAGGGCCCATGTCGGGTTCGCCTTCGGCTGAAAGGCCTAATTTGCGCAGTACAGTGTCGTCCATGCGCTGCTCATGCAGCATCAGAGGCACTTCGTAGATCGAAGGCATGTCCATCGACTGGATTACAGCCTCGGGGGCTACATTGCAGAACTGTGCAATCTTCCTGCGCATACTTTGCGGTATGTCCTTTTCGGTGCGTAGCACCAGCAGGTCGGGCATGATACCCAGCTCTTGCAACTGTTTCACCGAGTGCTGCGTGGGCTTGGTCTTCAGTTCCTTGGCAGCATGGAGGTAAGGCACGTAGGTGAGGTGGATAAACAGGCTGCTTTGACCCATCTCCCAACGGAGCTGACGCACTGCCTCAAGGAATGGCAAGCTCTCGATATCGCCCACTGTGCCACCGATTTCGGTGATGATGATATCGTAGTCACCAGTGTTGCCAAGCAGTTTCACATTGCGCTTGATTTCATCAGTGATATGAGGCACAATTTGCACCGTCTTGCCCAGGTAATCGCCGCGGCGCTCTTTGTCGATCACGCTCTGATAGATGCGGCCAGTAGTCACATTGTTGGCACGCGAAGTGCGCACATTGGTGAAGCGTTCGTAGTGGCCAAGGTCCAGGTCCGTCTCAGTGCCATCAGTGGTGACGTAGCACTCGCCATGCTCATAGGGGTTGAGCGTGCCGGGGTCAATGTTGATATACGGGTCGAACTTCTGAATCGTCACCCTGTAGCCGCGAGCCTTAAGCAAATTGGCCAATGACGCAGAGATGATGCCCTTGCCAAGGCTCGACACCACGCCACCAGTTACGAAAATGTATTTTGTCTCCACAATCGTGTTTCGTTTTACGTTCTTTCGTTTAAGAAATACAATTTCATTTCAAATTGCAAAATTACTAAATTTCCTCCAATCCACAATTAACTATTTTAAAATAAATCCAAAATAAAGTGAATAGATGATTTTTATTCGCTTAACTGCCAGATATTTTTGTGAATAATTACAAAAGAATGACTTTTTTCACGATTTTTTCATAAAAATACTTGATTTTTACAATTTTATGTGTATATTTGCGGCAAGTTTCAACAAACCCTTCAAATCATATCACATGAATAAGACAGACTTAGTAAACGCAATTGCTGAAAGAGCCGACCTCAGCAAGGTGGACGCAAAGAACGCGCTCGACGCTGCCATTGCCGCCATCGCCGATGCTCTGGTAGAAGGCGAGAAGGTCACCCTGGTGGGCTTCGGCACATTCGCTGTAGCCGAGAAGGCTGCTCGCACTGGCTTCAACCCCCGCAGCAAAGAGACCATCGAGATCCCCGCTCGCAAGGCCATCAAATTCAAGCCCGGCGCCGACCTCGAAGCCAAAGTAAAGTAAGGAAGCCCCCTAACCCCCGCAGCGGGGGAACTGCTATTGGGGCCCTCCGTCGAATGACGGAGGGCCCCAATAGCATACACACCCCATAGGGGGGGGTGTTATTTTAAGCCCACGCAGCGGGGATTGGGACTTGGGGTTAGGGGGCAAGCTCGATGCTTACCGGGCAGTGGTCGCTGCCGTAGATATCGGTATGGATATGGGCGCGCTCGAGGCGCGGAAGCAGACGCTCGCTCACCAAGAAATAATCGATGCGCCACCCCAGGTTCTTCTCCCTGCCCTTGAAGCGGTAGCTCCACCAGCTGTACCCTCCCTCCTGGTCGGGATAGAAATGACGATATGTATCCACAAATCCATGGCTCAGCAGGCGCGAGAAGCACTCGCGCTCTTCATCCGTGAAACCCGGATTGCGGCGGTTCTGCTTAGGACGGGCCAAGTCAATCTCCTTATGGGCCACATTCAGGTCGCCGCAGATTACCACAGGCTTTACCTTGTCGAGCCCCAACACGAAGTCGCAGAAATCTCGCTCCCACTCCATACGGTAATCAAGACGTGCAAGCTCGTCCTGCGAGTTGGGCACATACACATTCACCAAGAAATAATCCTCCATCTCCAAGGTCACGATGCGGCCTTCATGGTCGTGCTTGTCCACAGCCATGCCTCGGCGCACCGACAGGGGATGCACACGGCAAAATGTCACAGTGCCAGAGTAGCCCTTCTTATCGGCATAATTCCAATAGCTTTCGTAGCCTGGAAAATCAAGGTCAATCTGGCCTGCCTGCAGCTTTGTCTCTTGCAAGCAGAAGAAATCTGGATCGAGCGCAGCGAAGATGTCGGCAAAACCTTTGCCGACTACGGCTCTTAGCCCATTCACATTCCAAGAATATAATTTCATAATTAGTATTTAGGGGCCATTAAGGGCATTAAGGGCTTTAAGGTCATTAAGGGCTTTAAGGGCTTTAAGGGCATTAAGGGCTTTAAGGGCTTTAAGGGCATTAAGGGCATTAAGGGCATTAAGGGCCATTAAGGTCATTAAGGGCTTTAAGGGCATTAAGGACTTTAAGGACTTTAAGGACTTTAAGGACCTTATTGGCTTTATTGGCCTTATTGGCCTTATTGGCCTTAATTGCATTAGGTTAAAAGATAGGCATCATATATAGTCATGGCTGCCATGGCTTCTACTATTGGCACTGCGCGCGGTATTACGCAGGGGTCGTGGCGCCCCTTGGCGCGCACCACGGCAGGATTGCCGTGGATATCCACGGTCTGCACATCGCGCAGCAACGTAGCTACCGGC
The DNA here is from genome assembly GCA_020860515.1 of Bacteroidales bacterium. Taxonomy (GTDB): domain Bacteria; phylum Bacteroidota; class Bacteroidia; order Bacteroidales; family Muribaculaceae; genus CAG-873. Next base: position 41,990 of record JAJBUG010000031.1, on the reverse strand, counting down.
TTGAAGGCCACTCGCATATAGATATCCTCGCCATTGCTGATGCCCCCTTGGATGCCTCCGCTATAATTGCTCAATGCTTTGATATGGTCTGCGGCCGTACTCCAGATGTCTATTACTTCGGTGCCGCGACGAGCGGCGCCGGCAAAGCCCATGCCATATTCAAAGCCCTTGGCAGCATTGATGCTCATCATAGCGGAGGCCAGGCGCGCGTGCAGCTTGTCGAACACGGGATCGCCAATTCCTGCTGGCACACCCTGCACCACGCATGTCACTACGCCGCCGATGGTATCCCCATCGGCTTTTACCTGCTTCACAAGCTCAATCATGCGCTCAGCCGTGGCGAGGTCGGGGCATCGCACCACATTGCTCTCCACCAGGCTTAGATCCAAATCCTGATAGGGAGTGTCAAGCACTATATTGCCGATTTGCGACGCGTAGGCAGTAACGGTGATTCCACGCAAAGCCAAGGCTTGGCGCGCAAATGCGCCTGCCACTACTCGCGAGATAGTCTCGCGGGCGCTGCTGCGCCCCCCACCCCGATGGTCGCGGATGCCGTATTTAGCCATATAGGTGTAATCGGCATGAGAGGGGCGAAACACATCACGCAGATTATCATAGTCATTGCTGTGCTGGTCGGCGTTGCGCACGATAAAGCCGATAGGCGTGCCTGTGGTTTTACCCTCGAACATGCCCGAGAGCACCTCCACCCTATCCTTCTCATTGCGAGCCGTAGTCACTGCCGACTGGCCTGGGCGCCTGCGATCGAGCTCGCGCTGCACAGCGTCAAGGTCGATGGCAATCCCAGGCTCCATGCCGTCGATTATCCCGCCAACTGCCGCGCCATGGCTCTCACCGAAGCTGGTCAGCCTAAATCTATTTCCAAAAGAATTCATATCCAAGTGTTTCGGTGTTACAGTGAATCAGTGATTCAGTGTTCCAGTTACACACTGAATCACCAAAACACTATTTCACTGGTTCACTAATTTTTTGGCCATTTCTTGGGCTGCGTGGCGGCCATCGCCCATGGCGAGAATCACTGTGGCGCCTCCGCGCACAATGTCGCCGCCAGCGTAAAGCATCTGGATGCTCGACTCCATATTGTCGTTGACCTCGATCGTGCCCTTGCGGCTTACATTCAATCCCTCATGCTCAAGACTGCGAGGAATCAGGGGATTGGGCGACACGCCCACGCTCACGATTACCTCGTCGATAGGCAGTTCTGTCAGTTCGCCCGTTGGCACCGGGCTGCGGCGTCCGCTGGCATCCGGCTCGCCAAGCTCCATGCGCTCGAGTATGGCTGTTGTCACTTGCCCTTTCTCGTTGCCCTTGTATTCTACGGGATTGTAGAGATTGAGAAACTCTACGCCTTCCTGCTTGGCATGGTGCACCTCCTCGATGCGGGCAGGCATTTCGGCCTCGCTGCGACGATAGATGATATATGCGTGCTCGGCTCCCATGCGGCGCGCTGTGCGCACACTGTCCATGGCTGTGTTGCCACCGCCGATTACAGCCACTCGCTTGCCCTCCTTCACTGGGGTCATATAGCCCGGTCGGCCAGCTCCCATCAGGTTGACACGCGTCAGATATTCGTTGCTCGACATCACTCCAATCAAATTCTCACCTGGAATGCCCATAAATCGAGGCAGGCCAGCGCCAGAACCGATAAACACTCCCTTATAACCTTCGGCCACAAGCTGATCGTAAGTGATGGTCTTGCTCACCACGATATCGTTGATGAATTTCACACCCAGTTTGCGCAGGTTGTCGATTTCATAGTCAACTATGCTGTTAGGCAGACGGAATTCAGGGATACCATATTTCAGCACTCCCCCAATCTGATGCAGAGCCTCAAACACAGTCACGTCGAAGCCCTTCTTTATCATGTCGCCAGCGAAGCTGAGCCCTGCAGGGCCAGAGCCTACCACAGCCACCTTGATGCCATTTCGCACTGGCATTGCAGGCTCTGGCTTGTTGGGGTCAAGGCGTTCGGCATCAGCGGCAAAGCGTTCGAGATAGCCGATTGCCACTGGCTCTTTCTTCATCTTATGGTAGATGCACTTGCTTTCGCACTGCTTCTCTTGCGGACATACGCGACCGCACACAGCAGGCAGTGCCGACGTTTGCTTGAGCACGGCAGCAGCCATGGTAAAGTCGCCGCGCTGTATATTCTTTATAAATCCAGGGATATCGATTTGCACGGGGCAGCCCGTGATGCAGGTAGGATTAGGACAGTCGAGACAGCGAGTAGCCTCCATTACAGCCTGTTCCTCACTAATGCCTTGATTCACCTCGTCGTTGTTGGTAACGCGGTATGCCGGATCGAGTTCGGGCATCTTGCAACGTGGAATTGCTGTGCGCTCCTTGGCTGACATGGCCTTGCGCAACTCTTCGCGCCAAGCAGCATCGCGCGGAGCCAAAGTATCTTGTGTCATAGTGTTTTGGTGTTTTGGTGGGTTGGTGTTTTGGTGTTTTAGTGGATTGTTTTGGTGAATTGGTTTTCAAAAAAAATACCAAATCACAAAATCACTAATACACCAATTCACTAATTTAGGGATAGCTGCGCAGACGCATCATCATTTCATCGAAGTCAACCTTATGGGCGTCAAATTCGGGACCATCGACACACACGAATTTAGTCTTTCCATCCACCGTGACGCGGCAGGCTCCACACATGCCGGTGCCATCCACCATGATGGTGTTGAGGGAGGCCATGGTATGTACGTTGTATTTTTGTGTGAGCAGCGATACGAATTTCATCATGATAGCTGGGCCGATGGTCACTACCAGGTCAACCTTTTCGCGCTGGATCACCTCCTCCACGCCGTTTGTCACAAGGCCTTTCTGGCCATAGCTGCCATCATCGGTCATAATTATCACCTCATCGCTATGCTCGCGCACCTGGGGCTCAAGGATAATGAGGTCCTTAGTGCGAGCAGCCAACACTGATACAACTCGGTTGCCAGCCTCTTTCATGGCCTTTATTATTGGGAGCAGCGGAGCCACGCCCACGCCGCCTCCGCAGCAAACCACTGTGCCATATTTGCGGATATCGGTAGCTTTGCCAAGAGGGCCAACCACGTCGGTGAGATATTGACCAGGCTCAAGTGCACAGATTTCTTTTGTTGAAGCACCGATTGCCTGAATTACGAGCGTAATCGTGCCCCTCACCACGTCGGCATCGGCTATGGTCAAAGGTATGCGTTCGCCCTTGTCACCACAGCGGACAATCACGAAGTGACCCGGACGCCGCGCCTTGGCAATGAGGGGTGCCTCTACCACCAATTTGACCACATTGGCAGAAAAGTGTTCTTTTTCAAGGATTTTATTCATCTGTTTGGATTTGGAATTTAGGATTTTGGATTTTGGAAAAATACCTATCCTATTGACATAATATTATTGGGATTTGGGATTTAGGATTTGGGCGTGTACCAATGCGTGACACGCCCAAATCCTAAATCCCAAATCCTAAATCCTTAGAGGGAGGCCACGATATCGAGGCACTCGCGGCACTTGGCTGAAACGTAAGCCCAGTCGCCAGCGGCCACTCGATCCTTCGGGAAGAGCTTCGAGCCCATGCCAACGCACCATGCGCCAGCCTTGAGCCAGCCCTCGATATTTTCCTTGGTCGGCTCAACGCCGCCTGTCACCATAATCTTGCTCCATGGCATCGGGGCCATCAAGCCCTTGACCATCTTGGGGCCAAGCACGTCGCCGGGGAAGAGCTTGCAAAGCTCGCAACCAGCCTCCTGGGCAAAGCCTACCTCGCTGACACTGCCGCAGCCAGGGGTGTAAGGCACGCAACGACGGTTGCAAACCTTCGCCACATCGGGGTTGAAGAGCGGGCCTACTACGAAGCAAGCGCCCAACTGCATATAGAGCGATGCTGTGGGAGCATCAACAATCGAACCTACGCCCATTGCCATCTCGGGGCATTCCTTGGCAGCGAACTTCACTACCTCGGCAAATACCTCGTGAGCAAAATCGCCACGGTTGGTGAACTCAAAAGCGCGGATGCCGCCATCGTAGCAAGCCTTCACCACTTGCTTGGCTACCTCTGCATCCTTGTGGTAAAAGACGGGTACCACCTTGGTGGCACCTATCTTTTGCATTACCTGTAATTTATCAAATTTTGCCATAATCTTATCGCTGTACGCGACCATTAGCGCTGCCGCCGGCCAGAGCCAACACCTCAGCAGTTGTAGAAATATTGAAATCGCCAGGAATGGTCTGCTTCAGAGCTGAAGCAGCCACAGCAAACTCAAGAGCCTCGCCTTGGGTGGGCATAGTCAGAAGGCCGTGGATAAGACCACCTGAGAATGAGTCGCCACCGCCTACGCGGTCGATGATGGGGTTGATTTCGTAGCGCTTCGACATGTAGAAATCCTTGCCATCGTAGATCATGCCCTTCCAGCCGTTGAAAGTAGCTGAGAATGATTCGCGAAGGGTTGAAGCTACATACTTGAAGCCGAACTCCTTAGCCATGGCCTGGAAGATGCCCTTGTAGCCTTCGGCGCTGGTTTCGCCTGCCTCTACATTGCCTTCGGGCTTGAAGCCGAGGCAGAGCTCAGCATCCTCTTCGTTGCCGATGCACACATCCACATACTTCATCAAGGGGCGCATTACGCTTTGAGCCTTCTCCTTGGTCCACAGTTTCTTGCGGAAGTTGAGGTCAACGCTGACTGTAACGCCGTGACGCTTTGCAGCCTCGCAAGCAAGGCGGGTAAGCTCAGCTGCCTTGTCGCTGATGGCTGGGGTGATGCCACTCCAGTGGAACCAATCAGCACCCTCCATAATCTTGTCGAAATCAAAATCCTCGGGATTAGCCTCAGCGATAGCTGAATGAGCGCGGTCGTAGATTACCTTGCTGGGACGCATCGAAGCGCCAGTCTCCAGGTAATAGATGCCTACGCGGTCGCCACCGCGAGTGATATAATCGGTGTGCACTCCATAACGACGGAGAGCATTAACAGCTGACTGACCAATTTCGTGAGCGGGAAGCTTGCTTACGAAATAAGCATCGTGACCATAATTGGCGCAGCTTACTGCCACATTGGCTTCGCCGCCGCCATAGCAAGCGTCGAAGTTATCGGCTTGTACAAATTTTTCAAATCCGGGGGTCGAGAGGCGGAGCATGATCTCGCCCAGAGTTACAACTTTTGCCATATCTTAGGTTAAAGTTTTTAGGTTTAAGGTTTATATTTAATTTATTTGGATTTCAGGATGAAAGAGTGAAAGAGGAAAAGGAGGAAAGGATTAAAGGAAAAAAGGGGAAGGCCTTAAACCTTAATCCTTAACCCTTAATATTACTTCATGTCAACGTAGGGGTACTTGTCCATGTCGCCATAGTCGAGGTTTTCGCCTCCCATGCCCCAGATAAACATATAGTTGCTGGTGCCAGCAGCAGCGTGGATGCTCCATTCGGGGCTCATCACAGCCTGCTCATTGTGCAGCCAGATCAAGCGGTTCTCTTGGGGGCAACCCATAAGGTGACAGATAGCATTGCCCTCGGGCACATTGAAATAGAAGTAAGCCTCAACGCGGCGATCGTGGGTGTGGCAAGGCATGGTGTTCCACACGCTGCCCGGTTTCAGCTCGGTAAGACCCATCTGCAGCTGGCATGGGCCCTCTTCGAGCACATTGTTTACAATCAGCTGGTTGATTACGCGGTCGTTGCTCTCCTCCATGCAGCCAGCAGCGAAGCTATTGGCCTTGATCGAGCCAGGACGGCCATCAATGGTGATGAGCTGGGTCTTGTACTCCTTGTGAGCGGGAGTAGAATTGAGGTAGAACTTTGCGGGATTCGAGGCATCCTTGCTGCGGAATGTTACATCCTTCTTGCCACGGCCTACATAGAGGGCGTCCTTGAAGTTGAGTTCGTAGTCAGTGCCGTCAACGCTTACGATGCCGGGGCCACCGATATTGATAATGCCGATTTCGCGACGCTCAAGAAAGTAGTTAGCCTTCAAGGGGTCGATAGTCTCGAGCTTGAGAGTCTTAGTAGCGGGGAATGCACCGCCGAAGATAAGGCGGTCATACATCGAATAGGTAAGGTTGATCTCGTCCTGAGCCATAACTGTGGGCATCATGAAGCGTGCACGCAGCTGCTCGGTGTCATAGTTCTTGACATCATCGGGATGGCAAGCGCGCTGGATGCTGTAGTTAGTCTGAGCAGCCATCGAGAGAACGGCTGCGGCTGCAACACAAGTCATAAGGAATTTTTTCATGTAAAATTTTTGTTTTGCTTAAAGATTGTCAGATTTAGGGTGCAAAATTAGCAAATTTATTGCCATTAACCAATCTAAATCATCACAAATTGATAATATTTTGGTTTTTGAGGGTAATTATGGGCCCACCTGGGCCCATAATATGCTTATACAGTGATCTTCTTGTAACGCGGAACCAAAGCCTTCATGATGCACCAGCCTACCAGGTAAGCCACGCCGCAAATGCAGAACACAATGAAGTAGCCTGCGGGCTTGCCAGTGAAACTCATGAAGCTCATCTGCACCTGCTCAGCATAGTCGAAGAGCATACCCGAACCCTTGTTGATCATGAACGAACCAATACCGCCAGCCATACCGCCGATACCGATGATAGTAGCGATGGTGCTCTTGGGGAACATGTCACCTACCACCGAGTAGATGTTGGCGCTCCACGATTGGTGAGCAGCACCTGCGATACCGATGATGATGATTGGAATCCACTGCGAATATGCGCTCAGAGGCTGAGCCAACAGAGCCAACAGGGGGAACAGAGCAAAGATGAACATCGCCTTCATGCGAGCCGAGTAGGCATTTACGGTAATGCCCTTGGCCGCTGCCTTCTCCATGAAGATGGCAGGCAGCTTGCCGCCGTAGATCGAGAGCATGGTAATCAGGTAGAGCACGAAGATCATAAACATGCCTTCGCCGCGCGAGGTCGACAGCTTGAACACATCGTTGATGTAAGCGGGAGTCCAGAACAAGAAGAACCACCATACGCCGTCGGTCAGAAGTTTGCCGAAGAATACGGCCCAGGTTTGGGGGTACTTGAAGCACTTTAGGAAAGGAATGGTAGCGGTGTCGCTATCCTCCTTGATGGCTTCTTGCTTTGCATCTTCAGCATGGTCTTTGTCGTCGGACTCGATATACGAGAGTTCAGCAGCATTTACGCGTGGGTTCTCTGCGGGCTTCTTGTAGAGCCACATCCAGAATCCCATCCAGATAAAGCCGAGACCGCCGATTACGATGAACGCCATTTCCCAGCCATTGCCTACGCCGTGGCTCTGGAAGAACTTAGCGAGGGGGCCAATGGTGAAGGGAGCAATCAAAGCGCCCACTGCCGAGCCGGCATTGAAGATAGCGGTTGCATACGCGCGGTCGCGCTTGGGGAAATATTCTGCCGTAACCTTGATGGCTGCCGGGAAGTTGCCTGCCTCACCAAGGGCCAAGATGCATCGTGCACCTATGAAGAAGTAAACCGAAACGGTTGCGATCAGGATAGCAGCATCGCCAGTGGCCTTTACCAAGCCGGCTGCATCCTCCAAGCCTACGGTGCGCTCAGTAGCCCAGCCGCACGCTGCATGGAGGCAGGCACCTGCGCTCCACACTCCAATTGCCCAGAGATAACCTTTCTTCGTGCCCATCCAGTCGATGAAGCGACCAGCTAAAAGGTTAGCGATGGCATATACGATTGAGAACACGGCAGTGATGTCGCCGTAATTGCTGTCAGTCCAGTGGAACTCAGGAGAGATAAACTCCTTCCATGTAAGCGAGAGCACCTGACGGTCCATGTAGTTGACCGTCGTTGCCAGGAACAGGAGCAAGCAAATCGTCCACCTGAAGTTGGTCATTGCCGCGGCCTTAGCCGCGGCGGGAGAACTTATGGTTGATGTTGGTTGACTCATTTATTAATTAGAATTTGAAATAATTTTTAGCGTTGTTGTAGCAGATGTCCTCAATCATCTGGTTCACGCGCTTCTCCTCGTAGCCTGTGTAGGGGATTTCACCGTTCTCGATGTCGGTGCCCACCAGGTTGCAGAGTGTGCGGCGGAAATATTCGTGGCGAGGATATGAGAGGAACGAGCGCGAGTCGGTGAGCATGCCCACGAAGCGGCTCAGCAAGCCCAGGAGCGACAGAGCATTCATCTGCTTCTGCATGCCATCCTTTTGATCCAGGAACCACCAGCCCGAACCGAACTGGATTTTGCCAGCTACTGAACCATCTTGGAAGTTGCCAAGCATGGTAGCGATCACCTCGTTGGCGCTGGGATTTAGGTTGTAGATGATGGTCTTGGCCAATTTGCCACGGCTGTTGAGCTTGTCGAGATACTTGGCGCAAGCCTTAGCAGTAGTGAACTCACCGATTGAATCAAAGCCAGTGTCAGGACCAAGAAGCTTGAACATCTTTGAGTTGTTGTTGCGGATAGCGCCGTAGTGGAACTGCTGGGTCCAGCCCGAAGCGGCGTCCATCTCGCCGAAGATAATCATCATGGCGCTCTTGAACTTCAGGATTTCCTCCTTAGTCAGCTCCTTGCCGCTGTAAACCTTGTCGAAAATAGCGTTGATTTCGCCATCGGTGTAGTCCTCAGCATAGAACTCCTCGATGCCATGGTCGCTAAGGCGGCAACCCATCTCCTCGAAGAAATCATGACGTTTCTGCAGAGCGTCAATCATATCCTGGAACTTGTTGATTTCTACGCTCGAAACCTCAGCCAGCTTTTCTACATAAGCGCGGAACTCGGCAGGCACCTCTACTGCCATTGCCTTGTCGGGACGCCAAGTGGGAAGCATCTTAATTTCGAAGCCGCTGTCACGCACCTGCTTGTGATACTCCAGGCTGTCAACAGGGTCATCAGTAGTGCACACGGTCTCCACATTGTATTTGCGCATCAGGCCGCGAGCTGTAAGGCTCGGATCATTCTTCAGCTTTTCGTTGCACTCGTCGAAGATTTCTCGAGCAGTTTCGGGATTGAGCAGCTTGTCGATGCCAAAGGCAGTTTTCAGCTCAAGGTGTGTCCAGTGATAAAGAGGATTGCGGAAGGTGTAAGGCACAGTCTCAGCCCACTTCTGGAACTTCTCCCAGTCGGTGGTGTCAGTGCCAGTGCAATAACGCTCGTCCACGCCATTGCTGCGCATAGCGCGCCACTTGTAGTGGTCGCCACCAAGCCAAATCTCAGTGATAGAGCTAAATTTATGGTCATCGGCCACCATCTTGGGGATCAGATGGCAGTGGTAGTCGATAATAGGCATTTTGGCTGCGTGCTCATGGTAAAGAGTCTTAGCAGTATCTGTTTGCAACAAGAAGTCGCGATCCATGAATGGTTTCATATTTTTGTGTTTTAGTGGATTGGTGGATTGGTGGATTGGTGGATTAGTGGATTGGTGGATTAGTGGATTGGTGGACTGGTGGATTGGTGGATGTCACTAAATCACTAAATCACCAAATCACTAAATCACTAAATCACCAAATCACTAAATCATCAAATCACCCTAAAGGGTAACACCGTTTTTGAAGATGGCAATCTCGCGGATGCCTGATTTTTCACTATTAACTAATTTGCCAGAGGCCACTGCAAGCACTAAGGCAGCAAATTCCTTCAATGCCTCGGGCATGGTCTGGTCTTCTGCCAAGCGGCCAGCGTTGAAGTCAATCCAAGTGGGCTTGCGCTTAGCCAGGCCTGAATTGGTGCTCACCTTCATTGTAGGCACAAAGGTGCCGAAGGGTGTGCCGCGGCCAGTGGTGAAGAGCACCATTTGACAGCCTGCTGCAGCCAAAGCTGTGGAAGCCACCAAGTCGTTGCCAGGGGCTGAAAGCAAGTTGAGGCCATGCTCCTTGATGCGGTCGCCATATTCGAGCACGCCGAACACTGGGCCTTTGCCCGACTTCTGGGTGCAGCCAAGTGCTTTCTCTTCAAGGGTGGAAATGCCACCAGCCTTATTACCAGGCGAGGGATTCTCTCCTACTGGCTCGCCATGACTGAGGAAGTATTCCTTGAAATTATTGATTAGGCTTACAGTCTGGTCGAGAAGCTGAGGATTGGCGCAACGACGCATCAAAATAGTCTCGGCACCGAACATTTCGGGCACCTCTGTGAGAACTGTTGTGCCACCTTCTTGGTCGCAAAGCCAATCAGAAAACTCGCCAAGCAGCGGATTGGCAGTGATGCCTGAGAAGCCGTCGCTGCCGCCGCATTTCAAGCCAATGCGCAGCTTGGATGCTGGCTGGGTGGTGCGCTTGAATGTCTTAGCCTGCTCATAGAGCTGGCGCAGGATCTTGAGGCCTGCTTCCACTTCATCGCCCTCTACCTCTTGGCAAACCATGAATTTCACGCGATTCTTGTCATAGTCGCCGCAGAACTCCTCGAATACCTTAGGCTGGTTGTTTTCGCAGCCAAGGCCCACAACCAAGATGCCTCCAGCGTTAGGATGGAGCACCATATCGCGAAGAATCTTCTTGGTATTCTCATGGTCATCGCCGAGCTGTGAGCAGCCATAGTTATGGGGGAAATGCACGATGCTGTCCACGCCCTCGGCTCCTGTTTCAGCCACCAAGCGGTCAACAATCTGCTTGCAAATGCCATTTACGCAGCCTACGGTAGGAATAACCCAAATCTCATTGCGGATGCCCACCTGGCCATCGGGGCGCAGATAGCCCTCGAAGGTAGCCTCCTGGCCCTGCAAATGCGAGCCTGGAGCCGAAGGATTGGGATTGTCGATGGTCAGCCCGGTGTAATCAAGCTGGCCAGCGAGATTGGTCTTAATATCGTTGTGGTCGAGGAATGAGCCACGTGCTATCTGATGGATGGCATGGCCGATGGGGAAGCCGTATTTCACTACGTTCTCGCCCTCGGCAAGGTCGCGCAGGGCAAACTTATGGCCTGCGGGGATATCGCTGACCAAGGTGATGCTGTCGCCATCGATGTCAACCACAGTCCCCTTGCTCAGGGGACTGATGGCTACCGCTACATTGTCGGCTGGATTTATCTTCAGATATTCTTTCATTCTACTACCTCTTTTACTACCTCAAGCATGCCCTTGTCGGCAATCTTGTTGAGGTAATCCGTTACCATGTCGGTCAGGCCAGGAATCTGGTTGAGATCGCCATGCTCTTCGCCCCAGATCAAATCTTTGGCTGCGAGCACGCCCTCGGCTACCTTGCGGGTATCGCCAGTGGCCCAGAGCTCGGTGAGCAGGTCCATGATGCGCTGGTCGTCGTTGGGCTTGATTTCTGCGCCGTCGGCACGCTTGCCACCCTTGTAGTAGGTTATCAGGGCTGCGAGGCCGAGTACCAGGCCCTTAGGCAACTCGCCCTTGCGCTGCAGATAAGTCTTCAGGCCAGGGAGGTCGCGAGTCTGGAACTTCGGGAATGAGTTGAGCATAATCGAAGTCACCTGGTGGTCAACATAAGGATTGTTGAAGCGCTCAAGCACGTCGGCACCGAACTTCTGCAGTTCTTCCATGGGGAGGTTGAGAGTTTGCATAAGCTCGTCGAACTGAACCTTGTGAATATACTTGCCAATCACAGGGTGGTTGCAAGCATCGCGCACGATATCAACGCCGCTGAGGTAAGCCACAGGCGACAGCACTGTGTGCGGTCCATTGAGCAGAGTCACCTTGCGCTCGTGGTATGGAGCCTCAGAATCGGTAATCAACACTTGCAGACCAGCCTTCTCAGCGGGGAACTCAGCGCGGAGCTCGTCGCAGGTCATGTTGCTTGCGCGCTCGATTACCCATAGGTGGAATGCTTCGCCTTGCACTACGAGGTTGTCCTTGTATCCAAGTTTCTCCTGAATCTGGCCGATTTCCTTGCGAGGGAATCCGGGCACAATGCGGTCAACGAGGGTAGAGCATACATAGCAGCTCTCCTCAAACCATTTCTTGAAGGCTTCGTATTTGCCTTCCATATCTTCTTTCCAAAGGTCGATGTACTTGCTGATGCACTCCTTCAGGTGATGGCCATTTTCAAAAATGAGCTCGCAGGGCATGATGATAAAGCCCTTGTCGGCAGCACCCTTGAAAGTGTTGAAGCGGCGCCACAGCAGTTGGGTCAGCTTGCCAGGATATGAAGAAGCAGGACGATCAGCGAGCTTGCAAGCGGGATCGAAAGTGATGCCAGCCTCGGTGGTGTTGGAAATCACGAAGCGCATTTCGGGCTGGTCTGCCAATGCCAAGAAAGCATCGGTCTGGGTGAAGGGACTAATACCACGGCTGATGACGTCAACGCGAGTGAACGAGTTGACAACTTCGCCATCCAAGCGCCCTTGCAGATTCACATGGTAGAGGCAGCTTTGGCCTTCGAGCAGCTGCATAACGAAGGCATCGGGTGTGCCCTGCACAACGACAACCGACGAGTTGAAGTCGGTCTTGTCGTTCATATTTTTGATAATCCAGTCAACGAATGCGCGCAGGAAGTTACCTTCGCCAAACTGTATGATCCTCTCGGGGGCGACAGCCTTGGGGGCTGTAAATTTGTTAAGAGCTTTCATGATTGATATGTTATCTTCTGATTTATTGGTTTATTGTCTAAATTATTGCCATACCGATGATATAGCGAATATTGTGGCTGGGTCAGTAGCCGCAGCGGCTTCTTCTGGGGTAAGCTGATGAGCCCAAGATGCTCGCTGCTCGGCATTTGCGCCTGGGCCTGTCGACCCATATTCACCGTAGCGGGCTGTCTGTTCGTTGGCTGGATCATTCCAGTTGTGCCAGCCTGTTGGCACGATGTGGCTGTCCATGTAGCAATTCACAAACACTGTGGATGCGTAAGGGCGCCATGGACGACCTAAATACACCTTTTCTACGCCTTCGCCAGCCAAAAGCCTGCAATTTTCGAACACATATCCGTAGGCCACGTCGGCTGGGGTAGATGCAGCTGTGATGTAAGAATCAGCCTTGCTCACGATGTCGCAGTGGCGGAATAGCGCCGTGGCCGGACCGAAGATGAAGTCGGTGGTGCCTTCGATATAGCAATCCTCAAAGCACACTCGGCAACGGTCGCCAGCGGTAAACACTGTGTCTTGGTTGCCCAAGAAATGGCAGTTGACAAACCTCAGGTGGTCACCCTCGGTATGCAACGCCACAGCTTGACCTAATCTTGGAGCATTGTTCTCAATGGTAAGGTCGCGGAAGGTAATGTCCGAGCCTTCGCATTTCAAGGTATAGGTGCGAAATGTGCCCATCTTGTCGATGTTGGCATGATGGTCGTAGGTAATCACGGTGCTGTCGGGGCCTGCGCCGATGAAGGTAACATTGCGCAGCCATGATGGCACCACTACCTTCTCTTTGTAGATGCCAGGGGCAATGTGCACCGTCACATCATAGTCCATGTATGCGCGAATATACTCCATCGCCTCGGCAAAGGTGGTGCAATCGCCACTCCCGTCAGGGTTTATGTGTATTTCTCGCTTGTACTCGGCAGCGCTGGCTGTCATGCACACCACCCATAGCAGGGCGAGCAACGCCATAACAACTGTCAGTCTCTTTTTAAACATTTCTTTTAAGGTAATATTGTATCAATGATTTAACTTTGCAAAATTTATATTTTGCACTTATTTATTTCGTGAATTATTACTTTGTAACTCGGAAAAAGTCCACGTTGAGCCAGCCAGAATCATTGGTTTTCCATGGCCTTATGCAAAAGAGACCCACCTTTGCGCCAATCCAATGGCCCTCGATTACCTTGAACGAGCGGCCAAGAGCCTGGTATTTCTTGCCATCGAGGCTGTAGGAGAAATCGGCCTGGCACTCATATTCGGGCTTGCTCTTTGGCTGCTTTACGCCAGTGCGGCTGATTTTCACGCGCAGCCAAACCCAAGGCGATTCCCCATTGTCGGAAATCTTAACATCAGCCACCTTGGTTTCTTCTGCTCCCTTGTTAGCCTTCACGCAGTCACCCTGCACCAGATAGATGCCATCTTCGCGGCTTTCAAGACAGAGGTCAGCGAAATCGTAGCCCATCACCACAATGCCGCCGCGCTCGCCAACCATGTTTTTGCCATTCTTGGTATTTGGCACCAGCTGCACCTTGGCGGTGACAGTGAAATTCTCAGCTGGGAACTTCTGCAGGAGCACATTGCCGCAATCATAGAGGCTCTTTGCACCTTCGGTAAAATGCGAGAATAGACGAAGCTGGCTGTTGGCAGCATCGCAGTAAGCCCACAGGGCCTGAGGATTGGCATTCCATTGCCATTGAAGACCCAAGTCAACGGTGTCAAACTCGTCGCTCTCGACAGGGTTGGCGTTAGGATAGGTCTTGCCTACGTTGGGCTTCTTGTAAGTTGTAACCGGTTCGCCTCGGCCATCGCCATCCTTGTCAACGCCGATTACTGGCCAGCCATCTTCGTCCCAAACCATTGGCTGAAGATGCACCACGCGTCCGTATGGGCCCTTGTCCTGGAAGTGGAAGAACCAGTCCTCGCCACTATCGGGAGTGTCAACCCATGCGCCTTGGTGAGGCCCATTGATGTCGGTATCGCCCTGCTCCATCACATTGCGCACTTCGTAGGGCCCCCAAGGGTTCTTTGATCTGAGCACTTCCTGCCAACCAGTGGCCACGCCGCCAGCAGGCGAGAAGATATAATACCAATCGCCACGCTTGTACATCTTAGCGCCCTCAATAGTAGGATTCTCCAGGTGGCCGTCGTAAATCACCTTGTCTTGGCCAATAACGCCGGTCCCATCAGGCACCATCTCAATCATGCCGATAATGCTCTTCACCCCAGCGCGGCTGCCAGCATAGCCGTGGGCTATGTAAGCCTTGCCATCTTCGTCCCAATATGGGCAGGGGTCGATCACACCCACGGCTTCATAGATAAGCATCGGCTCATCCCATTGGCCTTGGGGGTCGCGGGTTTTTATCATATAGATGCCCCGGTCAGGGTCGCCGTAGCATACATAGTATTCACCATTATGAAAGCGAATCGAGGGAGCCCACACTCCATTGCCATGCGATGGCACATCGAAAGCCTTGTCAGACAATTCGTTAGCGGCCGCACCTATGATTGTCCAGTTTACCATGTCGTTGCTATGGAGGATGGGGAGCGCAGGGATGCAGGTGAAGCTCGAGGCTACCATGTAGAAGTCATCGCCCACGCGCACCACATCGGGATCGCTGTAGTCAGCATTGATTACTGGATTCTTGTACTTGCCATTGCCAAGATCCGGATTCCACACCTCAGACACATACGCTCCCGCCGACAACGCTGTGGAAAGGACAGAAACTAAAAGGAAGTATTTCTTTATACCCATATTTGATCTGTTGTTAAGCCTGCGGCGCTGACACAGTGTCAGCACCGCAGGGTTATGTTTTGTCTGCCCCGCAGGGTTAAAAGATTAGAGCTCCTTGACGAGTTTGCCGTTGATGTAGAGGTCCTTGCAGGTCACATTCTTGAACAGGCCAGTAAGCTTATTGCCATCCTTCACGCCATTGAAGTGGCAGTTGTAGATGCCAATGTTAGAGATGTTGCACACCTCCTGAAAACCGTCGATGCGGATGCCGTAGAGGCTCTCGTTGCTGGTGATGTTGTCGATGTAGACGTTGCGCACGATTGGAGGATACGAACGGTCGCAAATCTCCTTGGGCTCATACACAAGGTTGATGCGCATTACAGCTTCCTTGCACTGACCTACCTCAATGTTGCGCACATAGATATCTTCGATGATACCGCCGCGGCAAGCATTAGTCTTGATGCGCACCACGCGGTCGAGTTCGGGCGAGTCCATCTTGCAGTTTTCGCAGAAGAGGTTCTTGAAGCCGCCTGAGATTTCGCTGCCCACTACGATGCCGCCGTGGCCATTCTTCATATAGCAGTCGCGCACGATAATATTCTCGCTTGCTATTCCAGCCTCGCGACCATCGCGGTTACGTCCGCTCTTGATTGCAATGCAGTCGTCGCCAGTGTCGAAGTAGCAACGCTCAATCAGCACATCCTTGCAGCTCTCAGGGTCGCAACCGTCGCCGTTAGGACCGTCGTTTTGGATATGCACGCCGCGTACGATCACATTCTCGCAAAGCAGGGGGTGGATTACCCAGAAAGCTGAGCGAAGCAAAGTAACGTCCTCGATGAGCACGTTCTTGCACTCGGTGGGGCTGACCAGCTGCGGACGCATGCCATAGCCGTCGCCCATCTTGCGTTCTTCAATAGGTACGCCGCACTCGTTCCACTCCTGCAGCAGAGGGCGACCGATGCGCTGGCTCACCTCCGGCACATCGAGGCCGCGCTTTGCACTCATGGGCCACCAGTGTGTCTCGTCGGCTCCGCCGTCAATTGTGCCTTTGCCAGTAATGGCGATGTTCTCCTGCTGGTAAGCGTAGATCATGGGCGAGTAGTTGTAGCAGTCCATGCCCTCCCAGCGTGTGCGCACCAGCGGATATTGGCTGGTATCGTCGGTGAAGAGGAGTGTTGCACCCTCCTCGAGGTGGAGGTTGACATTGCTCTTCAGGGTCACGGGGCCAGTGAGCCAAGTGCCCTTGGGTATGATCACGCGACCGCCGCCCTCGCTTGAGCACAGGTCAATTACCTTATTAATAAGGTCAGTGTAGAGGTAGTCCTTTGCCTTCTGCTTCTTTCCGTAGTCAAGGAGCTTGTAGTCCTGGTCGCGGAATTCGGGAGCCTTGATGCGTGACTCGATTTGCGGATAGATTGTGTTCCATGCTTCCTGGGGGTCCTGAGCCTGCTGGGCCATGGCCCCTGTGCCCACAGCAAGCGCCAAAGTTGCCAAAATTGCTATTCCTTTCATGGTTTATTATGGGGTTTGATTGATAAAATATTATTACTGTGTGCAAAGATAGCTATAATTTGACAATTAACAACCAATTGCTAATTTAAAAAATATAAAAATCTGAGAAAATCACTTTTTATCGCCTCCATTGCCATATTTTAGCATAAAAAAATCGCAAAGTGGTGAAAATCATATGAAATAGCTATAACTGATTTGCATTTGCGTTATTTAGCAAAATTGCTACATTAAAAGTTTTTCAGTGTCGGAAAAATCAGCTAACTTTGCATTGTTTTTCGCTAAAGAACTAACCTGACGAATCGCACAGTATAGAATTTCTCATTGCTGAAAACACAATCATTATCTTTTTTACAAATTTTAAAACGAATAACAATTTCTGTAAAATCCAACCATGAAACAGATTTTTGTATGGAATGGCTCAACCTCCCGCACGGGCGGAAAGGCTAAAGATCGGTTTTCATCGGCTTCTCGCCTCTGCTTGCGCATGGCTGTGATGTGCATGTTGGCGCTTTTCTGCGCCCTGCCGGCCGCTGCGCAGGAGATTACCGTTTCTGGCACAATCACCGACACTACAGGGGAGCCACTGATTGGAGCCGCTGTCTTCCAAAAAGGCACAACTAACGGTTGCAACACTGACCTTGACGGACACTACCAAGTCAAGGTGCCCTCAGATGCAATCCTGATGGTATCATACGTGGGCTACCAGCCCTCAGAGACCAAAGTCGAAGGGCGCACACATATCGACATCGTGCTCAGCGAGGATTCTGAGCTTCTCGAGGAGGTAGTCGTTGTCGGCTACGGTACCGTGAAGCGTAGCGACCTCACCGGCGCCGTGTCGTCAGTCGACACCAAAAGCCTCGTCGCCAAAGGTAACACCAATGTTATTGGTGCCCTCCAGGGCTCTACCCCCGGCGTGAACATCACTCAGTCGAGCGGCCGTGCAAATGGCGGCTTTGACATCGAAATCCGTGGTAAGTCGTCAATCAACTCCAACACTACCCCTCTCTACATTGTAGATGGCGTTATGTGTAACGATATCGACTTCCTGAATCCCCAAGACATCGAGCGCATCGACGTGCTCAAGGATGCTTCTTCTACCGCTATCTATGGTTCGCGTGCTACCGCCGGTGTGATTATGATTACCACCAAGGGTGGCGTAAACGTTAACCGCGAGCAGAAGGCCAGCATCACCTACGATGGTTTCTATGGTATCAACCATGTGGCACGCACTCCCGACTTCATGGATGGCAGCGAGTTCTACCGCTATCGTTTCCAGAAGTTCGTCGCACCTGTCAATGGCGGCACCTTCACCTCAGCTCAGCCCACCTACGGCGCTGGTGGACTTTCTAACTTCGGCCAAGCTCTGCTGGCTTACAACTCAGCTGATTTGAGCCAGGGTTTCGCTCTCAAGGATATGCTCGCAAATGGCCAGACCTATGATTGGCCTTCACTCGTGACCCAGAACGGCCACCAGCAGAACCACTATGTAGCAGTAAGCGGCGCAAGCGAAACCGTTAACTACCACTTCGGCCTTGGTTTCAACGGCGTTGAGGGCATCTACAAGGGCGATAAGAACGAGACCTTCAGCTTCAAGGGTTCTGTTGACGCTAAGATCAACAGCGTAATCCAAGCTGGTTTCACCTTCAACCTCGCTCGCATGGAGAACCAATATGCTTACGACACCGCTATCTCGCAGGCTTACCGTATGAATCCATACATGCAGCCCTACGATGCTGACGGCAACGTGCTCCGCTACCCCGGCAACAAGACCACTCTTGGCACCGATGGCAACCAGTTCTCAGACTCGGTTAACCCCTTGTATCTGATGAACGACTACAAGCACAAGCGCACCACCTACCGCGCTCTCGGTAACGCATACTTGCAATTGAACCTGATGAAGGGACTTAACGTGAAGACCACCTTCTCGCCCTCTTACACCAACTATCGTGATGGTGAATTCACCGGTTACATTGATCCCAACACAGGTTATACCTATGGTGGCAACAATCCTGAGACTAGTGATGCGTATAATACAGCTACAGCACTCAACTATACAGGTTTCGGCTGGACGTGGGACAACACCATCAATTACAATGCTACCTTCAATCGCGTGCATAACGTTAGCTTCTTAGGCCTCTTCTCTATGGAGAAGTCGCACACTGAGAAATTCCAAACTCAAGGTAACAACGTGATGAACGATACCGACTGGTTCAATATGGGATCAGCAGGCACCATTGTGAATGACGGTTCTACCTACTCATCATACTCAGAAAGCTCAATGATTTCTTACGCTGTTCGTCTTAACTACGACTTCATGGGCAAGTACTACTTCACAGGCACTGTCCGCTGGGATGGTTCGTCGAAGTTTGCCGACGGTCACCGCTGGGGTTCATTCCCATCAGCAGCTCTTGCTTGGCGCGTCAGCGAGGAGAACTTCATGAAAAATATCACCTGGATCAACAACCTTAAGCTTCGCGTAAGCTATGGTGTTACCGGTAACAACAAGGGCATTGGCAACTACGATACTATCGTTGGCATCAGCGGCCCAGTTAACTATCCTTTCGGCCCCACCTACGTGAATGGCTACTATCCCTCAGGCATCGTAAATGCTGACCTCTCATGGGAGAAGTCACACGAATGGAACGTTGGTCTTGACTTCGGCTTCCTCAACAGCCGCATCAACGGTAGCATTGAGTACTATCAGAAGAAGTCAAAGGATCTGCTCTACGACGTAGATCTGCCCCTCGAGACTGGCGGCGGTACAATGGCCACCAACATCGGTTCGGTTCGCAACCGTGGTGTCGAGCTCTCGCTGACTACCATTAACGTAACCAATCGCAACTTCGAGTGGAGCACAACCCTGACCCTGGCTCACAACCAGAACAAGGTGCTTGAAATTAACGGCGCCAGTGATCAAGTGCTTAACAAGTCGAATTGTACCGGCAACCTCTTCGTAGGTTACTCAACCAACAACGTATATTCATACGTTTGGGATGGCGTAGTAAGCGACAAGATGATGACCGTGCCTAACCACCAGATTGCTATCGAAAAGGGTTTCACCCCTGGCAGCAAGGTCGTATCAGCTGACTACTACTATGCTTGCTACGGTCTGTCAGAAGGCCAGCCTATCATCCGCGACGTCAATGGCGATGGCGTATGGGATGCTGACAACGACCGCGTAATCACCAACTCAGATCCTAAGGTAACTGGTAGCTTCACCTCGAACATGTCATACAAGCTCCCCAAGAAGGGCGGCGTGCTTGACTTCTCGTTCAACATCTACGCTCGCCTCGGCGGCAAGGTATTCTCACCCTTCATGGGCGACCGCAGCTACTCTGGCTCATACTATTGCACCTACAATGACCGTGGTCTTAACAAGCTGATGCGTGATTTCTACATTCCTACCGGCGCACTACTCAATGCTGATGGCATGAACTCGGACGGTATCCTGGTTAACCCCACCTACCAGACCACTACTCACTACGGCAAGTATCCTTTCGTAAACTCAGGTACTTCAAATGGTCTTGGCAAGGCTGAGCAATACTACATGGGCTACGCTCAGGGTATCACCAACGCAGACTACGCTAAGGTTAAGTACATCACCCTCGGCTACACCTTCGACAAGAGCATCCTTAACTATATCGGCTGCAAGAGCGCTCGCATCTACTTCACCGTGACCAACCCCTTCGTATTCACAAAGTACAAAGGCTTCGATCCCGAATGGATGACCGCAGCTCTTACGAACGATGGTCCCAGCACCATTTCTTATCAAATCGGCGCGAACATCAAGTTCTAACAAACCTTTAAATCACGACTACATCAATGAAAATCCAAAAATATCTTACAATCGGTGCTCTCCTGATGGGGGCTGCTACTTTCACTGGCTGTAGCGACTTCCTCGATGCGGACAACCCTTCGGCTGCCGATAAGGATGGTGACCAATACTTCAGCAACGACCCCAGCGCTCTGCGTGCCGCTTGCTACAACTATCTCAAGTCAGTGGTAACTGTAATTGACCTGCAGGATCAGTCGAGCGACCTCTATATCAATCCCCGCTCGGGCGATGATGGCGAGTTCAGCTGCTTCACCTTGGCTACCACCAACTCAACAGTACAGAGTTACTACACCAACTGCTACAAGATCATCCAGAATTCCAACGCGATGATCTACTACGCAGGCGAAGGCACCAGCCTCGCTTACGAGGGCCGTTACCTCCGCGCTCAGGCTTACTACTACCTGACTCAAATGTTCGGTGGCGTGCCTTATGTAGATTGGTATATCCAAGATGCTTCGCGCGACTATCCCCGCGTTGCACTCGATGAGCTCTATCCTATCTTGATCAACGATCTTGAGGATCTCTATAACAACTCTACCCTCGATGACACCAATCATCAGGGGGTAGCCAGCAAGCAAGCCGTTGCTGCCCTCTTGGCTAAGTTCTACTTGGCTTATGCTTGGGACTGTGGCACAACTATCACCAGCGAGGCTAACGGTACCTACACCGTAACTAACAACAGCCTCTTTGACAGCGCAGCTGCTTGGGCGGAGAAAGCTATCAATGGCGTGCAGCTCACCATGAGCTTTGCTCAGAAGTGGGACTTCAACAACGAAGGCAATGCCGAGGAAATCTGGTCAGTACAATACGACCGTGCTGGCTATCCTGGCGATGCTTCAGAGGGCGGACACTCGCTGATGAACGACTACATGGGCTACTATGGTAACTGTTTGCAGGTAGGTCAGAAGGGTACCAGTTCGGGCGGTACCAACAATACCTCGCTCAAGTCTCTATCTCTCTGGGAGAAAGGCGACGAGCGCTTCGAGGCTACCTTTATGACCACTCTCTACAACTCACCTCGTGATGCCGCTGGCAATGCCGGTTGGGGTACCGATGGCTATCTGGCTCCTTACAATTGCACTGAGGCAGAGCTCGCAAAGAAACCAATCGCTTGCATCTACTATCCTGAATATGTAACAGTTGACGAGGCTCTTGCTGACTTGGCTACCAAGTCAAGCCAGACTGTAAAGCAGACCAACAATGCTTACGGAATCAACGAGCCCTTCGCAGCAATCGTTGGTGGTGACGTAGTTTACCGCTGGAAGTTCAACACCGATGGCTCACTGGCAGCAATGGAGACCCTCGATCCAATGGAAGGTCTTCTGAAGAATGCTTCAGCTGGCGGTCTCATCGTAAAGAAGTGGGATGACCCCAATTCTGATAATGTAACCAAAAGCAATTGCTACCGTGACATTCCCGTGCACCATGTAAGCGAAATGTACCTCGTAGCTGCTGAGGCATACCTCTTGGCTAACAAGGACGCACAGGCACTCGCCAAGATCAACGCAGTGCGCAATCGCGCTGGTCTCCCCACTCTCAACACATTCGGTGACTACGAGACTCCCTACTCGGTTAGCGGTACTTTCAATCCCACTGCGCTTGACCTGGTGCTCGATGAGCGTGCACGCGAGACTTACGCTGAGCGCACCCGCTTCTTTGACCTGCGTCGCACCAAGCAGCTCGTTCGCTACATGGTTGAGTTCGGCCGCTTCGTAAGCAGCATCGCTGACATGCAGAATGGCCAAGGTGAAACCAAATGGTATCGCCCTATTCCACAGGATGAACTTGACATGAACCTCTCAATGACCAGCGAGGATCAGAATCCTGGATATTAATATTCACTTGAAAACATCAACCGACAATGAATAAAATAGCTAAAATATTCCTGTCACTCGCTGCAGTTGCTCTGCCGATGTGCTTCGCATCGTGCAGCAGCGACGACGATACCCCTGCAACTGGCGATCAAGTTAACGTAGCAGCTAAGGTTATAGGCACCTATTCTGGTACATACTCGGTAGAGGACGTAACCAACGAAACCACAACTGACTACACCGGCACCCTGGTTTTCACCGCCTACACCGACGATGCACCTTATGCAGCCTATATGACTATCAACTGCGATTGCGAAACCCCCGCCTTCGCTGGCACAGCAGCGGCAAACCTCGTACCCAAATCACGTGCATACGGCTTCTATAATGAACTTTCTTCAAACCCTCTTGGTTTTACTTTTCAAGGAGAAATTGATTTTGACGGAAACACTACTATGTCATTCTCTATGGCAGTAAAACAAGGCAAAAAGACCTACGTCTATAACGTGAACTTCTCAGGAAGCAAACAATAAAAGCAACTTCTCAATCTAAGTGCCTAAGCCTGGGCTGAGGCACTTAGATTTCCCTATTTCATACAAATAACTATTTTATTAACCCCCTAAATTCTTTACAATGAAGAAATTTTCTACTCTTCTTGTGGCTGCCCTGCCTGTTATGGCCATGGCGCAGATCGAATCAGCCATCATCGATCTTGATGCACTTGGCATCACCAGTGACAACGCTCCGATGGCAGCACAGACCATTCTTTGCCAATCAGAGAATGTAATTATGCGCCTCGCCTATGACGACAGCCCTAAAGCTGCTGGCATCGAGGCTAATAGCCAAAAAGGCATCTGGATTGGTGACGAATATTTCTCAGCAGAGAATGGTGTGCAACTTGGTTCAGCCAATCCAAATCCCAACGGATTCTTCGAGGGTCCCACCGAAGGTGCTGTGGCACAGTTCACTGTAGCTAAAGATGGTTATATCATCTGCATGAGCAAGCTCTCTTCCAACAAGAACTACTGGGCTTATGAAGGCCTTGGTTCTTTCGCAACTGCAATCGCTTATGATTGCGGTATTCTTTGGAATACTACATCTGGTGATTCAGGTACCCCTTCACCCTATGTGATCAGCCTTCCTTCAGATGATGAGGGTTATATAGATCTTGAAGCTGATGATATTCAGAAATATCTTTCATATCCTCAGGATGCAGAGACTGGTGAATACGATTGGGCTAACCCCACCGGTACTGCTCAACTTCGCTATATCCTGACTGGAGATCGTGCTACTGAACTTTCAGGCAATGGCTTTGGTTTTATCGGCTTCCCAGTATATGCTGACGCTGAAAACTACATGCTTAACGCTCAGGGTTCAAAGATCAGCCTCAATGGCTTCATCTTCATTCCCACTGACACAGATAATCCCGCCGATGCAAAACCTGCTTCCATTTGGAGTGGTCGTGATGCTGATTGGGTTGACGATGAAGGCGTGGCTCACAATGCTAAGGAATATGAGTTCAAGCTCGACGGCAGTGGCGCTGGCATCAGCTCAGTAGTTGCTGACAAGAATCTTGATGTTAACGCTCCTATTTACAACGTAATGGGTCAGAAGGTTGACGCTAACACCAAGGGTATCCTCATCCAGAACGGTCAGAAGTTCTACAACAAGTAATCAATCCACTCTTTTTTAAAAGAGCCAACTCTACAAAGGCTCCCCTCGCCCTTGCCGACGAAGGGAGCCTTACCTTAATCCTTAAGTCAAAATAACAGAAAAATAAAACCAAAATTATCATCAATCTAATATGAAGGTTAAGTTTTTACCTCTTGCTTTTGCATTAATACCTTTTTTATCCTTAGCGATGCAGACTGAATATCTTGATCGCGGAGTGATTGCCATGAAGACAGCCGACGGCGTTTTCGTGTCGTGGCGTTCATTAGGTAATGATGATAAAGAAATTACCTTTGACCTCTACCGTGATGGAATAAATAACCGCTAATCGCCCGAGAGGCACTTACATTCTGGTACACCAGCAAGGTAAGCAACGAGAAATTTCAAAAATCACACTTTAAACAATCATAAACACCCATTTTTTGAATATGAATAAGATACTTCTCTCTACATTGGCATTGGCGGCTGGATTCAGCTGCTCGATGGCTCAGGACGAAGTGCCAGCTTTCCCTGGGGCTGAGGGCTTCGCCCGATATACTACCACTGGCGGACGTGGTGGCAAGGTGGTACATGTGACCAACTTGAGCGATGATGGCAAAGAAGGCTGTCTCCGCTGGGCTCTCAAGCAGGGCAACAATGGTGCCGAGCCTATCACCGTGGTGTTCGACGTAAGCGGATACATTGACCTTACAAGCGATCTAACTGTTTACAGCAACACTACAATTGCTGGACAGACAGCCCCAGAAGGCGGCATCACTCTACGCTATTACACGGTAAAATACACCAGCAGTTCAAATGTCATTACCCGCTTTATCCGCTTCCGCCGCTCACAGGTCAAGGACGTGAACGATGGCGCTGATGCAAGCTGGGGACGCCGCCAGAGCAATATCATCTTCGACCACTGCTCTTTCTCATGGTCAATTGATGAATTGGCATCGTACTACGACAACAAAAACTTCACCCTTCAATGGTGCATGCTTGGCGAAGCACTCGCCAATCCTGGCCATAGCAAGGGCGCGCACTCCTACGGTGGTATCTGGGGTGGCAAGGGCGCAAGCTTCCACCACACTATGATTTGCCATGCTCACAATCGCACTCCTCGCTTCAATGGCGCACGCTACAGTTGGGACGGCTACGACAAGGACCTCTACCCAAACACAGTAGAGGCTGAGCGTGTTGACTTCCGCAACTGTGTGATGTATAATTGGGGCAATGGCGATGGTTGCTACGGAGGTCCCGGCGGCGGCTATATCAACATGGTCAACAATTACTACAAGGCTGGTCCTGGCACAAAAAACACTACCCGTGTTACCAAATGCACTATAAATTCTTCAAGCGTCGGAGATAGCTCACATCCCGAGCTCTATGGTCTTTATAGTCGTTACTATATTGATGGTAATTATGTAACGGCCGCTTCTACTCCCGAAAATCATGATTGGAAGGGGGTGGCATATGATAGCGGATGGAAAGCTAAGAATGGCTTACAATGCATGGCATTTGATGCTGACGCTGAGACTTGGTTCCTTGAAGACGATTCCTTCATTTATGAAGATGATAAAGTGTATATTCCCATAAAGCTGGATTATGAAATCGAGTGTGGCGAGGTAACAACCCACAGCGCTGAGGTAGCTTACGACAAAGTACTCGCTTACGCTGGCGCTTCGCTATATCGCGACGCAGTTGACGCACGTTATGTTGAGGAGGCGGCTACTGGCACCACCACCTACACTGGCGAGATCTCAGGCGTAGCTGGCATTATCGACCTGGTAAACATCCCTGGAGAGGAAGGAAATGAGAACCATGCCAACTTCCCCGAGCTGACCAGTCTCACCCGTGCTGCTGATTATGACAGCGATGGCGACGGCATGCCCGATGCATGGGAAATTGCCAATGGTCTTGACCCCAACGATCCCGATGATGGCAATCTCTACACCCTGTGTCAGTATGGTTGGTACACCAACCTTGAGGTTTACCTCAACTCAATCGTTGAGCACATCGTAAAGGCTGAGAATGAGGACGCTCTTGACAGCGTAGCTGAATACTTTCCCACATGCGCAAGCGCTGGCATCACCGACACAGTGATGAAGGGTGAAGTGCAGAGCATCGAGTACTATGACCTGCAAGGCATCCGCCACGCAGAGCCAGTACAGGGCATCAATATCCGCCGCACCATCTACACTAACGGCCAAATCTACACCGACAAAGTGTACAAATAATGAGGTTGCGAGCTCTTTTTTGTAGTTTTTGTGTTTTTGTCAGCACCGTAGGCATAGCGCAAGAGGTGCCCAGAGATACGACATTTACGCCGTGGTCGAGCTATCTGAAGATTCGCAAGGCTCATCCTGAGGCTGTGCTGGCCGACACTGTGATGCCAGAATCACTGAAAAGCTGGCGTGACGTGCCTTATACAACCCTTAAAGACTCGCCCTACCCTAACCGTCAGCTCTTAGCCGACGTGTTCCGCCCCGATAATGATTCCATTTACCCCGCCTTGATTATGATTTATGGCGGGGGTTGGAACTCGGGAAGTAAGCTCAATCAGCGAGCCATGGCTCTGCGCATAGCCCAGCATGGCTATGTGGCTATCCCCATCGAATACCGACTTATTCCCGAAGCCCTGTATCCTGCGGGCCTCTACGACGTGAAAACCGCCGTAAGGTGGGCTCGCACCCACGCTCGCGATTATGGCATTGACCCAAGCCGAATAGCAGTGTCGGGATGTTCAGCTGGAGGACAGCTGGCTACCTTGGCTGGCGTGACCAACCGCTCGACGCGCCATGAAGGCGATGGAGAATGGCGAGAAGCATCAAGCGAAGTGCAAGCAATTGTGGATATGGATGGCATTGCCACCTTCCTTACCGAAAGCAACCTTGCATCAATACGTGAGAGCTACGCCAAAAAGGGCGTAAAGCCCGTGAGCGTGCAATGGCTTGGCGGTTTCTATGAGGATTCGCCTAAGAATTGGGAAGAAGCATCGGCTCTTAACTGGATTTCGCCATGGTCAGCCCCTATTTGCATCATTCGAAGCCAGATTCCAAGGTTCACCGACGGTTGCGATATGCTCTGTGACATCTACGACAAAATGGGCATCTACAATGAGCGTCATCAGCAAGAGGCCGACATTCATCCATTCTGGTTCTTCCACCCCTGGATTGAGCCTACTGTAGATTGGACAGTCGCCTTCCTCGACAAAATCCTAAAATAAAAATCTCCAACCCACCAACCCACCAACCCACCAAACATGAAATTCTTACATCAATCACTTTTCATTGGAGCTCTGCTCCTGGTGCTTACCGCTTGCGGCAGCAAAGCCAAAGCCACCGAAGAAGAACCCCAAAAGCGTCCCTACTCCGAGTGGCTTACCCGCTCAGAAATGCAGCGCGTGCCCGAAAGCTACATGCTCGACTTTGCCAAGGCTCCCCGCTGGAGTTATGTAATGGGTATCGAGCTGGAGGCTATGCTCGACACTTATCTCCGCTACGGTGGCGAAGATATCAAGGCGTATCTGGTGCAGTACACTGACACTATGATAAACCCTGACGGTTCTATCCGCAAATACGATATTCTCGATTACAACCTCGACAACGTGCGCACTGGCCACTTCGTGACCCGCATGTACGAGCTCTTCCCCGAAGAAAAGAACCTCAAGGCCATCAACACCATGATGAAGCAGCTTGCCGACCAACCTCGCACCAAAGAGGGAGTCTACTGGCATAAAGCAATCTATGCTTATCAAGTATGGCTCGATGGCATTTTCATGGGTCTCCCCTTCCGTACCCTCACTGCCAGCAAGCTCTATTCACCTGAGGAGGCTCTGCCAATTTACGATGATGCAGTGGATCAGGTGAAGAAGACCTATGAGCGCACCTACGACCCCAAAACTCACCTCAACCGTCACGCATGGGATGAGAACCGCGATATGTTCTGGAGCGACAAGGAGACTGGCCTATCACAGCACTGCTGGGGCCGTGCTCAGGGCTGGTATGTGATGGCACTCGTAGAACTGCTCGATGCTTTCCCTGCAGATTATGCACGCCGAGGCGAAGTAAAAGAGCTGCTTGGCAAGGTGCTTGATTCAATAATCGAGTGGCAAGATCCCAAGACTGGTCTGTGGTACCAAGTAATGGATTCGCCTGAGCGCGAAGGCAACTATTTGGAGGCTACTGCTTCGTCGATGTTTGCTTATGCTCTGTTGAAGTCGGCTCGCTTAGGCCACGTGACAGATCCTAAGTATCTGGCTGCTGGCAAGAAAGCTTATCAAGGCATTATCGACAACTTCATTCGTGAAAACGAGGATGGCACAATCTCGCTCACCCAATGCTGCGAAGTGGCAGGCCTTGGCCCGGGCGTAAGTCCATCTGTGCTGAAGGCAGCTCCAAAGGTTAAGGAAAATACTCGCCGCGATGGCAGCTACGAGTACTATCTCAGCGAACCAATCCGCGACAATGATGCCAAGGGCGTAGGCCCCTTCATCTGGGCTTCGCTCGAAATGGAATCCCTCAACGAGTAAATTTCTGGGGGCTGACAATGGCAGCCCCCAGACTAAATATAATTTATCTCAAACCACATATCAATAGACCATGAAGAAATTTTTACTTTTTGCTACTGCTTTTGCCTTTGTGTCAGGAGCCTGGGCTCAAGATGAGATTCAATTGGAATCTTTTCCAGGGGCAGAGGGCTATGGTCGATACACCACTGGCGGTCGCGGTGGCGACGTTTACCATGTGACCAGTCTCGAAGATGACGGTAGCGAGGGCACCTTCCGCTGGGCTTGCAGCAAGTCGGGAGCACGCACAATTGTGTTCGATGTGTCGGGCGTTATTTACCTGAAATCTCAGCTTAAACTCAACCAAGGTAACGTTACAATCGCTGGTCAGACCTCTCCTGGAGGCATCTGCATTGCTGATTATCCCTTCCAAATCAGCGCCGACAATGTGATTATTCGCTTCGTTAACTTCCGCCTTGGCAATCAACAGGTGGCTTACCACGAGGGGGATGGCCTCGGCGCTATGGACCGCAAGAATATCATCGTGGACCACTGCTCAGTAAGCTGGAGCATCGACGAGTGCCTGTCAGTTTACGGCAGTCACGACATTACCGTGCAATGGTGCATTGCATCGCACTCGCTGCGCAATTCGGGCCACTCAAAGGGAGCTCATGGCTACGGCGGCAACTGGGGCGGCTCCGGAGCAAGCTACCACCACAATCTTATTGCCAACCACACCTCGCGCACTCCGCGCCTTGGTCCGCGCCCTGGGACTCAGACCGACGAGCGCATGGACTTCCGCAACAATGTCATCTTTAACTATGGCACCAACGGTTGCTACGGCGGTGAAGGCATGGATGTGAACATGGTCAACAACTATTATAATCCCGGTCTAACCAGCAACTCGCGCAAGGCTCGCATCGCCGGCCTCGGTATCCGTACCCTTAGCTACTGCTGGGATTCTTCAACGACTATCTCCAATATCAACAAAGCTTTGGGGACGGATTATAGTTCTTCATACGTATCTATCGGTCGCGTAGGCGATGTTGACACTGGCTACAATCGTATTAAAATCAAGAGCAAATCCTACCCAATTGATATGGAAACTTCCACTATCACTGTGCCTGACGCTGATGGAGTGGAACATGAAATCAAGGTTGCTTGGAACTCTTGGAAGCCTATGCTCCACACTTGGGGACATCTCTTTGTAGATGGCAACTACAATGTGCAGGATGACGAAGTGACAGCCGACAACTGGACCACGGGCATCTACAGCCAAATCACCAAGACTGACTGCGACAATTACTACAACGATTCGATTGCCGACATGATTAAGCTGGCACAGCCAATTGAGTATGTTTATACCACTACCCATACAGCCGAAGAGGCTTATGAGCGCGTGCTCAACTATGCTGGAGCTTCGCTTTATCGCGACGAATATGA
Organism: Bacteroidales bacterium; assembly: GCA_020860515.1. Lineage (GTDB taxonomy): Bacteria > Bacteroidota > Bacteroidia > Bacteroidales > Muribaculaceae > CAG-873. The sequence continues at coordinate 12,029 of JAJBUG010000031.1, read as the reverse complement.
TGCGCTGGTAATCAATGATGTGCGCAACAACACTGCATCTTTCGGCGAAAATGGCATTATCGACAGCCAAGATCAGATTGTATATGCCGATGGTCACACTGGCTGGCCCGTCTATGAGCAGCTTGAAGCTCCCATTGACACCGATGGCGACGGCATACCCGATGAATGGGAAATGGCTAACGGCCTTAATCCCAACGACCCTACCGATGGCAACGGCGTAGCGGCTTCTGGCTACACTAACCTTGAGGTTTACCTCAACAGCATTGTAGCCCACATTATGGAGGCTGGCAACGAAGGCGGAAAAATGCTCAACGGCCAGCTCCTTTATGAGGACGAAGAGGTAGAGCTTCCTGTGTTCGGAGGCATTGAGAATGTTGTGGTTGATGGCACCCGCATTATTGACAACCGCATTTACAATCTAATGGGCTATCCCGTGGCAGAACCTCTTTCACCCGGCATCTACATCCAAGCTGGCAAGAAATTTATCATTCGATAGTTACTTTAACTGGATTAGCCTTCAGACTGGCCCAATGGCGAAGCCATTGCTGCCAGTCTGAAATGTTTTTAGCTGGCGTGGTTGTGTCCAAAAGGCCAGTGGCAACGAATGAATAGCGAATTGGACCATCCAAACTGGTTTTCAGAATGGTAAGGTAATTCAACTCATCCTCCTTGGCTCCCTCAAAACTTGAAGCAGGCACAAACATTCCAAGTCCAATCGTCTCTTTCAGGTCGGCCATATTTTTGTCGGGCAGATTTGTACCCCATGAGCCACTCACCTGCCCACCATCCACAGCCTCAGTGAAACCCTCGTTATCCTCGGAAATTTTTTGTATTCCTGTGCAATAAAGCTCCATATCTTCCAGGGGCTTATATGATTTTAGCTCTTCCATGTTCATGTGCACTATCTCCATCTCGGGATAAAGATGCACTTCCACATCATAATCGCGATGGCCCTTGTATGTTGTAAACCGCTGCACCATATTCACGCGGTGCCCTTGTGGCGTAACCCATCCTTTGTCCACCACCTCGATAATCGAGCGCAAGGGGCCGCTTGCCACTACTCGCTGACCTCGGGAATCCACTTTGTCGATAATCACTGGTTCTCCCTCTGCATCAACGCCTCGGAATGATCCAAGAGCCACCGAAGTGCCAGCCCACAACACATCGCGGCCATATCCCTGCTGCTCCAGTTGTTCGCGAGTGGTATAAAAGCATGTGCTGTCCAGTTCAAGCTTAGGGGTTTGCTTCAGATACAGGTCAACGCTTTGGCGATTGTCCATGTACACGCGAATTGCACTGTACTGGCCCTCCAATATGGCTCCATGGCCATAAATTGAGTTATACATCTCCTTATTGTCCACATCTCCAGGATAAGCAATGCTCAAAATCCGAGGATGTTTCTTATTTTTATCATTAAGGCGCATCATGGCAGCAGTGCCAGCCTCGATTTCGCCCTGTGATTTTACCTCATTTTCAAGAAGCTCAACCGTATAAGCTGCGTCAGCATTAGGGCCAAGTTCGGGAAGCAGTATCACCAATTGGTCAGCCTGACCATCGCCATTTAGATCATCGAGTTGCCAAGGGATGCTGGAGTCACTGATTACTACGCTTTTCACCACCTTGGCCTGAGGGAGGTCTATCACTACTGGCACATTGGTGCGAGCTTCATTAATTGGATTGGCCACAGTCACCGTCAAAGCCATCAAAATTGTCTCTAACATATTCTTAAGGTTTAGAAAGTACAAATTTAGCAATGAAATTGGTATCTTTTACCAAATTCTATGTTAATTTTTACAAATTGGTGATTATTTGGAGATTTATGAGTAATTTTGCTATCGGATTTCCTGAATGAATAAACAAGTTTCAAACTAAGGTTAAACATTTAAAGATGCAAGCTTACATTTTTGAGCCCTACCTCAAGTCGGTAATCTGGGGAGGCGACAAGATTGCCTCACTCAAGCACGTGGACACCGATCAACAGCAAATCGGCGAAAGCTGGGAAATTTCTGCCGTTCCTGGCCATGCTTCAATCGTAGCCAATGGGCCTGAAAAAGGCCAAAATCTGCAACAGCTCGTGGAGAAACATGGGGCTGCGCTAATGGGGCACCACGTATATGAACGCTATGGAAATCTTTTCCCATTGCTGGTGAAAATCATCGATGCCAAGCGCGACCTCTCGGTGCAAGTACACCCCAATGACGAACTGGCCAAGCAGCGCCACAATAGCCTTGGAAAAACTGAGATGTGGTACATTCTCGACACCGAGCCAGGAGCCAAAATCCATGCTGGCATGAGTCAGGAAATCACCCCCGATGACTACACTCACCTTGTGGCCGAGGACAAAATCATGGACGTGGTTGCAGCACACGATTCGCATCCAGGCGATGTGTTTTTCCTTCCAGCCGGTCGCATCCATGCCATCGGAGCTGGCAACTTGCTTGCCGAAATTCAGGAAACCAGCGATATTACCTACCGAGTATATGACTATGGCCGCATCGATGCTGATGGCAAACCACGCCAACTCCATACCCAGGAGGCCAAAGATGCCATCGACTATAAGGTCTATCCCGATTACCTTACTCACTACGACCATGAGTCCAAGGGCATCGTGCCTCTTATCAGCTGCGACCATTTCAAGATTGAAAAGGCAGATGTAGAGGGTGCCATGCAGATACCGATGCCTGAGGATTCGTTCCTCATCATTATGGCTCTCGATGGCGCTGCCATGGTCAAGGTTGACGACAACGAGCCTATCTCGCTGAAGCGCGGACACACCATGCTCGTCCCAGCCTCATGCCGCCATATCTCCGCCATGGGCATCGCCACCCTCCTCCTCGCCTCCGCCTAAAACTAACGTTTTACGTTTTACGTTTTAAGTATTAAGTATTAAGAAATACCTTTTGGATAGAATCCCTTAAATTTATTAATTCAACTATTTCTTAATACTTAATACTTAAAACTTAAAACCTAATAATACTTATTAATTTGCTTAATTTGAGGATTTTTATAGGTATTTGGGGGGCGTGAGATAATGCGTAATTCATAAAAAATCAGTAACTTTGCACTCAATTTCTACCTGATTAATCTACGCATGAACCAACATTAAGCATGGAACAAGTATTTGCATACATTATCTCTTTAGGGGCAGCCGTAATGATGCCCATAATCTTTTTAGTGTTAGGACTTTGCATAGGTCTTAACTTCAACAAGGCTCTGATGAGCGGCCTCAAGGTGGGCGTCGGCTTTATCGGCCTTGGCATCGTGACGGCACTGCTCACCACATCAATGAAAGGCCCGCTGGAGTCGGTGGTCGAAATCTACCACCTGCAGCTCCACGTATTCGATATGGGATGGCCCGCAGCTGCATCGGTGGCATATAACACCGCCGTAGGCGCATTTATCATCCCTGTCTGCTTGGGCGTGAACATCCTGCTGCTGATGTGCAAAGGCACTCGCACAGTCAATATCGACCTCTGGAACTACTGGCACTTTGCATTTATCGGCGCAGTGGTTTATTTCGCAAGCGCAGCCATGGGCTGGGATTATCCCCTCGCTTGGGGTTTCTTCGCAGCCATTATCTGCTACATTATCACCTTGGTAATTGCCGACGTTACGGCTCCCAAATTCCAAGGCTTCTACAAGGACGTTGACGGCATCTCAATTCCTCAGCCTTTCTGCGCCAGCTTCGTGCCTTTCGCTTGGGCTATCAACAAGGGCCTCGACAAGATTCCTGGCATGAACCGCCTTGAAATCGACGCTGAAGGCATGAAAAAGAAGTTCGGCATTGCTGGCGAGCCTCTTTTCCTCGGCATCGTAGTGGGTATCGCTATCGGCTGCCTTAGCTACAGCAGCTGGGCTGAAATCGTAGACCACGTGCCAAATATCCTTGGCCTTGGCATCAAGATGGGCGCTGTGATGGAACTGATTCCCCGTGTAACCGTACTCTTCATCGAGGGTCTTAAGCCCATTAGCGACGCTACTCGCAGCCTGATCGCTCGCAAATTCCACGGCGCTGAGGGCCTGAGCATCGGCATGAGCCCGGCTCTTGTGATTGGCCACCCTGCCACCCTGGTAGCGTCGATTATTCTCATCCCCATTACCCTGATTATCGCCGTGCTTATCCCTGGCAACCAGTTCTTACCCCTGGCATCGCTGGCAGGTATGTTCTACCTCTTCCCACTGGTGCTTCCTTATACGAAGGGAAATGTGCTGAAGACCATTATAGTTGGTATTGTAATCATTGTGATGGCCCTTCTGATGGTAACCTACATGGCTCCCTACTTCACCTTGGCTGCCCACGACGTATACGCCAACACTCAGGATCCGGCCGTAGCTACACCCGAGCACTTTGAGGCTGGAAGCCTCGATTTCGCTGGCAGCCCAATGGCCTGGTTCATCTTCGTATGCTGCCACAGTTGGAAGTGGATTGGCGCAGGCATTCTCACCATTGGCACCATTGCCTTAGTTTGGTGGAACCGCCGCCGAATGATTCGCCTCGTGCCAGAAGAACTCGCACACGACGAGCGCATCCTCGAAAAAGAAAAAGCCTAAAAGAAAAGGCGCCCAATGGGCGCCTTTTTTATGCTATTAAATCGCGATAGATATCCAGGGCTGATTTGATTTCATCAGGCGTACATGTCTGATTGATATGAATGTCACCGATGTCGCTAAGCAAGGTAAAGTTGATAGCGTCGGCGGTGGCATTTTTTTTGTCATGCCCCATCAGCTCAAGCAGCTTGGGATAATCCTTGCATGTGATGTCGAAATAGCCATAGTGGTTCTTTACATACTGTGCAAACTGATGCAATGTCTCAGCCGGGAAATTGAGCTTCATGTGGCTAAGCACCAATTCTACAACCAAGCCCCAAGCCACAGCATAGCCGTGAGGAATTGGCGACTTGCGATCGTTCATAGCGAAGCTTTCGAAGGCATGGCCGATAGTATGGCCCAGGTTGAGAGCCTTGCGATAGCCAGTTTCAAATGGGTCGCTGCTAACGATATTCTGCTTTACTTGCACGCTCTTCTCAATCAGATGCAACAATGCGTCGAGTGCCACTGGCTGCTGGGTGATATCGTATTTCATCAAGTCGGCAAAGGTCTGCTTGTCATCGAGCAATCCATGCTTCAGCATCTCGGCATAGCCCGAAAGCAATTGCTGCTCAGGCAGAGTGTTGAAGAAGAGCGTTGAGATAATCACAGCCTCAGCCTCTGCAAAGGCTCCTATCTCATTTTTCAGGCCATTGAAGTTGATGCCTGTTTTGCCACCTACGGCTGCATCTACTGCGCCAAGCAGCGTGGTGGGAAGATTTATAAAACGGATACCGCGCTTGAATGTAGCGGCCGCAAAACCGCCAATATCGGTGATTACGCCCCCGCCAACATTGATGATGACCGACTTGCGCGAGGCACCGTTGTTGCTAAGCTCCTTCCAAATCTGTTGCAATGCATTGATAGTCTTGTTGACATCGCCGCTGGGTACAGTAATGATTTGGGCATTCTGCACAGTCTCCGACTGTTTCAGGATGGGGAGCACGAATTGGGCTGTGTTGACATCGACCAACAAAAACACATTGGGTGCATTGAGCGAAGCCACCAGGTCGTCGATAGCCTCGATTACCAAATTGGTATATATTATTTTCTGTTCCATAACATATTGGGCTTTGGTTTTCTTTGGTATTTGGTATTTGGTATTTGGTATTTGGTCTCTGGACTAAAGACTAAAGACTAAAGACTAAATACCAAAGACTTTATTTTATTAAACAACTGAGGAAAGAATTTGGCACACTGCGGCATGGAATCATACACAATGTGTGCGCCCGCTTCATACAGGGCCTCCTTTGGGATAGGTCCCGTAGCCACCGCCACTGTGAAAGCACCCGAACGCGCTGCAGATTCCACACCCAGCGGTGCATTCTCAAAGGCTATGGCATGAGCTGCATCCACGCCAGCCAGCTCCATTGCCTTAAGGTAAGGGTCAGGATGAGGCTTGCTATGCTCGGTATTGGCCGCTGTGATTCTCATTCCTTCTAAAAAAGCTCCAGGATAATCAGCATCGAGGCGCGAGATAAGACTCGACTGCCCGCTGCCTGTAACCAGCACTCTCCTTACCCCCTCGGCCTCCAAAAATCGCAACAGCTCAGCAGCCCCAGGCATAGGATTCACTGGTGGCATAGCCCGGAAATTTCGGCTTTTCTGGCCATATAGCTCTTTCACCTCATCGGGAGTAGCATCACGTCCGAATTGCCGATTGAAAAGAATGTTGATGGTTGACGCTCCTGTGCGACCCTCGTACATAAAAAATTCATCACGGTCAGCCACTATTCCATTGTCATCAGCCATCTTTTTCCACGCATCGGCATGGTGAGGCATGGAATCATAGAGGGTGCCATCCATATCGAGTAGTGCACCCCAGGGTTGGTCTTTCGTCTCTGGTCTATGGTCTTTGGGCATTGGTGTATCTGGTCTTTGGTCTATAGTCTTTGGTTTATTGGTCGGGAAGCAAGCCTTGCTGCTTGAAATAGAGTGAATCTGCAGCAGTGATTGTGTCAGAATTGAGGTCGATGCTGGCAGCCGTGGGCAGTTGATTGATATTGAGACGAGCAAATTCGCTGTTGCGCACCCCTCGGCGGAATACATTCTGGAACTGCTTGATCAGGTTGACACGCGTGGTGTCAGCAATTGCCACCTGATCAATACTCTCCTTCTGATTGAATCTCGCTTTGCCCAATCGCACCTTGAAATCGTCGGGATTGCCCTTGATATTGATGCCGAATTTAAATGGTATCGGGCTCTTCAGCACCGCTATATGATAATCGAAATTCATATCTAAGTCATTATGTCCCTGCACGCCAAGAGTGTAACGGTCGAAGTCGAACATAAATGGGAATATCTGCATCATATCGTTCTCTACAACCATTTCAGCCGACATATGCTTGATCATATTGGTCTGCTTATCCTTGAACATTAGCCACTTGGATATTTTCTTAAAAGTTTCTTCGTCCAAGAATACGATAGAATCGCCCGAGATATTGATTACCGCATTCAACGTAGGCATCACCAGGTTCATCTCAGAATCGACTTCCGAAGTAGCCGCAATCGTGGCCCCCACTATGCCTCCGAGGTCGCGCATAAGCGGCATCAGGCTGTCAACTGCTGGCACCAAGTTGAGGAAATGGCGAATATTGAAGTCCCTGAGGTCCATGGCAAAGCCGAAGCGCATATCCTTGACCGTAGGCGCCGCATAGAGAGCCGATAGGTCAATACTGCCCACATTCGATGCAGCCCTCAGGTCGCTTAGGTTCAATGCGCCCTGGTACATCAGAGCCTTGCCAGTGAGATTGTCAAGAATGAAGTCAGAATAAAGCACATGGTTGGCCTTCATATTGAACTCAGCGTCGATATTCACCGGTATCAGCAATGGGCCCGATGTAGAATCAGCACGCACTGCTTCTATGTCATGCTCCAAAGCCTGCTCATCGTCGAGGTCGCCCTTCAGCGCTGCTCCAGCACTGCCAGCACCTGTGAAGAAGGCATTAGCCAATTCGTTGACATTGATAGTATCTGACAGCAAGTCGAATACCACCTTGAGGGGCTGCCGCCCTTGGCGTGAAGTGAGCGCACGCTTGAGATTGCTTACGCTGCCCGAAATCAAGAAGTCGCTCTGACCAGCCTTATAGCCAACATTTTCGAGCACAATCGAGTCGTTGTTGAACTTCAAATTAAAATTCTCCACCCTGTTCCTAACGGGGAAGGAAGAAGTGAACAGACCTGCACGCTGCGCGGTCAATGTGCCACGCACATTCCAGTCGAGCAAGAATCGCCTCATTCCGCGCGTAGTGCCCCAATCCATGATTTCCACATCAGCCGAATCGCGCTGGGCATGGATGCGCTTGTGTGCAGTCTGGGGAGTGCGGGCGCGGCGAATCTCTCGCGCCAATTCATACACCGAATCTGGTGCAATGTCGGGTCGAGCCTTTTGGATTGAATCGGCAATAGCTTTGGTTTGTTTTCTGATTTGGCTACGACCATCGTCGGGCAATTTATTGACTCGGGCATGCAATTGAGCATCGCTCACCATAAATCGGGTGCTATTGTCGCCAGTGGCCATGCGCTTGATGACAGCATCGAGTATGAAAAGGGGCAAATGGGCATCGCCTTTATAGCGACGCATTGTGATGCGTCCACCCAACTCGCGCAAGCGGAACACAGCCGAATCGCTAAGCGAAAGCAGCGAAAAGCGGTCCACCTTGAGGCTGCCACCCATGGGAATGATAGCCGTTGTATCTGAGCTTACACCCTTGTTCTGCGCTCCCACACCCAGACGTAAGCCCATCACGTCCATCTTCAAGCCATCGGCAAGAATATGGGCAGTGTCCACGCTTACTGAGGCGGTAAGGAGGCTGTCGTAATTCATCGTGCGCGTCACGCTGGTGTCGCGCCGGCTTTTGCGTGAAATCGTGCCACTCTCATTAGTGCCAAATTTGCCATGCACCCTATCTGCCACAAACATCAATTGTGTGTCAGCACTCAAATAGTAGAGGTTCTTACCCTCTACGGTGCCCTCAGCACGAATTTTGTGGAAGTTATCGCGGCTCAGCATCGACTTTGCCAGCTTCAACGTGGTATTCATCTCGATAGTGCCTTTAGCCATGGCACCATCGAGGTACTGTGTCAATTGTGATGGAAGTCTTTCCAGCACCACATTTCCATTGATGCTGCCATCGAACAGCGGATCGCTCATTAGTTTGCTCAGCTTGCCCTTTAGCTCAATGGTTGTGGCTGGCCCAGCCACTAAGAAGTTGTTGATACTCACCTTGGCAGCATTGAAGTCGCTGCCTTTGAGGTCAATTTCCAGGTCAAGGGCCAACTTGCGCAAATCCACTTGCTGCCATTTGAAGTAGCATTGAGGTATGTTGATGCCTACAAATGCATAAGGCACTTGGTCAGTGTCAAGATTATATGGCTCATTCAGAGCCACATTTAGCCCGATAGTAAGGTCTGTCTTCATACCCTTGGCTATGCTGATGTCCTGCTTCAGGTCATCGGGCAAACAGTCAAGCGCCTCGTTGATTGAAATCGGGTCGATTGCAATATCAAAGCTGTTGAGAATAATATCCTTTTCAAATTCCAGGTCGGCATTCAGCTTGCCTCGGAGGAAGTTGGCTGTAAATGCAAAATCATTTAGCGCCACATGGTAGGGCTTCTTGTATTCCCAATTTATAACACCGTCGCATCCAAAGTCAATGGCATTTTGATCCAAGAATGACAGGAGGGGCGATTTCAGGTTAGTTTTGACTTTAAGGTCATAGATAGGATAATCAATCGAAGTGTCTTTTTCGCTATGCAGGTCCGCCTCGTTGAGCCGCACATCAGCATAGGTGCCAGTGCTGAGGTCGCTGTAACGAATGATTTTGGGATTGTTGAGAGCAAAGCTTTTAATGCGAATGTCGGGAATTTCAGTTTCTTCCTCGTCGGTGCTTTCGTAGATAGAATAATTGTTGAGTTTATCATTGACTATGAGCAGATTTGCTTGCAAGCCATCAATATCCACATCGTTGAGGTAGATGCCCCCTGTGGCAAGCTTGGCCAGGTTTATGCCTCCGCAGAATCGGTCGATGCTGACCAGAGTGTCAGCCCAAACTGGCAGAGTGTCGCGGGCTGCCTTAGGGAGATTCTTGATGTCGCGGCAGACTATGGTTAGGCTGTCAACCTCGATATTCAGGAATGGGTGCTTGGCTTTCATCTTTAGCTCCATTCTACCGATGGTCACATCGGCATTGAGCATTTTGTTGGCCACTGCCTCAGTGAGAGGGGTAAGTCGCTCGGGCTTGAGCAGCTTAACAGCACCCACAAGCAGGCCAAATGCCAACAGCGCAGCCGCTAACACTACCCAAAAAAATATCTTAATTACCCTCAGCATAAATCTTAGGTTTAAATGTTAGGTATTAAGTGTTAAGTATTAAGTTTTAAGAAATACTCTTTTTAGATAAATACTTAATGATATTGTCAACCATTATTAATGTTAAGTATTTCTTAATACTTAATACTTAACACTTAATACCATAATCTATCGTACGGTGATATGGTAACAACCTTGTTTGCGTTCGTACTTTACATAACAACGGCCCTGGTTGCGGAGTTCGTTGAGCACCTCGCCAAGCAGATTTTTCATATCCTCCTGGGTGCGGTGTATGCCATTCACGTTGTCACAAGCAAACTGCACATAGCTGATATCGAAGGTGGTGCCATATTGGTGGGCGCTCTCCTCAGTGGCATTGCGATTGACTCGGCGCAGTTTGCGCACTGTCTCAGGTGTGCGCAGCACGCTCGTCACCTTTATGCGGTAGTCGCCGCCTCCACGCTCACGCAGGGCCTGATTGAAGTTCTGTCCGATTTCGTGGAGCAAGTCAGCTGCCTCAGGCACCAAGAATGGATAACTATGCGTGAGCTCATCCACATAGAAATCCTCACAACTTTCAATCTCCACAATCGGCCTGCGCAGATTCCAAGCCGAATTGATATCTGTAATAGGCTCAATCCCAAGCTGACGCGCTGGCTCCAAATGCACATGGTTGCTATCGTTGAACACTTTGCCCAGATTTGCGCCAAGATAGTTGATTTTCATCCTTACGCAGTTATCATCAGGCATCGAGTCAAACTTATTCAGATAGGGATTGGGGTGGTCCTCGAAAAGGCAGGAAATGTCGTCGGCATTGGTGTTGAAAATCTTAACTGGAGGCGCGCCCTTGTCGTCAAAGTCATTTTCACAACCTTGAATCCACAGAGTGACCATCGAACCAGCGATAGCCGATACGATGCCAATCAGACATCCTGAAACGTGTGGTTTTAACCGGCGTTTTTTCTTCCTTTTCTTCTTCTTTTTCGCTTCCATAATTATTTTGAAAGCTCAAAGTTACACATTTTTTCCCAAATATACAATTATTTATGACGGGCGAGCAGCTCGCGCTCGATGTCGGCAATGCCTAAGCCACGAGCTTCAAGCAACACTAACAGGTGATACACCAGGTCGCTTGCTTCATAAATCAGGCGCTCCTGATTGTCGGCAACCGCTTCGATTACTGTCTCAATAGCTTCTTCGCCTACCTTTTGCGCCATCTTGTTGATGCCTTTGTTGAAGAGGTAGGTTGTATATGAGCCTTCGGGCATATCCTGATGGCGCTGCTTGATCACCTGGCCCAGGCGGCGGATAAAACCCTCGGGATAATTGAGAGCCGATTCAGCTGATGGCTTTGGTTCCTCAGCAGTCATCTCTTCGAAGCCCCTGCCTTCGGCCTTGGCTGTAGCCTTGCCTTCAGCCTTGGCAATGGCGGCAGTTCCGCCAGCACCCTCCGCCCGGCAAGCCTGAGCATGAGGCAGCTCGGCATCGAAGCAGCTTACCTTGCCAGTGTGGCAAGTAGGGCCATGGGGCGTAGCACGAATCAGCAGCGCATCATTGTCGCAGTCGGGCGCAATCGACACCACATCTAAGAAGTTGCCACTGGTTTCGCCTTTAGTCCATAGGCATTGCCGACTGCGGCTGTAGAAGGTTACTCGCCCTTCAGTCACAGTTTTCTCGTAAGCCTCAGGGTTCATATACCCGAGCATCAGCACCTTAAGGGTGCAATCATCTTGCACAATCACGGGGACCAGTCCCCCACTCTTCTCAAAATCAATCATATTTTACTAAAGTTATAGCTATTTGAAACAACTCCCTACGGGGTTGGCAAATACAATATTATAATTTAATTTTAATCTGAATATTTACTTACATAATTTAGATTAAACAATGTAAGTATAAGGCCGAATTAAATTTAAACTATTCTTATCCTTGAATCCCGTAGGGATTCTTTCAATTAGCCTATTGGCATTTCCCCTTCTCTCCAACCCCGTAGGGGTTGTTAAGTTATTGAGAAACAACCCCTACGGGGTTGGATTGGAAGATTCCTAATTCAGGCTATTAGAAACAACCCCTACGGGGTTGGCAAATACAATATCATAATTTAATTTTAATCTGAATATTTACTTATTTG
>JAJBUG010000039.1 GCA_020860515.1 Bacteroidales bacterium | reverse complement strand
GCCAAAAGGTCTGTGACTCGCCCTTCTCGTAACCTCGCCCGGCCCAGTCCTGAGCAAACTGCTGTGCAGCCAATCCTTGCTTTGCCTTGTCCATATTTTGCATGATGTAGATTTACGTCCACAAAGGTACAAAAGTCACTCCATTCCACCAAATAATTTTTAAGACACTTATGTATTCAACACATAAATGGTTCCCTACAAGTATATTCCTAAAGAAGATAGTTGGGTATAAAAAAGAAATCGAAATTTTGTTATATAAGAAATATTTCTTATTTTTGCATCAAGAACTCTTAAAGGAAAAACAGATTCACTATTTTTGCAGTGAAGATTGTTACTGGATCTTGACTTGTGAAGCATGACGACAATTAGCGATACAGATAAGGAGCCTTTGATAGGGAAAACCCTTGAGGAGCTGCAGCAGGTGGCTCTTGACAATGGGCTGCCTCGGTTTGCCGGGGCTCAAATGGCTCAATGGATTTATCAAAAGAGAGTGGCCAGCATCGACGAGATGACTAATCTCTCGAAAAATGCTCGCGAAAAACTCAACAAGCGATACGCCGTAGGCCTGGAAGCGCCCATTACAAAAGCCGAAAGCACTGACGGGACAGTGAAATACCTATTCCGAGGCGCAGGAGGCCGCAACGTGGAAGCGGTGATGATCCCCGACAAAGAACGCGCTACACTGTGCATTTCATCCCAAGCTGGCTGCAAGATGGGCTGCACATTCTGCATGACCGGCAAGCAAGGATACCACGGCAACCTTACAGCCGCACAAATCATCAACCAAATTATGGCGGTGCCAAGCAGCGAGGATTTGACCAATATCGTGTTCATGGGCATGGGCGAACCACTCGACAATTTAGAGCCAGTGCTCAAGGTCATCAAGATTCTCACCGAGAAGTGGGGATTTGCCTGGAGCCCCAAGCGAATCACCGTAAGCAGCATCGGCAAACTAAAAGAGCTAAAGCGCCTTATCGAAGAGACCAAGGTGCACCTTGCCATCAGCGTGCATACCCCTATGACCCAGCAGCGCCAGCAGCTGATGCCCGCAGAGAAGGCCTTCCCGATCAAAGATGTGATGGCTCTGCTCAGAGATTACGATTTCGCTCACCAGCGACGCCTTTCGGTAGAGTATATAATGTGGCGAGGGGTCAATGATGACTTAAAGCACGCCGATGCCTTAGCCCGCCTGATCCAAGGCACATCAGCAAGAGTAAACCTCATTCGCTACCATGCCATCCCTGGAGTGGTGATGCAACCAGCCACTGAAGAGGCAATGGAGACATTCCGCGACCACCTCAACGACTTGGGCGTGACAGCCACCATCCGTGCCAGCCGAGGCGAAGACATATCTGCAGCCTGCGGAATGCTCGCCGGAAAGAAAACTAACGAAATAGTGAACAACGATTAACGAACAACCCTGCTGGATGACATCCCACCAAAAATTGTAAATCACTAATCATTAAATAAAATGGATCGACCAATACGCGTGGGCATCACCCACGGCGACATCAATGGAATAGGATACGAAGTAATCCTGAAAATGCTCGGCGACGAGCGAATCCTCGAGCTCTGCACACCTGTAATCTACGGCAGCGCCAAGATTGCGGGCTTTTACCGCAAAATGCTCGACCTCCCCTCAGTGCCACTCAAGCAAGTAGAGAATGGCGAGAGCATTGTGGATGGAGCCAACAATATCATCAATGTGATTGGCGAAGATGTGAAGGTAGAGCCAGGCGTAGCCTCGGAAATTGCGGGTCAAGCAGCTTTTGCCAGCCTTGAGCGTGCTACGGCTGACCTGAAAGCTGGCTTAATCGATGTGTTGGTGACAGCACCCATCAACAAGCACAATATCCAGAGCGAGAACTTCCAGTTCCCGGGCCACACAGAATACTTGGAAGCCACCATCGGGGATGGCAACAAGGCTCTGATGGTGCTATGCAACGACACTGTGCGCGTGGCCCTGGTCACCACACACTTGCCCATCAAGGATGTGCCTGCTGCAATCACCAAGGAGGCAATCATAGAAAAGCTACGCATCTTCCAGCGCGCCTTAGCTCGCGACTACGGCATTGACGCACCCCGCATAGCAGTGCTTTCGCTCAATCCCCATGCTGGAGAGGATGGTCTGCTCGGCACTGAGGAGCAGGAAATTATCTCTCCAGCAATTGAAGAAGCCAAAGCAGAAGGCATTTTGGCATTTGGACCATACGCGGCTGATGGATTCTTCGGAGCTGGCAGGTTTGTGAAGTTCGATGGCGTGTTGGCTATGTATCATGATCAAGGGCTTGCCCCATTTAAGACATTGGCTATGGACTCAGGCGTAAATTACACGGCTGGCCTCCCTTATGTGCGCACCAGCCCTGACCACGGCACAGGTTACGACATCGCCGGCCACGGCGAAGCATCGCCTGATTCGCTGCGCGAAGCCCTCCATCTGGCCCTCGATATCTTCCGCAACCGCCAGAAGGAAGACGAATGTCATCGCCGTCCGCTGCGCAAGCAGTATGTGGCAAAAGGAAGCGACAAAACAATCGACCTCACCAAAGAAGAATGAAATTTGCCATCATAGCTGCTGGCGAGGGCTCGCGCCTGGTGCAAGAGGGCGTGGCGTTGCCAAAGCCCCTGGTAGAACTCGACGGTCGCCCAATGATAAGGCGTCTGATCGACATCTTCCTTGACTGCGGTGCTGAGGAAATATGCGTGATTGTCAACGAGCAGATGACCCAAGTGCAAGAATATCTGCGCTCCCTTACCCTGCCAGTGCCACTGAAGCTGGTGGTGAAAAGCACACCCAGCTCAATGCATAGTTTTTACGAAGTGTCGAAGGATTGGACCAATGGCAAATTTGTACTTACTACCGTTGACACCATCTTTCATGAAAAAGACTTCCGAGGCTATGTGCATGATTTTGAAGCATCAGATGCCGACGGATGCATGGGCGTGACCGACTATATCGACGATGAAAAGCCGCTCTACGTAGGCGTGGATTCAGATATGCTGATTACAGGATATTACGACCAGCCTCAACCCGATTCACGCTACATTTCGGCTGGCATATACGGCCTGAATGGGCAGTCGCTCAGTGTGCTGCGACGCTGTGTGGCCGAGGGACAGAGCCGAATGAGGAATTTTCAGCGAGCACTTGTGACCGATGGGCTTAGGCTCAAAGCCTTCCCTCTGGGCAAAGTTATCGATGTGGACCATGCAGAAGATATCAAAAAAGCCCAAGCTTTAATTCACGAACCATAAATTATCACCTGAAAAATGAAAAAGATACTCACATTGATGACATCAGCCTCTTTGGCCTTGGGCGCATTGGCCCAACAAGCTATTTGGGGAGTGCCTCAGCTCATCTCACCCGAGGTGAACGCCGACAATACCGTAACTTTCCGCTTCGCGGCTCCTAACGCACAAGAAGTAAAAGTGACAGGCGACTTCCTGCCTACTGAGAAAATACAAACTCCTTTTGGCGAGTTTGACGGTCCAGGCTCTGCTGCCCTGACCAAGAACGACCAGGGAGTGTGGGAATACACAAGCCCTGTGCTTGCTCCAGAGCTTTACAGCTATTCTATATTAGTGGATGGCCTCAAGGTCAACGACCCAAGCAATGTGTACCAAATTCGTGATACAGGCACAGTCACCAATATCTTCATCGTGAAAGGAGGCGGCGGCGACACTTATTCAGTCAATGACGTGCCTCACGGCACAGTAAGCAAAATGTGGTACCATAGTCCTACGCTCGGCATGGATCGCCGCCTCACAGTATATACTCCAGCTGGCTACGAAAGTTCTGACCAGAGCTATCCAGTGCTATACCTGCTACATGGCATGGGTGGCGACGAGAACGCCTGGACCGAGCTTGGCCGCGCCGCACAGATCCTCGACAACCTAATAGCACAGGGCAAGGCGGAGCCAATGATCGTAGTCATGCCAAATGGTAATGCCGCCATGCAAGCGGCTCCTGGCGAAACTTCGCAAGGCCTGGTACCACCCACTACAGCTCTGCCCAAAACCATGGACGGAAGCTTTGAGACCCATTTCCCCGAAGTGGTCAGCTTCATTGACACCAATTTCCGCACTAAGCCCGACAAGGCTCATCGCGCCATAGCTGGTCTGTCAATGGGCGGTTTTCACTCGCTCCACATTTCAAAGCAATATCCCGACATGTATGACTACGTAGGCCTCTTCTCTGCTGCCATTTTGCCTCAGCAACAAGGAGAGCCCTCGCCTATCTACGAGAATTTTGATGAGAAATTAGCCGCTCAGTTTGCGCAGGCTCCCAAACTCTATTGGATTGCCATTGGCGAGAAGGACTTTCTCTATCAAGCCAATGCCGACTATCGCAAGCTGCTGGATAGCAAAGGTTATCCTTATATCTACCGCGAAAGCCCAGATGGCCATATCTGGAAGAACTGGCGAATCTATCTGACTGAATTTACCCCTATGCTCTTCAAGTAACCCTCCCATTGCAATAGACCATGAATTTAATCAAATTTTTTGTATGCGGGGCATTAATATTCCCGCTGGCAGCAAGTGCCAAAGTGACTCTACCTCAATTTTTCACCGACAGCATGGTGGTGCAGCAAAAGGCTGAAATCACCATTCCAGGCAAAGCCAAGAAAGGGGCCACAGTTAAGATCACACCTTCGTGGAGCGGCGAGACCGTGAAGGCCAAGGCGGACAAAAACGGCAAATTCTCAGCCAAGCTGACTACCCCAGATGCTGGAGGCCCCTACTCCATCACATTTGACGATGGTCAAAAACTCACTCTCAACGATGTGATGGCTGGCGAGGTGTGGTTCTGTTCGGGTCAAAGCAATATGGAGATGCCAGTTGACGGCTGGGGCAAGGTGATGGATTATCGCCGCGAAGTGGCTGAGGCCAATAGCCCTAACTTGCGCCTGCTGCAAATCAAAAAGGCTACATCCTATTCCCCTCAAGAAGATGCAGAGGTGAACATGGGAGGCTGGCGCAGCGCCACACCAAAGTCAGTGCCTGAATTTTCAAGCATTGGTTACTTCTTTGGGCGCCAGCTCAACAACGAACTGGACATTCCAATCGGCATCATTGACTGCACATGGGGTGGGACACCCGTGGAGGCTTGGAGCAGCTATGAATTGCTCAACAGCCTTGGTGAATTCGGCCCCGAACTGCAAAAGATTGAAGATAACAACTATGATGCTTCTGCGCTTTTGGCTGCATACGAGCAGCAGATGGAAGAATGGGACAAGATGGTAATCCCACAAAATGTAGACTTCGAGGAAACTTCGGCAAAATGGGCCACTATGCCCGTGCCAGGGGTTTGGGAAGATTCAGTGCTTCCTGCCTTTGATGGCATAGTATGGATGCGCAAGACATTCGATGTGCCGGCTGCTGATGCTGGCAAAGCAGCAATGCTGAATCTGGCTTGCATCGATGATGAGGACATCACGTATCTCAACGGCCAAAAGGTGGGTGCTATCAGTGGCTACAACGTGGAGCGCAGCTATGAGATTCCAGCTGGCGCGCTGAAAGCTGGTGAAAACACAGTGCTGGTACGAGTGCTCGATACGGGCGGCGGCGGTGGCATCTACGGAAATGCCGACGACGTGAGCTTGGTAATCGATGGCACACCAATCTCTCTGGCTGGAGATTGGGAATACACCGTGGCCAGCGACTTCGGTTCGTTCCCTCCGCGTCCAGTGTCGCCACTAAGCAGCAGTTATCCAACAGTGCTTTACAATGCCATGATGCATCCAGTGACTGTGATGCCGGTGGCAGGCGTGCTGTGGTACCAAGGTTGCGCCAATGTCGGACGCGACGAGCAATATTCTAAGGTGTTCAAAGGCATGATTGAAGATTGGCGCAAGGACTGGAACAATCCCGAGCTCCCATTCTATTTCGTGCAGCTTGCAGGCTATCTACAGCCTAAGCGATTTCAGCCTAACTCAGAGTGGGCAGCTCTGCGCCAAGCACAAGCTAATGCTTTAACACTCAACAATACTGGCATGGCAGTAGCCATCGACCTTGGGAATCCAGATGACATCCATCCTAAGAACAAGCAGGAGGTAGCTCGCCGCTTAGCTGCCATGGCACTCAACGATCGTTACGGCAAAAAGCAACCATGTCGTGCTCCCGAGGTGAAAAGCACCAAGGTGGATGGTCGCTATGTGCGCCTGACTTTCAATGAGCCTGTAACTATGTACGGCGGCGGACAAGGATTTGTAATCAAGGGAAAAGATGGTGAATGGGCAGTGGCCTACGGTCGGCAATTGTCACCTACTGAGATAGAAGTGTCGAGCGACGAAGTGGCTTCCCCCGTAGAGCTTCGCTATGACTGGGCTGACTACCCCGAAGGCAACCTGCGTTCCCTCTCAGGTCTCCCAGTGGCTCCCTTCAAAACAAAATAAAAAATCAATAATCCCCGCCTTGGCGGGGATTATTGATTTTTTATGTGGAGGAGATTACGGAGGAGCTGAGGGAGTGGGACTCGCCGCATGGCACTATGCTCCACCAACTTCTTATAATGGCTTGGCGTCATCGATAATAATTCATTATCGCTAAGCGATTGGATTTCTTCACGAGGCAGGAACTCAGGGAGGATTTTTACCGAGGCATTGCCTCGGTTATGTGGACACACACGTTGGCATCGGTCGCAGCCGTAGATACTGCCTGCAAGGTTAGTATCTTCAGGGAGTTCGCCCCTATGCTCAATTGTAAGATACGATATGCAGCGCCGAGAATCAAAGTTGGCCTTATACCACTTTTTATGTTGCGACTTATCTGAAGCCTCGATGCTCGATGGATTATCCACAGTTTTAATTGACAAAGCCCCACCAGGACACGCTTTAATGCAAGCCATGCAGCCCTGGCATGAAAGTGTGCATGGCTCATCGGCTGGCATCGAACCGGCCCACAGCAATTCGGCAAGAAACACATAGGTACCAACGCCAGGCACAATGATCAGATTATTAATCCCCTCGAATCCAATGCCTGAGCGCACTGCCCAATACCGCTCGTGCATAGGAGCACTGTCAACCACTGCGCGACAGTCTCCACCCCAACGTTCTCTTATGAACTTACCCAGCTGATTTAGCTTATCTTTTAACACATAATGATAATCCAAGCCAAGCGCATAGGATGCTATCCTGCCATTTGAGGCTGGATAGGCAAAAGCACAACAGATGATGGTTTGGGCACCATCGAGCAGCAACCGGGGGTCGGAGCGCACATCACGGTATCGCTCACAATATTCCATAGTGGCATTGCGACCCTCGGCAATCCATTGACTGTAAAAATCACGTGCCGAGTCTTCTACAGGCTCTGCCTTGGCAAACCCACAAGCACAAGCCCCAAGCGCAAGGGCTTGGCTGCGCACAGCCTCCTTTATGTTGGTTTTTTCGTCTATTTTCGTTTATTGTTCTTTTTCTTCGTTTTACATCGGCAAGGGCAATAGCTCGAAGCCTTGGGCTTGCAACCATTCGATGGCGCGAGGAAGCACCTCCTGGAGGTTGCGCCATGCCTTAAGGGAATCGTGGAACACTATAATCGAACCATTGCGCGCAAACTTCTTCACATTGTCGAACACCTGCTCAGGGCCGAGCTTCTTGCTGTAATCACGGGTTACCAAATCGTACATCACAATATTGAAATGCGACTTTATGGCATGGCTCTGGCTCCAACGCATAATGCCGTGCGGCGGCCTGAAAAGAGTGCTCTCAATGTAATTGTCAGCCTCAAGAATATCACGATAGTAATTCATCGAGCGGGTCTTAAAGCCCTGCAGATGGTGCATTGTGTGATTACCATAGCTGTGGCCACGACGCTTTACCTCTTGGTAAAGCTCAGGATTGCGCCTTACATTGTCGCCCACCATAAAAAAAGTAGCCTTTACGCCATACCTATCCAGCACATCCAGCACCCAAGGAGTGACTTCGGGAATTGGACCATCGTCAAAGGTAAGAAACGCCACCTTGCGCTGGCGTTTCTTTATGCGCCATATCGCCTCCGGGAACAGGAGGCGATAGACGAGCGGTGGTTGTTCAATCAAATGTGACATACTGTAGTGATTAGTGAAGTGAAAATTAGTCACTTGTCACTTGCAACTTGTCATTTGTTCAATTCCCTGAGAACCGGTTTACATCGTCAAGGTTGGTGCCATATTTTGCCATCAGCTGTCGAGCATAGTCGGCAGGATGGAGGCCTGCCTGCTCGTTGAGACGCATCAGAGCCGAGGTAGAGCGCAGGATTGGGCCCCAAGCCTCGCCATACTCATCGATTTCAGCGTCAATGTCATCAGCAGTAGTCTCATCCTGGAGGTAAACGAACGCCGACACATTCGATGCCATAGTCAATGGCAGAGCATCATTTACAAGAGCCATAAGAGCCGGATCCACGGCTTTGCCATCAAGAGCACGCTGCAAGTCGATGTAATTCTTGTACTCAATCAGTACAGGCACATATTGAAGCATGTAGAGATCAGTATTGCCCATCAAGCCGAGCTGGCCTGCACTGAGCGAGGCGGCATAGTTGGTAAGGCGAGCATAGCGTTCCAGGCTTGTGTCGATTACGCGCTCGGCATGGTCAAGATCGCTCTTATTGCCCGTCATGGCATAGAGGTCAAGATAGAGAGCAGCAACTTGGAAGTCGGTAAGGCTTTCGTAGGGTGATACATAATCGGGCATCTTTTCCTCCATCAGTTCGATCAGGTATCGAGCCATATCGTAGCGGTTTTGAGGCACTGGCAGATTATTGTCCTTAGCCCATTGCACAGCAAATGCGGAGGCAGGTTCGTCGCCAAGAGCCGCAAGAGCCTCAGCTGTTTCAATTATGCTGTTGCGCATTGTGGATACCATGCGGCGCACCGTCTCATCAAGATAAAGGTCCTTGTTATGCTTCACATCGTCGAGCCCTCCCCAGCGGTATTTCGACACTATATTCTCATAGGTCTTCACTGCCATTGGCGACACTGGCGCATTGCGGAATGGTGTCACCATCTGAGCCACGCCTGTAGAATACAGATTTGGCTCAAGACCGAGATAATAGCTGTTAGGCACAGTAGATGCGAAATAAACTGGGCGGTCGAAATTGTTGGCAATGCTATTGGCAATCATGTCGAAGCTCAGAAGCTTGCTCAAGCCAAAGCCGCCCACAAGGCCTTTCATTTCAATGGGAGCGATATATGGAATCACATTCACACTGTCACTGGAATTGGGATTGAGGCCAAAGCGCTTAATTACCATCCAAGTAGCCAGGCTGTCGCGAGTCTCAGGCGACATCATGGCGAATGCCTTGTCATCGGTGCCATAAGCATCAGTATTTCGGCCTACATGGCTCTCCATAAGCGGAGTAGCGAGGCCAGCCGTAGGATTGGCATAGAATTGGCGCAATCCATCCAGGGCATCTACCACCGAATCGCTGGTGACCTTAGCATTGCGGCTGTAGCCCAGCTTGTCATAGGCATAGTCAGTGGCCTTAGCCAGCATCGGGATAGCCTTGGCATCATAGTAGGGATGCAGCTGCTGATTGGCATACCAATCGGTGCTGAGGTAAGAAAGGTTTACCACGCGCACATCGGTGCGGAGTCCCTCAACTTCTTGGCTATACCACAAGGGGAAGGTATCGTTGTCGCCATTAGTGAATATAATAGCGTCCGGCTCAAGCGAGTTGAGATAGTTGGCTCCGAAGTCGCGTGTGGTATAGCGGTGGCTGCGGTCGTGGTCATCCCAGGTCTGAGATACCATCTGAATAGGTACAAACAGACCTATAGCACAAGCCACGCCAGCTGCTGGGAGCAACACATCCTTGCCCGCTTCCTCGAATTTCTTCTTCTTGAGCCAAGCGAAGAAGTCAGCGATATATCGAGCAATGGCCGGCACGCCCAAGCCAATCCAGATAGCAAACGCATAGAACGAACCTGCAAATGCATAATCGCGTTCGCGAGGCTGCCCTGGAGTCTGATTAAGGTAGAGCACGATGGCAATACCCGTCATAAAGAACAGGAAGAATACTACCCAGAACTGTTCAATGCCACGCTTGGGATTATTGGGATGGCTGCTAAGCGCCTGCCAAATAATGCCTAACAGACCTAAAATCAGAGGCAGCATATAGAACACATTGTGCCCCTTGTTGCCCGTGGTGTATTCCTTTGGCAACAGGCTCTGATCACCCAGGCGGGCATTGTCGATAAAGGGAATGCCCGAAATCCAGTTGCCCAAGTTAGGCTCGCCATTGCTTTGATAATCATTCTGGCGCCCAGCAAAGTTCCACATGAAATATCGCCAATACATGTGATTGAGCTGATAGTTCATGAAATAGCGGAAGTTGTCGGCAAATGTGGCCTTCCACACTGGTATCTTTTCATAATCATGGCTATCCTCAAACAGCGACACATAGCTCAGATTATTGAGATAAGGAGCAATTTGATAGAAAGGCGCCCATCCCGACTCGGCCCACTGGCTGCGGAGGGCTGCGGGTGCCAGCATCACATTGTCAAAGTCGGGATTGCGATACCCAATCCAACCCTTGTAGCCAGCCACATCCTTGGGATCAAGGCTGTAGATGCGAGTAAAGGGCATATACAGGTCGGGAGAATATACATAATCAGGTGTCCACAGATTATCTACGTATTGGTCGGGCTCATTAGGATTGCTTTTTGCCACCTTGCTCCAGCCCTTCTTGCCATTGTCAATGGGAAGGTAGGATTGGTTGCCAAGTTCATCGGTGGTAAGGCGATAGTATAGCGCATCGCTCAATCCAAGAGCTGTGGTGGCTGGCAGCCCATTTTTATTGACCTGTATATATTCGATATTACCATTGTCGCCTCGGTAGGCATTGACTGTCTCGCCGAATACAGGGCCCATAAACAAGGGGCGCTGCCCGTATTGCTCACGATTGAGGTAACTGGCAAGGGAGAACACATTGTCAGGGGCATTCTGATTCATCGGAGTGTTGGCTGTGGCGCGGATAAGCAGCAGCGCATAGGATGAATAACCCACGAAGATTACAAACACGCTAAGTACTGCCACATTGAACACGCGCTGAGGCACTTTGTTGCAAAAGAAGAACAAATAGCCTGCAAAAACGACAAACAAGCCAAGCCAAATCCAGCCATTATCACTGATAAAAGTTAGGCCTGACAGCACTGCTACTGCCAACACCGACCCCTTCATCATTGCCGGATTCTTGCCCCTATAGTTGGCAATGATGGCCCAAATGAATACTGCCACCAGCACTATGGCATAAGCAAGCACACCCATATTGTAGCCCCAGCCCAGCTCATTTACGCAAAAGAGCTCGAAGCCCTGAGCCACCTTGATATAACCAGGCACCAGGCCATAAAGAATGGCTGCCACAATCACGAATGAAACGCCAAGGGCGATAAGCGAGCCTGTGGCATTGGCATCCTTATGCTTTCGGTAATAATATACAAGCACAATGGCGGGGATGCAAAGCAGGTTGAGCAGGTGCACAGCAATCGACACGCCGATTACATAGGCGATCAGCACCAGATAACGGTCGCTATGCGGCTGGTCAGCTCGATTCTCCCACTTTAAAATCAGCCAAAATACCAAGGCTGTGCACAGACTGGAGAAGGCATACACTTCACCCTCTACGGCAGAGAACCAGAATGTATCGCTCCAAGTATAGGCCAATGCACCGCAGAGGCCCGCACCCATAATCACAAGCATCTGGAATAGAGTGACTTCCTGTGCATCATCCTTTACTATGATTTTTTTAGCAAGATGGGTAATGGTCCAGAAAAGCAAAAGTATGGTAGCAGCAGACAGCAGAGCGCTCATGCTGTTGACAGCGATGGCTGCATTCTGGATTCCACCGAAAATTGTCACAAAGAAGCGAGCTGTGAGCATGAAAATAGGGTTGCCCGGTGGATGCCCCACTTCGAGCTTGGCTCCTTGTGATATGAATTCTGGGCAATCCCAGAAACTTGCTGTGGGCTCGATCGTAAGCAGATAGGTTACAGCAGCTATTA
The DNA here is from genome assembly GCA_020860515.1 of Bacteroidales bacterium. Taxonomy (GTDB): domain Bacteria; phylum Bacteroidota; class Bacteroidia; order Bacteroidales; family Muribaculaceae; genus CAG-873. The sequence continues at coordinate 134,453 of JAJBUG010000039.1, read as the reverse complement.
CGAAGCAAAGCCACCCCAGCGCATTGTTGATCAGATTGTATTTTTTCATCTCGTGTTAGGTGTCTGCGAAATAATTTGCAAAGTTACGAATTTTCTGTGGGTTTTCGGTTTTCGGTTTTTGGTTTTTGGTTATAATAGTTGTCATTTTCGCATTATTTATGTATTCTGAGATAGAAAAATGGGAAACTTAAAACATTTTTGTAACTTTGCAAAATGAATGAGTGGATTGAAAAGAATCGCAGGCTAATCGCCGTCATCGCAGCAGCTGCTGCGGTGACGAGTGGTTTTTTGTTGTATTTTTTCAATCCGATGGGCACTTGGTGGATGCCCCGGTGCTGGTGGCTGATGCTGACCGGCACGCAGTGCCCCAGCTGCGGGGCTATGCGAGCGGCTCACCAGCTAATGCATGGCCATGTGGCCGAAGCCGCCGCTCTGAATTGGTGGTTGCCACTGAGCATACCGATGGGTGCGGCTATAATCATCCTGGCCATGCAGCCAAGGCTAAGTAGCCGCGCTGAAGAATGGCTGCGGTGGCTGCTTGTGACTTATGTTGTCAGCTACATTGCATGGTGGGTAGTGCGCAATCTGCTTGGCATCTAAACTCACACTCTTTGAAATGTGTTAATTAAAGAAAAGATATAGCTATGCTGCAATTTATAATTGAAAATAATGACAAGTACACCTTGGCCGAGCAGGCACAGATGGCTCTGGAGGGTGGCTGCGGCTGGTTGGTGCTGAGAATGCCCGATGCAAAGGATGAAGATGTGCGCGAAGCCGCCAACGAAATTATCCCCCTGTGCAAGGAGAACTCAGCTATGCTTTCTATCGAAAACCATGCTGAGGTAGTCAAGGAATTAGGCGTGCATGGCATCTATCTGCGCGACTACCCACAGTCGGCTATGGCTGTGCGCGAGTTGCTGGGGCCAGAGGCAATCATTGGAGTAGAAGTGGGCATTGCCTCGGCAGCCATTGCTCTGCTCCCTGCCGATATCGACTATATTGTGTTCGGACCAAAAACTTCTCGCGAAAGGATAAGCGAAAACATCGAGGCTCTGCGAAATGCCAAGTTCGAACTTCCCATCGTGGCCGAGGGTAATTTCCACCTTGATGAAATCCATAAGCTAAAAGAAATCGGAGTCAACGGCATAGCCGTCGGCTCCGCAATAGGCGCTTCGCACGATCCTGTGCACCGCACCGAAGAATATATCAATAAGTTAGTCGGCTAAGCGTTCGTACACTTCGAGGCACATGCGGCTGTTATGGTAGGGGCACTTCCAGAAGCCCGCCTTGTCGTCGGCACGGTTAACCTCGGTGCCTTTGCGGCTCCAATGCCATTCGCCTCCATCGCAATCCACGATGTTGTCAGCCGTATATCGCCAAGTCTGGTAAGCTCGCTCCAACATCTCGGGATGATTGTGGAAGCAGTAGAGGTACACCTGACCAATTATACATTCGGCTTGCACCCACCAGTGCTTATCGTTGTCGTAGGTGCCATTGCCATGGCGCTCATATACCATCGAGCCGTCCCAGCAACGGCCTTCAAGAGCGGCGATGGCAATTTTTTCCGTATGTTTCAGGGCGCGCTTAATTGCGGAGTCGTCGCCAAGCACTTGGGCGCACTCCAGCAGCAACCATGAGGCCTCAATATCATGTCCATAACTAATAATCTTGTCCTGGCGATTCCAATCGTCATCAAAGAATAGGCCAAGATGGCCATTAGGCTGTTCGAATTTGGTAAGGAATAAATCGAGCAGGTTCTCTGTGGCCTCACGCACCTCGGCATATTCCTTAGTGCCAGGCTTCAACGTGCGCAGGAGATTGGTGTAAGGCTCAATTATATGCAGGTGAGTATTCATTGTCTTGCTGGCATTCCAGTCCTTATCGCTGAGGCGCATATCGGCTATGGGCTGCCAATCCTGAGTAAGAGCCTCAATGTAACCATTCTTTTCGCGGTCGCGACTATGATTTTCAATGTCATGGAATAGCTTGAGGGCATATTCCTTGGCTTTTTCGTCACCGGTAGCACGGACTAATTCGCTTAGGCCATAGATAGCGAAGCCCATCGCGTAGAACTGCTTCTTTGTGTCGAGAGGTTTCCCCTCAGCATCCAGACTCCAAAACACACCGCCATTATCACGGTCGTAGAACTTATCTATAATCTCGTCGCGAGCACGAAGAGCCATCTCCAGATACTCAGGCTTGCGCAGCACACGATAGGCTGCGGCAAAGCTCCATAAGATACGGGCGTTGAGAATTGCTCCCTTTGGGGCTGAGGGATCGAGTTGGTCGTTGCCATCACGACGTCCATAGAAGCCGCCATGCTCGTTATCTACCATCTTCCCCATCCAATATGGGAGGATATTTTTTTCGAGGTTGTCAAGCACCTCGGTGCGAAGTGTCTCTTTCAATTCCATGGTTAATAGTGATTTTTGGCACAAAATTACACATTAATCCTATTTCTACCAACTTTTATCAACATATCACAAAATCTTGATAAAAATCTACAATTAGGCCTCAAAACATTATTGAGGTAGTGGCAGGGTCGATTTCCAGTGTAGCTCGTACTGATTCTACCAAGGGGAGATTGTTGGCGAGATGCCCGATGGGAAAGTGGAAAGCGATGGGTTTGGCGCCAACATCATGCTTCGAGAAGAAGTCGGCCAACATCGCATCCATGTCGGGATAGTTTGCATCAGCCTTATAATCTGTAAACCTGCCAAATATCAGGCCTTTGGCTGCTTTTAGTATGCCCGACAGCCATAGTCGCATCAGCATACGCTCCACAGCATAGATGGGTTCATGGATGTCCTCCATGAACAAGATAACATCCTGATCCAACGCCTTGGCAAAAAGGTCAAAATCAGTGCCCGCCAGATTGTTGAGCACCTGCATATTGCCCCCAAGCAATATGCCCGCTGCCTCGCCAAAATGATTGTCTGGATTGGTGTCACCTCTGTAGAGGATGGGCACTCTATTGAACAATATGTACTTCAAGGCATCCAAAGGGTCAAATCCGCAGTCAAGTTCATCGGGTTCGTATCCGCTTAGATGCTTTGCCATAGGCCCATGGATAGAGGCCACACCTGCTCGATTCATCAATGCATGAAGAGCCGACACATCCGAAAAACCTACGAGCCATTTGGGATTTTGTCGCACTACTTCTATTGGAGTCTTAGCTGCCAAATGCACGCAGCCGTAACCTCCGCGAGTACAAAAGATGGCTTTGATTGAGGGGTCAGAAAGTGCAGCCAGCCAATCATCAAGCCTATCTTGCTCAGAGGAAGCATAACTGCCGCTCTTTGGCCCTGCGGCATGAGGCATCACCACAGGGTCGAGCCCGACGCTGCGCAGCCAAGCCACTGCCCCATCAATGTATTCTGGTTTTACAGTAGTGGCTGGTGAAATCAACGCTACCTTATCACCTACTCTCAATTTATTAGGTACAATTATCTCCTTCATATAAATATGGTTTGTTGGTGTGTTCAAAATGGTTTGTCTGGTTTGAAATAAACACAAAATTAATGCTTTTTCCCGAAATAAGAATCCTCTGAGTTGTAGATTTGAGAAAAAAACATTAATTTTGCCATACAAAACCAGCATTGTAACACGAAACTCCATACCATGAACCCGATAACAGAGAGACTGAAAGAATTGCGCGCCATGATGGAGCAGCTCGATATTCAAGCATTTATCGTGCCAAGCACCGACCCCCATAGTGGAGAATATGTGCCCGAGCATTGGAAAGCTCGCCGATGGATCACTGGCTTTACCGGCAGTGCTGGCACAGCAGTGATCACTCTCCATTCAGCCGCTTTATGGACTGACTCGCGGTATTTCCTGCAGGCAGCCGAGCAGCTTCAAGGCACTGGAATCCAACTAATGAAAGAGTGTGTGGAAGGCACTCCCACTATCCCCGAATGGCTGGCCACACAACTTAAGCAGGACGACACAGTGGCCATTGATGGCTGGGTTAACACCGTAACCGAAACTGAAGAACTTGAAAAAGAACTAAAATCCTACGGCTTTAACCTTGTAACTGATTTTGACCCCTTTGCCACTCTATGGACCGACCGCCCAGCAGTGCCAGAAGCAAAAGCTCAAATCCATAGCCTTGAATACGCAGGCGAGAGCGCGGCCAACAAATTGGCTCGCATACGCCAGCAGCTCGATGGCAAAGCTCTGCTGGTGTCGATGCTCGAAGAAATCGCTTGGACCCTCAACCTGCGCGGGAAAGATGTAGAATATACCCCGTTCTTGGTGAGCTATTTGATTATAACCCCTGACAATGCCACCTTATATATTAATCCTGAAAAGATGACACCCGAGGTGGAGGAATATCTCAAGGGCGAGGGCGTGGATTGGCGCCCTTATACCGAAGTAATTGAGGGGATAAAGGAAATCGAAACACCCATGGTAGCCCAACCAGGCAAAACCAACTATGCAGCCTTCTCGGCCATTCGCAATCCCCTGAAAGAAGATTCCCCAATAGGGCGCCTATTGATATTCAAAAATCCAACGGAAATCAAAGCTATGCGTAGAGCCATGGAGAAGGACGGCGTGGCTATGGTGAAATGGATTAAATGGGCTCTTGAGGAAATTCCTAAGGGAGGACACACGGAATTGTCGCTTAGCAGGCGCCTCGAAGAGTTCCGCGCAGAACAGCCCTTAAATATGGGTCCCAGCTTTGAGAGCATCATGGGTTATGCACACCATGGAGCCATAGTGCATTATGACCCTACGCCCGAAACTGACATTCCTGTCAAACCAGAGGGGCTGTTGCTAATCGACAGCGGAGGCCAATACCTCGACGGCACCACCGACATTACCCGCACCATTCCCTTGGGCCCACTCACATGGGAAATGAAGCGCGACTACACCTTGGTGCTCAAGGGCTGGATTAACCTGGGCCGCGCAGTGTTCCCCAAAGGGACCTGTGGCACGCAGCTTGACGGGCTTGCCCGCATGGACATGTGGCGCTATGGCATCAACTATCTCCACGGCACAGGCCATGGAGTGGGACAATACATGTCGGTGCACGAGGGGATCGACCTGCACCAATTCCGCATGCAATGGCGCCCCACCCCGCTATTGCCAGGCATGATTATCACCGACGAGCCAGGCATCTATATTGCCGGCAGCCATGGTGTGCGCCATGAAGATACTATGCTGGTGGTAAATGCATCATTCTCTGGAGAAAATGGCCGTGCCATTGAGCCTGCAGGCGAGCCACAAGAAGGCGATGAGGCTCAAGGACTTACCTTTGGCCCCTATTACACCTTCGAGCGTCTCACGCTTTGCCCAGTGCTTACATCGCCTATCATTCGTGAAATGCTGAGTTACGACGAAGCAGCATGGTTCAATAAGTATCAGGCAGATGTACTGCGCCGCTTGTCACCTTACCTCGATGCCGAGCATCAGGAATGGCTGAACGAAGTGACAAGGCCAATATAATCATAGGGAGGGGTCTCGCATAAGACCCCTCCCTATGATTTTCCCATTGCATATCATTGCAAATCATCAATTAAACTGCAAATAAACAAAAAAGTTGAAAAAAAGTTTGGTCATCTCAGAAAAATGTCGTAACTTTGCACCGCAAAGCACAGAGGTGCAGGTTTCACAACCATCTTTTAAATCCGCTTCAATAGCTCAGTCGGTTAGAGCATCTGACTGTTAATCAGAGGGTCGTTGGTTCGAGTCCATCTTGAAGCGCTCACACATGCCTGAATCATTATCACATCAGCTTCAGTAGCTCAGTTGGTTAGAGCACCTGACTGTTAATCAGGGGGTCGTTGGTTCAAGCCCATCCTGAAGCGCTCGACGCCCGGTTTCCAGTAAGAAACCGGGCTTCTTGTTAGTAACAACTATTTGTAACCATGAATATTCTTGACAGATTCTTGAAGTATGTGACGTTCGACACGCAAAGCGACGAACTCACCAACATGACGCCCTCCACCCCGGGCCAGATGATTTTTGCCCAGTATCTCAAGGATGAGCTTGAGGGAATGCACCTGCAAGATATCACCCTCGACGACAACGGCTACCTGATGGCCACGCTCCCTGCCAATACCACAGGCGTGCCCACTGTCGGATTTATTGCTCACCTCGACACATCGCCCGACATGAGCGGACGCCATGTGAATCCACGCATCGTCAAGAATTACGACGGCGGCGACATAGTGCTTAACCAAGAGAACGGCATTGTACTGTCGCCCAACGAATTCCCCGAACTTCGCCACTACGAAGGTCAAGATTTGATTGTGACCGACGGCAATACCCTGCTCGGTGCAGACGACAAGGCTGGCATAGCAGAAATTGTCTCTGCCATCGACCATCTGCAGCGTCATCCAGAAATCAAGCATGGCAAAATCCGCATTGCTTTCAATCCTGACGAGGAGATTGGCCAAGGCGCTCACAAATTCGACGTAAACCTCTTCGGAGCTGACTGGGGCTATACGATGGACGGCGGAGAGATTGGCGAGCTGGAGTATGAGAACTTCAATGCAGCCAGCGCCAAGGTGACATTCAAGGGACGCAACGTGCATCCAGGCAGTGCCAAGCACAAGATGATCAACTCGATGCGCATCGCAAATCAGTTTGTGATTATGCTTCCGCGTTGGGAAACTCCCGAGCACACCGAGGGCTACGAGGGATTCTATCATCTGGTTGGAATGGAAGGCACGGTAGAGGAAACCACGCTCCATTATATAATTCGCGACCATGACCGCGACCGCTTCGAGCGTCGCAAGAAAGAGCTGGAGCATCTGGCACGCAAAATCAACCATGAATATCCCGACTGCTGCTCAATCGAAATCAGGGATCAATATTACAACATGCGTGAGAAGATAGAGCCAGTGATGCATATCGTAGAGGTGGCTGAGCAGGCAATGCGCAATCTTGGCATCGTGCCTAAGGTGCAGCCTATCCGAGGCGGCACTGATGGCGCACAGCTATCGTTCAAGGGTCTGCCCTGCCCCAACATATTTGCTGGAGGCCTTAATTTCCATGGCCGCTACGAGTTCCTGCCCATACCCTCAATGGAGAAGGCTCGCGACGTAATCGTGGAAATAGCTCGCCTGGTGGCAAACAAGTGACAAATCACAAATTACAAGCGCACTTGTAATTTATGAATACATTGGTAATCATTACGGGGCCCACGGCGTCGGGCAAGACAGCCGCTGCTATCGAGCTGGCTGAAAGACTTGGCTGCGACATCATCTCAGCCGATTCGCGCCAGATGTACCGAGGTCTCAACATTGGCACAGCCGCACCCTCGCCAGCCGAACTGGCCCGGGTGCGGCATCACTTTGTGCATACTCTCGATCTGGAGCAAAGCTATAGCGCTGCTCAATACGAGGCAGATGTGTTGAGGCTACTTCCAAAGCTATGGGAAAAGAATCCAGTGCAAGTAATGTGTGGTGGATCAATGATGTATATTGATGCTGTATGCAAGGGGATTGATGATTTGCCAACCATCAGCGATGGGGTGCGCGCCAAGGTAAAAGGCATCTATGAGTCGCAAGGCTTGGAGGCTGTGCGCGAGCTGCTGCGCGAACTCGACCCGCTCTCTTATGAGAAAGTTGACCCAAAGAATCCGCGCCGCAATGTGCATGCGGTGGAAATTTGCCTTGAAGCTGGAGTGCCAGCCTCTCAATTGCTGACTGGAACTCAAAAGCAGCGCGACTTCCGCATCGTAAAATACTATATAGATATGCCTCGTGAAGAACTATTCGAACGCATTAACCTGAGGGTAGAACGGATGATTGAGGCTGGCCTCGAAGATGAGGCGCGCTCAGTGTACCATTTGCGACACCTAAATTCACTCAACACAGTGGGATATAAGGAGATGTTTGCATATTTTGATGGCCTTATGGACCGTTCCACTGCCATCGCCCGCATTCAGAAAAACACGCGCGTCTATGCCAAGAAACAACTCACCTGGCTCCGCCGCGACCCCATAGCCATCCCCCTCTCCCCCAAAGAAATATCACAACTAAACCTATTACAGGAATAGTTTACATATCATTTTACAGATTTTCTATTTCTTCACGTGAAAGCTCTGTAAATTCCATAATTTCTTTTATGGATTTGCCAGCATCTTTCATTTTCTTGGCAATTCTTCTATTTTGATTGTCTTCTCCAATTGAAATGCCCTGTCTTCAATCTTGTTTTTCATCATTTTTAGATTTGTTGAAAAAAATTACTGATAATCTACAATTTTTTTCTAACTTTGTACCCAAAACAATTACTATGGCTAAGAATAATACCAAAAGCATTGAAGAGCAATATGTATTGTTCTATTGCTCCTATCTTGATGGAGAAGGTCCTATTCATATTGAAAAGTACGACGATTTCTTGGGGTATACCGACAACAACTTTGAACTCCATACTCCTATTGAAGAAGCCAGTGGTGACTATTGGTATGCTTTTGAAGTAGCTTCGCTGGAGAGATGTGGAGAAGTTTACGAAATTATGAACAGTCTTATTTCTCTTTTTCCTAATTATGTAAATTTTGGTGATCATTATTTATGGGCATTCACAAGGATCATAAGTCTCCCCAGGATAAAACTCATCTATGAAATTGCTACGGCAATAATTGATAAACGTGAGATACCTAATGAGGAGACTATTTTTGAAAGATTATCAAAGGAAGATCCTTTGTCATTGTTTGGTTTTCCAAGGAAATAGAATTGTTTACATAAAATTGTGCCTTATCTTGAGAGTGAATAATATCAAAAAGTGAAATCGCTTTTGTAAAAGATATTTCTGAAATTATTGCATAAAAATCTTTTATAAAAGATATTTATGCAACAATTGCAATTATCTTCTCTATAAAATTAATTTACGATATTTTTGACATAAAATTTGGTTATAGATGATATTTTTGTTAAATTTGCCCAAAATTTAAGGTATGGACAAAACTTCTATAATCGAACGACCTCTTTATACTGAACTAATTGAAAGATGGCTCGGAAAAGGGCTTATTGTGGTGCTAACTGGTCAACGCCGAGTTGGCAAGAGCTACACATTGCTTTTTCTCAAAGGAAAACTGGAATCTAATCCTGAAAATAATGTCATATTCATTGATAAGGAGAAAAGAGAATTTGACAGCATTGAAACCTATAAAGAGCTCGATGATTTCATAGCTAACCGCTACGACGCCACTAAACAGAATTACATCCTTATTGATGAGGTGCAAAACATTGATGGATTTGAAAAGGCCTTAAGGAGTTGGCGCACAGAGCCAAACACCGATATAATAGTAACGGGCAGCAATGCCAAAATGCTTAGCAGTGAACTAAGCACATTAATAGGCGGCAGGTACACTGAAATCTATATCCTACCTCTTGGGTACAATGAGTTCCTGACTTTTCATAATCTTTCCGATAATGAGGACTCTCTACGACTTTATCTAAATTTTGGAGGTTTGCCTGGATTGACAAAATTTGAGTTGACTGAGGGCGATGCTCGTCAATATCAGCTCGATGTGTACCATACAGCTTTGCTGAAAGATGTGATAGCACGGAATGAAATTCGCAATGTCCCTTTCCTCGAAAGCCTTACAAAATTCATTGCAGACAATATTGGTAAGCCCATATCTCCTGCCAACATTGCCAAGTACATGAAATCCCAAGGCGAAAAAGTGACTGCGGGGGTGATTAGCAATTATCTCAAATATCTCACTGAGGCTTATATAATGCATTATGTACCACGCTATGACATACATGGCAAGGCTATCCTTGATAGCAACGGGAAATATTACTTTGAAGATGTAGGCATTCGCAATGCGCTCGTTGGTGGTTCGCGTCAACAAGATATAGAAAAGATTATTGAAAATGTGATCTACCAAGAATTGCGACGTCAAGGTCACAATGTTCAGATTGGTCACCTCCGTGCAGGAGAGGTTGACTTTGTGACAACGCGCCCCAATGACAATGGACCAATCTATATACAAGCCTCATATCTTATTGGCTCTGATGAAACCTACCAAAGAGAATTTGGCACACTTGCCCGTATTAAGGACAATTATCCTAAATATGTAATCTCAATGTCGCCGCTCGTAAATCGCCTCGACGACAATGGCATCGCACACCTGTCCCTGCACCGCTTCCTCACCAAAGGCTTAGAATAGGATGCATCCCCTGCACTGTAATGCCTATGGAGGAAAATCTCATCATGTGTGCGAGATTTTCGCACGAAATTTTCGCACACATGATGAATTTTTTGTAATTTTGTATTCTGTTCATAAAAATATTGAATATTACTTTAAAGAGCAAATTATGAAAATGGATACAAATCCCTTTGTGGTAGAAGGTTATGGTGGTGCAGAACTTTTCTGTGACCGCGAAGAAGAAACCAATGACTTGCTGCAAGCAATGCAAAGTGGCAGGAATGTGTCATTGATAAGTCCGCGGCGTATGGGCAAGTCGGGACTTATTCTTCATGCTTTTGAGCGAGTGAAAAAACAATACCCAGAGGTCGCAACTTTTTATATCGACATCTTCCACACTCATAATCTGGCAGAGTTCATTGAGATTTTTGCGAGCGCAGTATTCAAGGCCTTTGACAGCAAACTGAGTAAGCTAATAGATAAGGTCACTGAGGTGCTCAGGCATTGCAGACCTATTGTTTCAACGGACCTTCTTACAGGAGCTCCAGCTCTTTCATTAGGCATCGAGCCAGGACAAGAACGTCATACTCTTGATGACATTTTCCATTATCTTACTTCTTCAGGCCAGCGCATTTATATCGCCTTTGATGAATTCCAACAAGTGAGTGAATATCCTGAAACAGGTGTAGAAGCTCTATTGAGATCATATATCCAATTTGCCAATAACATCACCTTTATATATTCTGGCAGCAAGAAACATCTGATGCAACAGATGTTTACCATGCCACAGCGACCTTTTTACCAATCAACGCAGACGATCTCACTTAAAGAGATCAGCCCCGATTCATACTTCGTCTTTGCTGAAAGACTTTTCGTAAAATCTAAGCGTAAGTTGACACGCGAAGCATTTGACTATATATACAATTCGGTATATGGTCATACTTGGTATGTACAATTTTGGTTGAATCGTACATTTGATCAACCAAAAGAGATTATCGAAGAAGCTGATGTACGCCTTGTGCTCGACAAAATCCTCCGAGGCGAAGATGACAACTTCTACGGCTACAGTTGTCTGTTGACTCAAGCACAAATGGCTGTCCTCACAGCAATAGCTATCGAAGGTCAACTACCCCAACCTATTACTATGGATATTATCAAAAAACACAATCTTCCTGCCCCAAGCACTGTGCGCAGTGCCATCAAAACACTCATCGAAAAAGAGTTCATCCTCGACAACCGAGGCACTCTCTCCCTCTACAACCGATTCTTCCTCCACTGGCTCCGGCGCACCCATGGGTAGTTATAGAGTTTTGCAACAATTTTAGGAAATTTGGGATTGAATTGTTACAACGATTGGTTAAAAAGGAGGCAAAGTTGGAGCAAACTGCGTCTGTGACCAAAAATTGGGGGGGTATAGTCAAAACTAATTCGTACTATTAAAATAGGGTTCCTGCTACGGCCTAAAAGAATCCTATTTTTGTTATTATGATTGGATATGCTCAACAAAAAGGTAATCTTGTGTACGTGTACGATGCCAAAGGAGCTTTCCTTTGGTATAAGCAAGGAGAACTCAAAGGATACACCTCTAACACAGTGACCATAGTTAATAATAACCTTCTCTGTATCTATGGTGAGAAAGGAGAAGTAATAAATTATAAAACAGCGTGAAAAAAATGGACCGAAAGGACAAGACATTAAAAGATTATGTGAAGAACTATGGAAAGTTCTTCGGTTGGGACTCTGAAAATGATGTTTCAGATGATCTCCTCTGTAAAATTGTTCCAACAATCTGGGACCAAAAAGAAAGTGAAAATTCGTTTGCCTTCCGTAACAAAGAAACACTTATGGAGTTCTTTAACGTTGAAGACAAAGAAAAATTCGACAGTGCCTGGGAGCAAATTAGTGAATCAGAATCACAAGAAACTGACGGAAAGAGAACTAACCGCTTACTGATTCTTCATTCGTCAGCCTTACTCGCTTTGCTATTCTTTTATAGAGTTGGCAAAGATAACCCTATAACATTCGGGGCTCAAACCTATACTAAGGTTTTCTTCGAGGTAAAGAATAAATGCATTGAAGGTCGAAATCCATCAAGTGTGGATGTGGTTGTGCTCACGGAAGATGAAAGTCGAGTACTTTACATCGAATCAAAATTCACTGAGCCTTCCCATTGTGGTCTACAAGAAATAGCGGAAGCCTATTATAAATATTACCAAGTCGGGGGTGTATTCGGTGAATATTTTAAGAACAATGGGATAAATGTCAGTGAACCGAACAACGACACATTCAAAATCTTTATTGAGGGGAGAACTAACAAATACCTCCAAGGAATAAAGCAGATGATATGCCATTGGATTGGCGTTCAGAAAGGCCAAGTACCCGATCAACACAAATTTGAGGATACAGCCCAACAAGATCGTGAATTGATGACTCTGGCTTTCGGTTTTGACAAATTACAAGTTAACTACGGAAAGTTATATGATAACTTGGTGAAGTATATCGAAGCACTCCCTCAAAATAAAAAAGCCAAATTTAAGGTAAAGGTTTTACCTATGGCAACCTATCAAGCGCTATATTCCGATAATCCAAATATAATAACCGATAATATCGCGAAGTTCTACAACCTAAAGACAAAATAAGAATGAAACCAAAAGAATATGATGTAACTGCAACCGAAGCGTTGGGATTTCTTAAGGAAATAGAAAAGAAATATCCAAGCAATGACCATAGTGATTTGGCTTGGGATAGACATCTCAATCCTGTCCCATGGGAGCAAATCAAAGATATCCTTGAAAAAGGGAAAAATACCGACCCTAAAGAAGCCTGCATCATCCTTTCGCAAGCTCTTATGGGAATCGATAAGAAATGTGGAAGAGATGACACCTTCAGAGATGAATTCGGTCTAAGGACATGCATTTATGATGCTGCAGGCATTTGGTGGGACATACTTCGCCTGAGCGATCCTCAAATGGAACCCTACCGCCTCAAATACTATATGAACCTTGGAGATCTATTAGTCCCTGGATTTGGAGAATATATGGACAAGCATGACATTGGCGCCTTTGGTGCAGAAAGTTATCTTCCTGCAATCGATTGGGCAATACGTCATAACGAACCTTGGGCTGGAATATTAGCTTATGCCTTAGCTATAGGAGGCTATTACTTTTGGATAGAGTTTGAGACATTTGATTTTCTTGAAGAATTAAATGAAGCAAACCAATGAGAAGATGGAGTAAGTTGCAGAAGGCTCTCTACAGCATAATTGACCCTTCCACAAAATTTGAAATCCATTGTGTTGCATATCCTATGCGTGCACAAAGGTCCAATAATTGTGTGCCACGCTATTGGGTGACGATTGATAAGAAAATAGTTTGGGATTTTCCTAAGGTATGCCCAAAAGAAGATTTGGATAAAATGTACTATCCATATTGTTACCAGGGATTAGGGTTTATTTCCCAAATGCTGAGAGACTATATTGATTGTCCCACGGCTAAGTTATTGGATTTTGGATTAGATCATGACCGCTGGGGATTGGTGCCAATCTTAAAAGCTTGTGATAAACGAATAGGCAAACGTAGACTTAAAGAGATACAAACCGAAAATCCAGTAGTGAAGAGAATAATCAATCAACGATTAGACTCTTACAATGTAACTTGGCAAGATATTTGTATTATTGTGGATACTCCGATTACTATTGAATTTGCCAAATATGTGGCAATGCGTGGAGGTTGCAAACAGAATGAGGACATCTTATGTTCTTGGAATTACGATCACAAGGATGAACAATGCAGAGCTTATGAAAAGAAAATCTCTGAATTAGGACTGGATTGGAAATTGTATGATCCATTTTCACTTTCAAGACTCAGGATCCAGGATAAGACAACCGGCTTAGATTGCAATGTTATAGTTCAATCAAAGCTATTCTGGACTGACTTTACTCCAGTAGTAAGATTTGAGTCCAATGCCAAATCTACTCATTTTCCTCTTATCCTAAAAATAGAAGATGCAAAGATATTATATAATGATGATTCAATTGATTTAGGGCTTATTGAGAAATGCAAAGTTTGGACTTTTCTCAATCGAGATATTCTATTGAAACATTGGAATAATGAATATGATACCATCGATGTATTCAAAAACATAAAATCGATTTGATGGGCTCAAGTAAGCCATCAAATCGAGCCTTTGACTAATCTATTAGAATAATGAAGACAATCATTCATCTTTCAGACACTCATGGCAAGCATCCCTTATTGGGGGATTTACCTAAGGGCGATATAATCATACATAGCGGAGATGTGGGTATGGCTGGTACAGAAGACGAAATAATGGATTTCTTAAATTGGTTTATGGATCTACCCTATGACTTTAAGATTTTTGTCCCAGGCAATCATGATGATTACCTTCGTGGAGCAAAAATCGAAGGGATGGATTCCAACTGTCATATTCTTGATAATACTGGAATAGTAATTGATGGAACCTATTATTACGGTTTACCAATGTATCCAGGCTCTTCACGTTCAAAGAAATATCTTAACGGCATCAATCAGATTCCTAATAAAACTGACATATTGATTACTCACCAGCCTCCTCTTGGGATTCTGGATTACGCAGGAAGAACTCATTTTGGTTCTGAAGCGCTGTTACGCCGCGTAACAGAAATAAAGCCTAAACTTCATCTTTTTGGCCACATCCATAAAAGCTATGGCAAATATGAAACTCCCGATACTTTATTCGTCAATGGTTCTCTGATGAATGAGGCATACCAGCTTATAAACAAGCCGAGAGTTATCAAAATTTGAAGTCTTCCTATCCCTCTTCGTCGAGGGGAGTGTCGATCATGCGCTCGAAGGCTTCGGAATCTTCGAGGCGCTCGTGGGGAGGCTCGCCATCGTGGCGGTTGATGATAAATTGGTTGTAGTAGGCCAGCAAAAGTGTAGTCAATGGCAAGGCTATGATAAGGCCGATAAAGCCAAGGAGCGACCCCCACACCGAGAGCGAAAGCAAAATGATGGCTGGGTTAAGACCCATGGCTTTGCCCATGATCTTGGGAGTAAGAAACAGGTCCTGAATGCATTGCACTATAATATACACAGCCATGCAAGCCCACCAGATGGGCCAGAACCCTACCCCGTCCTGCACAGAATATACCAGACAGAGCAAAGTAGTGGGAATGATCGAAATAAGTTGCAGATATGGCACCATATTCAGCACACCAATAAAAAGTCCCAGCACCACTCCAAGGGGCAAGCCTACAATCACAAAGCCGATGGCAAAGAGGATGCCCACGCAGAGCGCAACCAGCGACTGGCCACGGAAATAATGGTCCATGCTATCTTTCACATCCTTGGCTATAGTGAATGTGACCCTGCGCATACGCGGAGGCACCATATGTTTGAAGCCATTGAGCAACTTCTCATAATCGAGCATTATGAAAATCACATAGAGAATCACCAAGAACCAATTGACCACCCCAAGAATGATGCTAAAACCACCCGACATCAAGCGGCCCACGAAGTTGACAAGCGATTGCCAGTCCTGGCTGGTCATTTCCTCGTAAATCTTATTGAAATCCACATGGGTGGCAATAAATTCTCGTACCGTAGGTGGGATCAGGGGAACCTTGGTATCATCCCGTGAGTATTCGCGTATCAATTCAGCTACTTGGTCAAGCTCGTTGAAAACCGATGGCAAGAATACTATGCACAGTACCGTAATGAGCATAATCACCTCGAAAAGGGTAAGCACAATTGCCAAGAAGCGCCCCTTGAGCTTTAGCATCTGGCGATTGCGCTGCACAAAAGGCTCAAGCAGATAGGCTATCAGCCAAGCCACAAGGAAGGGCAGCAGCACACTCGAAAGCCTCTGCACCAGCCATACCAAGCCGCACACCACCAAAGCCGTGAGTACCAGCCTCACCACTCGGTCGAAGGTGAATGGGCGCCGTTCGTAACCCTTTTGTGGGGTAGATATATTCATTTTACGATTTATTAATCTAAATAATTTTCAAAGTTACACATTATTTCTTAAATTTGCACCATCTTTTTGAAAAAATCAACTAATCATAAACCTAAATGTCAACACAAACTCTTGAAATGGGAAAAAACACGACGGGATCAGCCCAAGTGTTGCTCTGTGACAAACGTTGGGCCCGCTGGACTGCTTTGCTGCTGATTGCTGGCATGATGTTCTTTGCCTACATGTTTGTCGATGTAATGTCGCCTCTCCAATCCCTGGTAGAAACCCAACGCGGATGGTCGCCCGACGCATTCGGTCTCTATGCTGGTGCCGAATATATTCTTAATGTATTCGGATTTCTGATATTGGCCGGCATTATCCTCGATAAAATGGGTGTGCGCTTCACTGGCACGCTTTCAGCGTCGGTGATGGTGATAGGCGCAGCCATCAAATTCTATGCCGTGTCTAACTGGTTTCAAGGCACTGCTCTTGACCAATGGCTGAGTTCATGGTGGACAGTGATGCCAGGAAGCGCCAAGCTGGCTGCTCTGGGCTTCATGATATTCGGCTGCGGCTGCGAAATGGCCGGCATCACAGTCAGCAAGGCTATTGCCAAGTGGTTCGAAGGCAAAGAAATGGCCTTGGCCATGGGTCTGGAAATGGCTATTGCTCGCCTGGGCGTGTTTGCCATATTCTCAATCTCGCCACGTCTGGCTGATGCCATGGGTGGCGACCCCACAGTGGTAGTGCCTGTAGGCTTCTGCACTGCCCTGCTTTGCATTGGCTTGATTGCTTTCATCATTTTCACATTTATGGATCGCAAGCTCGACACCCAGCTTGGTGCGGCAAAGGCAGCAGAGGGCGGAAGCGACGAGGAGTTCCAGCTCAGTGATGTGGGCAAGATTTTCTCAAGCAAACTGTTCTGGGTTGTGGCCCTGCTCTGCGTGCTATACTATTCAGCCATCTTCCCCTTCCAGCGCTATGCCGCCAACATGCTGCAATGCACCCTTGGCATCTCAGCCACTACTGCAAGCGACATTTTCCGTTGGTTCCCAATGGGCGCCATGATTCTGACACCTATTTTAGGCTATTACCTTGACCGCAAAGGAAAGGGTGCCACGATGCTTATTCTCGGTGCAATCCTGATGATTATTTGCCACCTCACCTTTGCGCTTGTGCTCCCGTCAGTCAAGAGCGAAGCCCTTGCCTTTGCAGCAATCGTGGTTCTTGGCGTATCTTTCTCATTGGTGCCCGCCGCCCTTTGGCCCTCAGTGCCCAAGATTATGGAGGCTCGCTTCCTTGGCTCGGCTTACTCACTGATTTTCTGGGTACAGAATATAGGCCTTTGCCTCTTCCCAATCCTTATCGGCAACGTGCTGACAGCATCGAATCCTGGAGTAACTGACCCCATGGAGTACAATTATACAGTGCCAATGCTGCTCTTTGCATCACTTGGACTGTTGGCTCTCTTCTTTGGAATCGTGCTGAAGATTATGGACAAGAAGAATGGCTATGGCCTTGAATTGCCTAACATCAAGCCTAACACCGAAGTTGAAGAAGCCGAGGCAGAAGCCATCGATCAATAATCAATGAATTAAAAAACAATGAATAATGGGCTGGCGCATCAACTATGCGCCAGCCCATTATTCTTTGTTATTTATTCATTATTATTACCCTTCTGGGTAGCGGTCGGGACCGAGGAGTTTCAAGGCCTCGGGCAGGTCGCGCTCATGCACCATGAGGCGGATACCATCAAAGGCTGCCACTGGCACGCCCAACACGCCTGCCACAATAGCATTGTCGAGAATGCAAGGAATGCCATTAGCCCGCAGCATACCAAGGCCTATGCTGGCCACTCCGAGAGTGGCATAAATGCGAGCACAAACGAGGCGATCGCCAGAATCGAGATTTTCTTCCATAAGGATATTCTTTTAAAGATTAAGGGAGGATAAGCAATTACGGGAAAAACAAGGGTCTTTTTATGCTACCAGAAGAAATCTATTATGCGGCGGATGCCACGCTTGTTGAGGGCTTGCTGGTAGCGCTTGGCGTTAGCCTGATGGTCCTTGTAGTTGCTGGCAAAATTGTGGTAGCCATTGAATGTTTCTTTGGCACACATGTAGATATAGTCGTGTTCGGGAGCATCAAGCACAGCATCAATGGTTTCGGCATTGGGAATGCGGATAGGGCCTGGGGGCAAGCCTACGTTGCGATAAGTGTTGTAAGGCGAATCCTTACGCAGATGAGTATTGAGAATCCTGCGCAGCGAGAAATCGCCGATGGCGAATTTCACAGTAGGATCTGCCTGCAGCTTCATGCCCTTCTGCAGCCGATTCAGATAAAGGCGAGCCACCAATGGCCGCTCGTCCTTCTTATTAGTCTCCTCCTCAACGATTGAGGCGAGAGTGGTCACTTCCTCAGGGGTCAGGCCAAGGGCTGCAGCTTTCTCCAAGCGTTCGCTGTTCCAGAATTTGTCGCGATGGCTTACAAGCTTTTCCACCACATAGGCAGGATCAGCGTTCCAATAAAATTCATAAGTATCGGGCAGGAAAGCGGCTGTAAAGTTCTCACGGGTATAGCCGGTCCCACTCAAAATGCTATCGCAGGCCGCCTTAAACTGCTCAGGCGTAAACATCATCTGCTTGCCGATGCGTGCTGCCAGTTGGTCGAAAGTGCGTATATTATTATATGTGACTTTCACAGGGCTTTGGCGATTGTAGAGTAGCATGCGGCTTACCATCAGAGCCATATCGCCAGGATGGATCACATAGGAGCCCACCGCTTGCGCAGCACTTCCATTCTGCCAAGCCCATAGGCGCGCTACCTTGGTTCCGAAGTTGTCGCCAAGCGATGTGCGCAGTGTGTCGCCAATAGCTTCGTTGCCCGATCCCTCAGGTATATATATTCGAGTCGGCTCTGTCACTGGGGCTTTGGCTCCCACCAGCGACCACACCCAAATGCCCGCAATCACCACAATCAAGATGATGCAGGCACTTATAATAGGCCACTTCTTGGCAGCCTTCTTCTTTTTCTTTCTGGGCTTTTTCTCCTTGTTGTTTGGTTCGCTCATATTGTCTCGGTCATGACATTTGGATTACAAAGTTAGCAAATATATCGGAGAAAAATGGCTTGATGAGCGTAAAAATTTACTCCTGCTGCTTCTCTTCCTTTTCGCGACGACGTTCATCCTCATGGCGTTTTGCCTTGAAAGCCAAAGCTGCGAACCATATACACAGAGCAGCTGCACCGGCGGCAATGGCCAAGAACCATAACTGTGATACAGCAATCACCAAGCTGTAAACCACGATGAGGGCGGTTGCGGCTATGCCGAATACCCATGCCAAAAAGGTCCAAAATTTCTTTCCCATAGTTGTAGTGTCTTTATAATATTATTAGATGCGTTTAAAAGTGTGTTTATTTCTATAACACTTACAAAAGACAATAGGTTTTCTCAGAAAAAATCATTAACTTTGCGCAAAATTTATACCAATCTACAACGACTACCATATATGGGAGGTTTCTTCGGCACTGCCTTGCGTAGAGATTGCGTCACTGATCTCTTCTACGGCACAGACTACAACAGCCACCTCGGCACTAAGCGAGGCGGCATGGCTACCTACGACTCCGAGCGTGGCTTCGTGCGCAGCATCCACAGCTTGGAAAATACTTATTTCCGCACCAAATTTGAAAGCGTGCTACCCCGATTCAAGGGCCAGCTCGGCATAGGCATCATTAGCGACAACGACTCACAACCCATAGTAGTGAATAGCCACCTGGGAAAGTTTGCAATCGTAACTGTAGCCAAGATCCAAAACATCGCCGAAATCGAGCGCCAAATGCTCGACGCACACATACATTTTGCAGAGACCAGCAGCGGAGCCACCAACCCCACGGAGATGGTGGCTGCTTTGATTAATGAAGGCGACAATTTCGCTGATGGTATTCGATATGCCCAGCTCCGCATTCAAGGCAGCTGCAGCATGCTCCTGCTAACCACTGACGGACTCATTGCGGCTCGTGACCGACTTGGGCGTACGCCAATTGTAATAGGCAAAGGTCCCGATGGCTATGCTGTAACCAGCGAGACCACAGCATTTCCCAACCTTGGGTATGAGGTGGTGCGCGATTTGGGACCTGGTGAAATCCTGCGCATCACTGCTGAAGGAGTGGAGGTACTTAAGGAGGCTCTCCCCGAAATGCAGATTTGCTCGTTCTTGTGGGTATATTATGGGTTCCCGGTATCGAGCTACGAGGGCATCAATGTTGACGAGGTACGCTACCGCAGCGGCGAACTCATGGGAGAAAAGGATGACACTGAAATTGAATGTGTATGCGGCATTCCTGATAGCGGAGTGGGCATGGCCATGGGCTTTGCTGCCGGCAAGGGCATTCCCTACCGTCGCTGCGTGGCAAAATACACTCCCACTTGGCCTCGAAGCTTCACTCCGAGCAATCAAAGCATGCGCGATCTGGTGGCAAAGATGAAGCTCATTCCAAATGCCGCCATGCTTAAGGACCGCAAAGTGGCATTCTGCGACGACTCAATCGTGCGTGGCACCCAGCTCAAGGATAATGTGCATACATTTTACGAATATGGAGCCAAGGAGGTGCACATGCGCATAGCATGCCCGCCGCTTATTTACGGTTGCCCATTCATTGGATTCACATCTTCGAAAAGCGATATGGAGCTTATCACACGTCGCATCATAAGCGAGCTGGAAGGCGATCCTAACAAGAACCTGGAAGCCTACGCCACTACTGACAGCCCTGAATACAAGGCGTTGGTGCAGAAGATTGCTGAGCGATTTGGACTTACATCGCTAAAATTCAGCAAGCTTGAAGATTTGATAAAGGCTATCGGTCTGCCAAAGTGCAAGGTATGCACCCACTGCTTCGATGGCAGCAGCCATTTTTAGTGGTTTATTGACTAAAAATGTATAAAAATAAATAAATAGACGTAACGAGTAGACCAAATCTGAGATTTTCTTTGTAACTTTACACCCGATTTTGTTACTTCCCGTTGCAACGCCGTGCAGCAGCTGGTAATTTGTAACTAACTTGTAATTTATAACTGATATGGCAGAATACCCCCGCGAAAACCCCGAGCTCATTGAGCGCTTGCGCGACCCTAAGCAGTGTCGGCAGGCCTTCACGGAGGTAATCAAGCTCTACACCGAACCCTTGTATTGGCAAATCCGCCGCATGGTGCAAGACCATGATGATGCCAACGACTTGCTGCAGAATACCTTTATGAAGGCTTGGCAAAGCTTGGAAAATTTCCGAGGCGACGCGAAACTATCAACCTGGCTCTACAAAATCGCAATCAACGAGGCCATATCGCACCTTGACCGCGAGCGTAAGCGAGCCGGCCTGTCGCTCGATGACCAAGAGGCAGCCCTGGCCAACCAAATCATAGCCGACGAGCACATCGATGGCGACGCTCTGGCTCAAAAGCTACGGGCTGCTATAGCCACACTCCCCGAAAAGCAACGCCTCGTGTTCAACATGAAATACTATGACGACATGAAATACGAGGACATGTCGGAGGTGCTTGGCACCTCGGTGGGAGCCCTCAAGACCAGCTATCACTTGGCAGTGAAAAAAATTGAAAAATATTTTGAGGAGCATGATTAAACCTTTGCGCCCGCTTTCAATCAAATATTCAGAATAAAGTATAAAAGCATATATAGTCATGGAAGAAGAAAAGGATCTCCTCACGAAAATAGACCGCCGCGATGGCATGACCGTCCCGGAGGGCTACTTCGCCGACTTTGCTGCTCGCATGGCTGATTCGCTACCCACAATCCCCTTTGAGCAAGAAGGAGAGGCAACAGTCAAGCTCGTGCGCGCGCCTCGCACCCTATGGCAGCGTGTGCGCCCGTATGTTTACATGGCAGCTATGTTTGCCGGCGTGTGGTGCATGCTAAAGATGTTTACTAACCTTACATCCACTGGGTCGGATCAGTATCTGCAACCCTCAGCCACCTTGGCCGAGGCTCTTAGCAACGATACATTCTTCGACGAGTTCGTAATCGATGATGTAAACCAATACGATCTGATGGATGAAATGATGGACAACGGCGTGGATGTGCAATGGCTCAACTATGAGCCTGAAGCCGAAGAGCCTGCCACCGTGCATACCCCCGCCGATGCAACACCTCAAATGCAACAGCTATGAACGCAAAAGCATTGTTTTTGATTCTCGCCCTATGCTTAGCCTCCTCAGTGATGGCTCAGCAGCAGGGAATGACGGGAGAAGAACGTGAGAAGTGGTTGACCGAAATGCGCAATTACAAACACGAGGTCATTGCCAAAGAACTTAAGCTCACCAAAGAGCAGGAAACGGAGTTTTTCCCTATCTATGATGAGATGGACGACCGACTGATGCAAATCTCCTCAGAAACCCGCAACTTGGAGGCCAAGGTCACAAAGGATGCCGATGCAAGCGACTTAGAGTGTGAAGCAGCCGCACGCGCCCTCTACGAGCAAAAAAGCCGCGAAGGAGCTGTCGAAATGGAATATTTCGACAAATTCAAAGAAATTTTATCACCTAAGCAATTAATACGCCTCAAAAACGCCGAACGCAAGTTCACAAACAATCTGTTGAAGCACAGTCAGCTCAAAAAAGGCGACAAGCCTCAACGCAACAAATAACAACTTTTTCGTTTCCAACTCAGGGCTGCCAACGGTAGCCCTGAGTCGTTGTTTTTATTTTGTAGTGTCACTTCTTTTTTGTACTTTTGTAGGGTAAATTATAGTTGCCATGAAAATACTCGAAATCTGCTGTGGAGATATAGAAAGCGTGGAAGCAGCCATAAAAGGCGGAGCTGACCGCATTGAGCTGTGCACCGCCCTGGAAGTGGGAGGGCTGACCCCCTCTATGGGTTTGGTAAAAGCAGCTATCGACATGGGGCGCCGCGCTGGAGTGCCAGTGAATGTGCTGATTCGTCCACGACAAGGCGATTTTGCATATACGCCGCGCGAACTGGCCATAATCCTAAATGACATTCAAGAATGTGTAGTGGAGGGTGTCAATGGAATCGTAGCAGGAGTGCTTACCCCGAGGGGGGATGTTGACCTAAAATCTATGGCAAGCATTATGCGCGAGGCGGGGGCAGCCGAGATAACATTCCATAGAGCTTTTGACATGTGCCGCGACCCCGAGGTGGCTCTTGAGCAAATCATAGATCTTGGATGCCGACGAGTGCTCACTTCGGGCTGCGCTTCATCGGCCGTAGCAGGCATCCCAATGCTAAAGAGATTAACCAAGAGGGCAGGTGACCGCATAGCCATAATGGCAGGCAGCGGAGTAAACATAGAAAATGTGCACCGCATAGTGTCATTCACCGATGTCCCCGAGGTCCATGCTTCGGCTCGCAGTCCCAAAGAGAGCGCCATGCAATATAGGCGCCAGGGAATTAGCATGAGCGCACCCGGCGCAGAGGAATATTCACGGCTGGTGACTGATGCATGCATCGTGGCGGCCTTGAAAGAGAGCATTAATTCCATACCTACACCAGAAACCAAAACCAATCCTATAAAATGAGACTTAAACTTTTACCCATTATCCTATCATGCGCCATTGCGGCAATCGCCAATGTGCAAGATGATTTCCTGCAACGCCGCTCAGAACTCGGCATCTCAGAATGTTTTCCCACTATAACCCAGGAGATGGATTCTGATCTGTGTCAAGCCTTGGAATTCTTGTATGCCTATATGCCTCTGCCTGATATTACCGACTATGGACCAGAATATTTCATTGAGAATGTGAGGCTGGCACTCCAGGTGCGCAGGGAAATGCCCTGGGGATTAAGCATCCCTGACCGGGAATGGAGGCATTTTGTGTTGCCTCTGCGTGTAAACAATGAGCCACTCGACGACCATCGCAAAGCCTTTTACTCAGAACTCAAAGAAAGGGTTGAAGGCATGACTATGGAAGAGGCCATACTCGAGGTCAATCATTGGTGCCATGAAAAAGTAACCTACGAACCCAGCGACGCTCGCACCCATTCGCCCCTGCAATCAGTAAGCAGTGGAATCGGGCGTTGCGGCGAAGAATCTACATTCACGGTAGCCGCCTTGCGAAGCATCGGAATACCAGCCAGACAAGTATATACTCCTCGCTGGGCTCATACCGACGACAATCACGCTTGGGTGGAGGCTTGGGCCGATGGCAAGTGGCATTTCTTAGGGGCTTGTGAGCCTGAGGCAGTGCTCGACCTTGGATGGTTCAATGCTCCAGCATCGCGAGGTATGTTGATGACCACTCGCACGCCTGGCCGATACGATGGGCCTGAGGAGAAGTTGGTGGAGGCGACAGATTATACAGATATTAATGTAACGAGCAATTATGCGCCGGTGGCTCGTGCCCAAGTGTGCGTGGTCGATACCCAAGGCAGCCCAGTCGAGGACGCACAAGTTGACTTCTGCATTTATAATTATGGTGAGTTTTATCCTGTAGCTTACAAAATCACTGATTCCAATGGGATGGCTTCAATTGAGTCAGGTTTGGGTGATTTGATAGTCTGGGTAAGCAAGGATGGCACGTTTGACTTAGAGAAGTTAAGCGTAAGCCAAAGCAATGATCCATTGAAGATTACTTTGGATTTTAGCCAGGGGGGTTGCAACGACCAGGAATTGGAGTTCGAGCTGGTACCACCAGTTGCCAGCACCAACTTACCCAAGGTGAGTCCCGAGGCCAGTGCAGCCTGCGAGTTGCGCAAAGCACAAGAGGATTCGATTAGAAAGGCCTATGTGGGCACTTTTGTGAGCCGTGCGCGCGGCAATCAAGCTACAATAGATACTTTTCTCCAGTTTTTCGAGGGATTTCCGCTGGAGCAGCGTAGCCAAAAGCTGAGAGATAGCCTGTGCGATAAGGATATGACTGACATACCTCTTTATGTGATGTTGGAGGCCATGCTGACTCCCCAATTTGTCAACGACTCCCTATACCTGAGCTATGTGTTGCAACCCCGTGTGGAGCTCGAATTTTTGAAGGAAAACAGATTTAATCTGAGTGAGTATTTTTCAGAAGAAGATCAAACACGATTCCGAAATAATCCGCGCGAGCTGGCCAAGTGGTACGCCAACGCAGTGGATGCGAGCCAAATCTGGCAGCCGGCAACTGTAAGAATGGATCCGATGTCAACTACCCAATGGGGCAAAAGCAATGCGGTGTCGCGCGACATTGCCCTTGTGGCTATGGCAAGGGCATTAGGCATACCAGCTCGGATAGATCAGGTCACTGGCAAGCCTCAGTATTTCGATGCTGAGGGGCAATGTTATGATTTCTGGATTTCTGACTTCACTGGCGAAAAGGCCCCCGAGGGGAAGCTTCAGCTGACCTATGAGGCTCAAGGGTATGTGCAAGATCCAGAATATTATACTCATTTTACTATCAGCAAGATTGCGGATGGCAAGCCTCAACTGCTAAACTATGACGAGGGGGAGAGCTGGAAACAGGGATTTGCTCAGCCACGCCCTATCGATGCGGGTGAATATATGCTCGTTAGCGGCCAGCGGTTGGCAAATGGATCCGTTTTGGCTCAGGTTGAGTTCTTTAAAGTTAACGAAGGAGAGTTGACCACAGTGCCTTTGGTGCTTCGCCAGGACAACGAAGGCGTTAAAGTCATAGGCAGTTTCAATAGTGAAGATATGTATTATGACCTTGCCTATGGAGCCGAAAAGTCAATTCTATCGACCACTGGCCGCGGATACTATGTGCTGGGCCTAATGGCCATTGGCCAGGAGCCAAGCAACCATGCTCTTCGTGATATTTCAGCTGTGGCTACCGAGCTGGAGACCGCTGGGCGACCCATGCTTCTGCTTTTCCCATCGGTGGATGATGCCACTGCATGGCAAGCGCAAAACAACTTGCAAATGCCATCCACAGTATCTATTGGAGCTGATGCCAATGGCGCAATCCGCAAGGAATTAGCTGAGACTCTCCACCTTGCCAACAGCTCGCTCCCTATCGTAGTGATTGCCGACACTTTCAATCGCGTGGTTTTCGTAAGCGAAGGTTACACCATAGGTTTGGGTCGCCAGCTCATAGAAACCCTCAAAAAACTCGAAGAATAAATTCGTTGATTTTCGTTTATTCGTAGATTCTCGTTTCCTCGTAGATTTTCGTTTACTCGTAGATTTTCGTCTACTCGTAGATTTTCGTCTACTCGTTAATTATCGTTTCTAAACAGTATGAAGAAATTTTTAATCACTCTTATTGTCTCACTTCTAACGCTTTCGTCGAATGCACAGGAATACATCCCCACTGAGGAAAACCTCCGCAGTCGTCAGGAATTCGCTGATGCGGGTCTTGGCATTTTCCTCCATTGGGGGCTTTACAGCATGATGGCTCAAGGCGAATGGTATCTCAACACGGCATCGATGCCCAAGAGTATGCCAAAATGGCACGCGCCTTCTATCCAGCCGACTTCGATGCAGCAGCTTGGGTAAAAGCATTCAAGGATGCCGGAGCCAAATACATCTGCCTTACTTCGCGTCACCACGATGGATTTTCAATGTGGCATACCCAGCAGAGCGATTACAACATTGTGGATGCCACTCCATTTGGCAGGGACATTCTCAAAGAACTCTCCGACGAATGTCAGAAACAGGGGCTAAGGCTGCATCTGTATTATTCTCATCTTGATTGGACTCGACCAGACTATCCGCAAGGTCGCACAGGACATACTACTGGCCGAGATCCCTCACAAGCTGACTGGGATTCCTATTTGGCTTTTATGAAGAACCAACTTACAGAATTGCTTACCCAATATGGGCCTATCGGAGCGATATGGTTTGACGGCTGGTGGGATCATGACGAGGATTCTGTGCCTTTCGACTGGCACCTGCGTGAGCAATACGACTTGATTCACTCTTTACAACCAGGATGCTTAGTAATCAATAATCACCATCAGTCGCCATTCCCTGGCGAGGATGCACAGACTTTCGAGCGAGATGTGCCCGGCGAGAATGAGGCTGGGCTTTCTGGCCAGGAAATTTCACGACTCCCGCTCGAAACGTGTCAAACCATGAATGGCATGTGGGGATATAAGATTGCTGATCAGAATTACAAGAGCACACATGAACTGATTCGGCTTATGCTGCGCACTCGTGGCAAAGGCGCCAATTTGCTAATCAATATCGGTCCACAGCCCAATGGCGAGCTGCCAGCCCTGGCTCTGGACAGATTGCAGGGAATAGGCGAATGGCTGCGCCGCTATGGCGATACTTTCTATGCGACTACTGCTGCTGACTTCGACGAGCAGCCTTGGGGCGTAGCTACAGTGAAAAAAGGCAGTAATAAGGTTGGATTTGGTGCAGGGGAAAAGATGTATCTCCATATTATCAATCCTGTGTCGGGTCCTATTGGGGTGCCTACTTCATTCCAACCTACCTCCGCACACTCATTCGACACTGGCGAAGAAATACCCTTCGAGACAACCTCAATGGGCCTCTTCCTCAACCCTGGTACTATCTCCCCCTCCCCAGACTATATTATCATATTGGAATAACTTCTATTCTTAATTCTCTATAGTTGTACTTTCTATTACTTTTGTAAAATAAAGAAATCCAATCTTTCTGCGTCACTTTAAAGTGACGCAGAAAGATTTTTGAAAAAATCTTGAGCCAAAATTTGGTAGTTTCAGAAAAAGTGCGTACCTTTGCACTCGTAACAGCAACGGAGAGGTGGGTGAGTGGCTGAAACCACCAGTTTGCTAAACTGACGTAGGAGCAATCCTACCACGAGTTCGAATCTCGTCCTCTCCGCCAATAGGCTCTTAACCAACCAGTTAAGAGCCTTAATTTTAACAGTTCCACACTATGAAAACTAAGAAGAAGACTGTCACCATTGATGGGATGACGTGGAGCGAGCGCGAACTCGCTCAAATTCTGCGCCGCAAAATGATCACTCGCGGCCCCGAAAGTAAAAAAGCCTACAACCGCCACTCGAAGCACAAAGGGTCATCGGCCTCCAAAGCCGATGACTTTTTTTATTACTCCACGTCTCAATTTCTTTAAAGAGGATTGCGCCTCAGTGCGAGCTGGCAAACCCATCTTCTCTATGGCAGCCTGAATTGTGGCCAGGATTACACCTGATGTATCCATCAACGTGCCATCAAAATCGAATATATAATTCCGATATCTTCTCATTTTAACTTGTCTTGAAATTCATTGGCACGAGTTCTTGGTGGCGCGTAGGAAGAAAATTAGGAAAAGAACTCCGGCTAAGAAAAGACTTACCGAGAATGAAAGCACAATCCCATAAGTGGCAAGGTCACATGGGAAAGCAAGAAGGTAAGTAACCGGAACACCAATCACAATGTAACTGACGAAGGCAATCCACAGCATCGGCATCACATGCCCAGTGCCTCGGAGGGCATTAGCGAACGTAACCTGGGTGGCATCGCCAAGTTGATAGAGGGCCAATGGGAAAAGCAAAGTGATGCAAAGGCCCAACACTGCTTCATCACTGGTGAATAAGTGCATCATTGGCCGAGCGAAGAGTATAAAGCAAAGAGTAGAAAAACATGCCAGCACCAGCATCACATGATAACCAGCCCACCCTGCCCGGCGCATAGCCACTCTATTCTCTTTGCCAGCTTCGTTGCTGACAAGTACGGCAATAGCACTGCCCACGGCATAGTACAAACAAAATCCCAACATTCCAATTACCAAAATGATTTGGAACGCTGCCAGAGGTATGGCTCCTATCCATCCAGTAAAGACAGCGGCAATGGAGAAGGAGCCTGTTTCGAATGCCATCTGGAGAGAAACTGGTATTGATGTGCTCCACACTTGCTTGATTTCGGTAGAATTGATTTTCCCTTTGGAAAAACCTTGGCTGTATTCTTTGTTCTTTTTGTGGAAAAAGAAGAAAATCAAAATCGCGATCGCGCTTATCCACCGCGCCGACAATGTGCTAATGCCTGCTCCAACCAACCCCATTTCTGGTGCTCCACAATACCCATATATCAAAATGAAATTGCCAATAATATTCAGCAGATTGCATCCCAGTATAATCCACATGGGAGTTACAGTGTCGCGCATGGCATAGCACCATTGCCCAAAAAGGCTGAAAATGGCCACAGGGAGCAATCCTAAGAGTACCAATAAATAATATGGCCTTATTAAGGGTAGCAGTTCTTGAGGCTGTCCCAGATGATGCACTTGAAAATAAATCACAAACATCAAGAGCATTAGCCCTAAGGCATACACACCATTAAGAACCAACGCATTACGCATTAACCGACCAATTCTTTGCTTCTCATTTTGACTAAACAAAGCACCAGCCAATGGCAAAAGGCCATAAGTAAAGCCGACAATCGCCAAATTAATGGTATTGAATACATTGTTGACAAACGAAGCTGACGCCAAGGCATCAGTAGAATATTGACCAACCATGATATTATCGGCAAAGCCCACCACAATTGTACCAAGCTGGCTTACAAAGATGGGAAGTCCCAGCTTTCCTATTTGCTTATAATAATCAAGGTATCTCATAAACTATTTCCTTCTTTCTCATTTCTAAAAATTTTTCAATTGAGAAAGGCATTTAAAGTTAACACTGCAAATTTACTCAAAATATTCCAATCCACAAAAAAGCGTCTGCCATGTGGATACATTTCAGACGCTTTTGGGATATATGACAGAGAAGTTTACCAACCACCAGGGCCCCAGCCTCCGCCTCCCATGCCACCACCCATTCCGCCGCTGTTGCCAACGGTGGTGATGGTGCTACTCGGAGTAAATGTGGTCAGCGAAGTACCGTCGGCCCAAGAGCCCCCAAGGCTCAGTCCATTCCAGGTGCTGGTGGCACCGGATAAAGTGCCGCCACCTGAAAGAGTGTAAGTAGAGCTGGCTAAATCCGCACAACTGAATGTGAAGTTGCCACTGCTCAGCGAACGAGGCATAGTGAATGTCAAAACAGGCGCGCCTGATGAATCAAGCACTGACAATGCCACATCCTTGCTCACCGTAATGCCATTTACCACTACTACCTTCTGCTGGCACGACGACGATGGATTGGACTGCAATGTGCCGCCTGCACTAATCACTGTGCCCCCATTGATCTGGAATTTATTCGAGCTATCGCAGTCAATGCCACCCTCAGGCGAACTTCCGCCAATGCCAATCACTGTGCCCCCATTGATATAGAGGCCACTATTGCTATCGATTCCATCATTGGCACTGCTATAAGCATACACCCTGCCGCCTGTCACTGTGAAATTTCCACTTGTGTTAATGCCATCCTCATAAGCCCATACATAAATATCACCACCACTTATGGTCATATTGCTTTTGCTCTCCAAGCCCTCGCTACTATCGCTTTTGCCCGACACATATATGTTGAGCGTGCCTCCGCTGATATTGATATCGCCATCCGCCTTTACGCCCTTAGGCGAAGATGTTAGGCTTTGAGTGTAATAATATTTTCCGCCAGTGGTAGTGACAGTGGTTACGCCTCCACTGACCTCAAGTTTGCCATCGCAATTGATGCCTTTGCCCCCGGTGCCAGTAGCCTTCAATGTAAGAGTGCCACCGCTGATGTAAACATCAGTATCAGTCTTAATGCCAGCGCCCGATGAAGTATCTTTATCGTCCTCATCGTAGCAAGCCTCGCCCGAAGTATTGAGTTGCAATTCACCACCCATTACTTCAACCTTCATGTCACACTTGATTCCCTTGCCAGCTTCGCCAGTAGTATTTGCATAAATCAAGCCTCCCATAATCTGTACTCCGATGTCATCGTCTTCATCACCTTTCACATGGATGGCATTCTTTGCTGCATCATCCACCACGATGGTCACACCTGGCCTGACATAGAGATAGCCATCGGTCACAAGCCCATGCTTCTTATTGCCAGTCAATTCGAGCACACCAGTGCCGCTAAAAATCAGATTGCCCTCGCTGAAGAAGCATCCCTTGCGATCTTCATCGTCAGCCGTAGCACCATTAAGATAATAAGTATCATCAGAATATTTGCTTGGATCCGCTAATTTATTGGTAGTACCTTCAGCTAAGTTCACATATATGCGCTTCTTGCACTGGCTATTAATTGCGGGACCTTTCTGCGAAGTCAGGTCAACTCCATTGAGTGTAAGCATAAATTTATTGATCCCGTAAATTTTCAGGCCTCCGTCGCTGCTGGTACCGCTTACCACAATTTCAGTCTTGTCAACATCATTGGTAGCCATATCAATCGTAACATAGGAGCCACTCACGTCATACAGGATGCTGGAATTAGTGCTCGCTACTGCGGCTGAGGATCCGTTGTAGTTGACAGTGACAGTGTTTTTCTATGTATTAAGTTCGTGGAAGAAATCCTTGTCAGTGCCCACAACATCGCTGCCTGCATCGCTCGCCTTTTGCCCATTCCAAGCTGAGATTACAGGATTGAAGTCGGGAGCTGAACCATCATCAGAGCCTGTGCCTCCGCTGATGCTACCGCCCCCGCTCACGTCGGGATTGTTCCAAATATCGCTCCAATCATTGTCGTTGGTACTGCAGCCCACCAAGGCCACAGACGCCAAAATGCAAAAAAGCTTACTTCTCATAACTTTAGATTAATTTTTCGGATTCAAATTTATATCATTATTCCCATCTTAGGTAACAAAAATCTATCAATTGACTAAATTTATATACCAAAGTGGCCCGAAAAAAATTTATTATACATTCTTTTCTCCTTAGATATGGCAATTTTTGCTAACTTTGCATAACTATTACCAATCCAAAATTAACACCCATGAGAAAGATATTCTTTTTTTCGGCCATCGCAGGATTCTTCGCAGTGTTGCTTGTAGGCTGCGGAGGAAGCAAGGCCAAGAAAGCCGAGACTGCACAGGACTCCACTCTGACCTCAGTGAAACACCCCGAATGGAGCCGCAACGCTGTAATCTACGAAGTAAACTTGCGCCAATACACCGATTCTGGCACAATCACCGCTTTTGCCGAGCAATTGCCACGGCTCAAAGATCTGGGAGTAGATATTCTGTGGTTCATGCCCATTTACCCTATCTCGGAACTCAACCGAAAGGGCGAGCTTGGCAGCTACTATGCCGTGAAGGATTACAAGGCATTCAATCCCGAATTTGGAACCATCGACCAATTTAAGGAAGTGGTAAAGCAAGCCCATGCCCAAGGCATGAAGGTAATTCTCGACTGGGTGCCCAACCACAGCGGTTGCGACAATGCATGGGTCACTGAGCATCCCGACTGGTACGCCAAGGATGAGAATGGCAAGATGTTTGGTCCTTATGATTGGACCGACGTTTACAAATTCGACTATAGCAATCCCGAGATGCGCGCCGCAATGGTAGATGCATTCAAATTCTGGCTTACCGAGGTGGGCGTGGATGGTTTCCGCTGCGATGTAGCCATGGAGGTGCCAGTTGACTTCTGGGATGAAACCCGTCCGCAACTCGAAGCCGTAAAGCCTGACCTCTTCATGCTGGCCGAGGCTTCGGTGCCAGCATTGCAGAAAAATGGATTCGACATGGGCTACAACTGGCCGATGAAAGATCTCTTCAGCGAAATTGCCGCTACCTCAGGCCAATACACATTCAAGGGTGAGAACGGTGAAATCCGCAAATTCCCCGTAAAGCATGCTATAGCCATTGATTCTCTGCTTGCCAAGCAGGCTCAGGATTATCCTGGCGACACTTACCTGATGAACATGATTACCAACCATGATCTCAATTCATGGGAAGGCACCGAATTTGAGCGCTTGGGCAATCTTCAGGGCGCCTTTGCTGTGCTTTCTTACACTCTGCCTGGTATGCCTCTTATCTACACAGGCCAAGAGACTGGCATGAACCGAGCGTTTGAGTTTTTCAAAAAAGACACCCCTCCCACTTGGGAACCACGCAACGAATATTTCACTTTCTATCAGAAGCTCAATGCCTTGAAGCACAATCAATCTGCACTCAAAGCAGGCAACAAAGGTGCACAAATGGTGCGCTACGCCACCGAAAGCCCTGACCTCTATATCTTTGAACGCGGCGACGACAATGGCACTGTGCTGGTAATGGTCAATCTTGGAGCTGAAGAGCTACCTATAGCCTACAAAGGACAAGCTCCCTCATCAGATGGGCTAACCAATTATTTCACTGGAGAGACCGAAGCACTCCCCGCCTCACTCGCCCCAGGCGAATACCGTGTATACACAAAATAATCCAATCTTACAGACCCGAGAGAAAGTCGGGTCTGTTTTTTCATCTTTTTGTGATATAAAATTGTTACTTTTACAGTATGCGTTTCAACTAATCGGGACGCCACTGCGCTGACAAAGATGAATACTTCTCAGGCAAAAGGATATTTAATGGGGGCCATAGCCGCTTGCACCTACGGCATGAACCCCCTGTTCGCACTGCCCCTTTACGAGCAGGGCCTCGATGCCAATAGCGTGCTGCTGTGCCGCTATGTGTTTGGCATCTTCATTATGGCATTGATGATTTGGGGGCGCCGGCAGCCCTTCCACATTCCGCGCCGTGCAATTGGCCCTGTGGCTGTGCTTGGCCTCCTGATGGGCTTTTCTTCACTTTTTCTGTTCGAAAGCTACACTTATATGGATGCGGGCATAGCCTCGACTTTGCTTTTCGTTTACCCTATCATGGTGGCCATTATCATGACTTGCGTGTTCAAGGAAAAGCTTACATGGCTTACTATAACCTGCGTTATCGGTGCCTTTGCGGGGATTTTATGTCTCTATAAAGGTGAAGATGGAGTGTCGCTCAGTCCGATGGGCACACTGCTTGTGATGCTCAGCGCGTTGGCTTATGCCGTATATTTGGTATGGATCAACCGTGGCGAGTTGGCAAAAATTCCCACCGTGACGCTTACATTCTATGTGCTGACCTTTGGATCGGTAATATTCATTTTCAATGCGCTTCTGCATCAGAGCATGACATTGCCACGCGATTGGCTTGGCTGGGGGTGCGCAGTAGGCCTGGGGTTGATGCCCACCGCCGTATCTCTATTCTGCACATCTATTGCCATCGCTGCTATTGGTTCTACCCCCACTGCGATACTTGGAGCATTGGAGCCGTTGACCGCTGTAGTATTCGGCGTCACTATCTTCCATGAGACACTTACCGGGCGCGATATCCTGGGCTTATGCCTCATAGTAATTGCCGTAACTGTGGTAATCGCTGCCGACCCAATCAGCGGAGTATTGCTGCGAATGCGCAAACTCTTCAAAAAGGGCGTTGGCCTGCTCAGGCTGCACAAGAAATAAACTGTGGAAAATTCGTCTTCTAATCCTCGCATGAGCCATCTTCCATGATTTTCTGCCCTTGATATGGTTCGATATGGGTGTTGACCATGGCTGTGACATCGGGGTAAAGCGCTTGGATTGAATGTTCCACCTCGGTGGCTATTTGATGTGCCTCGTCTACTGTGAGGGCTCCATCCACCTTAAGGTGCAGGTCTATTATCACGTCAGCTCCCGAGCGGCATGTGCGCAGATGATGGTAAGTGATCACTCCTGGAGCCTCCTTTAGCACTTCACAAATGCGCCCTTGATCCTCTTCGGGCAAGGATTTGCCAAGCAGTTCGCTAAGAGCGGGACCAGCAAGGCGCACACTTACAATAGCAATGAAAATCGAAACGATAAGAGCTGCGATTGGGTCGAGTATTCGCCAATGCTGTCCTAAAAACATTGCGCCTCCCACGCCTACAAGGGTGGCGATCGAAGAAAAAGCATCGCTGCGATGATGCCAAGCATTGGCTATCACAGCCTCGCTATGAATGCGGCGCCCTGCTGCGCGAGTATATTGAAACAGCCATTCTTTCACCACAATTGACACTACGCATATTGCCAAAGCAATGGCTCCTGGCTTAGGGATTACTTCGCCCTGAGCCACCGCTATGATTTTATCCAGCGCTTCTACAAAAATTCCGATTGACACTGCCAACAGCACCAATGATAATAGCACGGTAGCAAGCGTTTCGTATTTGCCATGGCCAAACTCGTGGTTTTTGTCAGGTTTCCTCCGGGCTATTCCTACCATAGCAAGCACTAAAATATCGCTGGCAAAGTCAGAAAATGAATGCACGCCATCAGCAATCAAGGCTCCGCTTCGCCCCAACACACCACCAAGAATCTTGGCCATGCCTAATACGGCATTGCACCAAAACCCTACCCATGTCACTTTGCGAGCTATTTTCACAGCCCCCTCAGCCGATATCTTGCTTTCTGCCATTTTTATCAGATTAAATACATTGCAAAGATACTGCTTTTTGTTGGAATTTTATAAACTCAATAAGAAGTATTCCAATTGTTAATTTTATGTTAAAACTTCCATTTTACACATTATTCAAGGTGAAAATGCCGTAATAAGATAATAGAAATGACCTAAAATTTCCTTTTCAAAACAATTTTCAAATGAGTAACGAAGCAACGAAGCCAATAAAGATATTATTTGTATGCCTTGGCAATATATGCCGCAGCCCAGCAGCCGAAGGTGTAATGCGCAAGCAGGCACAAGAAAAAGGCCTTGATGATCAGATTGAGATTGACAGTGCAGGATTAGGCAATTGGCATGTAGGAGATTTGCCTGACCGACGCATGCGCACCGCTGCCGCCACGCGTGGCTATAATCTCACCCACCATGCGCGTCAGATCACTAAGAAAGATTTTGACCGCTTTGACCTTATCATAGGCATGGACGAAGAAAACGTAAAAGCATTGAAGCGGCTGGCTCCATCAGCTGAAGCACAGAAAAAAGTAGTGCGCATGACTGCATATTCTACCATCAGGCCGCGTCCTGCCACAGTGCCTGACCCTTATTATGGTACAACACGTGATTTTGACTACGCTCTCGACCTGCTCGAAGATGCCTGCCAAGGCTTAATCGACCATCTTTTTTAATACAATTCATACAATACGATTTTTAATCGATTTTCGTATTTCTAAATACGTAAAATATGTTAAAATACAAAGCAACTTCTTTCAAAGTATTTACTTTCAAAGGAACTTCTTTCAAAGAAACTTCTTTGAAAAGTTGGAGGATTGAGAAATAATTAGTATTTTTGCCATATCAACTACTAATTTACAATTCTTATGATAACACCTTTTGTTTATGGCAAAGAGGCCACTGGTGAGTATTTCACTGATCGAGAGGAGGAAACTGCTCGATTAGTAGGTAATTTTAGCCATGGGATAAATACCATCCTGATATCACCACGCCGAATGGGTAAGACATCTTTAGTCACCAAAGCTGCATCGATGGTCGATAAATCGGAAATACTCATTGTGTACGTGGATGTATTTATGTGTCGTGACGAGGTTGACTTTTGTAATAAGCTATCTACTGAATTGATAAAACAAACCTCCACCAAATTTGAGGAATGGTTAGCAATGGGAAGGAAGTTCCTATCCAGTCTTTCACCTAAATTTTCATTTGGCACTGACCCGATGAATGACTTCTCAATATCATTGAATTTCGACACAAGCAATCCTGAAGTTGACAAAATATTGGACATGCCCCAAAAGATAGCAAACGAAAAGGGTAAACATGTGGTGGTATGCATTGATGAATTTCAACAAATTGGAGAGTTTAGAGATTCTGTTCGCTTCCAAAAAATCATGCGCAGCCATTGGCAACATCATCAAGATGTGTCCTATTGCATGTTTGGAAGCAAACGCCACATGATGATTGAGCTTTTCCAAAACACCAGTATGCCCTTTTACAAATTCGGTGACATGATTATCCTTTCTAAGATTCCCGAAGACAAATGGGTAAGCTTTATTATGGAAAGATTTGAGTCCACTGGCAAAAAGATCTCTGCTGACTATGCATCTCAAATTGTAAGGACTGTTGATGGTAATTCTGCCTATGTGCAGCAATTAGCATCATTGGTATGGCTTGCCTCAAACCCAGAAGCGGACGACCATGCAATGGAGATGGCATTAGATTTGCTCATTTCCCAGAATTCAGCTCTTTATGAAAAGACCATAACCGATTTGACCCCTTGTCAAATGGCTTATCTTGAGGCCATGACCCAAGGAGTCACCACTGGCTTCTCACGATCCGAAATTCTCAAAAAATACCGATTAGGCACGTCCTCTAACATCAAGTACATCCAACGCGCACTTAGTGAAAAGGAAATTGTTGATATAACTCGTGAAGGCTCAAGCTTTTTGGATCCGATTTTGCCTATTTGGTTAAAACAACGCATATTCAAATAGAAAATCCCCTGTGCCAGTCTCTCTCCGCCTTCCATAAATAACACTCAACATAAAGGCCCCAAATCTTCGGGGTCCTTTGAGTCAAACTTTGTGGTAGAAGCAAAATTTACCTGTCAGTATTTTCTTCAATGAAAACTAAATCCTATTATATTATCGAAAAAAAACGTCAATATTCTCATAAAAGTGTCTAAAATTCCACTTTTATGGGGATATCTTATTTTAAAAGCGTTATATTAGGTATAAGGCCTAAAAAACGCAGAGGATGGAACGTCTTAGGATTTTTATGGCAGGGATGCTGATATTGCTGGCTACCTCGTTGGCCTCAGCGTCGGAGTTCCTGCTTATGCCCATAACCTTGGACACGGGGCTCTCTCAGAGCTCGGTGCACTGCGTGCTGCGCGACACCAAGGGCTATCTGTGGATCGGCACCGATTATGGCCTTAACCGTTATGACAATTCTACAGTAACCAATTACTTCGCCAATGGTGCGCCCGGCTCTATCCCCGACAATTTCGTAGAGTTTCTCTGCCTCGATTCTAATGGCGACCTGCTCATTGGCTTTTCGCATGGTCTGGCGCGCTATGACTACACCACCGATACCTTTTTACCAATCACATTCAAAGACAAGGAAGTAATCGCTCGATGCGCACGCACAACCGACCATGGCACCTTAATCGGCGGAATGGGCAAACTGTATCTCTACAATAGTTATAATAGGCAGCTTAATGAAATGCCTACGTCAGGAGGCTCGGCCACTGCCTACACTTCGATACTTCCTCAATGGCAACGCGGACAATACATACTACAAACTCGCTGGGACGGACTCTGGCTTTACGACAACCGAAAGTCAACTATCCGTCGCCTAAACTTCTGTGCCGAGAAAAATATCCGTGCAGCCACTGTCGATAGCCGTGGCAACCTCTGGGCAGCTCCATTTGGCCAAGGAATACAAAAATATGACCATTCGGGCAATCTGATCCAAGAAATATCCACAGGGAACTCCCAGCTGTCGAGCGACATCGTGCTCGACATGATAGAATACGAACACTATATGTGCATCGGCACTGAGCGGGGACTCGACATTATCGACACTCGCACTATGAGAGTCTCCAACCTCAACAATCTGACCAATGGTCTCAAAAACAACACAATCCTCTGCCTAAGCAAAGACCAAGGCTGCGGACTTTTTGCTGGGACGCTTCGCCATGGCGTGCTTTGCCTCTACGAAGTGCCGATGCGCACTTTCACTCAATGGAATAATGTAATGTCGCGCTTCGGATTCACAGTCACTTCACTGCTGCCTGACCCAGAGACTGGCAATGTATGGGTAGGAGTTGATGGCGAGGGAGTAGCGATTTTTGACCCTGCCACCGAATCCTTCAAGCCCTATTCCTCGACCGATGGGTTGAAGGTAACATCAATCGTTCGCTACGATCCTGACCATCTGCTTCTGGCCATATACAACAAAGAATTGCGATTGCTCAATATCCATACTGGCGCACTAACCCAAGTGCCACCATCATTCAAGCGCGTAACCGACTTAGCTGCCAACAAAACATCTTCGACCGAGCTATTTGCCCTCGATGACGGGAGGATTGTTACTGTCAATGATGTGATTTGCATCGTTGATCCCAAG
The DNA here is from genome assembly GCA_020860515.1 of Bacteroidales bacterium. Taxonomy (GTDB): domain Bacteria; phylum Bacteroidota; class Bacteroidia; order Bacteroidales; family Muribaculaceae; genus CAG-873. The sequence continues at coordinate 95,558 of JAJBUG010000039.1, read as the reverse complement.
GGCAACAAGGCGGACCTGGCTACTTTCACCGCCATCCGAGGAGTGCCAGAGAAACTCAACCCTCTCTATAACGATGGCAAGAAACTGCTGCTTCATGACAAGCATCACATCTACCGTTACGATTCCGCAGTGGACACATGCGGAGTGATAATGCGATGCAAGGATGTGATGAAATGCGCTGCCTACGATGGCAAGTCCGCTCTGTGGATAGCCACCGCCAAAGGTTTGGAAAAGCACGACTTAGCCAACAAGACTACCAAAACCATTAAAACTGACCATATCCATAATATCAACTCTCTGGCCTTGGAGGACGACCGAGTATGGATTGGAGCCGACAACCGTCTATATCTCCTCAACGGTGAAACCGTCACAGTATTTGATTCCGCCGACGGGGTGGCTCCTAATCAATTCATCAATAAGGCTCAACTCCTGACTGAGGATTGTCTGCTGCTGGGAGGGGTCAACGGCATGCTCAAGATTGATCGGCAGGACATCGATCATCTGATAGAGCAGCCATCCAACACTATCCTATCCCTATCTGAGGTGCTGGTTGACAACAAGCGCATGGCCTTGGGCGATGACAACACAATCGATGTGCCAAATGACCACTCATCGATTACTATCAAAGTAATCGACCACGACAACAGCGGGCGTCGCAACAAACTATTCCGCTATACCATCGACGGTTTCAACCGAGATTTCAAAGTAGAAACCTTCGACCGTGCGCTTTCGCTTAGCATGATGCCTCCAGGCCATTATCAAGTGTATGCTGCCTACAACCTGGGCGATGGCAAATGGTCAGCCCCTACGCTTCTTGTCACGCTCGACGTGCATGCTCCCTTGTGGCTTAGCTGGTGGGCTATAACAATTTATGCAATTATCCTTTTTGGCATCATAGCAGGGCTTTTAATCTATTTTCATATCAGGCGACAGAAAAAAATCGACAAAATTAAGAACGAAGCTCTTGAGGACAAGATTGCTTTCCTCACTCGCCTCCATTCCGAACTCCGCACACCGCTCGCCTTGGTGATGTCGCCCCTCAATTCGCTGCTGGAGCGTCTGCGTCACAGCGGGCAGCACGATACAGCCAACGAATTGGAGGATATTTACCATTCCTCATTGCAGATGCGCGACATCATTGACACCTTGCCTGAGTCAAAAGACCTGGTGACCCACATGGAGCAAGCCGAAGAGAAGAAAACCGCGCCCAAATCTAAGGTTAACGATGCAGAAGAAAAGAATGTGGTAGATGATTTCGATGTTACGCCATATTCAGCATTAGTAGTGGAAGAAAATGAGAAACTCTGCGCCTACATCGTAAGCCAGCTGCAAGCAATGTTCCGCGAGGTTATGCAGGCCCACGATGCTGCCGAAGCCAAGGTTATAATCAAAAACTCACACCCCGACATTGTAATTGCCGATGTGGCATTAAAAGGTGAAAATGGATTCGAGCTGTGCAGAGAGATAAAAAAATCAGAGGCTTACCGCCATATTCCTGTGATGCTTCTTACCTCGGGAAATGCCGAGAGCGAAAAGCACAAGAGTTACATCCATGGAGCCGATAGCTATCTCTCTAAGCCATTCGATGTGGATGTGCTGGTAAGCCGCTGCAAAAACTTGCTGATGAACCGATCAATCATGAGGCGTAGATACGACAAAAAGACCCTTGCCGACACCGTAGGTGATAAGGCGCTGACCAATTCCGACGAATCCTTCATCATCGAGCTAAACCGCCTGCTCACCGAAAATATTTCCCATCAGGATTTCGGTGTTGAATTTCTGGCTAAAAAGATGGCCATGGGCCGCACTTCGTTCTATGCGCGCGTCCGCCAAATCACTGGCAAAAGCATAGGGCAGTATATCTCAGACTTCAGGCTGAGCCAAGCCAAAAACATGCTTGCCAACGAAGCTTTGTCGATCAGTGAAATTGCCGAGCATCTGGGGTTCCGCAGCCAACGTTACTTTAGTACCCTTTTCAAGGAACGCACAGGTGTCACTCCTACAGATTATCGCACTTCGGCTCTGGCCAAGAAATCATGACATTCCCGCTCCTAAGTCGTTGGGCAATATTTCTGATATAACATTTTTGACCCATAAAGTTAACAAATTGGTAGAATTGGTTAACATTTCACAATATTATTAGGTACAATATTTTACCTGCAAGTGAATATTTTGTAGTAACTTTGCCATAGAAAAAAATACCTCAAAATTATTACTTAGAAGTTTCTACCAATTATTTAATTTCATGAATAAGCCAATCTTTTCATCCTTCCTGCTGGTTGCGCTGACAGCCTGTGGAGCATCGGCTCCCTATCAAGTCGACGGCAACTCGGTAACCGTTACCCCAGAGAACGGCGCCAAGGTTCGCATCCAGGTCATTGGTGATAAAATCGCACGCGTCTCGGCTACTCCCGACAAGAAATTTGCTGCTGATGCAAGCCTCGTCACTGTGCCACAAGAGCCATACACAGATTTCAAAGTGACCGATGAGGACAACCGCGTGGTGATCTCCACTCCCTCGATGAGCATTGCCGCCAACTATGCCGATGGCCAAGTGAGCTACTATGACTCGAAGGGTCAGCTCTATCTGGCTGAAAATCCAGGCGGACGCTCGTTCACCCCAATCAACGTAGAGGGCACTGACGCCTACACCGTAAGCCAGACATGGGCAAGCCCCGACGACAACGAGGGCATCTACGGCCTGGGGCAGCATCAAGCCGATGAGTGGAACTATAAGGGCAAGAATGAAGAACTCTTCCAATACAACACCAAGGTGTCGGTTCCGATGGTAGTATCAACTGGGAACTACGGCATTTTGTGGGACAGCTACAGTCTCTGTCGCTGGGGTAACCCCAACGAGTATCTGCAGCTTGGCGAGGCATTCGACCTCACCGATGCAGATGGACAGCCTGGGGCCCTCACCGGCATCTACGTAGATAAAAATGGGAAAACTCTTACTCGCCGCGAGACAGCCCTCAACTTTGAGAATCTCGAGCGTGGCAATCTTGGACATGTTGTGAATATGCCTGAAGACTTTGATTACAACGGCGCACATGTTACCTATAAGGGTTACATTACCCCCAAGGAAGATGGTGAGCATAACTTCATCCTCTACTATTCAGGCTATCAGACCGTCAATATCGATGGCAACGAGGTGGTGCCCCAGCGCTGGCGCACTGCTTGGAATCCTAATAGCTACAAATTCTCAGCCAACCTCGAGAAAGGCAAAAAGACCCCAATCACTATTGAGTGGGAGCCCAATGGCGGCGTAGCCTATTGTGGTCTGCGCACATATCTGCCCGAAGACCAATCCACTAAGAACCAAATGCGCTGGTGGGGCGAAATGCAGGACATGATCGACTACTATTTCATCGCGGGTGACAACATGGACGATGTAATCCATGGCTACCGCACCCTCACTGGAAAAGCTCAGGTAATGCCTCGCTGGGTGATGGGCTACTGGCAGAGCCGCGAAAAATACAACACCCGCGACGAAGTGCTTTCTACACTCCGCGAATACCGCAAGCGCAACCTCCCTATCGACAACATCGTAATCGACTGGCTGCACTGGCCGCAAGATAGCTGGGGCTGCCACGAATTTGACCCAGTGCGCTTCCCCAACCCCAAAGAAATGGTTGACAGCATCCACGAGCTCAATGGCCGCGTGATGGTAAGCGTATGGCCCAAGTTCTACGCTACCACCGAGCACTTCAAGGAATTTGACAAGAATGGCTGGATGTACCAGCAGGCTATCAAGGATAGCATCCTCGACTGGGTTGGCCCGGGCTACCTCGGATCTTTCTACGACGCTTACGACCCAGATGCTCGCAAGCTCTTCTGGCATCAGATTCAAGATCACTATTATCCACTTGGCATCGATGCTTGGTGGATGGACGCCAGCGAGCCCAATGTGCGTGACTGCGTTGACATCCAATATCGCAAGGATCTCTGCGGTCCCACCGCCCTGGGTCCATCAGCCAAATATTTCAATGCTTATGCTCTGATGAACGCCGAGGCGATCTACGATGGACAGCGCGGCGTAGAGCCCGACAAGCGTGTGTTCCTGCTTACCCGCAGCGGTTTTGCTGGTCAGCAACGCTACAGCACTGCCACATGGAGCGGCGACATCGCCACTCGCTGGGAAGACATGAAAGCTCAGATTTCAGCTGGTCTTAATTTCGCTATGAGTGGCGTGCCATTCTGGACAATGGATATCGGCGGATTCTGCGTTGAGGACCGCTATGTAGCAGCTCAGCAAGAGTTTAACAACACTGGCAAAGAGAATGAAGACCTGAAGGAATGGCGTGAGCTCAACACTCGCTGGTTCCAATTCGGCTCATTCGCACCCCTATTCCGCGCTCACGGCCAATGGCCTTTCCGCGAAGTTTACAACATCGCGCCCGACAATCATCCAGCTTACAAGTCAATTGCTTACTATCTGCAACTGCGTTACCGCCTGATGCCTTATATTTACAGCCTCAATGGTGCAGTGCATTTCGACGACTACACTATGATGCGTCCGCTCGTGATGGACTTCACTCATGACCCTGTAGCTCGCGAAGTTGGCGACCAATTTATGCTCGGCCAAGCCTTCATGGCAGCCCCTGTATATACCTATAAGGCTCGCGAACGCGATGTTTACTTCCCCTCAGGCGCAACCTGGTACGACTTCTACACAGGCAAGCCTATGCAGGGCGGACAAAAAGCCACAGTAGCTGCACCCTACGAAAAGATGCCTCTCTACGTTCGCTCAGGTTCAATCGTGCCTATGGGTCCTGACATGCAGTGGAGCGGTGAAAAGCCTGCCGACGACATAACCCTCTATGTTTATGCTGGCGACAATGGCGAGTTCACACTATATGAGGACGAAGATCTCAATTACAACTACGAAAAGGGAGCCTATGCTACTATCCCAATGAAGTGGGACGATGCAGCCGGCACCATCACAATAGGCGATCGCAATGGAGAATTTCCTGGTATGCTTCAAAGCCGCAAGTTCAATGTAGTGAAGATTGACTCTTCAAATCCCGCTGGTACCAAGCCTGTGACCATCAACTACGATGGCAAGGCAGTCACTGAGAAAATCTGATACTACCACTAACCATGGCAAGGTATAGGATTATTTTGGGTTACTTGATGGCCGCTGTCTGCTTAATGGCTTCTGCAGCAGACAGCGTGTCCATCTTCAATCAAGGATGGCGATTCTCTCTCGGCGATTGCGAGCAAGCCATGGCACCAGGATACGACGATAGCAATTGGCGCCAACTCAACCTGCCTCATGACTGGGCAATCGAGGGCGACTTCAGCTTCGACAATCCCTCGGGTCCTGGCGGCGGAGCACTTCCCGGAGGCATCGGATGGTACCGCAAGCATTTCTCTCTCAATCTGACCGAAGGCCAGCATGCTTACATTGATTTCGATGGTGCCTACATGAATGCTACTGTCTATGTCAATGGCGTAGAGCTGGGCACTCGCCCCTATGGTTACGCATCATTCTCTTACGACATCACCCCTTATTTACAAGCCGACAACGTGGTGGCTGTGCGAGTTGACAATGCCGAGCAGCCCAACAGTCGCTGGTACAGCGGCTGCGGCATCTACCGCAACACTTGGCTGCGAGTGATAAATCCAGTGCACATACCCAAAGACGGCATCTATGCGCGCACCGAGGGGAACAAGATGCTTGTTGATTGCGATATAGCTAATTTGGGGTCAAAAGATGCTAACACCCAGATAAAGCTGCAACTAATTGACCCATCTGGCATGTTAGTAGCAAGCGTGGATGCTACCACAAAAGCTAAAAAAGGCTCCACTGAAACCGTAAGCCAAAGCCTTATCGTTGACAACCCCAAACTGTGGGATATCAACCAGCCCAATCTTTACACGCTGGTGGCAACGCTGCAAGATGCCAAATCAGGCAAGATATTTGACACTTCCTCCATCCAAACAGGCTTCCGCAGCTTCGCGTTTGACGCACAAAAGGGTTTCTTCCTAAATGGCCGCAATGTGAAGCTCAACGGCGTATGTCTTCACCATGACGCTGGTGCCCTTGGCGCAGTGGTCAACACTCGCGCCATAGAGCGTCAGCTACAAATTATGCAAGAAATGGGGGCCAATGCTATCCGTTGCACCCACAATCCACCAGCTCCTGAATTGCTCGACCTCTGCGACCGAATGGGCCTCTTGGTAATGGACGAGACATTCGATATGTGGCGCAAGCGCAAAACTGCCCACGACTATTCGCGCTACTTCAACGAGTGGCACGAGCGCGATATCGATGATCAAATCCGCCGCGACCGCAGCCATCCCAGCATTTTCTGCTGGAGCATTGGCAACGAGGTGCTGGAGCAATGGAGCGACGCAGGAGCCGACACTCTCAGCTTGGCCGAAGCCAACCTTATTCTCAACTTCGGGCACTCAGCAGATATGTTGGCAAAGGAGGATGGGGAGTTATCGGTCAACTCCCTTCTCACTCGCAAACTCGCCGACCGAGTTCGCGCACTCGACAACACTCGCCCTATCACTGCTGGATGCAACGAACCTGACCCAGGCAACCATCTGTTCCGTTCTGGAGCCTTGGATATCATTGGTTTCAACTACCACGATGATTGGTTCAAGGATGTTCCTGTGAATTTCCCTGGTCAACCCTTCGTGATTACCGAGAGCGTGTCAGCCTTGATGACACGCGGCTATTACGAAATGCCCGCTGATTCGTTTATCGTGTGTCCAGCCCGTTGGGATGTGCCTTACTTCCAAAGCCATTACAGCTGCAGCAGCTACGATAATTGCCATGTGCCATGGGGAAATACCCACGAGGGCACGATGCACCATGTGGATAACAATGATTTCATATCTGGTCAATTCGTATGGACAGGCTTTGACTATCTTGGTGAACCTACGCCCTATGGGTATCCAGCGCGTAGCAGCTATTTTGGCATCGTTGACCTTGCTGGCTTCCCCAAGGATGTTTACTACATGTACCAAAGCCAATGGAACCCATCGGTTGACGTACTGCATATTCTGCCTCACTGGAATTGGAAGGAAGGCGATACAGTGGACGTGTGGGCTTATTGCAACAATGCCGACGAAGTGGAGCTATACCTTAATGGCGAATCACTTGGCAAGCGCACAATAGAGCCAGGCATTTACCATGTGGGTTGGCAAGTTGGCTACCAGCCAGGCACATTGAAAGCCATAAGCCGCAAAGAAGGCAAGCAAGTGAAAGAGACCCAAGTGTGCACTGCTGGCCTACCCCATCATTTGCGCCTTACACCTGACCGCAGTGAAATTCAGGCCGATGGCACCGATCTTTGTTATGTAACCGTAGAGGTAGTTGACGCTGAGGGTAATCTTTGCCCATGGGCCACCGACAACATCACCTTCTCGGTCCAAGGCACCGGATTCAATGCTGGAGTGGACAATGGTTCACCCATATCGATGGAGCGCTTCAAGGCTGACAATCGCAAGGCCTTCTATGGCAAGGCGATGCTTATAGTACAAAACAATGGCTCAGTTGGCGACATCCAAGTCACAGCTTCTGCTCCTGGCCTCAATTCGGAAACAACAACTATTAAATCAATCTAAATGATAAAATAAAAGACGAAAATTTACGAAGAACGAAAATCTACGAATTCGTAAATTTTCGTCTTTCGTAAATTCTCGTTCCTTAACCAACCTCAAATTATGAAATTTTTACTTTTGTCTCTTTCTCTTCTCACAGCATCATCGGCAGTAACGCAGACCCCGATATATTTGGATGTGAATGCACCGCTTGAGGACCGTGTGGAAGATGCTCTTAGCCGCATGACCACCAAGGAAAAGGTGGCTCTTAGCCATGCACAAAGCAAGTTCTCATCGGCTGGTTGCGAACGCCTTGGTATTCCTGAGCTCTGGATGAGCGATGGGCCTCATGGCGTGCGTGCTGAAATCAATTGGAACGACTGGGGCTACTCCAACTGGGGCAGTGATTCAGTTACAGCTTTCCCCGCCCTCACAGCCCTTGCTGCCACATGGAATCCAGAGATGGCTGCGCTTTATGGCAAGTCGGTAGGCGAAGAGGCTCGCTATCGCGAGAAAGATGTGCTGCTCGGGCCGGGCGTTAACATTTATCGCACCCCGATGAATGGTCGCAACTTTGAATATATGGGCGAGGATCCTTATTTGGCTGGCGTAATGGCTGTGCCTTACATTCAAGAATTGCAAAAGAACGGTGTAGCAGCTTGCGTGAAGCATTTTGCTCTCAACGACCAAGAGCAATGGCGCGGAGCGGTCAACGTAAATGTCAGCGACCGTGCTCTCTACGAGATTTATCTTCCTGCCTTTAAGCGTGCAGTGCAAGATGGAGGAGCCTGGAGCATCATGGGCGCATATAATCGCATTTGGAACCAGCATTGCTGCCACAATGAGCGTCTGCTCGATGATATTCTCAAAGGCGAATGGGGCTTTGACGGAGCAGTTATCACCGATTGGGGTGGCTGTCACGACACTCGCGAAGCCGCTCTCAACGGTCTGGACATAGAAATGGGCAGTTTCACCAACGGCTTAACCTCTGAGGCAGATTTTGGCTTCAACGATTATTATTTGGCTGACCCTTATTACAATCTTATTGAGGCTGGCGAAGTTAACGACTCAATTGTCAACGACAAGGCTCGCCGTGTGCTGCGTCTGATTTTCCGCACAGCCATGGATCAGAGCAAGCCTTTTGGCAACAAGTGCACACCCGAGCATTATGCTGCTGCCAAGCAGATTGGCGATGAGAGCATCGTACTGCTAAAAAACAATGGCATCCTGCCATTGGCACCTGGCAAGCGCATTTTGGTGGTAGGTGAGAATGCCACTCGCCGATTGACAGATGGTGGCGGTTCATCCGAACTAAAAGTGAAAGATTACATATCACCTCTGCAAGCCATCACCGAGGCTTATGGCAATGTGGATTATGCTATGGGCTACAAGAGCGGACGACCGATGTACGGCCGCGCCGATGAGATTCCTCAGGCAGTGCAAGACTCGCTGCGTGCTCAGGCTGTAGCTAAGGCTGCCAACGCTGATGTGGTAATATTCGTAGGCGGATTGAACAAGAATTCATTCCAAGACTGCGAAGCTACCGATCGCCAAAGCTATAACCTGCCTTTCGGTCAAGATCAATTGATCGAAGAGCTTTTGGCTGTGAATCCTAATATGATTATTGCCAATATCTCAGGCAATGCTTATGCTATGCCATGGATCGACAAGGTGCCTGCTGTGCTGCACTCATCTTATCTTGGCACTATGGGCGGCGCATCGATGGCCGATGTGATTTCCGGCAAGGTGAATCCAAGCGGCAAGCTCCCCTACTCTATTCCTGTAAAATTGGAGGATTGTGGAGCTCACGCTTTCGGTGAGAAGTCTTATCCAGGCTATGACGCTGCCCCCAGTGCTGAGGAGCGGCCTGGCGGTGATGTTTACGGCAATCCAGTGGACCCCCAGCAGGATTACATGGAGGATATACTTGTTGGCTATCGTTGGCACGATACAAAGAAGATTCCTGCCCTCTTCCCATTCGGTTATGGCATGAGCTACACTACCTATGACTATGGCAAAGGATCGATTGCTGAAAATGGCAGTGGTTGGACTGTGTCTGTGCCTGTTACCAACGTTGGCAATGTCGCTGGCCAAGAAATCGTGCAGCTTTACGTAGGTGATGACAAGGCTTCGGTTCTTCGCCCAGTGAAGGAACTTAAGGGCTTCGAGAAGATTGCTCTTGCTCCTGGCGAAACAAAGATTGTCAGCTTCGACATCACTATGGATGATTTGAAGTTCTACGACGAGGCTTCAAAGAGTTGGGTAGCCGAGCCTGGCAAATTCAAGGCTTATGTAGGCGCATCAAGTACCGACATCCGCTCAACACTCCCCTTCGAGCTAAAGAAATAAAAAATTTTACTCACCACGGAGACACGGAGGACACGGAGATTTCATTTTTCTCCGTGTCCTCCGTGTCTCCGTGGTGAGCTTAAATTCCTCCGTGTCCTCCGTGTCTCCGTGGTGAGCTTAAATTCCTCCGTGTCTTCAATGCCTCCGTGGTGAGCTCTTACTTCTTCCCTGTGGGGGTGTGGGTGTTGTTACCACTATTGGTTGGCTTGTTATTGCCAGGGGTGTTATTACCGGGCTTTTTGTTGTCGTTAGGCTTCTTATTGTCCTTTTTGTTATCTTTCTTGTGGCCCTTCTTTGGCTCGGGCTTTGGGGGCTCAGGCTTGCGATTAGGCTCTGGATTGTTAGGCACTGGGTAGTAGTTTGGAGTGTCGATGCTGGTTGTGATGCTAACTCCATCGCTACCGATGCTGATGTTGAAGAAGCTGCTGCAATATCCGCTGATTGGGCTTAGAAGCAGAATGCCCACGAGGCCACCGATGATAAATTTCTTGGTTTTCATGACTGTAAGTTTTATAGAGTTAATAAAATGTTATCCACCTAAAGACCTTCTTAAGTCTCGGAGTTTGTTACCGTATCAAGTTCCTTTCGGTGCCTTGCCTTAGGTTTTAGCTCCTCCGACTTTTTCCGGTCTTTGTAATTTAGACCACCCTTTCCCATTAAGGTTTAACCCAAATCAGCCATTTACTCCAACATCTTCGTCATATTGTCGCTTTTATCCCCTCAATCCCTCCTTTTTTATCGACAAATCTTAATAATTAGTGCGAAACCAGGCTAAGAAGATGGGGTCGAGGAAGGTGAGGGTGTTGCGAGTAGAATCGATGATGTCATCTTCGATGAGCATACGCTTGTTCTTTACCACTGCTGCAGAACTCCCAAGGCGGTATTTTCTGATATTGGCGCTTGAGGAGAGCTGAATTTCCCCATTGGATATAGCCCGGAGCAACCCTATTTGTGCTTCAGTGAATTTATCACAAAGGTTCTGATAAGTCTCACTGTTTACATCCATGCACCATTCCATAGCCTTAGATATAGAATCCTCGGTAGCCTCGTCAGGGGTAAAATTCCACACTGCACTTGCCAACTGCTGCAAATACCATGAATGACAATCTGCCAATTCCGTAACTTTCTGTGCCAATAATGGTGAAATCTTCTTATCAGTGTCTTGAAACCTCTTCTGAATATACTTAATCCAATCCTCTGCCGCAATCTTCTTGAGATGATACATTTGTCCAAAGCGGTAAAATGGCTTTTCCGACGAATCGAAAATTTCCTTCATCATGTGCCTTTGGCTCCCGTAGAGGCAATAACTCACATCTTGCTGATGCTGCCATATACTGCGCATCTTGCTCTCCAATTTTTCATAATTGGGAAGCTTGGCCAATTTTTGGAATTCATTAATGCAAATGATTAGCTGCAAACCCTTGTCGGCAGCTATCTTCTGAGGCAAACTAAGCACCTCCTCGTCATCTACCTCATCTCGCGACAAATCCAAAGAAAAAGAAAATTCACTCATCGGCTCTGGTGAGAATGAAATCTTAGGAGAGATGTTTTTGAGAAACCTCCCTACAGCATCCAATACCGCCTGTACATGATTAAAGGTCGCTTTCAATACCTCACGAGCAAAAACGGAATAAAATTCTTGAACCGATGTAATTGGAAATGCATCGATATGTATTACTCGTACATTGGAGGTCTCTTGGGTTAATTCTGCCATTGCTTGTTTCACTACAGAAGATTTGCCCCAACGCCGAGGTGACATGAGTATCACGTTGGTTCCAGAATACAAAGTGTTCTTAAGAAATTCTCGATCCGCATCTCGATCTATGAAATTCTCACGCTCAGCCACCTTGCCATATTGAAAAGGATTCTTCATAATCTTACCATTTTATCCGCAAAGTTACAAAAACTAACCAAAAGGCAAGTTACCATTCGGTTAGTTTTATTGTTAATATTAGCAAAACCAACAATTCATATTACTTTTCCAATTACCGAGTGAATAATAAGACTTTTCTCATTATCTTTCCTCTTTACCTTAGATTTTATTATAAACCCTCTTTTTAATTTATTTTTATAATATTTTTACATTTATTCTCAAAAAATTTGTATAGTCTAAATAAATGTCGTAAATTTGCGGTATGAGTGAATTCAATTTTAAAGTCAAAGTTCTAACGGAAGTTTGCAAAGACAAGATAAATCATTCATAGGAAAGACAGAGGTCTTTTCTTCAAAACTTAAAAGCGTCTATGCTTATCTTGTAATGGAAACCTGAGAAATTTCTAAACGTACACAAGAGGGAGCACAGTAGAATCCACGCATATAGCTATGTGCGTGGGCTACTATACCCACATTTGTGTACCAGGCAATCTCAGGGCCTCCATTACGAAGTGGATTAGCAGTCCACGCATTCTTTTTCTTCCTCTTGAGAAGATGCGATACTTCTTTTTGATTGCTAATTCATCATAGGCCTTTGATCTAAGTTCCTCTTTCATAAATTACAATCAATGATAATTACCAATTTTTATTCATAAGCCAACCTCGAGGATGGCAAAGCCTATTAAAAGCGATGCCATCCTTCTTTGTCTATTATTAATTAGATTCAATGATAGAACACCTCTCTTTAAGATAGCAAGAAATATAATTCACTGAATAAATACTTAAATCCTTAATATGAAACATTTTTACCTTTCTTCAATTCTTCGTGCCATGATGGCAATCATTATGGTTACAATGGGATGGGGTGTGATCCTTGGTAATCACCTCAGTCCAGAGGAAGCTCTTCAAGCTGCACTGAGATCAATGCCACAAAAAACAAAATCGGTTTCAGCTGCCTCTTACAATCTCGTATATGATGCGACTGAAGTTTATGTTTTCGCTCGCCAAGATTCACAGAATGGATTCTTGGTATTGGCCGCAAATGATGAACTTGAAAATCCTGTATTAGGATACTCTGACACGGATTCCTTTGATGGTACCAACATTCCCACTTCTTTACAATGGCTTTTAGAGGCATACACATATCAATTACAAAATTTTAATTCTGATGCTTGTAAAGCACCGTCACGATCCAACTGGCCCGTTATAGATCCTATTTGTAAAACAAAATGGGATCAAGACTCACCCTACAATGATGAATGTCCAATATTAGGAGGTAGTCGCTCAGTAACTGGTTGTGGTGCAACAGCTATGGCTCAAGTTATGAAAGTTCACAATTGGCCAGAAATTGGAATCGGCTCATTATCCTATAATTTCGATTATAATGGAACCTCCTACACAGATGAATTTAATTTTGGTTCCACTTCTTTTGATTGGAGTAATATGCTCAATGAATATGATAACACAGCTACATCTTCTCAAAAGAGTGCGGTTGCTACTTTAATGCATGCCTGTGGAGTAGCTTCACAAATGAGCTACTCTCCTTTAGAAAGTTCAACTACCTACATATTAGTTGGTACTGGATTATTAGAGTATTTAAATTATGATAAATCATTAAAATTTCTCAAACATATTTGGTTTGATAACCAAGAAGAATGGGAAAATATTATCTATGATCAACTTTCCCTTGGATTACCAGTATTATACAGTGGAACAAATGAAAATAACGAAGGTCATGCTTTTGTTTGTGATGGATATGATGGAACTCAGTATTTCCATATTAACTGGGGTTGGAGTGGTTATTGCGATGGCTATTATGCCTTATACCTTCTAAATCCAACAGGAACAGGCATTGGAGGTGGTTCTGGAAAAGAAGGATTTTCAATTGACCAAAGCATTCTTATTGACATAAGACCTCAAGAAAATTCTCCCCTTGCTTTAACATTAGAACTTGCTGAGAACTTGGCAACTGACTCTAATAGCTATACCCGTAATAGCTCTACAGGAATTTGGATTTGTTCAACTGTATATTCCTGGGCACTTGCTCCTGCTGACTACAATCTTGGAGTAGAAATAACAAATGGTAATGAATCTCATTTTATTTCTGCGGGAAATTATTCAATGGACCCAATGACAGGATATTATAAATATGGGACTTTAGCTACTAAAGATTTTCCTGTAGGAGAATGGGATGTTTATGCAGCCTTTAGAAATTCCCAAGGAGAAATTGAACGAGCTTATTGTGACTTAACTCAAATTAATGATCATCTAAAATTTAAGGTAACCGAAACAAAAATTACAGTTGAACAGCCAGGTTTATCGGGCACCGTAGAAGCCTCATGTAAATATTATATCCCGGTAAATGAAGAGGATGACGCTATATATGCAGGACATTCCTATGATTTTGTATGGGACATCACTTATTCCGGAGAATGGAAATCCCAAGTTTGGTGTTGTATTGTAAATAATGACAACCAAATTTTGCAATTTTCTGAACCACAATTATTTGATTATAATGGAGAAGGTTCTGAAGAAAGAACTTTTAATCTGACCATAGATCCATCTCTAGAAGAAGGCACCTATTTTCTATACCTCCTTTATTTAAATAACAGTGTGTACACCGATTTGGGAGGCGCATGGTTTACCTTAGAAAAGAAAGAGGCTTCTGGAGCCGCCTCTATATCTAAAGTAGAATTTATTGGAGCTGAAAGCGATGGCGCCAAGGCTAATTCTCCTGCTGAGATGAAAGCATCTTCTGCGGAAATAGATATTACTTTTAAATGCACTGTTGCACCCTTTGCGGATGAAATTTTCTTGGCATTTGCAGATCCTAATACTTTAAGCATTTTGGGATATTCTGATAATAAATCTGCTTCTATAGAAAACAAAGGCGAAACAACAACAGTCAAATTCAATAACTTCGAAAATCTTGAATTTGATACTACTTATGCTTTAGCCGTTTTCGGTGAAGCAAATGGTCAGATGTCAAATGTTTATTATTTCAGCATAACTGAAAATGGTTCTGCTACAGTAACAAAAGTGGAATTTGTAGGAAGTGAAAAAAATGGCACATCAGTTAGCAAAGCAGCGTCTCTTGATGTTGAAGATCCCGAAATTAAAGTTACCATTCAATGCGATGAAGCCCCTTGGAAAGAAGATGTGTATATAGTCTTCGCAGATAGATCAACCGGAAGTATTTTTGATCGTACGGAATCTCAGTACGTTGATTTGGAGCAAGACAACGAAACACTCACACTTTCATTTAAAGGGCCATGGGATTCTCTTGAAATTGGGACTAAATATTTAATGGCGGTCTTTGGCCTAAAATATGGTCAAATCTCTGATGCTTACTACTTCTATCTTGAGAAAAAGTTAAAAGAACAAACTATTTCTTGGGAACAAGATCTAACCAATCTTACGATAGAGGATAAAGTAGAGCTCAATGCAATTGCATCTTCTGGGCTTGAAGTCACATACGCCATTACTAATGGAACAGATTTAGTTACTCTTGAAAACAATATTCTTACCATTATCGGTGGTGGCGAAGTGTCTATTAAAGCCACACAAAATGGAGATGAGGATTATCAAGCAGCAGAATCAGTTACGAAAACCTTTACCACACTTAAGAAAGAACAATTTATAACCTGGAATCAAGAGTTTGAAAATGTTCTGGTTGGAGACCAAATTAGTTTAATGGCAGAATCTTCCTCAGGTCTTGCTGTTTACTATACTATAACAAAAGGTCTCGATATAGCGACATTAGATGGCAATCTTCTTACTATAAGAGGAAATGGAGAAATAGAAATCGAAGCCAATCAAGAAGGCAATATTGTTTTCTATGCAGCAACGCCTGTTACTAAGTCTGTCTTTGCTAAAAAGCAAGACCAATCCATTACATGGGACCAAGAATTTACAGATATTAAGGTTAATAATGTAATAGAATTAAATGCTTGGGCATCCTCTGGATTACAAATAATTTATCAAATTCTCCAAGGAGAAGAAATCGCAACTATTAGTGGTTCTATCATCACCATTAAAGGAGCAGGTGAGATAACGATCGAAGCTTCTCAACCAGGTAATGAGGTATTCAATGAAGCTACTCCTATTACCAAATCATTTGTTTCTCAAACAAATAATCAGTCTATCGTTTGGAATCAAGAGATTGGCAGTCTTGAAGTCGGAGAGACCATTGAGTTGACTGCAGAAGCGACTTCTGGGTTAAATATCCAATATACAGTCGTCAAAGGTGAAGATTTAACATCTTTGAACGGATTTATTTTGACAATTCTTGGAGCCGGAGAAATCACAATCGAAGCCTCCCAACCTGGAGATAATGCTTATTCTGCAGCAGACCCAGTATACAAATCTTTCATTTCTGTAAAAAAAGACCAATCGATAATTTGGAATCAAGATTTTGATGAGGTTTACGATAATGATATAATAACTCTCATAGCAGAAGCAACATCTGGCCTTGAGGTGAACTATATCATACTTGATGGATCTGACTTGGCAGAAATCTCAGGCAACGTATTGATACTTCATGCTCCTGGAGAAATCGTGATAGAAGCATATCAAAATGGAAATGACGAATATTATGCAGCCTCAACAGTGACCAAAACTATTATTGCCTTAGCTGGTCTAAATTCTATTTCAGAAGACAAACGCAGTGCAAAGGTTGAGGGTGATTATTTAGTTCTCAGTGGATTTGGAGAAGACGAAGTGGTGGCTCTATATCTCACCAATGGCATTTTGATGTATCGAGGCATAGATAGGAGTATACCTATTTCACCCAATAACACTTACATCCTTGTACATTCAAAAGGTTATTTTAAATTTTCATCGATAATAAAATAACTCTTTCCTACAAATAAGAGAGCGGGAGATTCCGCTCTCTTATTTTACAATCTACCATTTCGTGTTATCTTATTACAACTTAATAACTTACAAACAAAAGCTAAAATATAAGCTATCATCATTATGATACCACAAATTAAGGATATAAAGCCACTTAAGGATTACAAGCTCTTTGTGGAATTTGATGATGGCCACTAAGTGGTGTATGATATGAAGGAGGATATTGCTACACTTCCTGAGTATAATCTTCTAAAGGATGAGTATGCCCTATTCTATCAAGTGCAATTAGACACAAGTCGCACATGTGTCTATTGGAATGAAGATATAGATTTGCCAAGTGATTCAATCTACGAATACAGCAAAAACTAACCGAATGGTAAGTTACCGTTTGGTTGGTTTTATTGTTAATATTAGCAGAACCTTTCTTTTACCATCATCTTCATTTTCTCAACAATAAATTTATGAGGTTCAGATTTAGTCCTTCTGAAGACCAGAAATGTTAATTTTTAGAGAATTGTGACAAAATATTTGTATAAATTGATTTAATGTGTTAAATTTGCCCTAAATACCATAATAAACTCAATCATAAGAAAAAACATGAATAAATTAAATACATTCCATCATATCTTTCCTATGCGCAAACTTCTTACTACTCTTGCCTTAGGCTTTTGCCTTTGTGGGTCCCAAAGTGCCTTAGCTGCAAATGACACAGTGGTGATTAACTGTGACCAGCCTGGCTCACTGGAAGTGTCATCCGAGGCTCTTTCTGCCCGAAATCTAAAAATCACTGGTACTATTGATGCTCGCGACTTCCTCACTCTACAAGAAATCACATTAGCTACTACCCGAGTGCTGGACCTTTCTGAGGCAAAAATTGCAGCCTATCAAGGCAACGATGGTTGCTACGATGCAAATGGTTCTTCATGGCAATGGAGCGATGTAACCTACACTTACGATGCCGATTATATCCCAACCTTTGCTTTCACTAATCGCCATGACGACGGATTTGGACATCGTTATGCTTATGGCAGCTACACACTGCGAAAACTTATTGTGCCCGCTGACCTTAAGGGATTCCAAGCTGAATCAATTGAAGATAACTGGCAACTCACTTGCATCGAAGTGCCAGAAACCTCTACCACTCTATGGAGCGATGGTACAGCTGTATATTCTTATGATCGCACCGAATTGGTAAAAGTTGTCCCTGGTTTCACAGGAGGTTTGACTTTGCCATCGACTGTAAAACTCATACGGCCAACAGCATTCAATGGCACCAAACTGGCCTATGTGGAGTTCACTTCACAGGAAATGCCTGAAATGACTGATGTGGAAATCGATGCTGCATACATCCTGGCACCGAACCCTGACGATTACGCTGCTTTATTTACTGAGATTGATTGCATTGACAAAATCACCCCTATCTCCGTGGAGGCAAAAGGTGATGGTTCTATTCTTACAGAAATAGGCAACCAAGGAGCCACGCGCTATTCTGCACGAAGCATCGTTGTGACTGGAGAACTCTCAACTGAGGACATCGACGCCCTCTTGAAATTACCCAATCTTCATATTCTCGACATGTCAGGCGCCTCGACTTCGGTCGAATCCATCACTATTCCCAGAGGAGCCCTTACCGAGCTAAAGGCTCCCTCTGGATACTACAGCCTTAAAATAGAGAATGATGACTATTTGCAAGGCGATTTTGAGGTGCCATCGGGAGTATGGTGGTTCAACTGCTATAACACAAGATTTACCTCTCTTAAAGCCACTACCTTGCAATATTGTGACCTTGAGTGGGATTCAAGCTTCAAGAAGATTGACCTTTCTGCCTGCTCGCTTCTAAACGAACTGACAGGACTAAACTACGCTGGCAATCTTGAGGAATTGTTGCTTCCAAACAATCTTAAGAAAATCGAAACGCTTACTTATGCTCCTATCTCGAATTTAGCACTGCCATCAAAGATTGAGTCCATAACTGGATTAGCGAATCTTGATCTTACATCCATTACTTTTCCAGAATCCCTTACCGAACTTGTAGGTTTTAATTATATGCCTCTTTTGACGGAGGCGGATATGTCGCAATTGAAAGATATCACATCAATCGGCAGTGTATTTCACCGCTGCCCTAACCTGCATAACGTAGATTTAAGCAATTGCACTTCGCTGACCCAACTGTACGGCTTCGGTGGCAACGACGACAGATCTTATTTCGTTACCAGTTCCAGCCGTCCGGATCGCTACCCAGCATGTGGCAATGGATTGAAAAGTGTAATCTTCCCTGTAACATTAAAGACATTTGATGGCTTCTTGACCGACGAGTCGATACCAGAACTTGACTTTATGGGCTGCTATGCCCTCACCTCTATTCAAGGCCTATACAACTGCCCATCACTTACTACTCTGAAATTGCCTGCAAGCCTGAAGAGCCTCGATGCATTGGAGGAGAGCACTGCTCTGACTTCAATTTTCAGTGCTGCTACAAGTGTGCCTGATGCCAGCTCAGTTAAATGGGAAACTATGCACAATGTGGAACTAATAGTGCCCATTGGATCACAGGGAGGATATGGAATGGCCGAAGGTTGGTGCGATGCAAAGAGCATCACCGAGGGTGGATACTCCGTAGCAATCAATTCTGGAGTATCTCAAACACCAGCCCTATATGGAAGCGGTCTCTACGCCGAGGGGAGCACTGTAGAACTTTGGAGCGATGCATCATTTGAGGTAGATGGAAATACATATACTGTTGGGGAGTGGAATCTCAACAATGGCACAATTCTTGATGGATCACATGCCACGTTTACGATAAATGAGAATGTCTCGGCCAATCCTATTTATTACAGTCGCAGCAAGGATCCAAAAGATTGCGATGTTTACTTTGACTTTGTAGCATCGGAAGATGTGAATTATACCATTAGCTTCTGGTATCGGGAATACTCATACTCTATTTATGATGAAAATGAGCGTTTGACAAATTATACCAGTTCATCAAAATGGAGCGACAACGTGGCGTATACTTTCCATCTCAAGGAAGGCCACAATCCCATTGGCATTGATGGCGAAATAGGCTGGTTGCTGCTTAATGAAAATTACGACAAAACGGGGCGAGTAACCTTAAGTGACCTCAACGTAAAAAATCCAAGCAATATTTATTTCCTTGACTTGAATTATTTAGGCATCGAAGCTCTTGAATTGGTTGGGTATGACCAATTGATGGATCTTTCAATTGATGGCAACAACTTTGCGGAACTTGATTTTACACAACTGCCATGGTTGCAAAGTTTCAGTTGCGTCGATAATCAATTCACTCGACTTGATTTGTCGCCATGTGAAATGTTGAATTATGTCGATTGTGGCAATAATATGCTTCAGGAAATTATTCTCCCTGACTCACCTTACCTTACCAATGTGACAATGTATGACAATCCCGCAGGCTTCTCCTTGATGACCCCTGAACTCTACGCTTTGGTTGCCAATGGGAATGAGACGGTGATATCCTATAAAGCTACAGATGAAGAGTTCCCCTCAACTGGCATTATCGATCTTTCCAAAGAAGCTTACGCCAAGGGTACTGACATTCCCACAGAATTTATGTTCTTAAACGCAGGGGGACACATTTATGAACCCTCGCGTGACGAAGAAGGACATTACATAATCACAAAGCCAGGCACATACCATTTGAGCATGACTAATGAGGCTTATCCTGGCTTGACATTCTATGTAAATAGTTTCGAAGTAGCAGACAATTCCAATCTTGTGGATTTGGGCGTACATACAATCGAAGGCATTACCTATCGCATTGTGACCAACGATGATGTGCCAGAAGCATGGCTGTTACCCTACAATGAGACCGAATACTACACTGGAGATTTGTATGTACCCACCACTGTAGAGTACGAAGGCACCTCTTATACTGTGATGTATCATTCCGAGGAAGATAGCGATGACGACAAGGGGCCATTTGCTTACTGCCGTGAGTTGACATCTCTGTCATTGCCATGTGGCGCGCCAATATTTGAATGCACAGGCCTTGAGCATCTTGAATTCCGCAATGAAGAGCAATGCCGTAATCTGGATTATATGATAAGTGGCAGTCCCTGGATTACCCATCTCATTTATCCTGCAACAGCGGAAATCGTAAGAATGCCCAACCGCATGGGCAACCTCCAGAGAATTGAATTCCAAAACCAAAGAGAGTTCACTCTCAGAAATACTGTGGGAGAGGCGATTTGGGAAGAGTTTTCCTGCCCTAATCTTAAGGATATATCTTTTGCTTCTGCCATGCCCCCAGCCTTGACGGGTTTAACCTTTAACTGCAACTCAGAGATAACTCTGCATATACCAGTCGGATCAAGCAATCAATACAACGAGGCAGGATGGAGTCAGTGGATAAAAGAAGAGTACACTAATCCTCTTGGAATCTCTTATTGGGATTACTGCGGATCAGATTATAAGACGAGATATGGAGCTGTCTCTTTATACGAGGGTTGCAATGTAGAAGCGGCACTTAAACTCACCAATGAATCATTGGCCCCTTATATCGGGAGTGAGATTTTAGGTGTAGAGTTCTATGTAAAAGGAGACGATTCTTACTATGAGGCGGAGTATATTTTTGCTACTTCTGCCGATGCGGATTATCTTACCAAAGACCCAATAGAAGTGGCAACTGATGCATGGAACACCAAGTATTTCAGCAATCCTATCACTATTACTGGGGAAGAGGATTTGTATGTAGGAATAGGACGCCATGACGCACTTGGAGTAGATTGGGCTAATGAAAACTTGTATGAGGAAGCATCTTGGTGGAGAACCATGGGAGATGTTCCCTATGACTCATCTGTAGGACAATGGAGAAGTTGGTATAAAGAATCAGGAAATAGCACCCATGTTATGCCTATGCGAGCCATAATTAAAGGTGCCGACCTTCCCACTGATTTGATCATTCTTAACTTTGAGACTATCGGAGGTGACGATTCTAATTGTGAAAATCCAAGAGGGAGATTTACTGTCGCCAACCGTTCGAGCAGCATTGTCACTGACTTTAAGGTTAATGCAAACCTTAATGGTGCAGATTTAGGGTTAACCGAATATACCACCTATATGTATCCAGGACATTCGTATGAATTCTATGTTGATTTGGCAAAGGAGGAAGCCGAACGTTACCAGGACATTAATATTTGCATAACCGAGGTCAACAGCAAGGCTGATGCTTATTCTCCCAATAGCGACATAGAGCATCTTTACACCCTCCCCGCTGAGGAAACTTTCCCAAGGAAAGGCTTAGTAGAGATGACCTTGGCGACATGGAACTTCCAATCCCCTTTAGGAATAGCCACCATTGATTATATGACTGAGAATTATCCTGATCAATTCGTGTATATGACAATTCATAAGAATGATGTCGTGAACCAAGATCCCATGTGGCCTGGCAATCAATTTGATGAATACTTTGACCAAATGAGTTCGATTAATTCTACCCGAGTAAATCGTGTGACCCTTATCGATTGGAATACAAAATTCGACAATCTTGTGGAAACAGGCGTCGGCCAAGTATCTGCTCAAGCCCACTTTGGCACACAAAATAATGTGATTGTAACCTCAGAAACCACATTTGGCTTCTATGGTCACTCTACTGAATACCGCCTTGCCTATGTGCTTTTGGAGGATAATGTTGGTCCTTATGAACAACAAAATATTTGTTCTGGTTGGGATCAACCCTATTATTCTCCTTTGGACTTGTCATGGTGGATGTCACAAGATTACTATGCCATGGCTACCTTCAACGATGTAACCCGAGCCATATATGATGATTATTATGGTGTAGAGGGTTCTTTGCCAATGGCAATTACTCCTGGCGAGGTGTATTCCGCTGAGTATGAGTTCACATTGCCAACTAACGTACAGGACTGGCGCAATCTTAAGATTGCTGTGCTTCTGCTTGATGGTCGCACAGGTGAAGTAATGAATGTGGATCTTACCAACATTGATGGTGAAAATGGACTGGCGGGTATCTTTGCTGATGACAATGAGCCATTCGATATCTACAATCTGAGTGGCATCCGCGTACGCTCTAATGCAACCTCCTTCAATGGTCTCCCAAGCGGAATCTACATCGCCCGCGGCCAAAAAGTAAGAGTCCAATAGCATATGTTGATGTGGTGCTAAGCGTGGTAAAGATGCCTAATGAGAAAACCTACGTTTACACCTACGACAACCAGTTCACCTGTTTCATCTAATTCACAAAAGAACAAACCGAATGGTAAGTTACCATTCGGTTAGTTTTTATAATGTCAAGCAGCCATTATGAGAAAATATTTTGAAAAGATTAAAATATGTTGTAACTTTGTGAGGTAAAAAGTGAAAGGTATGGAATTAAAGGAAATGCAATTTTTGACGTATGCAGTGGGATGCCTTGCTGATGCCTTAGGCATCAGTGAGCCTGAGGCTTTTAATTTACTCGACAAATCTCATTTGGCCGAAGAATATATAATCCCATGTTATGACGTACTACATACCTTTGGACGAGAATATTTTGCGAACGATCTTATCGAACAACTTAAAAATAGAGGCTACTTATGTTGACTGTTTACCATACTTCATCAGAAATAGTGACATCACCAGATGTGTATCACTCACGTGATGCATTGGACTTTGGTCCTGGATTTTATTTGACTACCCTCCTGCAGCAAGCAAAGGATTATATATGTATCAATAACCAAGAGATTATTGACAAATATCTTAAATACATAAATACTTCGGAAGTATAATGGAAGCAAATATACATTTGATGCGAATGATGTATGCAAGGGTAATCATGGCGTTTGCCCAGCTGATGTGCATGGAACCATTAAAAGCCGCTCGCCTTTTTTACAACTCAAAGCTTTACGAATTAATAAGCGAAGGCGTGGCAGACCTGCACTGCCGCTCAGAAATCTATCTTGCCGAAGAGCTCAAGCTTGAGCTCCAAAAGCACTAACTTAATAAAGAAAATTTAATCATATCAACATGAGGTTATGTCACATTACAACCTCCACCACGGAATCCCAGCGGGATTCTTTCCAATAGATGCCAGAATGTTTCAACAACCACCAAAACGGTGCCGAAGGCACCATTTTGGTTAGGAGTATGGGTAAATTGAAAGCTATTAGAAAGAATCCCGATGGGATTCCGTTGTAATGGTCAATTTTGACAAACCCTCGGGATTTCGTTAATGTAGTTGGCGAAGTTTCATTAACGTAGTTGGCGAGGTTTTGGCAGATTGCGCGTTTTTTGTGAAAAAATATGCACATTATTGGGAAAAGTGAGAAAAAAGTGTAACTTTGTGCCATGAAATTTATGGCAAGAGAGCCACCCCAAACTTTCAATTTAATACCAACAGAACTTACAACACTTAATCACACCGCTTTATGGTTGCTATCGACGATTTCCAACATATCATCCGCACTCTAAAGGCCCAGAATCGTCCGCGCCGCATGGCCATCGTCTGGGCAGAAGATGAAATTACCCGCTCTGCAGTGGCCCAAGCCATTGCCAATGACTTGGTCGTGCCTACTTTCATTGGCTGTCGCCAGCAAATACTGGCCGACGAATCCCTGCTACCCTATGCCGACCGCATCGAAATAATTGATGCCACCGACGGCGACGATGCCGCCGCCAAAGCTGTGACCCTGGCTCGTGAAGGACGCATAGATGTAATCATGAAAGGGATGATCAACACCGACAATTTGCTGCGTGCCGTGCTCAACAAAGAGCATGGCATCCTGACAAAAGGCACTGTGATGACCCATATCACGGCAGTGGAGATACCCAGCCATCCCAAGCTGCTGCTCTTCTCGGATGCTGCAGTCATTCCCTACCCCACTCCCGACCAGCGCCGCGCACAAGTGGCCTACATGGTGGACCTGGCCCATCGCCTCGGGTTGAAGGCTCCAAAGGTGGCAATGGTGCATTGCTCCGAGAAGGTAGATGCCAAGCACTTCCCACACACACAGAACTACGTAGAACTAATCGAATTTGCAAAGAATGGTGAGTTCGGCGAATGTATCGTGGATGGGCCCTACGATATCAAGGTGGCTTGCAGCACAGCTGCCATGAAGAAAAAGCATATCAATAGCCTTGTCAACGGCGAGGCCGACGCAATCGTGTTCCCCGACATTGAGGCTGCTAACGTATTTTACAAGACTCTCACCCTATGGGCCAACGCCACCACAGGCGGAGTGGTAGTGGGTCCGAAGGTGCCTCTGGTAGTGCCCAGCCGAGGCGACAGCCCCGTCAGCAAATTCCATAGCATAGCCCTGGCTTGCGCCTTAGCATAATCTTTAAGACTTACACCCTTAACCCTTAAGACTCAAATCTTAACCCTAATGCGTATTCTCGCTATAAATCCCGGAAGCACCAGCACGAAAATCGCTGTATATGAGGGCGAAAAGCCTCAGTTAGTGAAATCAATCGTGCACTCGGCCGATGATCTGAAAGCCTACCACTTGGTGTCGGACCAATATCCCATGCGCAAGCAACTGATCAAGGATGTGCTTCGGCAAGAAGGGTATCCACTGGAATTTGATGCTGTGATCGGGCGTGGCAGCCTATTCAAACCCGTAGAGGGAGGAGTGTACCGGGTAACCGAGCAGATGGTACACGATGCCCATGTAGCTGACCACCAGCATGCTTGCGACCTTGGATGCATCCTGGCCTACGACATAGCCTCAGAAATTCCAGAAGCCATAGCATTGACAGCCGACCCAGGCGTGGTGGACGAGCTTTGCCCCGAGGCACGAATCAGCGGCAGCCCCATTATGCCGCGCATAGCCATCTGGCACGCCCTCAACCAACGCGCTATCGCCCGCCGCTATGCTCGCTCTATCGGGAAAAAATACGAAGACCTCAATCTTATCATTTGCCATCTTGGCGGTGGCATCTCGGTGGCTGCCCACGAGCATGGCAGGGCCATCGACACCAACAATGCCCTGGATGGCGAGGGACCCTTCTCGCCCGAACGCGCCGGCAGCTTGCCGGCATGCAGTCTGGTTGACCTCTGCTACAGCGGCAAATACACCAAGGAGCAGTTGCTCAAGCGCATCGCCGGCCAGGCAGGAATCCAAGCCCACCTTGGCACTACCGACATGCGCGAAATCGTGCGCCGCATCGAGGATGGCGACGAACACGCCAAACTGGTAGTGGACGCAATGACTTATCATATCGCCAAGTTTATAGCTGCCGAGGGGGCTGTGCTCTTCGGCAAGGTTGATGCCATCCTGCTCACAGGCGGCATGGCCTACAGCGACTACATCACCAGCCGCATCAAGGCTCGAGTAGAATATTTGGCACCCGTGCATATATATCCTGGCGAGAACGAGATGGAGGCATTAGCGCTCAATGCTCTTGGAGTGCTGCGCGGCACTTATCAGCTCAAGGACTACGACAGCTTTTAATCCAAGGCAAATTTTGTGATTTGGGGAATTTTCCGTAATTTTGTCACAGAAAATTAATCAAATCATGAAAGTTGAAAAACTAATCATTACCCTCTGCGCTGTAGTCTGGCTTCTGGGAGCAAATGCCCAGGATGCAATGCATTATGAATTATCGTTTGAGCCAGAGAATCATATAATCGATGTGACGCTCAATCTTAAGGGAGTGACGACCCCCGACCTGCTGCTGAAGATGCCAGTATGGGCTCCGGGTTATTATATTATTCTCGACTCTCCTAAGCATCTGCATGGATTCAAAGTGCAGGATAGCGCTGGCAACCCATTGCAATGGGCTAAAGAGCAAAAGACCGGATGGCGCATAAACGCCAAGAATGCAGACGAGGTGATGGTCAATTACCGCATTTTCGCCAACCAGCAGTCGGTGGGCGAGGCCTTGGTGGATTCGCTTCACGCTTACTTGCCTGGCAATGAAGTGTATATGTATGTGGATGGCCGTAAAGATTTGCCTGCTACGGTGTCAGTGACACTCCCCGATGGTTGGTCATCGGCTTGCACTGGATTGAAGGCAAAATCGGCTACCGAATTTTATGCCTCGGATTACGACCGCTTGGTTGACAGCCCTATCTATGCTGGCTCGCCCAGTGTGCATCAGTTCTCGATTGATAGCAGAGATTATGCCATCTGCGTGGCCGACAAGAAGAATCTTGATCTTGGCAAATACGAGGCAGAGCTGACCAAGATGGTGAATGCCGCCACTGAGCTTATGGGTCATGTGCCCTACGACAATTATTGCTTCTTGTGGATGGAACCTGGTCGCGGAGGCCTGGAGCATATCAATTCGCAAGCATGCTTTGTGGATGACGGCCTATATACTGAGGACAAGGACGGTCACCGAGGCTGGATGAATTTCGTGACCCACGAATATTTCCATCTTTACAATGTGAAGTGCATACGGCCTATCGAACTTGGCCCGTTCGACTATGACCGAGAGAATTATACGGACCAACTTTGGGTAAGCGAGGGCTTGACGTGCTATTACGAGTATGCATTGATGCGACGTGCTGGTCTTAGCAATGGCGATGAAATGAAGGCCGACCTCATGGAGATGATTCGCGACACTGAGTCAACACCGGGCCGCAACATGATGCCGCTGTCGCAGTCGAGCTACGATATTTGGCTTAATTTCTTCAACAAGGATGCCAATAGCAGCGATGTGCGCATTTCTTATTATGTGAAGGGGCCGGTGGTTGGGCTGATGCTTGACCTGGCCATCCGCCAGGCCACGGAGAATCGCCGTTCGCTCGACGACCTTATGCGCCTGCTTTACAATTGCTATTATCGTGAGCAGGAGCGCGGATTCACCACTGATGAGTTTTGGGCATCGGCCACCGAGGTAGCCGAGGGCAAACCCCTCAACGACATTCGCTCGTATGTGTTCACCACCGAGCCGATTGATTACGACAAATATCTCGGCTTTGCAGGCCTCAGCCTCGACCGCAACTCATGGACCTTCCACCCCTTAGCAACCACCACCCCGCTCCAGCAATCCATCCACGCCTCCATCTTCGGCGAATAACCATTCACCCAAATTTGTCCGTTTTATTCTGCCCAAATTTAAATCTGTCGAAAAACATAAAAAATCTTTTGTCAATTAGAAAATATCTTTTAACTTTGCGGTGCAGTTAAGGTGTAGCCTTGGCTGCACCCTTACATAATGGAGCGTCTTTTGCGCTTTGTTCTTGACTGACTTAAACTTGGCGGTTAAAGATTTTGGTAAGAACATAGCAACGAGAGATGCTTGCGCTTGGCTGTTAAGCCCGGCGTGGGCCTTTTAAAGGCCCACGTTCGGGAGTGCAATATGCCATACGTGGGCTCTGCGTTGCTCGTCTTTCCAAAATCGGGCACGCCAAGGCCTAAGTCAGTGGGACGAGCAAATGTGGATCCCACGTTTCTATTTTATAGGGGTTAAGCCAATCATTTCACAGCCGATGCGGGATCAGTCGGAGAGAGTAATAGAACTATTAACATCAATCACTAAAAATGAAAAGATTATTACTTATTCTTATTCTCTGTGTGACTAATCTTACCGCATCATTTTCGATGTCTGTATGGGATGGACACACGACCAATTACAGTTGGTACACAGGCGCTTCAGATGACACTTACTACATCTCATCAGCAGAAGATCTTGCTGGCTTGTCCAAGAGTTTTTCATCTGAGGATTTATTTCTCGAAAGCTTCAAGGGGAAAACCCTAGTGTTAACTGATGACATTGACTTAGATAATTGGGAATGGCTCCCAATCGGCAATACAAATTGTAAATTCGATGGGTCTTTAGATGGCCACAATCATAAAATAACCAACCTATACATCAGTAACAAAATTTATGTTACTGATGAAAATGGTAAGCACTTCTATTACAATGGGCTGTTTGGATGCATTAATGGATTGAATAATAATTTCTCCAATCTTACCATCAATGGTACTATTAACATGACCTCATTTGTTGAAGATTTGTATAATTGGGATGAAATATTTGTTGGCGGATTTGTGGCAGATATTAAGAATAATGATATCAATAATTATGAACTTACAGAAATGGAGCCTGTAAAAGTTTCCTTCGTTAATTGCATTTCAGACATTGACATTAAAATTTCAAATTTCCAAGGAGGACATTCCAATATTGGAGGATTTGTTGGGACATCAAATACTGGGAGAATAGGTATATCTGACAACTTTTATTTTGAAAAATGTATAGCTCAAGGAACTATACTTTACGACTCCCCCATTACCTCCGTGATTCAATACGACTGTGTGGGAGGATTCTTGGGATACAACGGGATTGATAATCTCACTATAACAAATTGCAATTCTTCTGTTGATATTGAGACAAGTGCTTTATGCATAGGAGGGTTTGTTGGTCAAGCAGGGCCCAGCCATTATTTTGATATAAACAATTGTCTATTCAACGGAACGATTTCAGTATTTGAAAGGGTAAATGAAGTACAGCCTACATGTTTAGTAGGTGGCATTATAGGTGATACATTTACTAGAGTAAATCCAGATCCTATCCCGACTGTTAAGTCGTGTTTAGTTACTGGAACTATATTTGTGTGTGAAACTTTACCTATGGTATATTCCTCCCCGATATTAGGATATATTGCAGCCCCAGATCAATCCCAATATATAATTGAGAATTGTTATTATATAGAAGGAATGACCAACCATACAGGCTATGGGACCCCCGTGTCTCAGGAAGAACTTAAAAGTGGCACATCAATGCCCGGTCTTGACGCGCCATTCTGGTTCTTTGAACCTGGGGCTTATCCTTATCTAAGTTATATGGAGCCAGAATACTTGCTCTCACTTGCTTTAGAGGGGGGATATGTAGGGATAACACTGCCTCGTGCAAGCACTTTCCAATTTCAAATATCTGCTGAAGAAAACGAAGAACTATATCAAGTTTTATGGAATAGTGAAGACATTACAGACCAAGTGACTTCAATGGGCGTTCTTATCACTCCAAAATTATATGGTAATTCCACACTATATCTTGTATTCAAAAGCAAAGGTGGAATACAGGCACCAATCTCAAACAATAAGTCAAATGTCAAATTCACTATTATAGGTAGAACTTTGATGTTAAGTGACATTGAACCCCACTCTGTTGTTTCTTTAGTAAACCGGGAAGGTATGTTACTTAATAATTCAATCGTTAATAACTCATCAATCCAATTTGAGAATCTTCCACATGATGTTTACATAGTAAAGATTAATGCTGAAGTTTTCAAAGTCATAATTTAGGAATCCAATCATCAGCAATAATAAATATAGGTTTAAAGGTGGCTGGCCTTTGAAGGTCAGCCACCTGCTTTACACTAATAAAATATGTCATTTCCAACAAATAAAAAGAAGATCCGGAATCTTTCGGATGATATTGATTTGAATTTCTATCAACCCAAGAAAGTCTTGGTAATACATGGATATACCCAAACTCAATTGGCAGAAGAATTAGGTATAAGCCTTGCTTCGGTAAACGGAATTATCAACGGAAATCCAAGCATTGCACAAATAAAAGTGTTGGCAGATGCTATAGGTTGTTCGTTTTATGAATTTTTCAATTTCGAGCCAGAATATTATTTTTCTACAACATTGCATACCTCAAATAGGGTCAAATGTCCTACTTGTGACGCAGATCTTGCTTTAGTAGCCTTATAAGAGGTTACAGCCTCTCTATTTCTTCACGGGAGAGGCCAGAGCTTTTCATGATTATTTCTATTGGCACACCTTCGTCTTTCAGCGTTTTTGCCATGTCCTTGGCTTGCTGTGCTTTGCCAATAGCAATGCCTTCTTCTTTGCCTATGGTAATACCCTCTTCCTTGCCGGATTCGTATTTGCCCTCAAGCAAGGTGCGTTCGCAGGATATGGAATCCCAATATTTGTCGTAGATGTAGCGCTCCTCCGGGGTCAGACTAATCTTTTTCAGACATTCCACAGCTTGGTTCACATCATGGTTTTCTTCAAGCTCCTCAGGAATCCTGCCTTCTCGATTTTCATCCATCATGGTCAGGAACGACAGCCAAAGGTCAGCTAATTTCTTGTGTACGCGGTTGGGGGAAGATTTACGGAACTTCTGAAGCTCCACCATGACAAATGTCATGCCGTCCATCACCAAGTCCTTGTGATGCTCGTGTTTGATCAGAAACACATGGCGATATTCATCCTTGTATTCCTTGGTCATAGACATGTTCTCGTTGAGAAGGCAAAGACTGTAAACTGGCTGGAGCGAGCTGAACGGACCACCCTTGCCTAATTGGTTGGCAAATGCCTTTGAGGCGTTGAGCAGTACACGCATGAAAAAGCAGTCAGTCCAATACATCTGCATCTCCACTATGAATGTGCGGCCTTTCGCATCTTGGCATCGCACATCGACCACCGAGTTCTTCAGCTCAGGCGATTCTGGCAGCACATCTGGATCCATGTATTCGATTGACTCAATCGGCCTATCCTTCGGCAAAGGAAGTAGCGAGTTGAGCAAACTGATGCACAGATTCTTGTGTTCGCCGAATATCTTACGGAATACAATATCCGCCCTGGGGTCTAAATAATTCATAGTGGTCTCCTTAATTGTTCCAATGGCAAAGTTAGCCATTTCTTTCCATTAAAACAACTGTCAGTCTGCTTTTTATTCAATTTATAGTGATCATTGACCTATATATATTATTTTGCTTGGTTTTTAGGAGCAGTAAGCCAACTGAAGGCAACCAGTATGACAAAATTTGTCAATATTCCTCCAATATCAATTCGAGTTATCTCTTGGGTAACAATTAATCTTAAACACCATAATGCTATCACTATGATGCAAAGCCAACGAATTATTTTGTAAAGTCTGTTCTGTTTCATAACCAGGAATATTATGGGTTAAAGATATCGCAAAATTAATAAAAACTTTTCTTCTCCCCAAAATTTTCTTTTGGCACCTCAAGAATTTACGATTTTGAGGGCGATGGGGGTAGATGAGGATGGCAGGGTTACGGTAGTTGTGGAGTCGGTGACTGTGTATTTCAAGGCTTTGCCTGTGGCGAGGTTGCGAATTTTTGAGCCACGGCGGGGTGCATTGCCTTGCCAAGATATGGTGCCGACTGATGGGTTGGACACTATGGCATAGAGTGTGCTGCCATCTTTGCTGGCCGTAAACCATACGCTCTGATCCTCATTGGTGTAAATGTCAGTAATAGTGGTGCCATAGATGGCCTCGCCGTTGGCATCGAGCCAAGCGCCTATTTCTGCAAGTCGCCTGCAATTCTCTTCATCGATAATGCCAGTGGGCGTTGGCCCTACCCCAAGCAAGAGCGAACCTCCCTTAGCAGTGCACTCAGCCAATTTAGCAATAATCTCATTTGCTGATTTATACACTGGATTGGGCACCCAGCCCCAATCGTGGGTCAAAGTAATGCAGCTCTCCCAGGGGGTGGTAATCTGATGGTCTGGAATTTGCTGTTCGGGTGTCTGATAATCTTCATATGGGCCGGGGCAAGCACGATTCACCACAATCAGCCCTGGTTGGGCTTCGCGAGCCATCTCCACGATGCGGTCGAGACGGATATCCTCGCGCGGCTCATCGCACCACCCGCCATCGAGCCAGAAGATATCGATTGGCCCGTAATTATGCATCAGCTCCTTGGATTGCTCGTACACATAATCTTGATAGGCAGCCCATCGCTCGGGATACTGCTCTGAGTTGTAATTATGGTGTCGGGTAGGCGTAGCCTTGGCTGGCCACCAATAAAGGGGTGAATGCCAGTCGGGTTTGCTAAAATAGCAGCCAATCATCAAGCCCTCGTTGCGAAAGGCATCGAACACCCACCGCAAAGCATCTTCCTTGGGATTGCCAGCAAAGGCGCTATGAGTAATGGTGAAATCAGTGGCTTTGCTATCGAATAAGCAGAATCCATCATGGTGCTTCGATGTGAACACCATATATTTGGCCCCAGCTTGACGGCTCACCCGCGCCCATTGCTCGGGGTCGAAATCCGTAGGGTTGAAACTATCGATCAATCCCCAATACCATTGCTTATATTCATCATAAGTGCGTGTGGTATCAGGAGTAATCCAATCTTCGCTTGTCAGCTGCCATGATTCCACAATGCCAGGCACAGAGTAAAGGCCCCAATGGAAGATTATGCCAAATTTCAGGTCACGCCACTGCTCCAGCTTCTCTTTCACCAAGGGATCGGTTGGGCCGATGTAGGTTTCCGATTGCTCATGCCGCATACTCTGCCCATGCATCAGCGTCCATACTGTCAAAGCAAACATTAAGAGAATAAACTTAATTTTCATGGCAAAAAGTATTAATGATTAGATTTGAAAGAACTACGGATTAAACAGATTGAATTTAAAGATCTGTTTAATCCGTTTAATCTGTAGTTTTTTACCACTTCTCGTAGTGGATGTTTTCGGGCTTCCACTTGTCCTTGGGTGCTTGCTCGTGGGCAGGATGACCGATTACAATTACGTCGAGGGGCTTGATATCGGCTGGGAGCTGCAGCAACTGGCTGATGAATTCCTGGCGATCAGCCAATGGGGTAACACCGCACCACACCGCGCCTAATCCAAGAGCATGCGCTGCAAGAAGCAGGTTTTCGGTAGCAGCAGATGTATCTTGCACCCAATAATCGATGCCCTCACCCTCGAATGTAGCCTTCATGTCGCCGCATACGACTATTGCCATTGGCGCTTGGGCGGCCATGTGCATTGTGTGGAGATGGTTGGCAATGGTATCGAGAGTGGTGCGATCCTTGATCACTACGAATCTCCAAGGTTGCTTGTTGCCAGCCGATGGAGCAGCCATTGCGGCACGCAGCATCTTCTCAAGGTCGCTATCACTAATGGTGTCAGCAGTGTATTCGCGCACGCTGGTGCGGGTCATAATGCACTCAAGCACAGCGTTGGCATCCGCTGTGCCCTGTGGAGCTTGTACCTTCTCCGATTTATTGCAACTCATAGTCAACATGATTAACGCTGCCATTGCGGTCAGCTTGGTTAAAAGATTTTTCATTGTTTCTGTTATTAACATTATCTCTATCACAAAAGTTTTATATTTTATCTCCATAGGAGATAAGCACAGTATTTTTGGATGATGTTGTCAATGGGGAGATCACCGCGTGAGTGACGCTCGGCATCAAGGTGGGTGATGAGGGTGGTGAGTTGGTCGGGGTAGATGGAATCTGTGGGGTTAAAGGTTGGGGACTGCATGTAGCGGAGGAGGGAGAGCAGGAGCTGGGCCCGGGCTGGTTGCGAAGGGTCGTAGAGCGTGTCCTCCCAGAGGGGGATGGTGCTTACGATAAGGGAGCCATTTCCACATTTTACCTCCCAAAGTGGTGAAATGCGTCGATTCTTATGATAATCATCAATGAGCCATACAATTGGATGGATGGCCTCATAGCCAGTCACATCCAAGGCCGCACCCTGCTCAAACAGAGGCTGCCACTGCCAATCTCCGAAAAAGCGCGTAGGAAATGCCTCCAATGCTGGATGATCCACATTGCAAATCAAGCCAAGAGTCGAAGACGGCGCCACTGCGGCTGTGCCAAGCTCATCAGCGTAAGGCGAGAAAAGGACCTTCTTCCCCTCGATTAGCGATGCTATAGCTTGATCGAGGCTGCGCGTAAGCATTATGCCTTCAGCCTCTTGGTCGAGGCGCTCTTGTGTCAGATATGGGAATACCCATAGGTGCCAGCTGTTGCGAATCTCAGTGTTGTCAATCCACGCTCGCATTTCAGCCTCAACAGGCTGGACAATTGAGAGCAACTGGGTATTCACTTCGCCAACAGGCGTCACCTCGCCACATGGCAGGTCACGCTGACGCATCTGACCCGACGCCAGAAGCGAGCCATTCAATGCGTTCACTATTTCCCACTTCACTTGCTTGCTGTGAATGGTGTCTGGTCCATAGTTGGCCACTTTTATGGCAGCATAGAAATTCTCACCATTGTTGTACACATCCTTGTCATAATCAGCGAGCACTGTCACTGGTGAGCACCATTGGCGCCACTTGGCCGGAGGGACTATTCCCTTGCTATCCCATTGGTCGTCGAGCACTCCCACATACTCATGGTTCTCCTCGGGCCAATCCTGCAAGCCTACAAGTTCAAAGCCATTGATGCTATCCACAATCACTGCTCGCTCAATCTGGCGCTTGTACTGCTCCACAGCTGTGGCACCGCTCGACAGCATCCACATCCTCGACTGCTCGGGCAGTGAATCAAGGTCAGGATAAACCATGCGACCAACAATCTGAAAGAGACTGTCAGCATCGCTGAGCAGCAATATTCCCATGCGGTTGGCCACTTTTAGGGCAACTTCTGATGGGCTCCAACCATGGAAACAAAGGCTGTTCAAGCCCCAGCTCTTGGCAGTATGGAAAATCTTAGCCCATGCCGCTTCGGTGGCTGGCGGAATATCATTAGGAGGAAAATGGCAACTAATCATGGTGCTACGCAGAAACACGGGCTTGCCATTGAGCATAAACCGATTGCCCACGCGATGGAAATCACGCATAGCCACTGAGGCTGTGCGCAGCTGCTTAGGCATCCCTGGAGCTGACACCACCACATTCAAGCTGTAACATTCGGGCGTAAACTCACTCCACAGCTTGGTGCTCGACGGCATCTTGTAAGTGTATTCCACCTCCTGTTCGCCAGGTATCAGATCACAATTATGCGCTCTGAGATTGCTCGAGCCAAGCGACAAGGCTATTCGCGCCTGCAAAGTCTTGTCGGCATTATTGCATAGGCTAATCTTTACCCCTATCGAATTGGATGACACATCCGGGGTAATCTCCACATTTTCAATCGTTATTTGATCCTGAGCCCAGCTACACAGCCAAGCAGCCAAGAAAGAGGTGAAAAGTAAAAATATACGTCGAAGCGATTTCATAATGCAAAATTACTAATTTTATCTCAATTGTATATCCAATAAAGACATAAAATTAGTAACTTTGCAGTCACAAAAGCGACGAACTCAAGCATAGCGTTTTCTGCGCCTTTGTCTGGACTATCGAACAATCAATATAATTATGTCACCTTGGATTGAAGCGATGAGGCTGCGCACGCTGCCAGTGTCGGTGGCCGGTGTAATCACAGGCACAGCCTGCGCCCTGATGATGGGTTGCTTTTCGGCATGGCCTGCTGGCTTATGCTTGGCATTTGCCGTGCTTGCACAGATTGCCTCGAATTTCGCTAATGAATATTATGATTATAAAGCAGGTCTTGACCGACCTGGCCGCGAAGGTCCTCGCCGAGGAGTCACCGAGGGCGATATTACCCCCAGTGCAATGAAAGTTGCCACCTACTTCACTCTTGGGCTTGCCTGCGCCATCGGATGCAGCCTGATTTATTGGGGAGGCTGGTGGCTAATCGCAGTGGGCATAGCCATAGCCCTTGGCGTGATGGCTTACAGCACAGGGCCATATCCCCTGTCCCACCACGGCTGGGGCGAAGTGGCAGTGATATTTTTCTTTGGAATCATCCCTGTGAATTTCACCTTTTACCTGCAGTCTGGATTTTTCAATGCAATCACCGCAGTCGCCTCCATTTCAATTGGCTTGATGGGAGCCAACGTGCTAATAGTGAATAATTACCGTGATATGGAGGATGACGCCGCAGTGGGCAAGCGCACACTGTGTGTGCGCTTCGGCCGCCATGCAATGAGCACCCTATACCTATTCAATGGCTTCATAGCGGTGGCGCTTATGATAGCCTATTGGATGCTACTGCCTATCTGGTGGTGGTTTGCACCTGCTGTCTATTTGGCTCTCCACACTATGATATGGCTGCGCCTACAGCGAGTGCAGGGTGCCGCTCTTACTCCTTGCCTGGGCATGACCGCAGTGCTAATGCTTGCCTATTCCCTGGCTATTCTTGCCTCCTCGCTCTGGCCTTGATCACATAGATTTGAGATTGAGAATAGCGTCAAGAACTGAAACAGCTCGATCCACTGTATCAATCGGGACCAAAGCATTGACGCGCTGACGGACTGGGCCATTTTCCCTGCGCAAATCCATTTCCTTGACCTCGCGCACGCCCTTGATCAGGAAGCTGTGTCGGCCATTGCGGTCACGAATTTCTACATCCTTTGGATTGGTTTGCAGATAGTTGAGGAGTTTCCCGAACATAGGGCTTTGGTAATAAGCCTTATTTTCCTCGCCCACGAAGTAGAGATACATCTTGCCATCCTTGAGCAGCACGCGCTCAATGCCAAGCTTTGAGGCCAAGCGGCGCAGCTTAGGCACCAGCATCAATTGCTCAGCCTGCGCTGGTATGTTCTTGCCGAAGCGGTCAACCAACCGCTCCCTGAACTCCTTCATCTGTGTCTTATTCTCTATATTATCCAGCTCACGATAGAGATTGATGCGTTCGCTCTCAGTTGGCACATAATCGTAGGGGAACATCAATTCCATATCGGTATCAATCTGAGCATCAGCCACAAAATCTTGTTCGCCCGGCACATCTGTCTGTTTTCCGTCATCGGCTGCCAGGACACCTGCAAACTCCTCAGTGCGCAGTTCTACCATGGCCTCATGGAGTATCCGCTGGTATGCCTCATAGCCAAGGTCGGCTATAAATCCGCTTTGTTCGGCTCCAAGGAGATTGCCAGCTCCACGGATATCCAGATCCTGCATGGCAATGTGGATGCCGGCACCAAGGTCGCTGAAACTCTCGATGGCTTGCAGTCGGCGTCGCGCAACAGGTGTAAGCGGCGCTCCTGGGGGCACCAGCAAGTAGCAGAACGCCTTGCGATTGCTGCGACCTACGCGACCTCTCAACTGGTGAAGCTCGCTCAAGCCAAAATTCTGCGCATTATTTACCAAAATCGTATTGACGTTAGGCATATCCACACCGCTCTCGATGATGGTGGTGGATAGCAGCACATCATATTCATGGGCTGCAAAGTCAACAATAAGCTTCTCCAACTTGTCGGGTGGCATCTGGCCATGGGCTACTGCCACTCGTGCATCGGGCACAAGTCGCTTTATCATTGCTTCAAGCTGATATAGACCCTCGATGCGG
Source organism: Bacteroidales bacterium (assembly GCA_020860515.1). GTDB lineage: Bacteria > Bacteroidota > Bacteroidia > Bacteroidales > Muribaculaceae > CAG-873. The sequence goes on along the minus strand of JAJBUG010000039.1, from coordinate 57,931 downwards.
TGGTTGATAAAGAACACCTGGCCATTTCGCGAGAGTTCGAAGTTGATAGCCTCAGCCACAATGTCGTCGCTAAGCGCATTTACGGATGTGAGGATTGGGTAACGGTTGAGCGGTGGAGTATTGATGGCCGAAAGGTCGCGCGCACCCATTAGCGAGAATTGCAGTGTGCGCGGAATAGGCGTAGCAGACATTGTGAGAGTATCAACATTCGTCTTCAGTTGACGCAACTTTTCCTTTACACTGACACCGAATTTCTGCTCCTCATCCACTATCAGCAAACCCAAATCCTTGAATTTCACGGATTTTCCTATCAGCTTGTGAGTACCGATTAGAATGTCAATTTTTCCAGCCTCCAGATCTGCTAAGATTTCCTTGGTCTGCTTGGGTGTGCGGGCGCGGCTAAGATAATCCACCCTTACTGGGAAATCCTTTAATCGTTCTGAGAATGTGCGATAATGCTGATATGCGAGCACTGTGGTAGGCACCAGCACTGCTGTCTGCTTGCCATCAACGGCAGCCTTGAAGGCTGCGCGAATTGCCACCTCGGTTTTGCCAAAGCCCACGTCTCCGCATACCAGTCGATCCATCGGCTTTGGACTTTCCATATCAGCTTTCACTGCCTGAGTTGCAGTGAGCTGGTCGGGAGTGTCTTCGTAGATAAATGATGCTTCAAGTTCTTGTTGCAGATATGTGTCGGGCGAGAATTGGAAACCCTTTTCCTCCTTTCGAGCAGCATAGAGCTTGATTAAGTCGCGTGCGATGTCCTTGAGTTTGCTCTTGGTGCGCTCCTTCATCCTATTCCAAGCTCCGCTTCCCAATTTGCTAATCTTGGGAGGCACACCCTCTTTGCCACGATATTTCGACAATTTGTGCAAGGCATGAATTGGCACAAACACCAGGTCATCGTTCTGATAAATCAGCTTAACCATCTCCTGGGTGCGCCCGCTCACATTGGTGCGGAGCAAGCCGCCGAATTTTCCGATGCCATGATCGATATGCACAATATAGTCGCCCACCTCAATTGAATTGAGTTCTTTAAGGCTCATCGCAAGCTTGCCACTGCGTGCACGGTCGCTCTTGAGAGTGTATTTATGGAAGCGGTCGAAAATCTGATGGTCAGTGAACACGCAGATTTGCGCTTGATGGTCGATAAAGCCCTCATGGATAGTGCTCAGCACCGAGGTGAAGGCAATGTCGTCGCCTCGATCCTCGAATATCGCCTTAAGTCGAGCAAACTGATTGATACTGTCGCTAAGAATATAGAGCTGGTATCCATCCTTGAGCAGCTTGGTAAACTCCTCGCTTATCAGTTCGAAATTCTTATGGTACAAGCCCTGCGGCGAGCAGTCGAAATCCATTTTTGCCAAGTCGCGGGCATTGTTTTCGTTGGGACCCGCGCCGGCAGTGAAATTAAGAGTCTTAAAGTCCTTCATATCCTTGCAGAACTCCTCAGGATCCACCACTTTCTCCAATGCATGCTTGTCACCCCCATCAGCTATCATAGCCGACTGCGAAAATGTCTCATCGGCAATTGCCATAATGCGCTGTTGCACAAATTTGGCGTCTCGCACTGCAATCAGCGTTTCCTTAGGTATAAATTTTAACAATGACTCTCCGCTGCTTCCTTGGTTGACTACATTGCTGGTAATGGTCACGGTGTCGAGTTTTTTCTCCGACAGTTGGGTTTCGATGTTGAACGTACGCATCGAGTCAATTTCATCGTCAAAGAAATCTATGCGCACTGGCAGCTCCGAAGCATAGCTATAGATATCGAGAATCGAACCGCGCGCTGCAAAATGGCCAGGCTCATACACATAATCCTGCTCCTCGAATCCATTCTTGCGCAGCCATTGCTCTATCTCGCTCATATTGGCTTTTTCGCCAGTGACTAATTTCAGAGTATGATCCTCAAGGCTTTTGCGCGATGCTACCTGTTCGGCCAATGCCTCGGGATAAGTCACAATGAAGCGAAGCTGGGAGCCGTCGTTAATGTGGTTGAGTGTCTCGGTGCGCAGGATTTGGTTGGGTGCATCCTCCTGGCCGTATTTGATGTCGCGCTTGTAGCCCGAGGGGAAAAACATAACCGCGCCATCATCGGGGATGAGGCGCGATAAATCTTGATACAAATATCCGGCATCGTCGAGACTGTCGCCAATTACAAGCACAGGGCCTTTGCGGGCTGGCATAGCAGCCAACAACATCGATGGTGACGAGCCTGCCAGGCCTGTGACCCAGCTCGACTTGTGGCGTAAAAGTTCTTGCAAGGCTTTCTTGCGTGCGGGGGTCAAAAATTTGGCCTCCACCGAGGCTATCTCAGCAACAGGGTTCTTTTCTGATTTTTCAGCAGAGGCTTCCATTGTCATTTCTTTGGTGCCAATAATTCTTTATAGCGATTAGGTGTATTGAGGATTACCTTGGCCGAGTCAAGGTCTTGGTCGTGCAGCAGGGTGCGCATCACGCGGTCGCCCTCGCTGTAGTATCGGGCAGAGATTTCATCGTCGATCAGGGTAGTCAGAGCATGCCGGTTATGGTCGAGGTCATGATTGAGATTATGCTTGAGCATACCCTCGAGCACTGTGAATTGCGCAGCTACCGAGTCAGTCATATAGCCCTCGCTCTCAGCCGCATCGCGCAGGTATTTGAGGCCTGTTTCACACAGTTTGTCATATTCAAATCGGTTGGGATCGATAAATGCCTTGAAGTCAGCGAATATCGAATCGCTCACCACAAAATCCTTGGCAGATGGCACATTGGCACCCTGCTGAGCAGCATAGCGGGTAGCATAGTCGTAAACCCAATTATCCACGAGCATATTGTAGATCAAGCGGTTCATCTCAGGATGTGTCACTTTCACATCGGGGGTGATCCCACCGCCGTCGCGCACCTCGCGGCCTGCTACTGTATGATATACATTAGTAAGGCTGTCAGGAATGCGAGCTACAGTGCCATCGGGATTGCGGTGCGAATAATCGATTGCTTGGATTAAGCGTCCGCTGGGGATGTAGTAGCGAGCCACCGTAAGCTTAAGCAAGCCATCGTAAGGCAGAGGGCGTGACGTCTGCACCAGTCCTTTGCCGTAGCTGCGTTCACCCACAATCACTGCGCGGTCGAGGTCCTGTAGCGAGCCTGACACTATTTCGGCAGCCGATGCAGTGCCGCCATTTACCAATACTACTATCGGGAGCTGAGTGTCGATGGGCGATTGCGAGGTCTTATAGGTCTTTTGCTGCTTTTCATCGCGGCTCTTAGTAGTAACCACCACTGTGCCTTTGGGCACAAAATAACCCACTATTTGCACCGCGCTCTCCAGCAAGCCGCCTCCATTGTCGCGCAGATCAAGCACCAAGCTTTTGAGATTAGGATTTTTCTTAAGATCCATTAGAGCCTCCTTTACCAATTGAGAGCTCTTCTCGTTGAAGGTTGTGAGGCTGATATATCCGATGCCATCATCCACCATTCCATAATAAGGCACAGGGTTGGTGGTAATCTTGCCACGGATAATGTCAAGCTCCACAATGGAATCGGTTGCGTAGGGCCTCTTCACGGTCAGATGCACCTTTGTCCCAGCCTGGCCACGAAGGCGCTTAGTGGCTTCGGCTGTGGTGTAGCCGTAGGGAAGGGTGTCGCCGTCGATTGCTATCAATATGTCGCCAGCCTTGGCACCTGCAGCGCGAGCTGGAGAACCCCATTGAGGCTCCGACAGATACACATATCCGTTGCGCTGGGCTATGATGCTGCCTATGCCGCTAAATTCGCCTGATGAGATTTGCATCAGCTTATCTTGCTCTTCCACTGGGTAATATTCAGTGTAAGGGTCAATCTGGCCAAGCATTGCATCGATGGCATTGCGTATGTTTTTGTCGCTGTCGAGCGAATCCACATAACTCATTTGCAACTCACGATACAGCGCGTTGAATATGTTGAGGTTTTGCGCCACTTGGGTTTTGTTGCTCCCTTTGGCAGATGCGGTGTAGAGGCCGTAAGCCATAATCAGGCACAGAGCCGCCAGCATGTATTTCTTCATCATTTTTGAATTTTAGAGTGTAAAGTTACAACAAATTTCCCATCCCACAAAATTATAACAACTTTACATCACATTTTCACATGAAAATCGACGAAAAAACGAGAATCTGCGAAATTAATTAATTTCGCAGATTCTCGTCGGTTCGTTGATTCGGTTTCCCGCTTTTTCCGGAAAATGTCGTCTTAGAAGCGGTAGCCGAAGCCTATGCCCAGCACACACTGGTCATAGTGCTTGAAATAGGCATATTTCGCCTCGATGGCTCCGAAGAAGTTGGTGGCAAAGTCATACTGCAGCCCCATGCCAAGATTGAAGCCAAGCTTCGATTCCGAATCATCGTAACCGCCACCCGACCAGCCAGCATAGCATACTCCCAAGCCTGCCAAGGGATAGAATTTAACCTTGTCGGCCAGAGAAATCAGGTACTGGGCATTTACGTTGATGGTCCAGAAGGTAAAGTGGTTCTGCTTGAAGAAGCAATCCCAATCAGCCTCCAAGCGCACTGGATCGGAGATATTGTACTGCATCTTCACGCCGAGGCCTGCGCGGTCAATATCCGTGCCGTAGAGGAGGCTTGCTCCGATAGCTGCATCGCCCTTGCTCTGGGCAAAGCTACCCATCACTGCTGCCAGTGTCAGGCAAATGGTAAGTAGAAATTTTTTCATACAGGTTTCTTTGTTAGAGTTGAAAATTTTTAGATATAATGAAACGTCAGGTGTGAAACATACTGCAAAATTAATCGCATTTTCTGCATAAAACAAATTATGCAGAAATAAAGTTGAAAAAATCTGCCCTTAGGATAAGGACTTTTACAGAATCCCCAACTCCACTTGGCTCGCTATGCGTTCGATCAGAGCATCTTCGTGATTCTTCTCAGGGTTGTAATCAGCCTTTAGGCTTACCCCAAATAGTTTGCCAAATCCTTGCCAGAAAGTAGCACGCAGCGAACCCAGAAAGGCACGGATAATGTCGTAGCTGCTCTGGTGGGTCTCGCGCTGTATCAATTTTATCAACACCTTGGCCTGGGTTTTCGAAAATTTCTTAAGAGTGGGCTTATATTGATTGAAAATTTCCTTCTCCATCCGGCTCAGGTATTGTTCGCGTTCTTTTTTGGTAGGAAGAGTTTCGATATACTCATAGGTTTCGACCAGGGTTTCTGCTATCAGTTTGGCATAGGGAAGCGTAATTTTCACATTGCGCGTCAGGCGGTCGTACTCCTGCTTCTGCTTTTCATTCTTGAATTTGAGCTTGGGGTAGATATAGATGTCCTGCAAATATAGCACATACATGCTGTCGCCATTCTCATCAATGCGCCAATTGTACCCCTTATAGTAGGGTATGCGGCCATCGCCCACTTTCTCCTGGCTCCAGGCGAAGGCGGTGACAAACAACAGCAATGTCATGATGATAGCGTTGCGGGTCATCTCTTGGTCGGTTTTTGATTATCTAACGTTATTCCAGACTTTAGATTACTTGAATTTGCAGAGATTAACTCTTACATCAGTTAAAATAAGCTATTTTTTATTAATTTGTATTTTAAATTTGGCCTTTTCAATCAATTTAATGACATAAAAGTTGGAGATTGGGTGAAAAATGTGTAACTTTGCAAGACTTCTGTGAGATGGAGGGGGCCAGGCGGCTTCCTCCACTTTATTTAATAGAATCCCATTGCACCAGCAATGGCCACACCGAACGTAGAACTTACTAAATACTACACCCGACAATGATCGACAAAGACTTGCTAAAGGAGACAGTGCTGGAGGCCATCAAGGGCACCGGCGTATTTTTGGTTGACATTACCGTAAGCGCTGACAACGACATAGTGGTGGAGGTGGATTCGCAGGACGGAGTTGACCTGGACATGTGCGCCACCATCACAAAGAAAATCGAAGAGAAATTCGACCGCGACAAGGAGGATTACTCGCTCGAAGTTGGCTCGGCTGGCGTGACCGCCCCCTTTAAAGTAGTGGCTCAGTACGACAAAAACCTTGGCAAGGAGGCAGAAGTGCTAACCAACGACGGACGCAAGCTCCATGGCGTGCTGACTGGCGTAGATGGCGACACCTCATCGTTCACAATCGAGGTGCCCACCAAGGTAAAAGAGCCAGGTGCCAAGCGCCCCTCCATACAGCAAGTACCTATGCACCTGAAAATGGACGAAATCAAATATATCAAACACCACTTCAAGTTTTAGATTTGGTGTTTTGGTGATTTAGTGAATTGGTGGCCAGTAACCACCAATATTCAAAATCACCCAACCACCCAACCATAAAATAACTAAACCACAAAATCACTAAGTAGATAAATGGCAAAGAAAGATACAACCCCCAACTTAGTAGAGCAATTCGCTGAGTTCAAAGAACATAAAAACATAGACAAGGCCACCATGATGAGCGTGCTTGAGGAATCATTCCGCAAGGTGCTCGTGGGAATGTTTGGCAACGATGCCAACTTCGACGTCATCCTCAATCCCGACAAGGGCGACGTGCAGATTTTCCAAAACTTGGTGGTGGTGCCCGATGGCGAAGTCAACGACCCAAATGTGGAGATCTCGCTCAGCGATGCACACGCTGCTGGCGACCCCGACGCTGAGGTAGGCGAAGAATTTACCAAAGAAATCCAATTTATTGATTTTGGTCGCCGCGCCATCCTCAACCTCCGTCAGACCTTGCAGTCAAAGCTTCTCGACATGCAAAAGGAGAATGTCTATGCCAAGTTCAAAGACCGCGAAGGCGAACTGGTATCGGGTGAAGTGTATCAAACGTGGAGCCGCGAGACACTGCTGCTCGACGATGAAAAGAACGAAATGCTCCTGCCCAAGTCGGAGTCAATTCCTGGCGACTTCTTCCGCAAGGGCGAAACAGTGCGCGCCGTGGTGGCAAATGTTGACAACAAGAACAACAATCCCAAAATCACCGTCAGCCGCACCAATGAGAACTTCCTGCGCCGCCTATTCGAGCTGGAGGTGCCTGAGATTCACGATGGCTTGATCAACATCCGCGCCGTGGCCCGAATCCCTGGCGAACGCGCCAAGGTAGCCGTAGAAAGCTACGACGACCGCATCGACCCTGTGGGAGCCTGCGTAGGCGTAAAGGGCAGCCGCACCCATGGCATTGTGCGCGAGCTGCGCAATGAGAACATCGATGTAATCAACTACACCAGCAATCCCTCGCTCTTTATCCAGCGCGCTCTCAGCCCAGCCAAGATTTCATCAATCCGCCTCGATGAGGAGGAAAAGAAGGCTGAGGTTTTCCTGCGCCCCGAAGAGGTGTCGCTGGCTATTGGCCGCAATGGCAGCAACATCAAGCTGGCCAGCATGCTTACTGGCTATGTAATCGATGTTTACCGCGATGCCGAGACACCCTACGACGAGGATATCTATCTCGACGAGTTCAAGGATGAAATTGACGATTGGGTAATCGAAGCCCTCAAGAATATGGGCTGCCTAACCGCCAAGACAGTGCTCAACACCAGCCGCCAGGACCTCATCGAGAAGGCCGACCTGGAGGAAGAGACCGTTGACAACGTGCTGGCCATCCTCAAGGCTGAGTTCGAGGAATAGTCCTTTAGGGTTTAGGTTTAAGGCCTTAGGCCCCTCGGTAAAATTAATTGTAGAATAAAATAATAATTATAAACCTGCTTATGGCGAAACAAAAGATCAGCAAAGTAGCTAAAGACCTCAACATTTCGATTTCTACCGCAATCGACTTCTTGCGCAAGAAAAACATCGAGGTGGAGGAGAACCCCAACGCGCGAATCGAAGACGACGTGGTGGAGCTTCTCTCTGCCGAGTTTCGCAGCGACAAGGACTTAAAGAAACAATCAACCAACATCATCAATTCCACCCGCAAAAGCAATATACGACCCGCCAAGACCGAATCAAAGTCAGTTGAGGAAATTAAGCTGCCGTCTGAGACCGCCAACAAGCCACGAATCCTCGGCAAGCTGGAGTTCGACAAAAACGGGCGCCCCATCGTGAAGCAGCCCGCCAACGAGCGCAAGCCCGAGCATAAACCTCAATCTCAATCCGAGCCTAAGCCTCAGCCTAATCCTGAAGCCAAGGCTACACCACAGCCTGAACAAAAGCAGGCAGCTGAGTCTGCGAGCACCAATACGGCATCCGAGCAAAAAGCGCAGCCATCGGCTGCCGAGCAAGCGCAACCACGCACTGCCGAAGCCTCAGCCAATGGACAGAAGCCTGCACCCGAACAGAAGGCAGCTCCTGAGCAAAAGGCAGCCCCTGAGCAAAAGGCTGCTCCTGAGCAAAAGGTTGCTCCTGAGCAAAGACCCACACCCAAGCCTGAGCAAAACCAACAGCCTCAGCAGCCACGTCAAGAGAAAAAACAGCAGCAGCGACCCGACCAAAAGCCGCAGCAACAGCCCCGTCACGAGCAAAAACAAGAAGTGAAGCAAAACAATCCTCAACCACAACCCGCTCCTCAGCCGCAGGCTCAGCCCGCCCAGGAGGAAGAAATTTTCAAAACCGAACCAGCCAAGCCTGCCCTCAACCTCAATATCGTGGGCAAAATTGACTTGGCCAGCATCAATGCCTCAACTCGTCCCAAGAAGAAGGGCAAGGATGAGCGCCGCCGCGACCGCGACCGCAAAAATGGCGGCCAAGGTGGAAATGCCAACAATTCTGAGGCCAATGCCCAAGGCCAAGGCAGCTCGGGTAATGGCGACCGCAAAAAGCGCCGCCGCATCACCGGAAAAGAAAAGGTGGACATCGAAAAGACTGCCCAGCAGCAATCCAGTGAAAACAAGAAGAATGGCGGCGGCAACGGCGAAAAGAATCGCAAAAAGGAGAAGAACCGCAAGAACGAACCGCGCCGTCCCATCCACACCGAGGTAAACGAGGAGGATGTATCAAAGCAGGTAAAGGAAACTCTGGCTCGCCTCACCGCCAAGGACAAGGGTCTGAAAAAGGGTGCCAAATGGCGCAAGGAGAAGCGCGAAGCCAGCGTGGAGCGCCAGCGCGAAGCTGCACAGCAAGAAGCAGCCGAAAGCAAGGTGCTCAAGCTCACCGAGTTTGTGACTGCCAACGACTTGGCCACCATGATGGATGTGCCCATCAACCAAGTTATAGCCACCTGCATGAATATCGGCGTGATGGTATCAATCAACCAGCGCCTTGACGCAGAGACAATCAATATCGTGGCCGAAGAGTTCGGCTACCAGACCCAATACGTATCAGCAGAGGTGGCAGATGCCATCCATCAGGAGGAGGACAACGAGGAAGACCTGGTGGCACGTCCGCCAATCGTAACAGTGATGGGCCACGTGGACCATGGCAAAACATCGCTGCTCGACTACATACGCAACGCCAACGTAATCGCCGGCGAAGCTGGCGGCATCACCCAGCATATCGGCGCTTACAACGTGAAGCTGGAGGATGGTCGCCACATCACCTTCCTCGACACACCTGGCCACGAAGCCTTCACCGCCATGCGTGCCCGTGGTGCCAAGGTCACCGATCTGGCCATCATCATCGTGGCAGCCGACGATAATGTGATGCCCCAGACAGTTGAGGCAATCAACCACGCTGCTGCAGCAGGCGTGCCAATTGTGTTCGCCATCAACAAAATCGACAAGCCCCATGCCAATCCCGAAAAGATTAAGGAGGAATTGGCAGCCATGAATTATCTGGTGGAGGATTGGGGTGGCAAATACCAAAGCCAGGACATCTCTGCCAAGAAAGGCATCGGTGTGGACGAGCTGATGGAGAAGGTGCTGCTCGAAGCCGAGCTGCTCGACCTCAAAGCCAATCCTAACCGCAACGCTACGGGCTCAATCATCGAATCATCGCTCGACAAGGGCCGCGGCTATGTGGCCACCGTGCTGGTGCAGAATGGCACCCTGCGCATTGGCGACATCATCCTTGCAGGCAATCACTTTGGTCGCGTAAAGGCTATGTTCAACGAGCGCAACCAGCGAATCACCGAAGCTGGGCCTGCTACCCCAGCGCTCATCTTGGGCCTCAACGGCGCACCACAGGCTGGCGACACATTTAATGTGCTCGACACCGAGCAGGAAGCCCGCGAAATCGCCAGCAAACGCGAGCAGCTGCAGCGTGAGCAAGGTCTGCGCACCAACAAGCGCCCCACCCTCGAAGATATTGGTCGCCGCATGGCTATTGGCAACTTCCAAGAGCTCAACGTCATTGTCAAGGGCGATGTTGACGGCTCTATCGAAGCTCTGTCGGATTCGCTTATCAAGCTCTCCACTGAGGAGATTCAAGTGAATGTCATCCACAAGGCCGTGGGTGAGATTTCGGAAAGCGATGTGGTGCTGGCAGCAGCATCCGACGCCATCATTATTGGTTTCCAGGTACGTCCCTCATTGGCCGCACGCAAGAAGGCCGAGAGCGAAGGGGTGCAAATTCGCCTCTACTCTGTCATTTACAATGCAATCGAGGAGGTGAAGGACGCTATGAGCGGTATGCTTGCCCCAGAAATCAAAGAGGAAACCCTTGGCACTGCCGAGGTCATGGAGACTTACCATATCTCCAAGGTTGGCACCATCGCCGGTTGCATGGTGCGCGAGGGTCGCATCCGCGCCAAGTGCAAGGTGCGCCTCATCCGCGAGGGTATCGTGCGCTACACTGGCGTGCTTGGCAGCCTCAAGCGATTCAAGGACGATGCCAAGGAGGTCATTGCCGGCCTCGACTGCGGCCTTTCGATCCAGGGCTTCAACGATATCAAGGTCGGCGACCTTGTAGAGGCCTTTGAGGAGAAGGAGGTAGAGCGCGTAATTGAATAAATGACAAATGACAAATGATAAATGACAAATTACAAATGACAAATGACAAATTACAAGTTGCTTGTCATTTGTAATTTGTAATTTGTAATTTGTAATTTGTAATTTGTCATTTGTAATTTGTCATTTGTAATTTGTAATTATTATCATGACAATCTATGTCAATATAGGCAGTAATCAAGGCGACCGCCATGCTCTGATTGAGCAGGCAGTCGCCTTGATTGTTTCACATTGGTCACCATCGCCAGTGCGCCGCAGCCGCTATGTCGAGAGCGAACCGTGGGGCTATGATTCACCCAACAAATTTCTCAATTTGGGCATCGCCATTGATGCGGAGGGAGCGGTGGATCCTTTTGATACCCTACATTCGCTGCAAGCCATCGAGCACAGCATCAGTCCAACGCCTCACCGCAATCCTGATGGCACCTATGCCGACCGCTTGATTGACATCGACCTCATAGCCATCGACAATCTACGCATCGACACTCCTGTGCTCACTCTCCCCCATCCACGTGCTCATTTGCGCCCCTTTGTCACTATCCCCCTCTCTGACCTCGGCTTCCCTCTCAGCTTTCTGTGTTAGGTGAAACGCTCGATGTGGGCGCCGAGTGAGCGGAGACGCCCATCGATATCCTGGTAGCCACGGTCGATTTGGTTGATATTATTGATGCGGCTTGTCCCTTTTGCGGCCAGAGCTGCAATAAGCATGGCTATGCCTGCGCGGATATCAGGCGAATACATGCGGTTGGCATGCAGCGGCACCTCATGGTCGAGACCTACGACTACAGCACGATGAGGATCACACAGGATAATTTGGGCTCCCATCTCAATCAGATTGTCCACGAAAAAGAGGCGGCTTTCAAACATCTTCTGGTGTATCAGCACCGTGCCCTTGCACTGGGTGGCAGTCACCAACATCACCGACAGCAAGTCGGGCGACAATCCAGGCCATGGGGCATCGGCAATCGTTGGTATTGAGCCGTCGAGGTTCGACACTATCTTGTAAGTGTCCTGCGCTGGCACATAAATATCGTCATCACGCTTCTCCAGTTTGATTCCAAGCCTTTCAAAAGCCGATGGAATGATGCCCAAATTGGGATGCGATACATTCTTGATGGTAATGGAGCTCTGAGTAATGGCAGCCATGCCAATGAAGCTGCCCACTTCGATCATATCAGGCAGTATGCGATGCTCAGTGCCACCAAGCCGAGAGACACCCGTAATGGTAAGCAGATTCGAGCCAATGCCCTGGATATTCACGCCCATGCGCACCAGCATGCGGCATAGCTGCTGCACGTAAGGCTCACATGCAGCATTATAAATAATGGTTACGCCATCGGCCATCGAGGCTGCCATCACCAAGTTGGCTGTACCCGTAACTGAGGCCTCGTCGAGCAGCATGTAGCAGCCATGCAGTCCCTGTGGAGCTGACAAACAATAGGCATGGAACTGCTCCTCCACCTCCATTTGCGCCCCCAGCTTGATCATGCCAGTGATGTGGGTGTCCACTTTGCGGCGCCCGATTTTGTCGCCACCTGGCTTGGCAAAATAGGCCCTGCCAAAGCGAGCTAACAGGGGGCCTACTACAAGCACCGACCCTCGCAGGGCAGCGCACCGCTCCACAAAATCCGCACTCGATATGTAATCAGTATCAATATCATCGGCTTGGAATCGCCAAGAGCCAGAGCATATCTTCTCGGCCTTTACACCCATGGCTTTAAGCAGCCCTATCAGGTTGTTGACATCTACAATGTCAGGCACATTGTGCATGACCACAGGTTCGCTGGTAAGCAACACTGCGCTGATTACCTCTAATGCTTCATTCTTGGCTCCTTGGGGCTCGATGGAGCCGCTGAGGCGATTGCCTCCCTCGATGATATAATATGGTCCCATAGTAGTCTGCTAATCTCAACGGCGGAGCCGTTGAGAACGGAAACGGCTCCATAATTCTGTATTTCGTACTTTGGATTTTGTATTTTGTATTTATCAGATGTGTTCTACCTCGGGTTGAAGTGTAATGCCGAATTTTCGCTCCACTGATTTGATTATCTCCTGTTCCAACTTCAGAATATCCTCGGGCGTGGCATCGCCATCAGGATTTACCAGCACCAATGGCTGCAGATGCCATACTGCCGCATTTCCGAGCCGCCTGCCCTTCCAATCGCACTGCTCGATAAGCCATGCGGCAGGTATTTTCACCTTGCCTTCGGGCAAATCATAATGGGGCACATCGGTAAGAGGATGTTCATTCTTAATCTTGTGGAAAGTAGCAACATCCACAATTGGATTGCGGAAAAAGCTCCCCGCATTGGGCACTGCCTTGGGATCAGGCAGCTTGGAATTGCGAATTTCTATTACAGTCTGACGCACCTCCTGCGGAGTGGCAGGTTCATGATCCTGAAATGCCTTTTTCAGAGCTGGATAATCAAGCCTTGGCTCTGGATCCTTTGACAGACAAAAGTCCACAGCAGTTATGATATAGCGATTATGCCACTGCGATTTGAATTTGGAGCTGCGATAGCCGTAGTCACAGTCCTCGGGCTTGATCGCATGGGTAGTGCCAAGGGCCACATCAAACGCATGGATGCGATGGATAATATCGCATGCCTCTACCCCATAGGCCCCCACATTCTGCACTGCTGCAGCGCCCACTTCGCCTGGGATGCCCGAGAGATTCTCTACGCCCCAATATCCATGCTCGCTGGCCCAGGATGCAAAATCGTCGAGAGCCACGCCTGCTCCAGCTCGCACTATCACTTCTTCAGGAGTTTCATCCACAATGTCTATACCTCGGATGCCACAATGCACCACAGCGCCATGAAAATCATGGGTGAATAGCAGATTGCTGCCTGCACCCATCACCATCCATGGTTTCTTTTGCAGGAGATGGTTACCAATCTCCGACAAGTCGTAAGGCGAATCGAACTCGATATGCTGATCGCAACTCACCTTCATTCCAAATGTGTTCTTATTGGTCAAGTCATAAGAAATATGTTCCAGAATCATAGGCACCTCCTTTTTATTTATAACATAGTCTCTCGTAAATTGTTGTGAAAACCGTGAGTGATAAGAGCAAAAGATAACATTTTTTGACAGCGCGCCCAAAGGGGGCAATTAGGGTGAGTCCCCTTTGGGAGAGGGCCGTCGCAGGTGGTCTTGCCTCATATTGAGGGGCAAGTGTTTTCAAATGGTAGGATTCGTGGATAGAAGATACTGCGGAGAGATTCTACCCCATGAAGAGGCAAGTGTTCTCTTGGTTTGGTTTTGAGGTTGCAAAGATTGATTCGCAATTTTGGTTTGCATTTTGCTTTGCGAAGTTACGACCTTTTTCCCAATTTAACAAATGTAAAATGAGCCAATTTTCCAAAAACAAAGTCAACTCTTTGTTTACCAAAGAGTTGACTTTTAGTTAATAAATCACAATTTTTTAACGGAGGTAAATTTTAGTACCGTTTACGATGTAGAAGCCAGGAGCGAGGGTGCTGAGAGCTGCCTTGTCGGCCTTGAGCATCACTACGCTGCCATTGAGGCGATACACATCATAGCTATTATCTGCCTTCTCTGCTACTACGCTGTCAATCGAGCTGACTGTGGCGCCATAGAATGTAAAACCTGTCCACCATGGATCGCCGAAGAAGTAAGCATAATATTCTCCTACCTCTTCCAAAAACAGGATATCACTTGTCGGGCCATCGCATACAAAATAGCCATCCTGACCTTCCTCACGAGTCATATCTGCTTCAAACAGAGTAGGATCTTCTGAGCGTGAGGACATGTTATATGCTGTAAAATCAAGCACATCGCTACTTATAAGCAAGGTAATAGTGTCAATCTCGGAGAAATCAGCCTCTTTGAGGTTGGTACGAATGCGTATCTGCTCACTGGCTGGAAGCATTGAGCAATCCTTACCTTCAGCAATGGGTGTGGACCATAGCACTACAAGCTGATTATAAGTTGCCTTTACAGTCTTATTGTAACCATCGTTGCTTACAATATTCGCAAGGAGGACGGTCACTGGATCTGTTTTTGCACGCTCGGGGATGGTGACATTAAATTCAAGTTCGCCTTCGCGAGTAGCCACGTTGACCAATTCATCAGCAGGTATCTTGTCAATAGACCCATCACCATATACGAACCATATTCCATCGTAGCTTACGATAGACTCCGTACCACTCATCCAGAGATTGAGAGTATTATCAGCCTCGGTCAGGAATGAGCCATTGGAGGGAGTGAACTCATAAGTGATCAGTTGCTCGGGCACAATATAATAGTAGAGAGTATACGAATAGCCGCCTGGGGTGGAGACGCTGCCACCTTGAGCCATTGCTCCGCTTACATCATATACATTCTTCAGCTTGATGCCGACCATGCTGCCTTCCTCTATGCCACAGCGGGCAAATGCAGTAGCACGGTTCTCACCAGTAAGATCGAACGATACGGTAGCACCATCTACTACTCCATTGTAAACTTCATAAAAATAACTGCCATCCACTTCCTGATTGCCAGCACTGATTTCGAGCTGGGGCACACTGGTAGTGCTTAACTCGCCATCAAATGTGAAATAGAAGATGCCGGATTCATCGCCTGGGCGGTAATAGGAAAGGAAGTTGTCGCCTGTTACCACATTTGTCTCTACAAGGTCAATTCCCAGTGGCCCAGCAATGTATTGCAGCTTAATGATGCCATCCTCGTTGTAAAGTGTGCCGCCTTCGTTTTGCACACCGTTGACTATAAGAATAAAGGGAGTATTCCCTGCCTTGTCAAATGTGCCATCTGCATAGAACGCCTTCATCTGTTCATTGATGCGAACACCCTGTGTAAGGCTTGATGAAGCTGTAAACACAATATCCGAAGATACCACTGCGCCACATTCCAGATGAGCAGTAGTAAACCTCCAAGGCTCGCTCATGGTAATCATGATGTCGCCCGTGCCATTTACACTGGGAGTAACCATAGTGCCCTCGACCGGATTGCACTCCTTGAACTCAAATGCCGAAGCGCCCTGCATATTCCAGGTGATGGTGCCATCGTTGCCTGAGTTCCAGAGGAAAGAGTTTTCGACTGTGTAGGTTACGCCCTCTTCCACCTCTATCGACCACAATTGTCCGTTATCGCAATATCCAGCCGACGTGGGGCTTACTCCATTATAGTCGAACGCGCTGCCACCGTATTGATAGAGGATGCCTGTCGAGGGCGCAGTGATGGTGCCCGTAACGCTTGAGAAGGCAGGAATCTCATACGCCTTTCCCAACTCAATCTCCCCAAGGTCGAGAGCTGAAGCAGAGCCCAAGCCCAGGCCAGTGAAGGCCAGGGCTAAGGCAATGTTTGAAAATAATTTTCTCATAATCTATTATAGTTGATATTTGATTTATCGAATTGCCACTTTGTGCACGGCTACGCCTGTACCAGTGTTAACCGCTACGATCGCCACGCCGCGATAGCCGCCCATGTTGATGCGAACCATCTCGCCAGCCTTGGCCTCGGCCTTAGCTATGGCGATGCCCGATGCTGCAAACACTGTCACTGAGCCTGCCTGGCTCGATGTAACGTTGAGCGCGCCATTGTCAGCTGCCACGCTTATAGCCGATGGGGTGGCCACGATGCTGCCAATCGAGTTGGTGGTGCTATTGAATCCGCATGAGTTGGCATTGATTACCTTGCCAGTGATGCCATCAATCATCATCACCACCACATGGCAGTTGTCAGGATTCTCAATTACACCCTCAGCCAAAGTCTTAGTCAGAGTCTGCGAGTATTCCACACCGGCCACATAGTCGATATTCTCCATGTATTCACCACTGGCAGCAGTGGTGAATGGCATGCGAGCCAAATGGTTCATATTGTATATCACATGGGCTTGAGCCAGACTTCCGCCCTTGCCCCATTCGCCAAGATTTGGATCCTCGGTCTGATAGAAGCCGTTGCTTTGAATCACCTCTACGCCGTCTTCCACTACTACAGCAAAGAGTCCTATGTTCTTGCCAGTGCTTGAAAGTGCATAGCGAACCGAACAAGGCACAGTAAGAGTGCGAGTTGCCTCGTCGTAAACCACTGAGAAGTTGATGTCGCCATCAGCGGGAGTATTCATTTCTTCTACCGCATAATCAGCCCATGTCATGATAGGCATGCCAGTAGAGCTGTCATTGAGGCCTTCGCCTGTGAATTGATATGTATTGTTATTAGTTACCATGGGTGAGCATAGCTCGCCACGGTCAATCTTGCCCATCGGGGCTGAGCTGGTAGCAAGCACATTAGTGCAATAAGTTGACACATCGGCCCATACGCCTGTGCTATGGCGATCGCCGCCGTAGCAACGCATTACCACCGGCAGGAAGTTGTTGGGATAAATCGTGCTGATATATTCAGCTGCCAAGAATCCGAGCGGACAGTTCGAGCAGTCCTGCCCTGAGATTTCTTCAAGCACCACCTTGCGCTCAGGCTCAAATGCGAGGTTCTTCACGCTCAGCTCAAGCACCGTCTGCTCATCATCGAGAGTAAAGTCGAGCGAATACTTGTTGATTATGCCATATTCGAGAGGCAGCTCATTCTGGAACTCAAAGGCATACTTGTCGCCCTTCTGCAAGCCGAGGCCCGATTCCTCAATGCGGTCAATCTCATTGCCCTCGCTGTCGAGTAGGATAAGAGTAGCATCGTTATAGGTGTCGAGTTCGCTCTCCACTGTGATAGTGCCCTTGATTGCGATGGATTCCTGATTTACTACGCTCTCAGGAGTGGTGAGCGAAGTGAGGAATGAGAAGTTGCGCTCCACCTTCACATTGTCGATGAAGATAGCGCTCTGATCGGTGTTGTTGTTGTTGAAAAGCACATAAATGTCCTTTCCAGCATATTCAGCCAGGTCAAATACGAAATTCTGCCAATCGCCCTCCAGGTCCTCTTCGGCCTCGCCAGGGGTAAGCACTACATCGTAGATAAGGCGACCGTTTTCACGGATGTCAGCAGCCAGGGCATCTACCATGTCGGTGGTAATATTGTTATATACTACATCGCTTTCGTAAATATAAACCTTAAGCACATCCTGCTTGCTCTTCAGGTAACTCTGAGCATCAAAGCTGAGGAAGCACTTGGCATCGGGTATGTAGAGGCGCGGTGTCATCATCCAGTCATCGGCAGTGCCAGCTGGCGAGAACATGGAGTGGGCGCAGATAGCTTGGTCGTAAGGATCAGTTTGGTTATCGCCCAGCACTGTCCACCATGTGCTGTCATACTCAAAGCCCCAGCTTGCGGGGGTAGCTGCTGGCTCATTCCAGATGGTCTTCCAGAACATGAAGTTAGAAGCCCAAGTGCCAGTCTGTGCGCTGAAATCCTCGTAGAAAACATATTTCTCGTCGCTTGATACTGTGCGCACATAAGCGCCATTATAGTTGATGCGGATTTCCTCATTGCCGCCAGCGCCCGACAGGTCAGTAATCGAGCCAGCGGCAATCACTACATAGTAGCTTGACCCATCATAAAGATACTGAGTAGTAGCAGGGTAAAAATATACAGTCCTATCCTCATAGGCAGCCACCATGCTGGCCAGAGGGCTGTCTTGCCCCTCTACATAAAGGTCGGCGCTGAATGAATCTGCGACCTTGATATTCTGGCGGAAGCGCAGCTCAATCATGCTCGAGCTGCTGAGTTCGGCCAGATTCGATCCATCCGAGGGAGTGATGCGGCTGGGCGCCAGAGGCTCGTCGGCACGGCCCTTGTATGAGAATGAGATTTCGAGATTCTTAATGCTTGATTCTTCCTTTAGACTCAGTATGCCGGCAGGAATAGTGATGGTATAAGTCTTGTTAGCTTCCATCTGCTTGGTGCGGAAGCTAAGGTGAAGTTTCTTGTCATTATCATTTGCCACAGCAGTTGAGCTGAGGGCTGTGGTCCATTGGTCGCCATTCTCATCTGTAACCACGATGCTGGCTGGATCGCCATTCAATACAACTGAGCGGTCAAACAGCACATCAATGTCGGTAAGGTAAGTCATGGCTGTGCCATCAGCAATGCTAAGGCTATAGTTTGACAAAAGGTCAACCTTGGCGGCAGCATCGGCAAAGCTCTCAGGCATCTTCAGGATGTAGCAGTTGTCGTAGCTCATCATAGCCACAGTCAGGCCATCTGCGCTGACGCCTACAGCGCTGCCGCTGACGCCATCGCCATTGTAATCGGCAAGGTCCATGCCGTAAACTTGGCTCAGGATTTGGTCGAAGCTGATATAAAATTTGCCTGAGCGCACATAGGCAGCGGGATAAGGATTGTCGGCCGATGCATGGGCAATCACCATGCCATCGTTGGTTACAGCTCCGGCTCCAAAGTCGCCATCGCTCGATCCATTGTAAAGCTCGAATGTGTCGTTGATTCGGTCGTAAAGGAAGGCAACCTTGTACTCCGAGCCACCGCTTGCATCTCCGCCATTATTCACCAGATAAGCAATGCCAGTGACATACTGTCCGCTGGGCGAGAAAAATTGGTCGGTGATTTGCAGCAGATTAGCATCGCGCGGAGTAAACACCCAGTTTTCCTTGTCGAGGTCAAAACCTACAGCCGTATAATCCTGAGCCTGCACGTCGTAAATAAAGGGCCACATTGTGGCTTGCATACCGCCAGTCTCATTGCCATCAGTATCGGTGGGACTATCGCCCAAGAAACTGCAGGCTACGCTGCACAGCAGATAATTGCCATCGGCAGAAATGGCCCAGGGAGTCACTTGATCGTAAACCTTGCCAAACATGCCTCGGTGAGGTATATTGGTAAGGGGAATTTGCTCGCCCGTAGCCAGGTCGTAAAGCGATGGCTCAGAGGTGTACACGCTATTACTCGACCCCATATATCCGCAAGCATAGCGGCCATCAGGGGTAACGGCCAACAGTGCACCTATGTCATAGCCATCCGATAGTGAAAGATGTGTCCATGTCTGAGTATCTGGGCTCCAATAAGCGGGCATACTGGATTCGCTGCCCACAACCAGTCCGTTGTCTGCCACATCGCTGACCGATGCCCAAGATGTAGTGGTGATGGTGGTTAACGACCCAGTGGCCACATCAATGAGCGAGCCGCCGGTAGGAAGCGGATTATCAGTGTCCTGGTCCCCTGCGGTCTGGGTAATGGCCCATTGGGCATTGTCAGAAAGAGCGCTTACAGTAAGCACTGCCCCATCCTGAGTGAATTGTATGATCTCAGGTTTGCCATCAGCCGCATAGGCAGCAGTGGTGGCTAAGGCCCCTAAGGTAAGCAAAAGTTGTTTAACTTGCATAGAATAGTGGTATAATTGGTTAGTTACTGCAAATTTACGTTTTTTCTTAGCGAAAAAGAATAGATGAAACGAAAAAATTGCTACCTTTGCGAAAATTTAACTATAATCCACAAAAATTATGACCAATCAACAACTTATGCAATGGGCCAAGGCCCAACTCAAGGGGGGATGGGCTATGGCAGCTTTGGCTACCTTGATCTATGCAATCATCGGAACGGTAGCAAGCTGGACCTATATCGTAGCACTCATCATAGCTGGCCCGCTCTATTACGGCTACTATTCATATCTTAACCATCAAGTTGACTACAAGCAGTCGGATCTCAACTTGCTCTTCTGCGGTTTCACCAATCGCTTCGCACAGAATCTCGTGGCCGGATTGCTCATGACTCTTGCCGTAGGCATCGGAATGGTTTTGCTTATCGTGCCTGGCATCATCTTGGCATGCGGCTTCTCGATGACCTTCCTTATCATGATTGATGATCCTAACATAACTGGCGTTGATGCCCTGAAAGCAAGCTGGAACCTGATGAAGGGACAGAAGTGGAACTTCTTCTGCCTTATCCTGCGCTTCATCGGCTGGATTTTGCTCTGCATCATCACCTTTGGCATCTTGGTCCTCTGGATTGAACCCTACATGAGCACCGCTCAAATCGGCTTCTATCGCCAGCTCCGAGGCCAAAACGCCACCACATTCTAAATTTCACCAATCACAAATAAAAAAATGCACGAGTATGCCTCGTGCATTTTTTATGTTAAGGACCCAATCGTTCACTTTTTGCGGTTGTATGGGCGAGCCTTCTTTAGCACCATGGCGCTGCGGGCAGGCAGATACAGGCGCAGCCATTCCACGCCAGCAGGCGCATACAGCGGATCGCTCTGGGTGAAGTGCTCGACCTTCTCATCCACATTGCCATATCCGCCGAAGTCGGGGTTGTCAGTCGAAAGCACAGTGCGGTACTTGCCACCTGGAGCAAGAATGCCGTAGCCGTCGAACGACTTGAATGGATTGAAGTTGAATACAAACACATAGTCGCCACGCATGAAAGCCAGCACTTGGTCATCGTCCTTCTCCCACAGCTTGCGGATAGGCAACGCTTGGAAGTTGTAAATGTCGCTTACCAGCTCGATCATGGCATTGTCGAAGTTCTGCAGGTAGATATACTTCAGCTCTTGGCGGTCCACCAGATCCCACTGGCGGCGAGCATATTTGTAGCTCCAGCCATTGCCCTCACGCGGGAAGTCGATCCATTCGGGATGGCCGAACTCATTGCCCATGAAGTTGAGGTAGCCGCCATTGATTGTGGCCAGAGTTACGAGGCGAATCATCTTATGCAGGGCAATGCCACGGGCTACGACCATATTGTCGTCGTCCTTCATCATGTGCCAGTACATTTCCTTGTCAATGAGACGGAAGATTACGGTCTTGTCGCCAACGAGGGCCTGATCGTGGCTCTCTACGTAGGAGATGGTCTTTTCGTCGGCACGGCGGTTGGTGAGTTCCCAGAATATCGAGGTGGCGTGCCAATCTTCGTCCTTCTTCTCCTTAAGCATCTTGATCCAATAGTCGGGGATGCCCATGGCCATGCGGTAGTCGAAACCGATGCCACCGTCAGCTACGGGCAGAGCCAAGCCTGGCATACCGCTCATTTCTTCGGCGATGGTGATGGCATGGGGATTTACCTCGTGGATCAGTTTGTTGGCAAGCGTCAGGTAAGTGATTGCATTCACATCCTGGCCGCCGTTATAGTAGTCTTCGTAACTGCCGAAGGCTTGGCCAAGGCCGTGGCTGTAGTAGAGCATCGAGGTGACGCCGTCGAAGCGGAAGCCATCGAACTTGAACTCTTCGAGCCAGTATTTGCAGTTGCTAAGCAGGAAGTGGAGCACTTCGTTCTTGCCGTAGTCAAAGCAAAGCGAATCCCATGCTGGATGCTCGCGGCGACCATCGCCGTACATGTACAGGTCATAGCTGCCATCAAGGCGTCCGAGGCCTTCGTTCTCGTTCTTCACAGCGTGGCTATGCACAATGTCCATAATCACGGCTATACCCAGCTCATGAGCCTTGTCTATAAGGGCCTTGAGTTGCTCAGGTGTGCCAAAGCGGCTCGATGGAGCGTAGAAGTTGCTGACATGGTAGCCGAACGAACCATAGTAGGGATGCTCCTGAATGGCCATGATCTGGATGGCATTGTAGCCATCGGCAGAGATGCGCGGCAGGATATTCTCGCGGAACTCATCGTAGGTGCCGACGCCCTCTTTCTCCTGGGCCATGCCTATATGGCACTCATATATTAACAACGGCTTGGTGTCAGGCACAAATTCTTCGATTTCCCATTTGTAGGGCTCTTCGGGACAGTAAACTTCGGCTGAGAAGATGTGCGTCTTTTCGTCCTGTACCACGCGGTGCGCATAGGCCGGGATGCGCTCGCCCTCGCCTCCGGGCCAGTGCACCATCATCTTGAAGAGCTGACCTTCTTTCAAGTCGTTGGGCTTGAGGTGGATTTCCCATACGCCATTGTCAAGGCGCTTGAGTGAGTATTTTAGTTCTTCTTTCCAATTTGAGAAGTCACCGATCAGGGTGATTGCGGTGGCATTGGGTGCCCATTCGCGGAATACCCAGCCATCCTTGTCACGGTGGAGGCCGAAGTATTTGTAGGCGTTGGCAAAGTCAACAAGGCTTTGCTTGCCCTGGGTCAAGTCATATTCTTTGCGCAAGAAGTCATGGTGACGGCCCTCAATGGCGGCGGCAAATGGTTCGAGCCAGGGGTCGTTCTTTATGATGGGGAGCACATTGTTCTGCTGTGCTTTGCGGGTCTTTTTAGCCTTGGGTTGGGCTGCAGGTGTTTTGGCCTTAGCCTCCGATTTGGGCTCGGGAGCTGCCTCTGTCTTCTTCTTTGCCATATATAGGTGTTTTATGTTGGTTATGCCTCTTGTGAAGCCATCGCAGCGCGACCGCTTTAGCCCATGGCAAAGCAGCCTCACAACGAATACTCTGCAAAGTTAACAAAAATTCTCAACTCTCTGCTCATTTAATTAACATATTTCGCATTTCCTCCCATAAAAAAGAGTCCCGAATCGAAGGTAAATGAGAATCGATTCGGAGGTGATATTTTCCTGGGTGTTGATGATAATGGGAACATTTTAGGCGTACCCGAAAAAGCCGTGGATGATTGGAAAAAGAACTTTATCAATCATATATCTAATTCCAATGCCTTTTCCCCTACCACCTACATCGAACCAAAGGATTTCAAATACAAAGGCAAATCGATTATTCATATCCATGTAAATCCGAGTTCGGAAGTGCACTCCTACAATGGTGTCACTTACGATCGCAATGGCGATGCTGATGTCAAGGTGACTGCCACCGATAAAAAGACTCTTATGTACATTCGGAAGCAGAATATCTACACCGAGAGAAAAGTATTCCCCTATGTTGATATTACCGATCTGCGGCTTGACATGCTGCCACGCATCCGCCAGATGGCTGTCAATATGAATAATGGCAAGCACAAGTGGAAGGATATGGATGATGCTGAGTTGCTAAAGTCGGCTGGGCTCTATAGCATCGACCATCAGACCAACGAACGGGGCTACAATTTAGCGGCAGTAATGTTGCTTGGACGCGACGAGGTGATCCGCGATGTAACTCCAGCCTATGAAACCGATGCCATCGTAAGGATTGACAATGTTGACCGCTACGATGACCGCTTGATTGTCGATACCAATTTGGTTGACAGTTACGACCTCTTGATGGAGTTTACCGCCAAGCATCTGCCTGATCCATTTTACTTGGAAGGGCCTACGCGCATAAGCCTACGCAACATTCTCTGTCGTGAAATGATTTCCAATCTCTTGATTCATCGAGAGATGACCAGTGCTTATCCCGCAAAGTTCGTGATTGAGGCTGAGAGAATGTACACCCAAAATGCCAATAAGGCCACTGGTTTGGTAGAAATCACGCCCGATAATTACGAGCCTTATCCCAAGAACCCGATCATAGCCAATTTCTTCCGTACAATTGGCCATGCTGATAGGCTTGGTTCGGGAGTACGCAACCTTTTCAAATATGCTCAACACTATCGCCATAGCCGCCCCGAGATGCTTGAGCTCGATATCTTCCGTACCACAGTTTACTACGACTCCCTCAGAAAAGCCGTAGAAAACCAGTATGTAAATCAGTATGTAAATCCCGAAAATCCGTCTGTAAATGGGGAAAATCCGCATGTAAAAGGTGAAACCCAGTTTGTAACTGGCGAAAACCAGCATGTAAATGATGAAAATCCGCCTGTAAATGATGTAAATCCGCCTTTAAATCTGCCTATAAATTCTGAAAATCCGCCTGAAAATCTGCCTGTAAATGGAGAAAATGGGTATGGAAATGGAGAAAATGGGTATGTAAATGGAGAAAATGGGTATGGAAATGGAGAAAATGGGTATGTAAATTCTAAAATAAGACTTAGCAAACTTGACTGTGAAATATTAAAGGAACTCTCTAATAATCCTAAATCCACCCATAGCAGTCTGTCTCAATCACTTGAAAAAGGAAGAGAAACAATAAGAGTACACATCAAGAAACTTGCTGAAGCTCGGATTATCTCTCGCCTCGGAGCAGATAAGAATGGCTCTTGGGTAGTTAATATATCTCTCGACCAAATAAATCTACAATAAATTCTACAATAAGACAGAATGAAACTATAAGATATAGGGAATTATACAAAAACAGTATTAAAAAGTCTTTATTGGTTTTATGGTAGAGTAGTGCTGCAATGTAGGATATAGAGAAGATGTGGGGGCCACAGAGGAGAAAACCAATGTAGAGACAGTAGAGGCAATAAACTCATTACGCCGAGCAGCTTGACGTTTTGATGGAAGAATCACATTTGGGCTTTCAAGAGAAATAAATAACAACCGATTCTTAGACATAGCCTCACTAAACCGCTCAGGGACTTTTCGATAAATTGAGCGATTCAAAACCATAATAATCCCACAAGAACCTTGCAAAAGAATTTCAAGCACTTCTTTTTCCAAAGGAGACTGAAAACCCGACATCACCACATTTTCTTCTTTCTTAGCTATATCATAAGCCCAGTCCAAAGTCGGCAACACCGACCCTGGACTGGTTTGGCTTGAGGCAAAGAATCCTATTATATCACCTTTATCTAATAAACATTTATTACCCAATAAATTAGGATTACCCATAAATGTTTCCCTTATCTATTCTTACAGAAAAAATATTATTCTTTATAAATCATATAGTAATATTCTATAGCTTCCTTCGTCGGGGCTTATCGAATTTGACATCCTCCATTTCCACCACACATGTTGAATTCAATATACATTTTGTCTGGATACTCATACCAATATACTGTTTTTCCTGAATAAGTCTTAGACGCATCAACCTTACTATCATATTTATAACGCTGATCTAAGTATGCTAAAGCAGACGATAGGGTTACATAGGTTTTAAGTACCTCAGTAAACACACACACTAATTCGGCACCTTGCCTAAAAATATATTCATAATACACATAGTCATATGTATAACTTATTCTCTCCGAATAAGTAGATTGGCTAGAAAATTCCTTTATATCAGTAGCTTCAGAGGGAATGGCGGCTCTTAACTCATCCATAGTTGAATAAAATTCAAGATATGGTTCACCACACAATGTATTGGTTGCATTAACAGTTAGATGGATGATGGCTGAGCTTTTGTTACCCTTTACTGTTATATCGGCGGTTCCTTTGTGTAATCCAAAAATACTTACTGTATTTCCTTCTCCAGTTGTAAGTGCTACGAAATAGTCAGAGCTGGAAACACTCTCTATTTCAAAGTCCACTTCTACAGCAGCATCTCCTAAGACATCTACTGATACTGATTTTTCTATCACTGAGGGGTTTTCTGGGGTATCGTCCCCACCTCCACATGCTGTTAGGGTTCCAAGAATAAACCCCATTAGCATTAATTTTAAAAACAATTTGATTTTTTCCATTATTTATAGATTTAGTTAGTGAATGATCTTATGATGGATAACTTCTGAGATTTGTGGTTAAGGGAAATATTCAAAATTGTAAATAATCTTATCTACCCTTCCAAATTATCATCACTTAACTCATCTCCCATACGATATTTGATATCATAGTTGATTATGAAGTCCAGTTCCTTCTGGGTAAAGCCATAGTGCTGAGCCAAAACCATATCTATCTCATCTATTATTGACTTGGACAAGGCTGGGTTGAAGGACTCAAATACACAGATTTGTTGTTTCGATTTAACAAACTGAGTATTCTCTACTTTATTTTTCTCATATGATTCCATCAATTTTTTCCCAAGATGACTAAGAGCCATAGTGATATCTTTATTGGGTGTAAATTTCATATTGAATATCATATAATCTTTCAGATTATAGAGATCAAAATAATTTACATAGTATAGCCAAAACAACCCACTATTTAGGAGTGCTACAGCTGCATCTTTAGGAAAAGCTGGAGATAAAGACTTTGTTTTATTGGACGTAGAGATATTAGCAAAGGGACGATTTAAAAATATTTTCCAATAACGTCCCCCTGCAGTTCTATAAGAAATACTATTCGAATTAGACGAATAGGAAATCATTTCACTTATAGGTTTTTGTGATAATACTTTTTCAAAAATAGATAATTCTATTGGATTTTTGTATTTAGGAAAGAGTTTATACACATCAAGAAAGGAATCTTGGCTTATATGAGTATATGAAAGAGTCTGGAATAAACAAACACGGGCAGTGTCTGTTGTACGATTTACACCAGCTCCCATTAGGATAAGGCCTTGAGATTCAACTTTCTTTTTGTTACAAAATAGAATGGAAAGCGCAATACAAGCACCCTCAAACAATTGTTTGGGGCGTTCTGGGAAACACCCATAAAATATTTCTGAAGAATTACCTAAAAAGTATTCCTGAAGAGTTCTCATACCATCTGTCCCTACAGAGGAAAGTTGTACGATTAGGCCAATTTTTGAGTTTGTGATATTAAACGATCTTTCAAATACAAATGCATAGAGATTACTTGATTTGAGAGTATAATAATCTTTTATTTCGTAATTTACATTACGTCTTGAATACTCCACATACGGAGGGTTGCCGATTATGACATCAAAGCCCTTGTTGTCGTGAATGATGGAGTAGAACTCTGAAATCCAATGGAAGGGATGATGTGAGGCTTTCCAGGCTTTAAACTCAGAGGCAAAACGTGCTTCACCAGGGTCACCCTTAGTTGCAATGAATAAGCGGCGGTTAAGAGTATCATTGAGATCTGATAGTCGCTTCAATAATTCCTCTTTGGCGTGCTTGAACTCTGTAAAATGCTCCTCTTGTACAAGTTGCAAACGCTTAAACTCACGGTAAGTCGCTGCAACCACCTTCATTTCTTGTTCGATCTTAGTACTAAATTCTTGATTGGCAATTTCATCCAAGATTGTTTTAGGGGTACCGAGGTCACGCTTGATTTCATTCTCATTGGCATAACCCACGAGTGTATTGCCACAACGAATATTGAAATCAATATCTGGTAGGGGATCGAGGCCGAGATTTTGAGCACGATAGTCAACGTCAACCACAGCCACCATCTTCAAGAAAAGGCGCAGTTTGGCTATTTCTACAGCTTCTGCCATAAGGTCAACCCCATAGAGATTCCGAAGGATTATGGACTTGAAAATGAAATAATGTATATTCGACCGATACTTAGCTGTGATTTCATCAAGAGCCTTCTTTACTTGTGGTGATGGTAAGGGAATACCTTGCATTCTTTCTATGCAGTCATAATACAGTGGTTCTAAGATATTCATAGCCGCAAACAAGAATGCACCAGAACCACAAGTAGGGTCAAGAATGGTCACAGACCTCAGTGCCTCATAGAAATTGAACACAAAATTGTCCTCGCCCTTGGCTATTAAATCCTCGGCAAACTGACGAACGTCAAGATTATAAGTTATAAAATCATTGATACTGGTAATTTCTCCGGAACTGATTTTGCCTATGATATCTTCACAACGCTGCAGCCTCTCCACAGTTTCCCGCCAAATCTCTGTTGGAAGAGCAAACTTCTCATCCGTCTTAGTATTCCAATCCTTTCTACGCTCTAAAAGATTGGGAGCTGAGGTATCCAGGCCAATTGCTATATGTTGCGGTATGCGTTTACGCCAATCAGCCGTATAACCTTTCTTAACTGCGGCGAATAGATATCGGTCGCCACTATTTCTGAGTGTTTGCCATACGAAGCCCTCTGGGGCAAACACCCTCTCCATAGGTTTCGACATATTCTTTACCTTATCGAATATAAATGGCAAAATGGTGTTTCGTCCTATGTATTCTGTGATATCCTCCTTGGTGTAATACGCACCCATCTTGGCTCTATCATTGATATACTGCTCAAAGATATAACCTAATACATCAGGGTTGATATCATGCCCCGATGCTTCAATGCGAGTGTCAAGATGCCAATGCCACTTGTCAAAAAAGTTGAATAAGGAGATAAATGCCTCATCGGGAATATCAATATTGGGATTGGCCTTTTCTATCTGATGTTGATCAAACATTCCTCCGTTGAGATAGGGGATTCTCCCAAAAGTCTTCTCAAAATCTCGGTCATGAACTGGAGCATTCAAGCCATCAGAGAACAGTCGGATAAGAAATTTCTTGTAGAATTTCCTATAAAAGAGATTCTCACCTCTATCTCCTCTGCACCATTCCAATTTGTGGCGAAGATAATCAGTGTCGCCATTCAAAAAGCCTTTCTTCTGAATAAAGTAGCAGAACATCAAGCGATTAAGCATCACTGATGCGTACCAATTCTTATCCTCTTCGTTAGAAATACCAGTAATTAAAGATGCAAAGGACTTGTGCTCTCGCTTGAATCCAGCATAAAAATCCTTGGTTATTTTCTCAGAATTGAGACTAAAGGCATGATTTACTCTCGAAATAATCTCTGGATTCGTGAGCTTTTCAGTTAAATCGAAAGTAAACTCATCAATTTTTGAATATAGGAATTCTGCCTTTTCAGGTGAGTCATATTCCACTGATATCAAATCACGTTTCTCGATATTCTTTACCGGCACCACCCATAACTGATGAATGGGATTTGAACGCAGGCTGAAAATCGCCAGATATCCAGCTGTGACAAGAGGGCGAAGTTTTGCATCAAGCCTACGAGTCAACGAAGATTGAGGTATCTCATCGACTTCACAATGGAGTGCTTGGAAACTTTCTCGCTCGGCCACAATCGAGAAATTGTAGCCTTTTTCATCCAAGATAATTGGAGGCAGTTCTCGAGTGCCTTTAGCATTGTTCCACCCCATTTCCGCAATGAAAAGGGTTGGAAAATCACGCTCCGCTAAACATCTGTCAAACTCACTTCTTCTCATTCTGCAATATGTTTAAGACCCATGGAACATATAATTTCATTATCACACATATCTTCGTCTTCATCCACTACGTTGCACAAGGCTCCGCTGCGACGCAGATCCAACACATAATCCACAAGGTCATCTGTGGCTGATTTGTTGGTGTTCTGAAGCATGCGCCCAATGGTAGTCTTAGCTGCATCCTTAAGTGTGAACTTTGCAATTTCGTCGATGGTCTGATTTATTTCCTCCTTCAATTCATTGGTGAAGAAAATATCAGTTGGCCGCTCGTAATAATTCAATAGGAAGTGGTAGAGACGAGCACGCACGCTGCGATGGTTGCCCAAAGCACCAGCAGAAGTGGTTACGGCTTGCTTTTTCACTATCTCAGAAGCCTTCCCTACGAGTTCATGGTGATCTTCAAGGGGAAGTTCGGCTGGTGTTTGATAATCACATGCTACGGCCTGCAAGATTTTCTGTTGAGATTGAGTGATAATATTGCCAGCATGGTTAAGCCACGTAAGTGTGTCGAATCCTGAGGCCGAACGAGTATATGTAATTACACCCTCCTGTCCAAGAATAGCTGTGGCTTGAGTAGAGTACACCATGTTTTGCATATTTGGGATAATCTGCTTCAACTCTTTGTGTGCCTTTATAGCATTGCTCCATATCTGGAATGCTTGAGATGCAAGATCCACATCAGCATCGTCAGCATCGTCAAGCACTCCTGCTTTCTCGTTGAACATGTCACGCAGATTCTGCTCGTTACCTTCAAAGAAGATTTCATCAGAACCCACGATATTGGCATTGGCATTGATACGGTCGTTAAGTCGTCCACGCAGATTAATGATTCTTTCTACACCCTCAGCAGGGAAGAACGAATAACAGAAAATTTCATCAGCTTTTTGTCCAATACGGTCCACACGACCAGCGCGCTGTATAAGTCGGATTATGGCCCATGGGAGGTCATAATTCACAATCACATGCGCATCTTGCAAGTTATGACCCTCTGAAAGCACATCTGTTGAAATAAGCACACGTGTTTGCTCAGTCATTGGAATTGATTTGTCATTACTTTCTGGTGAGAACCGCTCAGCAATGGCTGTAGGATTCTCACTGCCCCCAGTAGCACAATCCACATTTTTGACTCCTCTTTTACGAAGCTGATTTGAAATATATCGAGCGGTGTCGCTATATTGAGTGAATACTACCACCTTGTCGGTAGGATGGTCAACAAGCAGTAGTTTTTCCAATACGTTAAGTTTTTGGTCATTCTTCTGCTCCCACTTTCCGCACAGCTTTATCATTTCGATTACAGTATCGCAATCTTTCTTCAGCTGTTGCTTTAAGGTGCGCTTGAAATACTTTGGGTCAAGCCAGGAAATATTACCTCCCGATTTGGCATAAATCATTTCATAGTATTCCTTAGCCTTGGCCATATATACTGCCATATCTGTAGGAATATTAAGCGTAGCATCTACAGCTGGGTCAACTTGCGCATCATCTCCAAATACTCCCCCATTATCAGAATTACCATCCTCACAGTAATCTTCAGGCAATACATTATTATCCCCAATAGGCAGAGGCAATTTGTTGTCAATTGCATAGAGATACACACAATTGCGTAGGATGTGGCGATAGAGCGTGAGCAAGAATGAGAATCCGCTTGAGTCAATTCGCTTGAAGAATGTGGACTTGCAAAATCCCATCATTCGTGTTCCAGCTCGCGAAAGATTGTCGATGATTTGCTGGATGTGAGACGGAGCCTCCATAGCGGCTTTCTCATTGATATAATGACTTAGGCCATAGCGCGGCAAAGCCAGAGATTCCATTTTCTCAAGCATTTCCTCGGAGTACAAGCGAGAATATTGATCGCCTGGCTGAGTTTCAAAGGTCTTTTTTCTTGGAATGCGATCAGGGAAATACGATCTGCGTCCATCAGGAAATTCGAGATATTTTCGACCTCCCTTTTGAGCATCTGACTTAGCGAAATTATTCTTTATGAAAGAGCGTGTACGGCGAACTAAGAAAAGTTTCATCAGTTCATTCCAATCCTCTACATTTTCACTTTTTTCAAAAGCTCCAATGGTGCGGATATGGATATCGGGGTGTGTTTGCAAGAAGCCACGTTCACCTCCAAGCTCATCAATGTAACGCTCAGGCCGAACACCTAAGTCCTGGTCATTTGACAGGAAAAGTCGCAATTGGGTGGCAAGGTCACTGTAATCTTTATTGTATGGAGTCGCTGTCAACAGAAGCACCCTTGACGACTGATGTTCAATCAGTCTTTTGATATTGGAGTAGCGTTTGCCTCCATTTCGCAGGTTGTGACTTTCATCAACGATTATCAATTTGTAGAAGCGTGAATTTTCCACATCAATTGTCTTAGCCATTGACATTACCTCGGCTTTGAGGTCATATTTTTTGATGTATTTCATCCACATCTCCTGCAAATTGGCTGGACAAACCACCAGCGTAGAACTGCCATCGTAGAGTTCGTACATTTTAGCTACGGCACACGCTGTAATAGTTTTACCAAGACCTACTACATCACCAATCATTGCACCTTTCCGTCGCTCATTATTGAGATGTCGGGCTACAATTTTCACAGCATTTTGCTGGAATTCAAACAGGTCATGGCGAAATTCTGGCGTTAGAGAAAACTCCTTGAGACCTTTTCTTGCCTCCTCGCTAAGGTGGTAGGCTATTTTCAGATAGATGTAATACGGAGGAATTGTTTTATCGGCCGCCCAACTTTCCTCTATGGCAGTGACAAGTTCATCGGTTATGTCAATGGAGTAGCGATCATTCCATCGGTCGTCAAACCAATTGGAAAGTTGTTCGGCCTGACCGTGCTCAGCAAATTCAGCGTTTAGCTCACCTTGATAGTTGAGGCCGGAATATGTTAGGTTGCTACTGCCGAGAACTGCCATCTTGGGACAACGGTAATCATCAGGAGCATAAGCTACATACAACTTGGCATGGATTGGCTTGGCTGAGAGCCTTACCACTACCTTTCGCTCGCGAAGCTGTGTAGCAAGGCGCCGAAGGGTAAGTTCGTCGCGCTGAGTAGGCACGCCTAACAATAATTGATGACGAAAATCCTTGGCGATTCTGCGTTTTAGCTTCTGCACCTGCTCTGAATCAATCATGGATTGATCCTTAGAATAAAGCTGTCGGATTATTTCATCTGGTGGCTGGTGCATGCCTACGAGCAAACGGCAAGTGCGAAACTCGTTGCTTCGTCCTTCAAGCACAAAATCACCTTCAAGTCGGTCAACTTGGTCAACCACCAAGTTCCAACCTCTAAGGTTGAAGTAACCAACACAGAAATCAACTCGTTTGACTCCTGGGGAAGAGATTATTTGATTGATACCCTCTTCAAATTTTATGTCGATATTATCGTAAATTCGGGCCATAGCGGCAGCAGAAAGCTCACTGTGCCCTTGTGAGAATTAGTTCATGGCAAAAAGAAAAAGCGCAGGCACATTTCCTTGCTGCTGCCTGGGCTTCGAGGCTTTCCACGGCCATTCGGAACAGAACAGCAACGCAGAAGCCTACGCTTAGGCATATATGGCACCAAGCACCGCATCTCCGCATATAGGGAAATACGGTTGGCACTAATATACCAACCGTGGCCATCTACCGTTGCAATGCCCTTCTTCCGAGTATAGTGTGGAAATTTCGAAGCCGAAAGACAAAGCGTCAAGTAAA
Organism: Bacteroidales bacterium; assembly: GCA_020860515.1. Lineage (GTDB taxonomy): Bacteria > Bacteroidota > Bacteroidia > Bacteroidales > Muribaculaceae > CAG-873. The sequence continues at coordinate 24,817 of JAJBUG010000039.1, read as the reverse complement.
CGCCTTTTCAATATGTTACGCATCAGCCCTCCCCTCTGGGAATTCACAGATGCTTTATTTGTGACGCAAAGTTAATAAATCTTATCGGATTTCTCCAAATTTTTAATCGGATTTTTGATTCATTTTTTAGTCAATTCAATTAATAGCGTTACTTTTGAGATGACAGATTCCGCCACTTCTCCTAACAGTGCGTACCCAGGCCGAACTTTTATTTTCAACAAATCGTGCTCGAAATCGGACTTTATCTCGGTCAAAAGGTGAGATAAAGTCCGAATTCGAGCACGATTTTGGGATATTTTGGGTTCTAATGGTTTCTTTTGTTTGTTATGGTTTGGGAGTGTAGGCGTAGGAGGAAATGTTTCGAGTCTGGGATGAGAACACAATACCGATCTTGTAAACTTTCCGATCATCTGCTTTCCAAGGAATAAGATAGCCTCTGCTATCAATTTGCTTCAAGGCCTCATCTATGGTGCCATCAAGTTTGAATTCTATGACATAAACATAGTGATCTGTCTCTACAACCATGTCAATGCGCCCTCCTGCTATCTCTATCTCACTGTGGGCATTTATCGCAAGCATTTGGAAAAACAAATCCACAATAAGGTGGTAAGTACGTTCGAATCTCGCTATTGATTGTTTTTTTGCTTCCAATCGAGCCTCTTCGTCTTCATGATTGCTCTTTGTAAGGCCGAATAAGCGATAAGGTATTTTGGCCATCATCACCTGCATTTGGGCAATCCAACCAGACACATCGCCATCTTTGACAAGCCGTTGGAGCTTTGAGAGCATTTCAGGGAACTCATCTTCAGAAACGCCCAAGTAGCTGGGCATGAGTTGATCCACGAGGGCGCTCCGTACTTCCCCATTGGGTATTCCAAGCCGATAGAGGCTGTCTTTAACCTCTTTAATTGTGAGATACCCCGTTTGAAAAAGCAAGGGAATTGAATCTTCCTTGGTATATTTGCCTTCCATACGCTCACTTTTCACCCAAATCCTTTGAAGTTCCAAAAGATCAAACTCTGAGCGAGTAAGATATTTTACAAACACCTTGCTGGTACCAGACTTTATCCAATAGTTTGCTAAGCGTCGCTCTGCAAATACATTCAGAAGACTGAAGGGATTGTAAACCAGCTCCTGGCTTTCCGTAAAGCGGTAACTGTCATACTTTAATTGCAATGTCTTAATAGCCTCCTCAGTAGTTAATTTTAGGTTTTGAGCCAAGCTCTCCACCCCCTTACCAAACACGGTGAGCAATTCCTGTTGGGTAATTCCACAAATGGTAGCATACTTTGAATCAAGAGAGATATCACTGTAGTTGTTGGGCCCAGAAAATAAAGTATAGCTGCTAAAACGTGACACACCAGTGACCATACAGAATTTCACATAGCGATCCATGCCCTTGGGCTGCTTGTAAAATGCCCTTAACACATCGCTCATAGCCTCTTGCTGTTCTTTAGGCGCATCAAGAGTCTCCAAAATTCCATTGTCATATTCATCAATGAGGATTACTACTTGTTGGCCAGTCTTGTAATACACCCCTCTTATTAAGGCGCTAAATCGCGAACCAACATCCTCTAAATAACTTTTATCAGGTAAGTTGTATTCTTGTTCGTATTGAGACAAACACTCATTAAGAAAAATTTCCACTACCCTGTCGTTTTTGCCACTGTTAAGGCTCATATCGAAATGAAGTACTGGATAGAGTGTCCATTCATCTTCATGCATGCCAATCCATGTACCTTCAAATAGAGCCTTCTCTCCTCTGAAATAATATTCAATGGTTGACAAAAGCAAGCTCTTGCCAAATCTGCGAGGACGTCCAAGGAAAATATATTTGCCACGCCAAATAAGCCTTGCTATTAACTCGGTCTTGTCAACATACAAATAACCTCCATTTCGAAGGTCTCTAAAATCTTGAATCCCGATGGGATACCTCACTTCATCAAATCTTATCATAAATCAATATTTTTTATTTATTTCAAAATTTCCAATCCTTATATCCGCAAAATTACAAAAAATATCCCATTTCCTAAAATATAATTTATGGTTAAATACGGCTCTTTCTTTTAAAAGCCTGATAAGGTGAGATAAAGTCCGATTTCGAGCACGATTTGGGCTATTTACAATAAAAGGGGCAGGATTACGTTTATTTGGGGTGATGAAAACAGAGTGCAAAGGAATATCATGCTGCAAAAGGCTTATCGCAGTGGTTGCTGCCGTAATGGCAGTGACAGGCTGCGCTGTGGCCCAGACCGATGCGCAATTCTCGCAGTACTACGAGGTGCCCACCGTCTATAACCCCGCTGCCTTGGGCATGACCGACTTTATCAAGATCCGCGCTGGCAGCCGCATGCAGTGGGTTGGCATCGACAATGCCCCCACCACATTCCTGCTCACTGGCGACATGCCCATGAAAATCGGCAGCAAGCGCATCGGCCTCGGGGCCGTAGTGGAGACCGAGAACTACGGTCTCTACAGCTCGCTGCAAGTGGGCGCACAGGTAGCCTACAAATTCCGCAAATTCGGAGGCGAGTTCGCAGCAGGCCTTCAGATCGGCATGTACGACCAGAGTTTCAAAGGCAGCGACGTGTATATCCCCGATGATGACGACTACCACGAGAGCACCGACAATGGCATACCCATGCGCGACATCCACGGCATGGCACTCGACCTCGGCCTCGGCCTGTGGTACACACACCCCAAGTTTTGGGCTGGCCTGTCGTGCACCCACATCACCTCGCCTACCGTGACCATGAAGAGCGAAAGCGAATCTGGCACCGACACTGGCACCACCTATGAATTTCAGGCCAATCGCACCCTTTATTTTATGGCTGGTTGCAATATTCCACTAAAAAACACGTTATTTGAATTGTTGCCATCATTCCTGGTAAAGAGCGACTTTACATTTACCACTGGCGAGGCCACCATCCGTGCCCGCTACAACAAGCTTTTCACTCTGGGTGTTGGCTACCGCTACGACGATGCTGTGTATGTAGCCCTCGGGGCCGAATATAAGAATTTCTACTTAGGCTATACCTACGACTACTCCACATCGGCAATTGCCAAGGCATCATCGGGCAGCCACGAGGTGTTCCTGGGCTATAAGCTCAAGCTCGACCTCTCCGACAAAAACAAAAACAAGCACAAAAGCATCCGCATAATGTAATGAAGACAATCAACTACATACTCTTATCAATAGCCTGCTTGGCTACCCTCTCATCATGCTTCGGAGGCCATGGAGCTGCGTCGGGCGGCGAAGTGACCGGCGTAGGAGGCACATCCTGGGCCGAGCCCAGCCCCTACGGCATGGTGCTCGTTGACCGAGGCTCAATGAAGGTAGGTGTAAGCAAGGCCGACAGTGCCTGGAATCTGGCAGCCGACAATCGCGGCGTGTCGGTAGATGCTTTCTGGATGGACGAGACCGAAATCACCAACGGCAAATACAAGCAATTTGTGTTCTGGGTGCGTGACTCTATCATCCGCGAGCGATTGGCCGACCCTGCCTACGGAGGCAACGAGGATTTCAAAATCGAGGAGGACAAGGAGGGCAACCCTATTACTCCCCACCTCAATTGGAACAAGGCCATACCATGGAAGAACCCCAACGAGGATGAGCAGCGCGCCATCGAGAGCGTATACCGCACCAACCCCATCACTGGCGTGCGCGAGCTCGACGACACTCAGATGAATTATCGCTACGAGGTGTACAACCACACCGAGGCTGCAAAGCGCAAGAATCGCCTTGACCCCTCGCGCCGCGAATACAACACCGACAAGCCGCTATCCAACATCCTGCCCACTATCAGCAAGGACACTGCCTACGTCAACGACGAGGGCGAAATCGTGCGCGAGACAATCACTCGCCCCCGCGAGAGCGACTATGACTTCGTAAACACCTATATAGTAAACATATATCCTGACACCACAGCTTGGATCAACGACTTCGAAAACGCTTACAACGAGCCTTATGTGCGCCTCTATTTCTCGCACGGCGGCTACTCTGACTATCCAGTGGTAGGCGTAAGCTGGGAGCAAGCAAATGCCTTCTGCGCATGGCGCACCCAGTTCCTTCGTCGCAGCCTGGGCAAGGAGGGTGTCTATATCGAGCCTTACCGCCTGCCCACCGAGGCTGAGTGGGAATTTGCCGCCCGCGCAGGCGTCACCGAAAACCAATATCCCTGGGAGGGCGACCTCACTCTGAGCGAAGACAAAGGCTGCTTCTATGCCAACTTCAAGCCCCAGGAAGGCAACTACACCAAGGACGGCCATGTAATCACATCGCGCGTGGGCACTTTCGCCCCCAACGACTTCGGTCTCTACGATATGGCGGGCAATGTGAGCGAATGGACCTCAACGGCATTCACCGAGAGCGTGAGCAAGCTTACCAACGACCTCAATCCCGAATACCGCTACGATGCCGCCAAGGAAGATCCATACCGCATGAAGCGCAAGATTGTGCGCGGAGGTTCGTGGAAGGACGTAGCCCACAACATCCGCAGCGACCTGCGCATGTGGGAATATCAAAATGAGCAGCGCTCCTACATCGGCTTCCGCTGCGTGCGCAGCCAAATAGGATTTGCAAAAGGACAAAAATCAAAGAAATAAATCAGGATTTAGGATTTAGGATTTGGAAACAAATCAAAAATCAATGCGAATCTCCCAAATCCCAAATCCCAAAACCTAAAACCCATAAAGATATGACTAAAGTCGATAGATACAAGCGTGGCCTGTCGAAATTCATTACAAGCGAGAAAGGCCAGCGATTCTTCAATTTCGCATACTCAATCGGTGCTGCCATTGTAATCTGGGGCGCACTGTTCAAGATATTGCACCTCCCCGGCGGCAATGCGCTGCTTTGCCTCGGCATGGGCACTGAAGTGCTTATGTTCGTGCTCACCGCATTCGACCGTCCTCCCAAGGAGTACAAGTGGGAAAATGTATTCCCGGCTCTTGAGCAAGAGGAGGAAAGCGAGACAAAAGAATTAGTGATGAACGGCACCATAGACGCCCAGGGCCAAGCAGCCTATCAGGGCGGAGCAACCGTAGTAGGCGGTGGCGGTGGCACCGTAATAATTGGTGGGGGTGCTGGCAATGGTACCACTATCGAAACTGCCACAATCGAGCCTCAGCCCCGCTTTGAGACTCCAACTGACATGGGCAGTGCCACTCAGCTCTACATCGACCAGATTGCCTCAGTGGCCGAGCAGCTGCAAAAGCTCGAAGAAACCACAGCCACCCTCAACAAGGTGTCGGAGACCCTGCTGCAAAGCTATGGAGCCATTACCGCTCATGCCGACGACATCAACGATTCCAGCAACGGCTATGCCACTCAGATGCAGAATCTCACTCAGAATATCCGCGGCCTCAACACTATCTATGAGATACAGCTCAAGAGCGTGTCGAGCCAAATCGATGCCATCGATCGCGTGAACCGTGGCATCAAGGACATCCGCGACATGTTTGAGAAGAGCGCTGAGCAGAGCACCCGCTATGCCGAAGAGACCGAGAAGATGGCTCGCTACATGCAGCAGCTCAACCAGGTATATGAAAAGATGATCCATGCCATGACTATCAACATGGCTGTGGCCATGCCTGGTGCAGCCAGTCAAATGACAAGTGACAAGTAATTTAGTATTTCGTATTTTGAATTTTGTATTTCGATAAATGGGCGCATCCAACACAAGATTATCCCCAAGGCAGAAGATGATAAACCTGATGTATATCGTCCTGACTGCCATGCTCGCGCTCAATGTGTCGAGCGACGTGCTCGATGGCTTTACACAGGTGCACGACGGCCTGAAGCGTTCGAACTCGAACGTCGACGACCGCAATGGCGCCGTGTACCGCCAGCTCGAGGACTTCGCCCTCATCAACCCCGAAAAGGGTCAGCAATGGCTCGACAAGGCCAGCGAGGTGCGCATGATCACCTCGGGCCTTTACAAATATGTGGATTCGCTCAAGCTGGCAATCGTGCGCGAAGCCGATGGCAAGGATGGCGACCCCAATCACATAGTGAGCCGCGACGACCTGGAGGCAGCCTCTGTAATCATGCTGGCTCCTGGCACCAACCGAGGCACCAAGCTGCGCCATCGCATCGACACTTACCGCGACTATATTTCTGCGCTTATGCCCGACACGGTGAAGCGCAACAACATACAAGCGTCTCTTTCCACCCAAGCCACCACAGCCCTTGGCACTCTGGCACCATCGTCGTGGGAAGAGCAGCAATTCGACCAAAAGCCCGTGGTAGCAGCCATTACCCTGCTCACCAAGCTGCAAAATGACATCCTCTATGCCGAGGGCGAAGCCTTGGCTACCCTATATTCGCAAATCGACGCAGGCGACGTGCGCGTAAACGAACTCAACGCCTTCGTGATTCCTCAGAGCCGAATCGTAATGCGTGGAGGCACTTACCAAGCCAACATAGTGCTGGCAGCTGTTGACACAACCCAGCGCCCACAGATATTTATCAATGGCAATGAGCTGGCCGAAGGCAGCAGCATCTACCAAGTGGGAGCCAACTCCACTGGCAACTTCGACTATAAGGGCTATCTGCAAGTGCAGCATGGCGATGGCTCAGTCACTACCCACGACTTCAATTCATCCTACACCGTAATCGAGCCTATGGCCACAGTGTCAGCTACGATGATGAATGTGCTATATGCCGGCATCGACAACCCAATCAGCATCTCAGTGCCAGGCGTGCCGATGGGCGACATCTCAGCCACCATGACCAATGGCAGCCTTACTCGCCAAGGTGACCAATGGATTGCCAAGCCTTCGACTGTGGGCACCGACGCCGTGCTGACCGTGACTGCTAACATGGATGGGCGCCAAAGCAACGTGGCAAGCCACACATTCCGTGTACGCAAGCTGCCCGACCCTACCGCTTACATTGCTATTGCGGGAGCTGACGGCAATGTCACCCGCTACAAAGGCGGCAAAATCTCAAAGAAGCAACTCCTCGACACCAAAGAACTTGAGGCTGCTATCGATGATGGATTGCTCGACACTAAGTTCTCGGTGGTTAGCTTCCAGACTGTTGTAACTGACAACTTGGGCAACTCGATTCCCGAAAACAGCAACGGCGCAGCATTCAGCGATCGCCAGAAGCAGCAAATCCAACGTCTCAACCGTGGCCGACGCATCCTGATCACCAGCATCAAGGCCGTCGGGCCCGATGGCGTAACTCGTGAAATCTCGCCTATCGATGTAGTGGCTAACTGATTAATTAATAATTAATACTTCAGTTGCACATTCTTGATAAGATATAAAGAAAGGTATTTCTTAAAACGTAAAACGTAACCGCTAAATGAAAAAGCTTTTAATATACACAGTTGCTATCTTATCTACTCTTTGCTCCTCGATTATCCAAACTGAGGCACAAGAGAGTTCCAACTCAGGTGTGCGACGCCGCGAAGCGAAGACTCAGGAAACATCAGGAGGCAGCAATGTCACGGGCCGCATGAAATCTTTCCTCGGCACTGAGGACACTTCGCTCAGCGAGGGCGATGTGCAGTGGCTGCGTGTGATTTATCGTGAAATCGACCTGAACAAAGACGAGAACGCAGCCCTGTATTTTCCCGAGGATGTGGTGGACGGTCAGGAGAACCTTATCCGCATCATCATTCGCCTGCTGGCCAACAATGAGATTCCAGCCTACGAATATCTCGATGGCAAGGAAATCTTCACCGACCAATACCGCATCGACCTCAAGCAAAACCTTGAGCGCTTCAACATCTACATCACCGAAGCCAAGGGTAGCACTGAGAAGAATCGCAAGTACGAGATTCAGGAGAATGACGTGCCTGCCAATCAGGTGCTGGTTTACTATGTAATCGAGCGCTGGGCATTCGACAATCGCCAAAATCGCATGAAGACCTACGTTGAGGCAATCTGTCCTGTGCTGGTGGAAGATGAATATGGCGGCGAACCACAGAAATTCCCTCTGTTCTGGGTTAAATACAACGATCTGCGTCCGCACTTGGCACAACAGGAAATCTTCATCAGCGACGACAACAACCTGCCTACCTGCACCTACGACGACTTTTTCACCATGAATATGTACCAGGGCGATATCATCAAGACCCGCAACCTGAAGAATAAGTCGATGGCGCAGCTATACCAAGATCCCGATGATCTGAAGCGCGCTCAGGACAGCATCCAAGCTCGACTCGACAGCTTTGAAAACAAGCTGTGGGTGCCCAATCGCGAGGAGATCATTGCGGCTCGCGAGGCTCGCGAAGCAGCAGCCTCTGGCGACACCACCTTGGTGGCTGATACCAAATCGGTGAAGGAAAAGAAAACTCGCACCACCAGCCGCAGTGCCAAGAAATCCACCAAGGTCAAAGAAAAGAAGCCCAAGGCCTCATCATCGTCATCCTCATCAAGCGCTACTCGCAGTGTGCGCCGCAAAAAATAAGAGATGAGCTGGGATGAAACACCTTCATTGAAAAATATTCTTTCTCAATATAATTGTTATCAAAAGCCGGGGAGGTCAACTTCCCGGCTTTTGAGCGTTATGGCTGCCAAAATTTTCTTTTATTAATTAAAAACTTTGTTATTTCAGAGATTGTTAGTAATTTTGCAAAGAATTTTTAGTACTTTCTATCCCTCAGCGCGAGGGTGGCGAGTTTAAAAGGGAATCAGGTGAGAAGCCTGGACAGTACCCGCTGCTGTAAGGCCCCTTTAAAGATTTCGGCAATATGTCATTAACCATCAGTTTGGTTGAGAAGGCGCCGCAATCCTGGGCCAAGTCAGAAGACCTGCTATTAATTCTAAATTAATTCTATCGCGGGAAAACGAAGGAAATTAAGATGACCTGTAACAAAAAAATCTCCACATCTGCACGCATATGCGTAGTAAGCTTAACAGCCCTTATGTCGCCGATGGCATTCGGGCAATCTTCCGCTTACGATGACGCATATCTTGACTCAATCTCGCTCAACGAGGTGATTGTGGAGAAGGTCATGCCTAAGAATATCACCCCCAATCAAGTCATAGGCCGCGAAATAATCGAGGCCTTGCCATCGACCTCAGTGGCTGATGCCTTAAAATACATGGCTGGTGTGCAAGTGAAGGATTATGGCGGATTGGGAGGACAAAAGACTGTGAATGTACGATCGCTTGGCAGCCAGCATGTGGGCGTGTATATCGATGGCGTAAGAGTGACCAATGCCCAGAATGGCACAGTTGACCTGGGCAAGTACTCCCTCTCAACCTTAGAGTCAGTGTCACTCTTCAACGCTAACAAAAACGAGCTGCTGATGTGCGCATCGGAATACGCATCGGCTTCAACAGTATATTTGCAAACCAAGCGACCCGACAAGACCGATGTCACTGCCAGCGGCACAATTGGCTCATTCCACACCTACAAGGGCACCGTCACAGCTTCGCTTAGCAAACTTGGATTCATTGATGCAGCCTACACATATTCCAAAGGCGACTATCCATTCCGCTATCACACCGAATATGAAGACACCTCGGGCACTCGCCGCAATAGCGACATAAAGATGCTGCGCCTCGAAAGCTGCCTATTTCACAAAGGCTTCCAATGGCACACATATTTCTTTAGTTCGGAGCGCGGTCTGCCTGGGGGCATAGTGCGCCGTCTGAGCGACACATATACTGATGTGGGCCGAGAATGGGACCGTAATTTCTTCAGCCAGTTATCATGGCGCAAACGATACCGCCATTATGGATTCCGTGCCATTGCCAAATACAGCAACGACCACCTGCATTACCGCTCTGACTATCCAGAAAATATTTCAGTGCATAGCAACAACAAATATCACCAGCAAGACCTCTATGGCGCTTTTGCTGCTGCGTACGAGCGTCGAGCCTGGAAAGTATCGGCCTCGACTGACCTGCGATGGAGCGACCTTACCACTGATGTGAAGAATTTCAAGTATGTGTATCGCCTCGATAGCAAGACGTCGATATCCGCTTTCTTCAACAAAGGTTCATGGAATTTCAACGCAAGCGGCCTCTATACCCACTGCAGCGACCATACCCGAGGCAGCTCTAAACCCCTGAGCAAATTCACATGGAATGCCTTAGGCTCATTCAGTGTGCGCCATTGGCTATTCCGAGCTTTTTACAAGGAAGTATTTAGGATTCCTACGCTCAACGACCTCTATTATACCCTCGTTGGCAATCGCAACCTTAAGCCAGAATACACCAAGCAATACAACCTGGGGTTCAACTATGGCCTCGACTGGTTTGACATTCAGGTAGATGGATATTACAACCGCATCGAAGACCGCATCGTGTGCCTACCCCTTAAAGGCTCATATCAATGGACAATGCTTAATTACGGCCATACTCGCAGCTTTGGAGTAGATGTGTCGGCATCGGCTCATTACAAGGGAAACCACTTCCTGATTACCACATCTTATCAAGATGATCGTAATCGCACTGATAAAAACGAAAGCGGATATAATGATTTCATTGCCTATTCGCCTCGATGGACATTCACTGGCGTGTACACCTTCACTTGGCGCGATCTTACGGCTTCGGTTTCTCACATGTTTGTAGACAAGCGCTATTGGACCACCGAAAATGAATTGGAGCCTCCGCTCAAGGCTTATAATTGCACTGATATAAAAGTGGCATACCGAATGAAACATGTTTCGGCCGAAATAGAATGTCAAAACCTCTTTAATGACCATTACGAATTGATACAGCGCTGGCCAATGCCAGGTCGGCAATTCGCTTTCACTATTAAGTACCATTTAAGTTGATTACAATATGAAGAAATATACTTTACTCTTATCCGCATTAGCCATCATGGCAGTTGGATGCTCCGACGATGACAACCCCACTCCTACTCCTGCGCCTACTCCCGAGCCAACGTTCACGGGAGAAAACCTTATCGTGTGCAACGAAGGAAATTGGCAGAGCGACAATGGCCAGCTATCGTTCTACGACTCCACCACTGGAGTGCTTACCAATCAATGGTTTCGACAAGTGAACGGCTACAAACTCGGCGACACCCCGAATGACATTATCCAAGTCAACGACACCCTGATTGCCATTGCTGTCAACTGGAGCAATATAGTACAATACATTCGTCCAGATGGCACTGCCTGCGGAGCCACAGAGAATGTGCCCAATAACCGCCGACTTTGCACCGACGGCACATACATCTATCTTACTTCCTATGCCCATATCTGCGGTTCACAGTCCTTCGAGAAAGGTTATGTGGCTAAGATTGATGCCGCCACTAAGCAGGTAGTGGCTACATGCGAAGTAGGTTGGGAACCCGAGGGTATCAAGCTCTATGATGGCAAGCTGTATGTGACCAATAGCGGAGGATATGCCTACTCAGAAAACCACGATTATGAATCCACAGTTCAGATAGTGGACGCAGCCACGATGCAAAGCATCAAGACCATCGACACCGGCTGTCCCAACCTCTATGGCGGAATGGCCCAGGCCGGCAAATATCTTTGCATCAATTCAGAAGGCGACTATTACGAAATAGAGCCATCAACCATAATCCTCAACTGCGAGACCGAGGAATTCACAGTGCTTCCTTTCCCAAGCACTTGCAGCACCAGCGACGGCCAGCTATTCTACACCGTCGGAGCCTCATTCTCATACATCACCTACCAATATGAATATTATATCCACACGATTGACCCAGCGTCGTTGAATGTGACAGATATAATTTATACCCAAGGCATTACCGATTTGATCGCTTCGTTGGCATCGCCCTACGACATATATGTGTCGCCCTACACTCAAAATCTCTACTTCACCGATGCCAAAAATTATGGCACTGCGGGTTACCTCTATGGCTACACCCCTGCAGGCAACCAAATCTTCGAGCCTCAGAAGCTGTATATCTCTCCAGCCCATATCTTGGCTGTGCCAATATATGAATAACCTTTCTTAATCTCTATCGATATGAATCCACGAAAACTATTATTTATGGGAGCCATCGGCATCAGCGCCTTTGCTTTCGGCCAATCCCAAACCGTCAAGGTATTGGAATTTGTGCCAGCGCCAGGGCAGTTTGTGAATGTGCTCCCCTCAGCCAATTCTTCAACAACGCAAGAAGAGGTGAACCAGAGCTGTGCCGATCAACTTAACAATGAGATGCTCGTAAGTCTTGGCCCGTACGGAGGCTACATCACTGTGGCATTTGACCACCCTGTGCAGAATTTGCTGGGCAGCGACCTCCGCATTTGCGGCAATGGGTATTATTCTGATCGTGACCCCGAATATGGACTCAACACTATAGGCGGCGAATTTGAACCAGGCATAGTACATGTGGGAGTAGGCGACGATGTGGCCACGGCCAAGTGGTACCAACTCGCTGGCTGGGAATATTATACCAATGAAATCCATGATTTCTCAATCACCTACTATAAGCCTACTGAGCAAACTGGCCCAGCTGAGATTCCTTATTCTCAGTTCGACGATTATATCCGCTGGGAGGCCACTTGGACCCAGAATGGGGAGCAGTGCGATTCCACTGGTTACCACATGAAGAATGTGTTCCATTCCCAGGATTATTGGCCAGCTTGGATTAAGGACGAAACCCTTACTTTCACTGGAGCCAAACTCCCCAACAATGCCATTAATTATGGCACTGCGGATGCCCAGTACTGGGTGCTCTATCGCTATGCAGCTGATGCCTACGGCTATGTCGACGACTCGCTTAACAGCGATATCTATTCAACCTTCGACATCGATTGGGCTGTTGACGAAGATGGCAACCATGTGGATCTCGACGCGATAAACTTCATCCGTGTCACCACAGGCATATTCCAATACTGCGGTTGGCTGGGAGAATCATCAACCGAGCTCACCCAATTTGTGGATCTCCATCTTATTCCCGGCTACGATGATGATCCAATAATCATCACTCCGCGCGAGCATGGAGGCATCGGCAGCGTAATTGCGGACGAGAGGCCTTCCGACGATTCAATCTATGACTTAATGGGAAGAAAAGTGACCAATCCAACACATGGCATCTATGCGAAATCAGGAAAATTAATTTATGTAAAATAAAACATTAGCCACATGGCTAAAGAAATAATAACCCTATATATTAACAAAAACAAAATCTATGAAACAGATTTACAAAATCGCTGCTATGTGCCTTGCCTTAGGGGCTACTGCATCTCCCAGCTTCGCTGAGGACACCTACACCCTGGCTGTGCTCACTTTCGAAAACGATGACTACAAGGCTGGCGCCAACCTCCTGGGCGAAGACAACTGGGGTAGCCTTGTTGACTATCCTCAGTATGGTGGTCCGCTCCTTTACGGCGCTACAGGCGGAGGCATTGAAAATGCAGCTGACAACTATTGGTGGTACGATGAGAACAATACCTTCCTCTATTCAGAGCTCAACTATGCTTGGGGATCATATTGCTACTGGAACGGCGGCATTGCCATCTCTAACTACATCACTACCGACTACACTGGCAAAAGCTACGACGCGCAGCTGGAAGCCTACACCCTTACAGGGGCAGGTGGTTATGAAAACTCAGAATATTTCGCTGTTTGCAATGGCTACTATGATGGCGGCGAATATTCAGCTGATCAGCGCCCTGTGATGACCTTCAAGGATGGCAAGGCTCGCGTGATCGATCATCTCTACCTGGCTCTTGCTGCCTACACTATCAATGTGCTTGCAAATGGCAATGACCAAAGCCCCAAGGCTACTGCTGACAACTATGTAAACATTATCTTCGAGGGTCTCGATGCTGAGGGCAACACCGTGGGCGAAGTTATTGTTGACGTGCTTATCCAGGGCGAGCCTCTGATTGGTTACACAATGGTTGAGCTTGCTGACCTTGGTGAAGTTAGCTCACTGCGCATGAATATGGACAGCGACATTGCCAACAGCTGGGGTATGTCAGTGCCTGCGTACTACATCCTCGACAATATCGCAGTAAGAATTCCCGACACTACCTCAATCAATAGCATCAGCATTGACACCACCCTCAACAATGGCGACAACGCAATCTACACCATAGACGGCCGCCGCGTAAATGACACCAACCGTCCAGGTCTCTACATTGTCAACGGCAAGAAAGTATATGTGAAGTAACTACTCCACAATCCATCGATAGAATGACTCTGGGCATCTCCCAGAGCCATTTCTTTTTTTATAGGGGAAGACCTAAGGTCTGTTATCGGCATTATCGATAACAGATATGGAAACCTACAACCATAAGCATCATATCGTGGAAATCGAGCCCGACGAGGTGCTTGTAGAATCGCCACCCTTTTCCAGTAATGACAATTAGGCGCAATCGGTGTGGTGATTGCGCCCTTGCCCATTATGATTTTATTCTATTGGAACACCTTGTTAAGGTTAGTCGAGGCTGGATTGGAGGATTGAGAGGATTTCGGGTTCGGGGAGGGGGAAGTAGAGATTGTCGCCCTCGAAATCGAACTGCTCGCGTATGTGATGGGCCATTTCAGCGAGACGCTTCTCATCAATGCCGACTTCTCGCAGAGTCATTGGGATTCCGAGACTCTTGAAGAAATCACTGGTAGCTTGGATAGTCTTATCGGCGATCACTTGCTTGGGAAGCTTGGGATCAATGCCCCATACATTCACGCCAAGGCTTACGAATCGCTCAAGAGTGCGGTCGCATAGGATTTTGCGCATCCAGTGAGGAGTAATTATGGCGAGCCCTTCGCCATGGGTGATGTCGTAGTAGGCCGAGAGAGCGTGCTCGATGGCGTGCATAGGCCAGCCGCTCTGCGAGTTGCCAAGAGCAAGAATGCCGTTGCAGCCGTACATGCAAGCGTACATAATCTCAGCGCGAGCCTCATAATTATGCGGCTCCTTGATTGCAACTGGAGCCCAATGGATAAGGGTTTTGAGCAGAGTCTCGCAGAACCCGTCGGCCACCATATTATGCTCGGCACAGAAGTACTGCTCCATCACATGATTCATAGCATCAGCCACGCCTGCAGCGGTATGCTTGGCATTGACAGTGAAAGTGTAAGTGGGATCGAGGAACGACACGCGTGGGAAATTAAGAGGCTCGATATAGCCAATTTTGTCATTGGTTTCGGTGCGCGAAATCACGCCTCCAGCATCATACTCACTGCCAGTAGCTGCAAGAGTCATGATATCCACGATTGGAAGGGTGGCCTTAGCTTTCACCTTGTAGGTAATCAAGTCCCATGGGTCCCCATCATACAGTGCGCCAGCAGCAATGGCCTTGGAGCAGTCGAGCACGCTGCCTCCACCAACTGACAGAATCACATCGATTTTATGTTCTTTGCAGAGACGCACGCCTTCAAGAACCGAAGGATCATACTTGGGATTGGGTTCGATTCCAGAGAGTTCGATTATTTCCTTTCCAGCAAGCAACTCCTTCACCTTATCATAAAGGCCGATGCGCTTGATGCTGCCACCACCATAGGTGAGCAGGATGCGAGGCCCAAACTGGTCCATTACCTCGGGGAGCTTCTCTATGACACCCTGGCCAAAGATAACGCGCGTAGGGCTGTAGTAATCAAAATTCTTCATATCGCAGTATTTGATTTATTGGTTTTACTACTGCAAAATTATTAAATATCTCCTTATCCAATGTTACTCACAGGGCCAAATTTACTTATCTCTTCCAAATATAGCAACTTGGTTTTGAAATGATGGGAATTTCACTATGCCCCTTTCTACCTTTGCCTGTTGACCAGTATATAAATCAACCAGGATGATACCATCAGAGA
Organism: Bacteroidales bacterium; assembly: GCA_020860515.1. GTDB lineage: Bacteria > Bacteroidota > Bacteroidia > Bacteroidales > Muribaculaceae > CAG-873. The sequence goes on along the minus strand of JAJBUG010000039.1, from coordinate 9,112 downwards.
AAAAAGGAGCCACTTTAATTGGTTCGTTTGGGATAGGTTTCACTCGAATTATTAAAGGAAAGTCATTAACTGCACTCCCGCTTCCTGGTTGCCAACCATGTATTTGCTCAAAAACATCTGTCATCCATACTGCATTTACTCCTAAAGAGTCAAAATACCCTTCATTTACTTTTTGAAGAATACCCTTGAGATCACCACCATGGAAGGTAGCAGCATTGAGCCGCTCTTCCCCATAATCATTGATTCGCCTATAGTTTTGGTCGTTGCTTGTGTCGCCATTGACAAAACGGTCAGTGATAAGGAAATATACCGTAGCACTGGGCCAACTGAAAGTGGACTGCTGACTAAAGCCGAAGAAAGCAATCTCTCGGAAAGGCATTCTTCCCCAAGCTGTTGCTGACAATATATCTCATTTAATTCTCTCCTTAGAATGTCCATTCTTTCATTTTAACTATATTCTAACGGCATCAATTTCAAGTTAAATCACTTAGCAAATATAATCATTTATCATCATTCTTCCAAATTTTTGAGCCGAAAACTGACCAAAATCGGGGACTGAATATCCGATTTTGGTCAGTTTTCGGCTCAAAAATGAATCTGGTGAGTTGAGATCTCCTTTGTGAGGATAACTACTGAAGGTTTTCGATATGGCACACAAAGTGATGCTTAAATGAGAATTTTTCAAATAAAAAATATTAACTTTGCAGTGGAAAACTAAATCAATCAAATTCTCATGAAACGTTTCACCCTCGCTTTGATGCTGGCCATCTACATTGTGGTCATGCATGCAGAATCGCCAAGAATCCTGCAGAATGCTTATGCGCGCGACCATGTGATGCTAAATGGCACATGGCAGACGATTGTAGATCCGATTGAAACCGGATACTATGACTATCGCATGAACGAAACCAGCAATGGATTTTTCAAAAACTATCAGCCACAATCCGGTTACGAACATGCCGAGTATGATTTCTGTGACCTGGAGACCCTGAATGTGCCTGGCGACTGGGAAAGCTGCCTTTGGCGTCCTCAGCGACTTTTATGCCAAAAAGAAAGAAACCCAACCGGTGGATTAATCCACCAGTTGGGTAGATGAGCGGTAGACGGGGCTCGAACCCGCGACCCTCGGCTTGGGAAGCCAATGCTCTACCAACTGAGCCACTACCGCGATTTCATATAGCAAAGTTACTACTTTTTCCCGAAACTACCAACGAAATTCAGACGAAATTTTTGACGAGAATCAACGAATAAACGAAAATCAACGAATTTGACTATTCAATTTTGACGAGAATCAACGAATTTCTCTTTTCGTTGATTCTCGTTTATTCGTTGATTCTCGTATTTTCCTAAATCTCGTATTTTATTTGATTCTCGTCCTTAAAGGATAATGGATTTCTTTTTGCCGGAATAGGCGATGTTAGCTTCTTTGCCATTGTCCATCACGCGGACGCGGAAATTGCGACCTTGCAACATGCCAGGATATGCTCCACTGCGATCGGCCACTGTGAGGCGGCGTGTGCGATCATTCCATTTGAAGGTAATCTCAGTGTATTCACCCTTCTCGTAGTTGTAGCCATCGCCAGCATCCTCATAGAGTGTGAATTCTCCATCAGCGCCAGGATACACGCGGATTTCAAGATCATCCCAAGGCTTTTCACTGGTGTACTGCACATCAGGGCCAATAGGCAAGATTGCGCCAGCCTTTACAAAGAAGGGAACCTCGGTGAATGGAAGCACAAGCTCCACTGTCTGGCCTCCATCGTAAGCCTGATTATTGTGGAAATAATACCACTTAGCGCCAGCAGGCAGATAAGCCTTATGCGTGATAGGTTTGCTGAAGTCAACCTCGCCCATGTCAAGCGTGGTGCGACCAGTGTTGCTGTCCCAGCCAGCGTTAGCATCGGCATCGTTGCGCACAACCTCAGGAGTATAATAAGGATCGATCACAGGAGTGGTAAGCAAATTGCGACCGAACATATATGAGTTCTTGCTTGCTACAGCCTCGGGGTCGTTGGGGAAGTCCATAAGCAAGGCACGCATAAATGTGTCGCGATTTTTGCTAACCTGCCAAGCGGTAGAATAGAGGTAAGGCAGGAGCTGATAGCGGAGCTTTACCGAGCCGAGCAATGCGTCATATACTGGCTCGCCAGGCTTGCCATAGAGATAAAGTTCACGCGGTGTGTCGGCTCCATGGCTACGCATCATTGGATAGAACACGCCATGTTGCATCCAGCGCACATACAGCTCGTGGAATGCTGGATTCTCATAACCCGGCTTGCCCTGATAAGAACCATTGTAAGAGCCCGAGAAGAAACCTCCAAGGTCGCTATTATAGTTTGGATTGCCCATCAATGAATAATTGAGGCCGCAGGGAATCTGCTTGCGCAGCATATCCCAGGTGGATACCACATCGCCGCTCCATGTGTTAGCACCAGTGCGCTGCTGACCAAAGCTGACCGAACGAGTGAGGATGAATGCGCGAGTGCTGTCGCTTGTGGCGCGCTGGTGGTCATAGACACCCTCTACGCATTGGATCGGGAAGGCATTCACAAGGCTGCGATAGGTCTTGCCAGCCGATGTCATGTGATCATAATGCTCCTTTGAGGCATTGAAGCAGTCTGGCTCAGTGCTGTCCATCCACCATCCATCGAGGCCATAGTCGTAAAGGCGGCGGAGATTGTTCCAATAAATATCGCGTGATTCTTCGCAATAGGGATCGTAAACTCTCACGCCGCTTGCATAATCCATGCGTGGAGGCCACATGTGAGAGATGCCCGAACTTGGCCATGTTTCAAAATCGAAGAGATAACCCTTCGCATCGAGCTCACGATAAGGCTTGGTCTGGGGACCGAAGGATTGCCAAATCGAAATCATACACTTGGCATTTTGCCCATGAATGCTGTCCATCATTGCTTTGGGATCTGAGAAGGTCTCATTGAGGAAGTCCATAGAGTTCCACAGATAGTTGTTGCCCCAGTACTGCCAGTCCTGAATCATACAGTCGATAGGCACGCCATCCTTGCGATAACGATTGAGCACGGCCACAATCTCATTCTGTGTTTTGTAGCGTTCTCGGCTCTGCATGAAGCCGAATGTCCACAGCGGTGCCATAGGCACATCGCCAGTGAGTTCGCGCACGCAGCTGATTACGCCGTCGGCATTCCCTCCGTACATAAAATAATAATCCACTGCATCGCCCGTCTCAGCAATCAGGGTCACATTGTTGCCATCATCGCGAATATCAATGGGAGAATAATTGTCCCAGTATACCCCATAGCCTTTTATTGATTGGAAGAATGGCACTCCATCTTCGCAGTTGCCAGTGCGCAGAGTGCGATACTCACCACGCTGCGAGAGCTTAAGATTTTGCAAAAGTCCTAAGCCATAAATCGACTCGTCGGCATCAAGGCGAAAAACTTGACTTACTTGGTAACTCTTCTTAGGACCATCATTCATAGGCGTGAATGAAGTGGCTCCGGCTGTCATCAATTCCACCCCTTTAGGAGTAGCAAAGGTGATGTTACCGCTTGCAAGATCTGCAGTAAGAGTGAGAGCCGACGTGGCTGCTGTCATGGTCCGTGCCGTCTCAGTGTATTTTATTTTGGTCTCTTTAGGCTCCATAGTGATTACTATTCCAGGATTGGAATAATTCATGCCATCGGGCACTTTGGTCACGCGCACGATTTCCGGATTGTAGAACTCGACCTCCACCTGAGCGCCATTGGCGGGAAAGCGGAAGCCATGGTCGGTGCGTTGCACCTGAGCTGAACCCCAAAGAGCTGAGGCAGCTACCATCAATGACAAAGCAATTTGATCTTTCATGCGATACTGATTTTTGTGTAGAATTTTCTGTTGCAAAGTTACGTCAAATAATTCATTCCCATGTTACAAAAATGTTTTAATCCGTTTCGATTATAGGTATTAATCGTCCCATAAACTACACAAAATGTGCCATCGGCGGCAAGGTTTGTTTACATTTATTTGTAGAGTTGAAACTTTTTCCTTAATTTTGTGCACAAAACCATGATATTACACGTATGAGAAGACTTTACCTTAGTTTGGCTGCCGTGGTGGCAGCCGTGGCATCATGGGCCGACCAGCCCTTGATTTCTTTCACCACAAGCATCTATGAAACTTACGAAGCCGACAATGCATTTACCTTGGTGCTTGCCGGAGCCAACGGAGGCACCGTGGAGGTGGACTGCGGATATGGGCCAGTAGCCTACGAGGTGCCAGCTGGCTCAACAGGCATCGACGATGGCATCTCGATTCCATGCTCCGTGTCTTCGGCTGGAAAGGTGGATATATATGGGTCCGAGGGCACCATTGACTATTTCAATGGCGATGGTTGCTATATTCGCACTATTGAGTTTGCAGATCCTCAGTCAATGGCTGTGCTTACTCTCGAGCACAATGAACTTGAGGCTCTTGATCTAAGCGAGTTTTCCAACCTTATAGCTCTCTACCTTACCGACAATCCCTTCAATGTGGAGCCGCTCAAGGTTGGAGGCAACAAACCTTATCTCTCAATCTTAGGGATTGCCATCATTGACAATCTGGATCCAAGCTTTGACCTGCGCGACTATCCGGCCCTGCTCTCATTAGATGCCATGAGCAACCCTACGCTTACGCGCCTCGACCCCAGGGGATGCCCTCAGCTGGTGCAGCTAAGCATCGACTCGACCAATGTAAGCGAACTCGACCTCAGCGGAAATCCTGAGCTGATAATCCTTAATATAAGCGACACAGCCATCAAGGAGATTGATCTCAGTTCATGCACCAAGTTGCAGCAACTATATTGCAATCACATGTCGGGCGTGTACAATCCAGATGTAAAGCTTACCAGCCTTGATCTGAGCCATTGCCCCGACCTTTACTATCTGTTTGCCGCCAGCAACAATCTTACCAGCATCAACGTCAGCAAGAATCATGCATTAAATCACCTATGGCTTCAGGACAATCTTCTCACCGAAATCGACCTCTTGAAGAATGAAAATCTCACAAGCGTTAGACTTGAAAACAATTACTTCACCTTTGCCACACTGCCTATCAACCCAGGATATTGGACAGAGTACGAATACAAGCAAAGGGCCATCCCTGTGCCTGCAAACTATCTTATAGGCACTGAAATCGACCTAAGCGACAAGGTGCTGCGCGAAGGTGGCGACACCTATGCTACAGTGTTTGCAGTGTCTGACACTGACCCTTTCGGAGGCGAAGAACTCGATGCGTCGTATTTTACCTACGAAAATGGCAAGGTTTGGATCAACAAAGCTGTAGAGGATAGCGTGTACGTGGCATTTTACAACACTTTGTTTGATGGCATCACACTGCAGACTTCAAAATTCAAAGTAAAGGACGAGGCAGAATATGGCGCACCCGACCTAAAAATTAGTTTTATGCCAGCTATTGAAGTAGGCAAAGAATTCAACTTCAAGATTGGCGTACGCGATGCTTCTGTCGACAATTCTAAGAGTGTAATGGTTGACTTTGGCAATGGAGAAATGGTTGCTTTTGATGTGACCAGCGAAGATGGCTCTCTTGTGACAGGCAAGCAGACCAACCATGGCGAAGTGCGCGTTTATGTGCCAGAGGGCGACATCGTGACAGCCTTCTCAATGGAATCAGTGCCTCTGACCAGTGCCGACTTCACAGCAGCCAAACAAATGGAAAGCCTTAGCCTCGTGGGCACTGAGCTCACCACTCTGAATCTCGAATGGAATCGATGCCTGCGCAGCTTAGTCCTCAACGGGAATAACTTAGCGGATTTCTCACTTGTGGGCAACAACACCAGCTATGGCAAGAATCTCCTTACCTATATCGACCTTAGCGGCAACCAGATTGCCTCGCTGGCTCTTCCTGAGAATCCCGGTGCCATGCAGCATCTCGACCTAAGTCACAATGTCCTCGCGGCAATTGACCTCACCGATTGCTCAGCCATTACTTACCTTGACCTAAGCTACAACGACCTCGAACTTCTGCGCTTAGGCTATTGCGAATCTCTGCTCTATTGCGATGCCAGCCATAACCGCATCAATGAATACGTGGCACCTGAGACTGATGCAATACAGACCCTTATCATTAACGACAACCAGTTTACCTACGCCACACTCCCCTATTATCCACTCGACACAGAGCATTATATTTATGCGCCCCAAGCTTTGATCCGAATTCCCACAATGGCACCAAGCATCAATTTGTCGAACCAATATGTTGAGATTAATGGTGAATATCCTACTTTTGACTGGTACTCGGTCAATGGCACCCAACTAACCAGCGACCAAGTAAACTGCGACCAAGGCGTGTGCACATTCCTTGATTACAATGTAGGCGAGATATACTGTGAAATAAAGCATCCTGCCTTTCCTGAGTTCACAGGCGATAACGCTCTGCGCACAAGCATAATCAAGGCCATGGAAATGCCCACTCATGTGGCTGCCACTTTTGTGACCTCAGTAGCTGACCAGACAGTAAGCCTGTCGCTAACAGCCAGCGAACCTACTATGATTTTCATCGACTGGGCTGGCGATGGCTCAGCATTTGAGAGCTACGAACTCACCACTACCTATACTCTCTTTGAGGCAACCACTTATGAGGGGGCCGAGGTAAAGGTATATAGCTACGATGAAGATAATAAGATTACCGTGTTCAGCATGACCAATGCGCTGCTCGATTCATTTGATGGATCCAGGCTTACAAGCCTTACAATGCTCGCTCTTAACAGTGCGGGACTTATTGAATCTGATCTGATAATGCCCCAGGCAGACCTTGGTGAATTATCGCTTCAGGACAATGCAATCACCGAGTTTGACCTTAGCCGATATCCCAACCTGTGGATGGCAAACCTGGCTGAGAATTGGCTGAAATCGGTTGATCTTACAGCCAATCCAAAGATGCAATCATTCGGAGCCGCCAACAACCAAATCACCCAAGTCTCACTCGGCAATAACAACAGCCTGTGGCAACTTTACTTAGAGAACAATAAGCTTAAGGAGATCGACCTGACTACTTGCCCTGGGCTTGAAAACATAGGTTTGAATGGCAATAATCTCAGCTTGATCAATCTTGATGGCCTCAGCCGCATCCGCTATCTTGGCCTTGATCACAATGAGTTTGACCTGGCCACCCTCCCTCTGCCTCAAGACTCGTGGGCTATCTACAATTATTCCGATCAAGCCGACATCCACGCCGTGGCTGAAGGGAATGTGGTGGATCTGTCCTCTCAAGCGTGGGTAGAGGATACACCCACTACCTATCGCTGGTGGATTGGAAAGCCCACATACAACGAAGAAGACGAAGCCTGGGAGGGCGAAGAATTGATTCTGGATGAGGATTATGCCATAGATGATGGCATTAGCACCTTCTTCCAGGAGTGCAATGAACTGGTAGGCATGCTTACCAATGAAGTTTTCCCCAAACTGACACTCTTCACGGAGCCACTTAGCGTTAATGGCCTATCGTCAATCCTTAATGATTCCGACCGACTTAAGATTACGATTGATAGACACCAGATCTACATAAACGGAGCTGTACCAAAGAGTCAATTCATGCTGCTATCTCCCGCAGGAGCCACAGTAGCGATTGCCACTGCGGGGTCTGACGGAGTAGCCACCTTTGCAGCACCAGCTGCTGGAGCCTACTTGATAGCAACCCAGGGAACTGCCGCAAAAGTTATCATACGATAGCGCCCGTAGGCATAAAAAATGCAGCCATCGATGAATCGGTGGCTGCATTTTTTATGCTTACGGGTGGATTTTCTTAAATCGAATCTGAGATTTGTACACGGGGAAATACAATGTCAACAGTGCTCCATCATCACTAAGCTGCGCATTATTGTCATCATCAAGCCTGCGCCCCAGAGCGTCATACCATATCAAATCATAGTTTCCTCGAAAGCCGCTGGGACTGAGCAAGCCTTTAATTCGGTCTTCGCTCCAAGCCTCCCTATTTACATTAGCTCCATCATCTACCATAATGTAGTAGGAGTTCTCTTCGCCAGGAACTATGAAAAGATCATATTTCCCTCCTAAGCTTGCTAACGATTGATTAATATCTCTGTCGAGGTATTTCCACTCTCCAATTATTGGAATTGCACTATAGTCATAAGTATTATATTTCTCCCATTCTATATAATTAGGCAGGGGAAAGCTTTGAGACTCTGCAGTAAGTCGAATGGCACGCATTGAGCTTTGCAAGGATACAACCACTCCTCCGCCCTTAGAGGCATTGTAAGGTACTTGCCCAATCAATGTACGATCTTTGGTGCCGGCATACAAGCGAGCTGACACCCCGTCGTACACTAATTTTAGTGATACCGAAGGGTCATCTACTGGGAAATTAACCGCTTCCAATAATATAGCTTCGTTATCCCTCACTTCATACACTTCAACTAAACCATCAGGCACGTAAATATCATCAAATGCACGCTGATCAGGCAGATTCACTATAGCCATATTATAATTGCCATCATTATTCTGATTCCATTGAAGCTCCCAGGCAGTAGTTTTTTTATTTTTCCTCTGCAATCTTGCATGGATATGCACACTTTCTGCATTTGGCTTTAATGTATCTATAAGGGTAAGGCCTGGTTCAAGCTCTATAGGTGATTCATACCAGTCATTTCGAGCATAGCCATGAATCATTATAATTATGAATAATAATAATATGATTATCAGTTTTCTCATAAGGTTAAAATTATAGTGAGGTAAAATTATATTGAAATAAAAAACCCCAAAGATACTTAAATCTTTGGGGTTTCAAGGGGGGGCGATGACCTACTCTCCCGATTTCTCAGTACCATCGGCCCTGCAATGCTTAACTTCTCTGTTCGGAATGGGAAGAGGTGGAGCCATTGCGGCATCGTCGCCTTAGTCTCTTTTTCAGGATCGGGGATTGGGGATTGGGGAACATATCCTTTCTCCATCCCTTCCTGTGTAAGGTGGAAGCGCATCTTGGAAAGCTTCTAACCAAACCGGCTCTCTTGTCCGAGCCTCGCATTTAGTATTTCGTACTTCGTACTTCGTATTTCTACTCGTATTTCGCACTTCTTGGAGCTTCAGCTCCAGGAAAGGGGTCGGGCTATTAGTACCGCTCGGCTGACAACGTTGCCGTT
>JAJBUG010000034.1:10556-54085 GCA_020860515.1 Bacteroidales bacterium | reverse complement strand
TTAACATTTAGCAATCATTATTAAGTTTTAGCAATTAGTTTAAATCACTTCATTACTAAAAATTACCAACCATATGAAATTACTTACTTTGTCGCCGGCACTTATTAAAGTCGCCTTCACATCTTTAACGATCATCTTTTGCTCTGTCCATGGCGAGGCAGAGGAGGCGAGGGGCGTGGCGCCTTGGGATGCGGCGGAGATGTTTGATGCGCCGTTGGCTCAGCGGCTGGCTCTGGTTGAGGAGGTGCTCAATTCCCAGTTTAGCGAGGATGAGGGAAATGTGAAGCTCGTCGAATGGGATCATCAGGTAGAGTTCCAGATATGTGGCAAGGATGTGGAGAAGATTACCCGAGACGAATGTGTGTCATTCTTGAAAAAGATGATTCAGATGATCACTGTATTCCATGCCTATGCCGATCAGGAATACGACTTTCTCTTCAACATCCAGAGCAAAGATGCAATGGACATCAAAGTGTACGTTATATCCCCAAAGGAATATTCTGAGATTCAGCCCATGACTGCTGAATCTTAATCCACTTCAATTTCATCATCAATACGGCCATTCCGATATTGATGTTCTAATCTCAAATTATATCCTTAACTTCGGTAGTCGTATTAGTATAAATTTCACTGCTCGCAGTGCCTAATCAGTGGCAATTAGCATGGAGTAGGTACTTTTAGTGCCCATAATTAGTGAAAATTAGTGTTAATCAGTGGTTTGTAGCTTTGAAAACATAAATAACTCTTATAAATCATGATACAAGATAATGCAGAATGGGCGAAAATGCTCAGTGAGAAGCTTCCGATATTCTACTATAGGATAGATGAAGATAAGGAAGCCAAAGAAAAGATTCGTGAGTTTTCGGAGTTTGTGAAAAACAGTTCCGAGGGTGCCATTGAGGTGGAAAGTGATTATTATTGGGTCCTGATTCAGAAACAGCCTCTGGAATGGCAGTACATCTACGATGTCTTGGCCAATGCACCTCAATTTAACATGGTTTTGGATATGGAATTACCCGATAAATTCCAAAAGAGATTCAAAAAGGGAGAGGAACAAAAAATCACTGCTTCCTATGATGCTGATAAAGAGTCCATTCTTATGAGTGCCTACACTGGAAATCGGCGTGAAGATCTCTCAGGATACGATGGTTTCGGTCGTGAGCCTGATGAATTGGAAGAAATCGTGGCTCTCCGAGATAGAAATGGCGATTGGGTACAAGAATGGCACAGCCAGTGGGTTTAGTGTTCAATTCAGTCAACGAGGGCCAGGTCCTCGTTGACGGTGATTTAATCCAATTTTTATGTTAAAATGCAGGGTAAACTCGCGATTTTTAACTTTCGTTGACGGATGCGGAAATTCGGCCAAAGAGTTGGCAACATTTCCCTCGTATGCTCCAGGTGGGCTCAATGCGGCGCCCATCCCAGCCGCACGGCTGCGCTACGTCATGTCCACTGTCTGGGGCTATGGCCTAAAGACACTGATTTTGCCCACACGTTGGCACGACAATGCGCGCCAGCTCAGTTATGAGCCAGCGAAAGCCAGTGTGAGATGGAGGTTACTTCAGATTCTTGTTGAGTATTGTGTAGAGATAGCCCAGGTTCCTCGCGCATTTCTTGCGTCTGCGAGCCAGCGATAGCTTGTCGTCTGCGCGCCTGAGCACGTTGAGAGCGAGTTTCCTTAAGGTTGAGAGGTTGCGCGGGCCAAATCCAGTGCGCAGCCGGCTGTCATCTTCATGGAAGGTGACATCCAGGTGCCAGTGCAGCCCGTTTTCAACACCCCAGTGGCCTCTTGCCACCATTGAGTAGTAGCGTGCGCTCGGATATTCTTCATCGCTCAGGAAATAGGCTGTTTCATGGGTTGCCTTGTCTCCGATTTCTCTTGTGCGCTCTATCTTTACTATGGTCTCCAAGTGCGGCCATCCCTCATAGGCAGGCTCTTGTTCCAGCACAGACACCGGAAGTATGGAACACAGCCTCCTCTCCTTGCGCCCATCCTGGAGCTGCCGAGCTTGCTCGGCAGGTTGCTTTCCGCCCCACCAGCCATTCGGAGCTGCCGAGCTTGCTCGGCAGATTGCTTTTCCACCCGCCCCAAATGCAAAAATCGAAAATTTCTTCACTATTTTTTGGTAATTTCAAAATAATCGTTTAAATTTGCACTGATTTCCGTAAGAAAGTCCACGCCATGCCTCAGCGGCAGCCCAATCAGAGGATAGGAATGAGCTGAGGAGGAGCGAGGGGTGGGCATCAGGAAATCACCTATATAATAGGAAAGGCGTTTACAAGCGTCTTGTTCTTGACGAATCGAAATCTGGCAGTTTCGCACCTAAGTCAGGGACGAGGCAACAGTAGATGTCCTCGGGATGTGTATAATACACTATCAATGCAGCTGTGAGCTATTGCTGACACCCAAGCTGGGTAACGAGCAGCGCTCTGTGCCGATATTGGTATATGCACATATCGGCGTGGACCTCTGGTGTTGCTCGTTCAACTTGGGTGGGCATGCCAGAGCCTCGATTCGTGGAGCGAGCGACGAGTACAGACTTCCACGCTTTCACTATTCTATGGCTTAACCATCTAAAAACAATCCCCATCCTTTCTCTTGCAGAGAAGTCGCAAGTCCCAAACCAGTCAAGAGACACATTTCTCTTTATGCTGACATCTCTGCTTAACCCCTGCGCTTCGGTGGTCAATGTGACCAACGGCGGCGTAGCATATTCAAAAATCTGACTTGGGAATATGAACTGGTACATTGCAATGGTGAGAATGAATACCGAAAGGCAAGTGGCAAAGCGCCTCAACAGCCTCGGCTTCGAAACCTTTGTGCCAGCGCAAACCGAAACCCACAAATGGAGCGACCGCCGCAAAAAAGTCGAGCGGCTTATCCTACCCCTCTATGTCTTTGTAAAGACAGAGGCCGACAAAACCCAGGAACTCAAGGACACCTATTCGTTCATCTACGGTTGGATGAAAGCACCCGGCGAAACAAAGCCCGCCGCAGTCCCCGACGACCAAATCCAACGCTTCAAATACATGATTGGGCAGTGCGACATACTCGTCTCAATGGAGGCCATGACTGTAAAGCTCGGCTCCAACGTGCGCGTGCTCCGCGGCTCGCTCCAAGGCCTCACAGGCACCATCTGCATTTGCGAAGACGGCCCCAAAGTCGGCATCCGCATTGACTGCATCGGCTACGCCTGCCTCCAAATCGCCAAATCCGACCTCGAAATAATATAACTAAACAATAATCTCCAATATACTTGTTAACCTAATGCCAATTTCATTTATTTACAACACCGGTATTCAGTTTTATGAAGTAAGTTCAGATTTTACCATTGACTTGAATGCCAATGTTATAAAAGCCCAAAGGTTCTACGAATACAGATTCAGGGACAAGGTGTATTTAGATCCAGCCTACTATTTCCCAATGCACGACAAGTACCTCCGCAGATCCGATCTAATCTACAGCGGTTATCTCGATCCAATCACAAATGTTATGATGGACGAAAGCGAGTTCAACGAGGCTATGAACTGGCTTGATGCCGATGACCTGGTATCGGTTAACCGCATTGACGTAACCATTGGTGATAAGAGACTTTCTGCCCTTGAACAATTGGAAAACAAATGGTTACCTATGCCATATTTCCAACGAGATTCATCTGGCTCGACAAAAACACCAACCAACTGGTGTAGAATCAAACTGGTTCCAAAACCAGACCAGGGTACAAGAACCAAGAAGGTTTATCGCTTGGTAATGGCATTGGACACCACATCTAATAATGAGCATGCCAATGTCGCACCAGTTTTCAATGGTGAACCATTCCTGGATTTCTCATTATGTGGCATTTCACATGATGATCTGGAGCAGATGGAGCAGAGGCAGAGAGAGCACAACCAGTCATTCATCGTACCGCTCAAGGCCTATGAATACTGTAACATAACAGATCAGCCATGGATGAATCGTTATCTACAGACAGTTTTCAATTGCACCGACCTCAATCTTTTTGCAGTTGGAACCAAGATGAAATATCTGGTATTTTATACATACTTGATCTCATATCTCCACAAGCTTAACATTCTTCCCGATATTCGGCTCTACAACGATGATGTTGCTCCGATTGCAACCAATCTTGTACTCGACATCGGAAACTCACGTACATTTGGCCTTGTGGCTGAAGACCCTATCGATCCTTCGTTCTCCAAGTCAACGATTGTGAAAATCCGTGACATTGAGACTGGAGAATTGTATTCCGAGCCATTCGACATGCGCCTGTGCTTCAAAGAGGAGATTTTTGACGTACCATCAATTGATGGCATGTTTAGATGGCCGAGCATCGTGCGCTTGGGTAAAGAAGCTCTACACAACATCTACAATGGCGACCAGGATCTTGACACCTCTTCACAATTCGACACCAACTACAGCAGTCCGAAACGATTCCTCTGGGACACCGAGCCATACAGTGCCCAATGGAAGTATATTTCGGAAAAGGATCGATTTGTAGGTCCAGCTCGCACAGTTGATTACGATGGCATTATGCAGCAATTCTACAATGATGGCAGATTTGCGCCTAACCCTCAGGAAATGGGCGACAAAAGTTCATATTCGCGAAGCAGCTTGATGACCTTCTGCCTTATTGAGATTCTATTGCAAGTACGCTTACAAATCAATAGTTATGAGTTCCGCAAAAACAATGGCGAAGAAGACAAGAAGCGTGTGATCAAGCGTGTGATTATGACATGCCCCACTGCCATGGCACGCGAAGAACAAAAAATCCTGCGCCGCTGCATGGAGGAAGCGAGCATCGTGCTTAAGCGTTTCTATGCCAAGACCTACAATCAGCCCTACGAGCCGCAATACGATCACGACAAAATTGAAATAATACCATCGGTAAGAGACCTTGGACTCAAAGCTGATGCCCTCGATGTAAAGCGTAGTTGGAACTACGACGAAGCTACATGTAGTCAAATGGTGTATCTATACAGCGAATTGCGCCGATACCTTGGCAATTCCTCGGAATTGTTCAATATCTATGGCCGCTATCGCAACGATGATGACAAGCCATCAATCACCATTGGTACACTCGACATTGGTGCTGGCACCACCGACATAATGATTTGCAATTACACCCAAAGCGCTGAAAGCATAACCCCCACCCCAATCTTTTGGGAAAGCTTCAAGATTGCGGGCGACGACTTGGTTAAGCGCATCATCGTGGATGTCCTGCTCGATTCTCCTCAGAGTGAATATCCCGAGGCCTCTGGAATTATCACAGCCAAGCACAAAGCACTGGGCCATGACAAGATTTCGGAAAAGATGCACCATTTCTTCTCCGACACCCAAACCATGGGCAACAAGGAGAAACGAATGCGCAAGGAATTCATGATTCAGGTGTTACAACCAATTGCCAACTATCTTTTAGATAAGCTCCAAAAAAAACTTCCCGAAACCCCATACACCTATTCAGACATCTTCATTCAGAACAAACCGGCACCCAACCTGCTCGACTTCTTTGCCCAGCAAATGGGATTCAGATTCGAGGATCTCATAATCAGATATTCACCCAAGTTCCTGAATGAGATTATCCTGCGTGTGTTTGAAAAGCCAATGCGCAAATGGGCCGCTCTGTTCCATAAACATGGATGCGATATTGTGCTCCTTAGCGGCAGGCCATGCTCTATCAAACAAATCCAGGATTTGCTGAGGCGCCTCTCACCAGCGATGCCCAACAGGCTTGTATCGATGAGCAACTATCGTGTGGGCAGTTGGTATCCTGGCTCCACTGATATTGGCCATTTCAAGGACAACAAATCCATGGTTGCGGTCGGAGCCCTAATTGCCTGTCTCGCAGAAAATGGACGCTTGTCACAATTCCGCCTCAACGTGGAGAAACTTAAGGTGAAAGTTCTTCCAACAAGTGAGTATATTGGGCTACTCAACCCGATGACTGGCTCGCTTGAGAGCATACTCACTCCGTATGAGAATGGCGTTTACAAAGAGTTCGCCGCCTTCCCATTGGCGATTGGAGCCAAACAGTTCGATGTGGATGGTTACCCCGCAAATATGCTCTACGTGCTGCGATTCAACGAGAAGCGAATCAGGAAAAGTGCAATTGACGCGGTTAAGCGCAGGGCTGGTGTGCCACAGGATGCGCCAGAAAGCGCCATCGCTCCCGACAAGATAAACAACGAAATTGAGACCATAAAGTTCAGGATGCGTCGAAATGTCCCGCTGAAAATGCGCCTAGAAAGAGAATACCACGAGGACAAGGAGGCTGTTCGCATCGACTCAGTTGAAGACAATGGACGCAATGAATTGCCAGTAAAGTATTTCGAACTGGCACTCCAAACTTGGTCGGAGGACATAACCAATTGGCTCGACACTGGAGTCTTCACCCTTCACATCGGAATTTAAAACCACCATGGATAAAAAATCTATTGAAAGCCAGCTCTCAGCCAATGCCAAAGCATTGGAATGGGGCCGAGTATATCTTAGAGGTCAAGAATTAGAATCATTTCGAAATGATCTAATCTCAAATAGGATCAAGCTAAAGCGACTGCTTTATGCCAGTGAGGTCAACCCTGCTGCCGCCGTGTTTGGTGAAAGCCAGGTCGGCAAATCATACATGGTCGATTGCCTGTTGACCAGCGACACCGAGGTCCTGAATATATATGATGGCCAGGGACAGCCCACCGGCTTTATCAAATCCATCAATCCTCTGGGCGGAGGCAAAGAGGCTACGAGCCTCATAACTCGATTCACTGCTAAAAAAGTATGGATTGATCCTGATTATCCCATACAAGTGTCGATGCTATCGCCCATCGATGTTGTCACAGTTATGGTTGACACATACTACAATGACGTCATAAACCACAATATGCCAAAACTGGATGCCATCAAGGATGAGATTGAGCAATTGAAAAGACAATACCAATCACTGCCCACAAGACAGACCTACATAACCGAGGATGAAATCTACGAACTCCGTGATTATGTGAAATCGAATCTTGTGCTCAGATGTGATGGATTCAGAGCTAACCTGATTGATTGCAAGTATTTTGAGGAATTGGCTCTGCTGATAAACAAAATTGATATAGACAGATGGGGTGATGTGTTTTCATTCTTGTGGAATAAGCAACAAATAGTCACTAACATATTTAACGACCTCATTGCCACACTGAAGAAAATGTCGTTCTGCCGCATTGTGTACATTCAAATGGATGCCGTGCTTCGCGACACTGGAACAATCCTGCAGGTTGACCGCTTCTATGAATTGTTCGGAATCACACAGATGACAGATGATCATGGCAACACCACTTTCACCCAACAAGCCGCAGTGCCCGACATGAATGTGCTTACATCCGACGGCCAAAAGCTTACGAACATCAAGAAAAGTGAATTCTGCGCTTTGGCATCAGAACTTTGCTTCCTATTCGTTGATCCCAACAAGGATAATACGAAATTGCTCGAGAAAAAGCCATTCCTGGAGTACAGCGATATCCTTGACTTCCCCGGAGCTCGAAGCCGAGAAATGTTCAATGAAAGCACAATCTCAGTGCAAGATGTGTGTAATATGGCTCTTCGTGGCAAAATCGCCTATCTATTCAATAAGTACTCTCAGCAGTATCTAATAACAAATCTTCTATTCTGCCATCATGATTTGCAAAGCAATGTGGTGACACTATCATCCCTCCTAAAGGGTTGGGTTGATACCACTGTGGGTGAGACAGCCCAGGCTCGTGAAGAATTTATGACAACTGCCGAGATTCCACCACTCTTTATCATTGGCACTAAATTCAACAGTGACCTTGCTAAGACACAACTTGAAAAAGAGGAGGCCTCTGAAGCCGAGAAGAAATCAAACAAGGAATTCAGATGGATAAAACGCTTCGATATCCTTACGAAACTGATTGGCGTTTCGCCTGAGAATGATTGGTTTTCCAATTGGACACCGGGTCATGCTTTCAAGAACCTATACTTGTTGCGTTCTTATGGATATTCTTGCACATCAGGCGTTTTTGAGGGGTACAATGAATTGGATACCACTACAAAGGCTTGGAAACTGGTGAAAAATCCTGATGGTACTGTACGCGGCGAAACACGCATCAGCGATGAATATGAAAATTTCATCAAGGATCTCAAAGATACATTCATCAACGACAAATTCGTAAAGGAACATTTTGTAAACCCTGAGATTTCATGGAAGATGGCTGTATGCGAAGGTAAGAACCCAACCAAAGAAGAAGTCGCAGCCATCCAACAAGCCAAGGACCAAGGAAAATCAGTCGAATCAGGATGGGTCGGCCGCGATGGATCCGAATGGATTATCACCAACCTAACTAAATCATCAAAGAAGACTACAACGTCACGTGAAAATCAATTCAAAAAGATATGCAATGAGACATTTGACAAACTTGTATCCACGCTTTACAATCTGTATCACGATGACAAGACTGACCTGGAACTCAGAAAGCAAATCCAAACTGCAGGCATGATTGCCCTGACATTCGACACGCTCTTCGGCCAAGACAAGTATTTCTTCTCTGACTTCATAAGTTCGATGATAATCGGTGAGGAAGATTTGCATGACCTCATCCTAAATATAATCAACAATCTCAAAGTAGTTGAGAAAACTGACCTCAGCAAACTGTTTGCGATTCGTGACAACGCAAAAGTTGACAACAATTTGTCATTTGATGAAAACGTTGCCCGAATCATGAAAGCATATTGCTGTGCCACGCCTCAGAGCCTGGAGGAACGGCTTAACGAAATGGGGGTAAAGCTTGAAGACATCATCAATCCGCCAAAGGTTATGAACTTCAGCCGCCTGATTTGCGAAGGTGTTGAGAATAAGTGGATAAACACTCGTCTGACACTCGAAAGATATGCTGATTTCATCAAGCGTGGTCTTAGAGAAAAGGAATTGAAAGAGTTGCTTGAGAACATGCGCGCGTTGTATGTCGACAAGCTGATGCTCTCTGACATGATTGCAGCAAAGATCCATCCGCTGGTATCTTCAGCAATTTCAGTCGATGACATGACCGATATGTTAGCCGATATCTGCGCTGAGATGATTAATAAATTCATCAACACCGTGGGTGCTGCTTACTACGATGATGAGATGTGGAAGAACATCAAAACCACAATCGAACACAATGGGTTTGAAATCGACCTGCCTAATGAAAAGGAGAATGTGTTCAACTTTGATGAAGAGCTCGTCAAGGACGAATTGCCCGGTGTGTTTGAAACATTCGACAATATCGACAAGATTCTAAATGAATTCCCTGTTGATCACAAGAAACTCCTCAATTTCTCCAATTACATCGAATATTACAAGTGGAGGGAGTACATGCGCGTGTCGTTCCTTGCCACCCAAGGGATTCCAAAGTATGATGTAAACATGAACAATGCCCTGCGTACAGTTCTGGTTGATGGCATCATCCAACAGGAACCTCTTCACGACATGGTTGCCCATAACAATATCTTGAGCTCATTAGAATCGGTCAAGGTAAATGAAAACAACTGAACTTTCCAACACCCCAGTTAAGGGCTTTTCGCTCACTCTGCATGATGGCAAGGCCGTTGTTCGTCAACAAAATCGAATAAATGGCCTTATCGGGGTGCGCCAAGACCGCATTCCACCTCAGTATCATAACATCTTAGCCCAGGCTACCTTTAGTGGGAATTCCGTCAACGAAAACATTACCTGGACCACTGATGTTTTTGACCACGAGCCACAACGATTAGGAGAACTTGTTGGCACACAACATGCAAAATACTTAGACATTCTCCAGTCGGCATTCCAGGCCTATGCCAACGCATTCAGTGATGCCAAGGAAAGTGTCAGAAAATTGATCAAGGCCGCAATCACTTATTCTGATGAATCAAAAGTCTATTGTGGAGATGACAGAGTGGTAATCACAGAATGGGGCATGACACCAAAAGGCCGCAGCAGTCTATTCGGACTGCCCATAGCTATTGAAGACACACCCAGCCACAAATTCAAAATAAACGATTCAGGAAACTATGATGATCCAGAAGATGATTTAGAAGAAGTAAGTGATAACCATCAAAACGACACTCCAAAGGATATTGAATATGGTGATCAAAACGGCACCCCCGAGGATGTAGACCAAGGCAATCAAATTGACACCCCTGAGGATGGTGACCAAGGCAATAACGATGACACACGCGAGGCTGCAGACCAAGGCAATAACGGTGAATCAGCCAGCGATGAACCATCTGATGGCACAACTGGCAACAACGGAACCATAGTCAATGACAACAGTGGCGATAACAGTGACAGCGGCAACCATGATAGCGGCAACATTAACGGTGGCAACAATGGAGGGGAAAAGGAAAAAAACTATTGGAGATGGATTATACCATTGCTGTTGCTCTTGCTAATATTGTTAGCATGCGTGTATTTCAAATGTTGTGCTTCAAACAAGGATGTTATCGAGCCTGTGACACCTGGCATCGATTCTACCGATGTAGTTCTGAGCAATGATTCTCTGCGATATGTAGTTAACAATCGTCTCTTGCTCTTAGTAACCAACAAAGAAAAGTCGTTGGAGGATTTTGCTGAGGCCTTCTATAAGAAGTACAATAAAAAAGATTTCATCATTTCCAATCCTGACACCATTATCAATCGAGTCACCCTGACGCTGCCATCGGAAGCAAGGGATTCGATTGAGGAATGCCTGCCAACTGAGTTTGAGGAATTTGGCCTTATCATAATTCCAGAGTCGATGTACCGAAATTCCTATCGGGCATCAGATCCAGCATTTGACGATGAGAAAAAGCGATGGTACTTCGACGAATGCTCAGTGTTCGATGCTTGGGATGTAACGATGGGGTCTGATGAGATTATAGTTGCGATTATCGATGATGGATTTGACCTAAATCATCCGGAACTCAAGGGCAAGATTGTAAAGCCATACAATGCTGTGCTTCACAACGACAACGTGATGCCATCGCCAAGCGGCCACGGCACCCATGTGGCGGCAACAGCCATCGGAAATGCTGACAACAACAGCGGAATCTCAGGCATTGCGCCAAAGTGCAAGCTAATGCCAATCCAAGTTGGTGATGCACAAGGTAATATGACCTCATCAGCCATTCTCGATGCTGTGGTTTATGCAATTGGCAACGGAGCCGATGTTGTGAATATGTCGTTGGGAATGGCATTTGGCCCATTCGTTCAATTTGCTCCCATACATATCCAAAAGAACTTCCGTGACAACATGTTCTTACAGGAGGAAAAGGTGTGGCGCTATCTATTCAACATCGCCGATGCAAACGATGTAACTTTTGTACTTGCCGGCGGCAATGAAAATTGTCTGATTGGTCTGGATCCAATGCAACGTAGCGAAAAGGTGATAAAGGTGTCGGCTGTTCGACCAAATCTTGAAAAAGCCGATTTCAGTAATTATGGTGATATGTCCACTGTTTCGGCACCTGGCGTACGCATCTACAATGCTATTCCGGGCAACAAATACACATATATGGATGGCACTAGCATGGCAGCCCCCATTGTAACTGGCGGCTGTGCTTTGCTAAAAAGCAAAGAACCTAGCCTGACCACAGCACAGCTGGTACAAATGCTCCAATCCACTGGCAAAACAAGCCCCTCAGATGTTGGTCCCGTGGTCAATTTCGCCAATGCGCTCAAAAATGGGACTTGTGATGCCCCCGATTGCGAAGATGTCAACAAGCGTTACCAAGAGTTGCTGGCAGAGTTGGAGCAACTAAAGCGAGAGCATCCTGGCTGTATCCAACACCCCGATACATTGGCTCTGCCCAAAGACCTCACACTTGACCAACTTGTCGGACGCTGGAAAAGCACCAGCACTTTGAAAAACGATGAAGAAGAAGATGTTGTGATCTATTTCACATTCAATGGCACATCTACAGCCCGATTGGACATTATAGAGCAATCTGGCAGTAACTTTTTTGCTCCACTTTCTGTGAACATCACCAACGACAAGGTCTACATCGACCAGCCCGAGCATGCCGTAAGCAAGTCATCCTCACGCCGCTACTCCCCATACAAATTCATTCTTAAGCCCGGACTTGACCGAAAGGCCGATGGCAATGCCAAGAACAAAATGGAGGCAGCCAATGTGTTTGATTTTAACCTGATAAACATTTAAACAAATCATATATGAACATTTTCAAAAGAATACTATGGATTGTTGGCCTACTGGCGTGGACAATTTGCTTTGCGTTGGGATTCAACTATGGTCATAGCGACTCACTTATGGTAAGCATAATTCTTATGGTAGCAGTGCTTGCTATAATGGGTATTGACATTTTCCTGCTAAACAAATGGGCCGATTCAGAAGCTGGCGGCAACAAAAAGACCGCCAAAGCAAAAGAGCTTGCTTGTCTTGCAGTGTTTATCGTTACAATTCTCCTAACTGTAAACGGAGTGGCCCACTTCATCACGATGCAAGGCACGGTGAAATCGCAGGTGCGCCCTGAGGCTCTCACTCGCATCCAAGAGCTCAAACAAATGTTTGGCAACGAGGACACTCAGAGAAGTTATCTCCATTATGTGTCAGAGATGGGAGAGACCTACAATAACGCAATAAAGAAAAACTATGCCGATCAGGGTACTATTGATGTAATGATGGGCAAGTTTAATGATGAAATGCGTGGCTATGGCGAGTATGACCGCCTAAAAAAAACCGCCTCGTCATTCCTCTACAATTGTGAATATTCAGTGCTAAACTGGTTTCCCTGGGATGTGATTGAGTATCTTGACCAACTTGACACTAACACCCAAGAATGGATTGGCTCCCTTGAGACATTGTCGATGAACTCCGAATGGGTTCAGGAAAATAACGAGCCATATAATCCACATATCAACGCATCAACGAATTTTAAACAACAGTTGGCAAATGTTAATCTTTCAAACTATGGCCCTGTCTCAATCCTAATCATCATTCTTCTGCTTATAATGATGCTGCTACAATATGTTTCTGTAAAAGACTGGTCGCGTTCTGGCCCAAGAAGATATAAACCAACCAAAGGATCTGGACCCAGAAATGGACCAATGGTTTACACTCCAAAAGAGAACAATGCTGATGACTCTATGTATACACCCAAGCAAATGGATAACAACTCATCTAACCAAACGGATTTTGTATAAATAAAAATTTTCAAATACCATATATATGGCTGAATTTGATCCTACAAAAGTTAACACATATTCAATCATGGAACTTGCCAACATGATTGAAGCCAACGAAGTCTCCTTGGAAGAAATTTACGGAGCGGGCTATGCTGCACCAAAGCGTCCGGACCTCAAAAAAGAACTTGAGCGACGCAAAAAAAGAACTTGAGCGACGTGAACAAGCAAAACAAGCTAAAATTAAAGAAACAGAACAAAATATCCTCAAGGACAAAGAAGCTTGGGGGTTGGCACAAAGGACACATACTGTTGATGGGTACAAACGTTACCTAAACAAGTATGACAAATTTCCACCAGAGTACCGTGGAGAGTACGTTGCCGAAGCCGAAGCAGCTATTGAAGATCTTGAACGTGAACTTATAAAATTGCGTAACGAATTGTTCAAAGCAATGCGTGAACAGCCTTGGGCATTCAATTCTATCGCCATGAAATCATTATTTGATGGCGTCTCTGACACCGATACCCTGAGCAATTTAAGAACGAAAAGGGATATAACCTCAAAATTCCTTGCCAGCGGTCAAAGTATAACTTATCAGGATTTGATTGATGAGAAAATTATAAGCAACAAGATTTCCCAAAACAGCTTGATTGCTCAAGACCAAGCCCTCCAACAAACCAATATTCAAGATCTTGGAAGCTTCCCTAAAGACAAAAGAACCGATGTTTACTTCCTTGGTGTGCCACGAGGAGGAAAATCATCTGTACTTGCTGGTGTGCTTGCTAATATGTACAATAGAGGATGTGCGATATATCAACCCCATTATAATAATGATAATCAAGATCTTGTATCAAAGTACTACTACGCATTAATCGAGTCCACTCGAAAGGGCAAATTCCCTCAATCTACAGCTGATGATACCATCAGCTTTATGAAGTTGGATTTGAACCTCCACAAACGAAACAATCCACTCATTTTTGTAGAAGTTGCTGGAGAGGTCTTTAGAAAGGCTGAAGAAAGTGGCAAGAAAGGAAAAGAGGCATGGGGCGAGATGGGAGCCGGTTCATGCATAAATGGCAAAAACAGAAAGTTGTTACTCTTCATCGTTGATTACAGCTTGAGTGTGAATGGAGCTATCAATCCTTTATCTACAGAATTTAAACAGTCTCAAATTCTGGATACACTTCTCCGTATCCTCTCAAATGATGGAGATGGAAATACAGAAAAGAATTGCACACTGAGCAAAGTGGATACTGTAGCTGTAATTGTCACAAAGAGTGACTTAATGCACTGTGAGCATGATAAGAGAACCCAATG
Organism: Bacteroidales bacterium; assembly: GCA_020860515.1. Classification (GTDB taxonomy): domain Bacteria; phylum Bacteroidota; class Bacteroidia; order Bacteroidales; family Muribaculaceae; genus CAG-873. The sequence continues at coordinate 39,637 of JAJBUG010000034.1, read as the reverse complement.
TGCTATGAGGTACCTTAATAATACCTTCGCACAATTTATGACCAATTTGCGACAGAAATGTCAAAAGTTTGGAATCAACAAACCTGTTGGAAATGACCCTTACATAATGGCATTCAGCTTGGGGAAACTACTCGTGGGTAACACCTATGAATACGACCCAAAAGATTCTGAGGAAATAGTCAATTTTATTTCCTACACTACATCAGGGCAAAGCACTGGATTCTTCGGTACTCTATTCAGTAAATAAGTTTTCTAAAATAACTGAATCCTAAATTCTCAATATATGTCAGATATACAGAAGATTGGTTTAACTATTTGGGGATGCAAGGGCGGATGCCGTGTATTCTGCAAAAACAAAATAATTGACTACAACATCAAAGAATATGCCGATACCATAAAGGATATCCGTTCTTTCATTCGCTGGAATAAGATTAACCAAACTTCTTACGCTATCGAATTTACAAAACTATATAAAGTTTTCACCATTTATCGTTCATGTTACGATAATGGCACTGGTGCCTATGTAGCAATTATAGTACATGTGCCCCACGAATCCAAAGTTAAGAATCTTCGTGAGATTCTTGACAAGATGATGGACAAGTATTTCAAGGAATATATCAATCCAATCGATGGTACATATATTTCTGGCACTTATGATGACATAGCACCATATGCTGAAATATTGACTAAGGAGTCTGAAATCGAGCACGATCCTATTCGCTTCAACTATCAGAGCTCTACACAGGATGATAAGCCACGCATTGTACTCTATAGCGAGAAGTCGGTGGTTGACAAGTATTTTCAATCACCCTATCGCCCCGAATTCTTTGAATGTCAAGAAGTGATGTTCATTTCCCAGGCAATATATGACCAGAGACCTGAGACATTCCAATTGAACCGTCCCGAATATGAGACAGAAAACATCATAAAGTCTGTATCAGAACCCGAGATGCTTCCCGAACTCTGTGTATACAAGGATAATTATATCGAATCTCTAAAAATCAATGCCAAAAATGTTGACCCAAGAGAGAAACACCTTATGAACATCTCAACTGACCATGTTGAGATAATAATTAAACCTCCATACTGCCAACAAGTAACAATTTCTGGTTACATTAAAGCCCTCATCGCCAGCGGAGAACTAAAAGAAAATCAAAAAGTTATCTCTGTTGGCAAATACACAGTTACATACCTAACATATAGTATAGGTATCAGTTTAAACCACAATCCCTACCCTAAAGGAATAATCCTATTTAAAAGTGGTAACTCTATCAAAGAAGTTGTCAAATCATCAGTTCAATTCAAGGGCGATGAGCTTGACAAAAAGTGGAAGGTTTTGATGCGTCCTACACCAGGAGGCACCCCCATAAGTACAGAAGAGCCATTTAATCCTAAGGAAATAATTGATAATCAGGAAGGACTATACCAACATAATATTGATTGTAAGGAATTCACTTTCACAATCAATGGAGCTGACAAAGTCTCTGATGAAAAAATATTCCTTCGAATCGGGAACTCTCGTGATGACATCCCAATTGAAATTAAAGACAAACCATTACAAGAGATAACTTTGTATCTGTCAAATGGTACCGAACTTAAAAATATTGAATTCGACAAACAGGAAGACGATACAGCTATTGTCTATGACCCCGATCGTAAAATTGTGACACTAACTTCAAAATGTCTGAAGTACAATTTAAAGATACCAAAAGAGATTGAGGAATTTGTTACCAACTGGGATTTCAAAATTGGTGATGATTCAAAAAAGCCATGGCTAAGTAAATGGACAATCAAAATATCACCAAAAGATGATATAAGTAAGGGTAAACTTTACATTAATGAGGAGCCGTTTACATTCCAAGTAAGTGAGAATGATATCACTCCCAATGTAATTCTGATAAAGCCAGAGGACTTGAATGAGACATATCAATTCACCATTGGTAATAAGTCCATTGAGGCCACAGGTGTAAAAATTCTCCCTTACGGCATCAAACGCCCTAAATTTGATGAAACTAAATATAACGTTGAAGAATCTAAGCTTAGAACAATCTGTATCTTTACAATCTCTAAAAAAATTGTAACTGATCAAAAAACCGATGAAACGGATAGATCTGATATAAAGCCCGATGACAAACCACTAAGATTAACATTTAAGGGGTTTGAAGATGTCAAATTTAATTTAAGCAAGAAGTTTGACATCTCTGATGGTTTCAAAACTTGGAAAAGTGATGAGAGATATCATTATATATACTCCAACAATGACAAAAAGGCCGATACTACATTATGTACCATTCCAAAAAATGAATCCGATTACAATCTCAATTTAAAGGAAAACAACAAGAAGAATGGCTTCATTATAGAATATAAACCCAATAAGATAATCGTTACATACATAAAACCTTCCCTGCTCTCCTCTATCAAACATAACAAAGGTGTAATTATAACCGGAAGCATCATTACGATTATAATTATTGCACTAACCCTTGGTGTACTTATCTGGTCATTGCTAGTGAACAATGAGGACAAATTGTATATGGTATCATCTCAAAGAATAGCAGTCATTTATGACAATGGGACAGATCGTAAACCTGTAAATTCAACTTATGGTATCACATTGGATTCTTTAAGCAAATCAAAATATGTTGAGGTTACAAACGATGGTCAAGACAGACTTCCTTCATATTGTTTAAAAATCTCATTACCTACTGATTTCACACAAGGACAATTAGACTCTATCCTAAACACAAATCTATTAATTTCATACAACATTGATAGTATTTCAGACTGTATAAATCATCCTATAAAGGATAATGACTCACTACGTAAATATTTAGAGAATTTATTACATGAAGAAACTAAAATTGAAAATCTAAAGCCAATTAAAGATAGGGATTTTGAAATTATAATCCACCAAATAGCGAACAAAAGCGCAATATCGGGAAAAGATGGTGAAACAGGAGAAGATGGTGAAACAGGAGAAGATGGCGACAACGGTACTGGAGAGGATGGCGATAGCTTCAGGGAATTGGGTATAGATATTTCAAAGGAACTTAGAGAAGCAAACGAATATCTTGAAATCTTACATGGTGATGAAGTAACATCAGAGAAATTAGAAAAAGCGAAATCATGGTGGCATAATATAAAAGATCAAGATACTCGCAACCGTATAGATAAGTCTCTAAAAAATAAATATTTCTTCGGAAATGTTCTTGGAAACAAAAATACCCCTGCTAAATATCCAGTTTACGATAGGTTCTTTGATGCAAAAACTAAAGAGGATATAACAGCTATCAGGAATGACACGGATTTGATGTCATTATTAAGTAATAATCAAAAAAATGTTATCAAATATTATTCTAAAACTGAAACTATAACAATAGATAACATAAAGAAGTATTCTTTGAATTATAAAAAATTACATGACGAAGGTTTTATCAACGATTGAATTCATGAAAACAATAAATCTCATTTTCCTTACATCCATTCTATTGGCAATTGTTGGGTGCAAGAAGCCAACAACTGGCGAGGGTGGCGACAAAACATACACATCTGAGGCCTACAAGGTCGTGGAGAAGAACATATACAAAATGGCCGAAGGGCCATGGAATAAGAATACAGAACAAGAAATTCGGGGAAAGCAAATTCCAAGCTTGCCAAAATCGAGTGAGAAAGGCTCCGCCACTACACTGCTGGATGTAGAATACAAAAAGCAATTGGTACGTGAGGCCAGAAAAATCCTTGATGAGGGATGTCCCAATGCTGAAAAGTCACACAAGGCCTATGACCAAATGATGGCAGAATTGAAAACTTATACTAAAAATGATAGCATTCAAGCGCCAGGTTTGAAAGAAGTGCTGTCGCTAAAGAAGCTCCATGATGAAGCTGCCAACTTCACAAGAACAGCCATTGGGCGGCAAAGCGTGAACAGCTACCGCACAACCTATGATAAGAGCCATGAGACAAAACAAACATCCAAAGCAACATCATATCTTGAGAACTCTAAAATCAAGTGCAAAACTATCCGAAAGAAGTTAGAGAACTTAACCAAATCCTCGGCCTACAACTATCGGAAGAATGCATACTGTGAAGATATCGTAAAGCATTATCTCGAATGCTCAAACCCGGCAAAGAGTGAATTAAATGCGGTCAAGGCAAACCTAAAGATTTATGTCGGAGATGTACAGCCCCTAAAAGATCAATTGGATGCCCACTACGAAGAACTGAACAAAGACAATGAAAAGAATTAAAATTATAACAGCTCTACTGCTGTGCTATATCGTTGGCTTTGCCCAACAGAATCAGTATTACATCAACGATGTATCGGTTCGCGACAAGGTAATCAATACAGTTGCTAAAACTGTTAAAGATGATGAAAAACAAGCTTTTTATGAAAAACTTATAAAAGAATCATTTGACAAGTATTTCTCTAGAAAAGAAATAATCTACGAGATTAATGATGCCCCATTAGTAAAAGAACTTCAGAAAAAAAACAAACTTCTTCAAGATTCAATCTCTGAAATAAATAAAACTTATATTAAGGAAATCAAAGACTTGAAGAAAACGATAGATAATAAGGATTCTCAACTCGACAAAGCCAACATTAATGGACAACTTGAGAGCCAACGCGAACAACTTGAAAAAGATTTTAAGGATAAAAATCAAAAACTGAACGATAGCATTGCAATACTATCCTCATTGGTACAGCAACTACAAGAACGCTCTGACCTATTAGGTGATACTGTTCAACAACAAAAAAGGGAGATAGCCCAACTTCAGGAGAAATCTCAAATAGCTATCAATGTCAACAATAAACTCGATGAGTTACTTGACAATATTGACGAAAGTTATAGCAGTGTTTATGGTTCACAGACATTTGAATTTACAGAAACAGATACTATTAAGAATAGAATAAAGGCATATAAAGAGTATTTGGAACTATTAGGGACAAATACACCAAAAGAGACTGCCGATAAAATCTCATATCTTGAACAAGCTACTAATGCTGCCGACCTATACCATGCCAGCATCGAGTACTTTAAAGGCAAGTATAATGAAGATATGATTCAGAAACTTTTGGCCAACTATAATTTCGATACTAATATGCTAAATAGTGGTCAAGATGCTGAACTGACCCGAATCAAAAAGGCCTTATCCGAACAGAAATACTCAATTCGCAATTTTAAAAACAGCATACTCACATATGTCGAAACTGAAGGCCAAATCCTTAATGACACAAAAGATAAAGTTAAAGAAGGGATTCAATCTAAATTATCGGAATTTGCGACATTCCGTGGCTATAACGAAACTACCAAATACAATTCTTACTATACCTCTCTTAATGAAGCACTAAATACATTGTTAAATGGCATTGATCAGGTGAATGACAAAGGAGAAAAAGCATTAGAAGCTCTCATCAAGCAGGTCAATGATATGTATTAACACTGGTGATGGCCCAATTCTCAAAGATAGCATTATACTCATGTGATGGATATGGATTTCAGTCAGGGCCTTCCCTGACTAAAATCCAATCAAATTTTATAATAGTCCCATTTTCCGAGCCCACAATCTACCTCATAAACGATTGCGGCAGGATTGTGTGCACAATCATGGCCGATCGCCAAGCCTATGAATCGGAGGCTTATAAGGATCGCAGATACCAAAACAATACCAATGGGTTCAACATTGTGTGGAATGAGGAAAAGGCAACTTGTGAGGTCACATGCATTGTGCGAAGAAAAGCATTCCTTTTCGCCAACAGCATCTTGAAGGCCATTGAGAAGGTGCGAACAAGCTTTCACAACTTTAAAACACGCATCAACGCGACCTTAGAGTATCTGCGGCCAAAGCGTCGACAACAGCAACCGACTGCCGACAAGAGGCAGAAAACACAAACTGCCAAGGATGAACAGGCCAAGGCTTTCTCACCATTCCGAGGCAAAATTGGAGCACAGGTATTCCACTACAAATCCATGCTTCAGGCAAATTCATGTGATGCCAACACTGTGCACGAAGTCGCTGCCTGGTGGGCCACCCTATCAGACCATGATGCCGAGGAGGCAAAGAAATCCTACAACTTCAGTTTGGCTCTTGCTATGTACCGCATATTCCTCCGAGCACGAAAGTTAGATGACATACGCAGACTTACATCAATCAACAATGTATTCAGCCGCCGACAAATGGCAGTGATAAAGGGATATGCCAAAAACAAGGAACAGTTTCAGGACTGGAAACGAGAAATGGGAATGAGTTTCTCAAAGCCCTATGAAAAGCAGTTTCTTTCTTAAAACTTAACAAAATCATGGTTAGAAACACAACATTAGTTCTTATCCACTGCAATGGCCTGGGTGCCCAACTGGACAACTCCATGACAAAGATAACAGCTGACATCCAGTACTTAGATTTCTATTCAAAAATAGCCTATTTGCTCAATGACAAGGGCGAGATTATCGGCTCGTTCGTCAACAGCCAGCCTGAATACATTTCTGTTGAAAACCAAGACAGAAGAGTTCAAAACCATAAGAATGGCTTCGATGTCGTATGGGACAACTTAGGTGAGATATGCGCCATCAAGCGCTACACCAAGCCCAAGAATAACGACAACAAACCGGCTCTGAAACAATTGTATCCCTGCTTAATCGGACTGGCAGCGGGCATACTCATAACCTTGTTATGTTGCATTTCACACTATTCAAACAAGTTGGACACAAACCAAGATGACAATCTGGCCAAGATCTCTGACTTAGAACAAAAAAATGCGAATCTGAATCAAGCGATTCTCAAATTAAATCAGGAAATCTTGTCAAAAGACTCAATAATAAATGGCCTCAAAATGAATCCCGAGGAAAAGCATAAGAATTCGATTTTGGAGGCTGCCTGTTACTATAAGTCCAAACTCCAAGCCATGACATGTGACAGAAGCATAGTGGCTATAACCAAAACTTGGTGGGATTCGTTGTCAAAATCCGATAAAGAAATAGCCAGGACAAAATGCAAATTTGATTTGGTGCTCCCATCTTACGAAGAATTTTTTAATATCCGACACCCTGAAGATTTTCGTCACCTTTTTAAAATTTCAGGTGTTAATTACTTTTCAAAAGAACAACAAGAATTGTTGAAAACAATTGAGAGATATCCAAAAGGGAAAGATTATAGACTCTTAGTCCGAAAGATGACCGAATCCAAAACATCATTTCAGACTCTACAATATTATATAGAAGAGATGGAAGCTAGGAATAATGACAAATCACTAGAAGACGATGAGCTCATATTTTAAAATTGACCAGTAAATCAACATGAAAGAAATATCTCGACAATCACTAACCAGCCTGCATGATGTGATACATGGACAAAATTATGTTAACATCAAGGCTCGATTAAACCAACTCTTGCCAAAAGCTTATGCCAATGGGTTCTCAAATCTTAAATTTTATGGGACCGAGGGCATTTGGTTTGGAGAAGAGCATATTGACTATCAACCATACGCAATGGCCACGGATGATACCAAAGAGGCCATTGCCATTTGGTTGGAAGAATGTCGAGATTATGCTATCAACACCTTAGAATCACAGATGCCATTTGTAAGGAGCTTGTTTAAAATCCCATCAGAAGAACAGATTTTTTGGTATCGTGACGCTAAAAACGACTTAGCAGTTACTCTGACACAATGGGGCTTCGAGAGCAAAGCCCCAAACCACAAAGTGGATGTGATCGAAATGTTGCTGAATGCACCGAGAACTCGCAAACAAGAAGAAGTTACCGTACATATAGACTACAGCGACGGCGCACCAGCTTCCGACACCCCATTCTGGTTGGAATCCTTTAACAATCGCATCAAGGCTAAGACAGATGACAATGGCAACTATTTTCTTGGGAAAATTTTCGCCAACAAAAAGTTCTCGATTGATTCAGAAGATGAAAAGAATCATTTTGATTTCACCGTAACCCCCGGGGCTGAGTACAAAGCCATCTTCGACCTCAGCACAAATTACACAATCATAGTTGAAAACCATCTTGGCGAGCGCGTAAGGAACTACCAGCTCAATATCAACCAAGAAAAGGCAGTGACGAATGAAAATGGAGAGATCAATGGGTCAAAAATCTTGACTACTGAGCCAAACACACTCACAGTGGATGCTGATGATGAAAGCTTTGAATTTCAACTGCAACGCGATTCAGAACAAAACATCTTCACAATAAAGCTTAAAGCCCCCGAAGAGCCAGAACCAATACTATCTCCAACTCCAGAACCTGATCCAAAACCAGAACCTACACCGAAAACAGAGCCAAAGCCAGAACCTAAACCTGAACCAAAACCAAAGGATGAGTTCGTAACGATAACTCTATTGGATTTTGACAAGTCTCCCCTACCCAACCTGCCCTTTGAAATACGAGTAAAAGGCAACACTATAGCCTCTGGAATAACCAATGCCGAGGGCAAATCGATGGTCAACATTGGCCACCTCGACAAGAAGACGAAATACAAGATTCATTTCACTGTTACCGCCGCCTATAGGAAACAACTGGAAGAGTCTCGAAAAATGGCAAGCAACGCTACCAAAGCATAGGAATGGCCCAACAAAACCACTGAAAATGATTTGACATGGCTAAAAAGGATATCAATTACAGCAAGAAAATCAATTTCAAGGACAACGAGTCGGATTACATCTTCCAACTAAAGAAACGCCATTGGAAATGGTTGTGGCTATTGTTGCTGCTGCTCCTTTTCATTCGCTGCGAGCGTGAGATTGATGTTACAGCTATTGAAGATGGCTCAAAAAATCCGATACCAGATGTTGAGGTTGAGCTATCGTACACAGCCCACTGCCTGTTCAAAAATGGCAAATTCTTCTGCAATGAGCCTATCAGCCGCACTATGGTTACAGATGATGATGGCCGAGCCGAGTTCAAGAAGTTACCATGCAGTTTGTATTCCTACATCTTCTATGCTTTAAGCAAAGCCACATACCGCTCAACAGCCGATTGCCATTACCAGGATCCCAACCCTGACCACAGCTTGTTCCACTACACTTGGAACAAAACGCTGATAATGGTGCCAAAAACAGTGGACTTGGATCTCACTGTGCTCGATCGCGAGACGGAAGAGCAACTGGCAGGAGCAGTTGTTGAATATCAGTTTTCTTTAGCTGGTGAGGAGAAAGCCGACTCTACCATCACTGAAGCCAATGGAAAATGCACATTGATGGGTGTGCCATTATGCGGCGAGGTGTTGCTGAGTTGCGTAAGCTGCTATGGCTATGCCGACACCACCAACGTGCTCATTGATGTCCCAACTGCCCTGGCCTGCTCAGATTCGGCTGTCGTCCACCTGACTCCACTGAAAGAAAGCTTCACTTATTTCGTTAAAAACAAGTACACCAAGCAGCCAGTGCCTGGCGCAACAGTCGAGGTAGTGCTCCGCTCTGGAAGGGGCAAAATCCTAAGAGGGCAGTCCACAACCAATGTTGATGGTCGAGGCGTGGGCGCTTATGAGGATGCATTCGTTCTAGCTGAATTAGAGCTCAATGCATCGAAGTCGCACTACAAGGATGGACACCTCGACAAGAAATACACCGTTGAGAAATTCGCCTCACTGCCCGACAGCCAGTGTGTGGTGTATCTGGAACCAGAACCATATATGGAGCAGTTCCAAAATGTTGACTCCATCACTGGCGAACCGATAGCTGGTGTCACCAATAAGATTCTAAATAAGACCATCAAGGGCACTGAAGAGAATAGCACAGAGATCAGCAACAGAAATGGCATTTTCTATATCAAGGCCATGGAGGGTGATCACATCACCATCAATTCTGAGCTTAAAGATTATTACGAACCCAAAACCACAATCATTGACAAATTCGACAAGGGGCAGATAATCAAGATGAAACCTATTCGTGTTGACCTGACATTCCGCACAATCGAAGGCGACACTGGGGATATCCTGCCTGATTGTGATTTGAAGGTTTCCGCAACAGTAACCCATGCCAGCTCGCCCACCAATAGCGGTTCAGGAACATTTGCCGTTAAGAATCTTTTTGCCGGTGAACGAATCTCGATCACTGCCTCGAAGGATGAATATGGTACAAATTCATCCAAAGTTAACAATGCAAAGGTTATAGACCTAATGAAGGCACCTCAATCACGTAGAGACATACCACTTATGATTGAGTTGCCGCCATGCAACGCCAGCCAAGAAGGCAAAAATAATGTCAGTGCCGGTTCTGTATTCGGCCCTGTATCATACAATATGGGACAAACATCTGGTACATTTGAATTGCTTTACGAAACTGGATCAACATGCTCTGATTGCATCGATGTATACAACCACACATCCAAAGAAGATTATAATGTGAGACCACCCATTTTCTCCACTGGCCAGATAATCACAAATGGGCCCATGTCAAGAGCCATTACCTTCTCCAATGGAACCGTAATCACAATTGTCGTCACAACAGGCCCCAAAGATGACTCCATGTGGAATTACCACATATCATGTCCTGAGTAAAATTCCAGAGGAGAAAACCCTGACAATGTTTTAGAACAAATCTTTGATAATGGGTTAAGAGGTACAATTAGCGAACTTCAGTTACTACACGCAGTATTCACATTAGAACCACTTCATCCAACCTTTAATGAGGACTGATTTCATGACAAAATTTGACCCCACAAAAGTAAACGAGTATTCAATCACGGAGCTTGCCGGCATGATTGTAAGGAACTATGCCAGCTTGGAAGAAATATTCCAAATTGGCTTAGCGCCACCAAAACGTCTGATACTACAACATATAGTAGAAGATAAGAAGGATTGGATGTATACCCAAAGGATACATACTTTAGAAGCCTTCCAACAATACTTATCCAAATATGACAAATACCCACCGGAGTATCGTGGTGAATATGTTGATTGCGCTAAAGCTGTTATTGACAAAATACTTCAAGATGAGAAGGATTGGATGTATGCCCAAAGGATAGATATAATAAGAGTTTATCAACAATACTTATCCAAATATGACAAATATCCACCGGAGTATCGTGGGATGTATGTAGATTTTGCCATAAGGATACTTAATATGTTGATGTGGGAATGGCATATATTACGTAAGGAATTGTTTCAAACAATGCGAGAGAAGCCTTGGCTATTCTCTCCTTACATGTTGAGAAATTTGTTTGATGGCGTTGGGGATCTAAATGAGATTTGTAATCTAAGGCATAAAGATGATATAGTTTCACGCTATCTTGCCACAGGGGAGTCGATATCTTATGAGGAATTAATCCAAGAGGGAATTATCAGTCCACAAACAAGTGAAAAGGCCTTAATCTCACGCAATTATTTTAATTTTCCCCAACCAGACTTCGAGGTCTTTGGTGAATTTCCTACAGACGATAGAACCGAGGTCTATTTTTTAGGAGGACCTGTAAGCGGAAAAACGACTATGCTTTCTGGGATTCTATCAAGCATGCAGCAAAATGAGCAATGGATATATCAACCACAATGGAATAATGAGGGTAATGATATAGCATCTCACTTATACTATGGATTGATTGAATCATCTGAAAAGGGAATATTTCCACCACCCTCTTGCAACATAGCCTATATTAAACTGGATAAGATTTGTAACAAACACAATTATCCTATGATTTTTATCGATATAAGTGGTGGGGACTTTGATCATATTATACGTAATATTAGACGTCCACAAAATTCTATTTGGGAATACTTCAATGCGGGATCTCTGACTAAAAGTAGAAACAAAAAGTTACTCTTAATAACCGTTGATTATAGTTTATGTCAAAAAGAGATTTGCAATATTCCTCATTTTTTTGACGAGTGTAAACAAAAACAATTCTTAGCAGATACTCTTAGAATTCTTTCTTCTGACGGGATTAATGGTACATATAAGGATTGTACGCTGTGCAAGTTTGACACATTGGCAGTTATCGTCACCAAGAGCGACCTAATGGATTGCAATCCCAATGATCGTGCCCAATGCGCCTTGGACTACCTCTACACAGAATTAGGCTGTTTTATACGCCATTTAGAGCATATATGTTGTAAATTTGGCATCAATAAACGAAACGGATACAAACCATACATCATGCCTTTCAGCATAGGCAAACTACAGGTTGGAAACACCTATGTCTATGATCCCACAGATTCTGACAATCTTGTCAACTTCATTGCTCAGAACACTCGTCGGCTCAACCCTTCCTGGCCCTGGCCATTTTCTTTGTTCCAAAGCAGAAGGCCCAAACACAAAAAATAAGTATGAAACAATGAAGAAAATTATTATCGCCATGATTATTTGCCTGTCGAGATTGTTCTCGGCTCAGGCACAACTGGTTCGCAGCTTCATGCACATGGAAACCGTGGGACAATCGGCCCAAGGCCCAGTGTATGCATCTCCAACCAATTCGGCCCTGTGGGTGGAATGGAGCAATGATATGTCGACATGCCACATGCTCGACAACACTGTGTGGCGTTTGCAAGGAAGCGACATGTACGGCAACATTGTGTACGTATATGCTGGCTCAAGCGGCCCCACTATGCCCATGACCACTTATCAGAGAGCTGTCTTCTCAGCCGACAAGATGAGAATGCAAGTGTTCTATGTCTTTGGCATGATGGGCATGTACACACAAATGGCGGCAACTTACAATTACATCGGCGAGGACACAGAACCCGCCTATAACTGCATTACAGGCAACTATTAATCACGTACATGATATAAATCCATAAACTAATACATTATGAATAAATTACTTTTTTCACTTGTTTTGGCCATCGGAGCATTTATGGTTTCGTGCAGCCAATCGGAAAAGAACACGGCGAGCAATAATACTGAGGCCATTGATGAGTCTAAGGCTGTTGTGGAAACCCCTGCCGATACTGATGTGGAGGGAATCTCTTTCGATGAATTAGAGATGCCAACCGAATCGACTGCCACATATACGGTGAACAGCGCATCGGGCGACCGCTATCGCACTTATGTAAAGACTAAGTTCAAGTGCGACAAGTGCAGCGGCTGTTCAGGATACTGGGGCTACCGCCATCAAAATGGCACCTACGAGGGCAACTGCCGCAACAGCGATGGCCACGGCCACACCTGCGGCCACTCGCCCCAGCATCATGGTCTGAAAGCTTGGTAACCCTTTGCTGTGAACATCAATCTCATCGGGACCATTGCCAGCATCATCTCAATCTTTGTTTGGTGCTTCGCCATGTAAGGATGAAAATTATCCCCCAAATTATTGACTCGTGCAAATGTGGTAGATGCGGCAAACCCGCATCTACCCTTATATATAGAAAGGGGCTTCAATATAAGGTGTACTATGAAGAGGGCTTTCCTGATTCCACCCTCTACTATCTCGATGCCAATGTGGGCATTCCTGTTTGCAACGATTGCAAAAGTGGTAACAGCTCCATAAAAACTTCGAAATGGCTGATACCTCTGATTGTGGCAATAATCCCTCTGCTGACATTCACGGCAATTGGTGTGCTGTCAGCTATTGTGCTTGGAACCACAACTTGGGTAATCCTTATGTGGTGGAAGCCACCCATTGATGTGGATAGCCATCCAATTGTAGAGCGCCTAAGGGCTGAGGGATGGAAACGAATAATATTCGTTTCAGATAATGTTCCACCTGTTGACTATCAAAAGATAGTCAAAACGCTGAAGGAGATATGCACTGAACATAACTACATCATTCTCGATGCCAATGATAATCAGATCGATTTTCAAGGCTCCGATGAGGAGGTAGTGAATTCCCTGCTCGATACAATTGAATTTGACGAACGTGACTGATTTGAAAATGAAACATCTACTCATACTATTGATGGCTATGGCTGTGGCACTGGCGGGAATGGCGGCGGATAGGGATTACTATCTGAAACAGGCGCAGCTGTACCAGCGCGAGGCGGAGTATTACGAGAAAGAGGCAAGCCGATACGACAAGGAGGCGGAGTATTACAATAAGCAGGCGCAGAAGCATCTGCGCGATGCTGAGTATTATACGAAAAGGAAGAATTACGACCGAGCCAAATCGTGCCAGCAAAGTGCCCGCAACAACACAGATAAGGTCCAAGGCTACACCCACAAGGCCAGCAACGCACGTGACAAGGCGGCAACCTACCTCCGCAAGGCCGAGTCGGCCTTACGGAAAGCGAAGTAACGAGACCCCATACCCAATTTCCAAATATAAGAAGTATAATTATCGAACATATGGAAACAAGGAAGTATATTACGCCGGTGGTGCATGTTGAGAGCCGGGGACAGGCTTTCAGGAATGTGGAATTGGTTGATTGGTTTCTCGTTGCCACCGGAATCAGCGACAACTTCACTGACATCAACCCCAACAAGCTCACAGCCCTTATCACCAACCGCAACAACTGGCGCAAATCGCACCCCACAGGTCTTAAGCTGTTGAACATATGATGAGCTATAAGGATGTGCCGCGCGATGTGATTGAGGGGCTAATCAGGGAGTTGGTTGGCACCTTCGTCAGAGAGAGGGCGCAGGATTTGCGCGCGGGGTGGTATAATCCGGTAAAAAGCAGTAACTTTGCAGTACTTGCATGTGGTGCTACGGCCTAGGCTACAAGTAATCTATAATTTACATTCGCAAATGAGAAGATCAATTTTTAAAACAGGAGCAGTGATGTCAGCTCTGCTGATTTTTGGAGCGAGCTGGTACGCGCCAAGCATATATGCTGATGATGAGGAGGAGGAAGTGGGGTATTTGGAGCCGATGGATACGGCGGCGATGATTGGTGGGAAGGCTTTCGGGTTTGCCACGGAATCAAAAAGCGATGTGACCTGCATTGTCTACGGCAAGGATATTCTGCTGGATGATCCTTTCGCAAAGCTGGATTGGAGCAAGAAGCAGTGCACTGTGGATCTGATGGGCGGGAGGCGGCAGGTCTTCGTACACACCGACCAGAAGATTGTGGAAAAAATTAAGGCTTTCGATGTGCCGCTCGATGGATTCGCGCGCATAAAGAAGAAGTATGAGAACAAGGGCCGAGAGGATTGGTACGGCACTTTCTACCTGACCCTGGAATACCCGACCGACAACCCTGGGGTGTGGCGATGGCTGTGCCATTTGATCGACCGATACCGGGATCTGACTGAGCACTCGGAATTAGTGCATACGCTTTACCGGAATTATGTGCCCAAAGCATCAAGCGCCGCTGACGACAAGATCATTCCCAATTTTGCTGAGGCTGAGGCACGCTATGCAGCGAACAGGTATTTCAGCGAATACTGCAGCGAGGAGATTGGTCTGCGCACATCCTACAGCAGCCTTGACCTGCGAGTTCGCATCGCCAACGAGCGGTTTGTCACCTACAGCGGCTTCGGCATAAACAATATGGGTTACTTGCACCCACTCTTCACCGTGAACTTGCTGAGCTACGACATAGCCAACGATTGCCCAATCAACAATGACTATCTGTTCAAGAAAGGGTCGATGAAAGCGGTAAAGCATCTGCTTTATAGCATGGCGGCCAAAGATCCTGTTCTTCTGGAATGGTATCCTAATGGCTTGGATGCCGAGGGTGTGGAATATCACTATAACGATTGGTGTAACCGAATGTTGAACGACCAGAAAGATGCGCCCGAATTTCCTGACGGCGCACTGACCGATGAGGGGGTGGCCTTCACTTTCCAGTATTACCAAATCGCCGGATTTGTGGCTGGCACGTTCCACTACGTCATCCCCTACGACAAGCTGAGGCCCTACCTCACCCCACAGGCCCTGAAACTATTGAGGTTGATTGGGAGATAAATCAATGCGCCGCGAAGCCGAGAAAAGAGCAAAGGCTCAATAATGAATATAGGCTATAGGCCCAGCATTGTTGATGGGGCAATGCTGAGTACTGTACAAAGGATGCCCGCAACTTTCAGCGATGGGATGGCTTTGCCAGTGGTGTAGGCGTCAATCCTCTTAGAATCTACACCTACAAGTTGGGCAACCTGCTCCGAAGAGTAGCCTTGTTCGTTCATTGCCTTGAGGATTATCATATTCAGAGGCCGATCTTTCTGTTTACGCTCTGCAATGATGCGTGAATTTTGCAAGTATCTCTGATGGAATCGCATCCAAAATGCCGCATCAATGCCAAGAGCGCACTCCAATTTATGAGCTAACTCTTCAGTCATATTTTTACGTCCATGCAGAAAATCATTGAGGTGGGTTTGAGGAATGCCTATCTGCTTCGCAAAATCCTTTGTCGAGATTTTGCGTTCCTTTAACTCCTCCCTTACAATTTCTCCAGGATGTGTAGCTCTATATGGCACCAATTGCTTATCTTTTCTTTCCATAATGTTTATCGTCTATTTCTAATAGTTCAACTTCAATACCATGTTCATTTTCTGTAAATAACAATCTATGGACATATCCATTCAACACTCGAATTGAACTTTTTTCTTCGTGTTTCAATTTTTCGTAATGAAGGTAACTAAAGATTTTCAAGTCTTCAGTACTTGTGGCATCAATCATCAAGTCAACCGCCCTGATAAAGCCCTGAACCAACTTTACATTACGACAAAAGATCTTGTATCTACCATGAGAGATGGTGCCCTCATCATAGATTGTTTTCAAGTCAGGATCTTTGAATGTTACATTCATGTCATCCAGTAAATTTTACTGCAAATTTACGGCCAATTTTTGGATTTTCAAAGGGGATGGGTGTTCTTTTGGTAGGTTTTCTTTGTTTTTAAGGTAAAAAGCAGTAACTTTGCTGTACCTGAATGTCTCACCTTCAAATCTCATAGCTATGGCTAAATTGGAGACCCTCCTTAGGAAACAACGCTACATTGCCGACTCGGAAAGCTTCGTATACAACCAGAAGCACGAACGCGAGGTCGCATATGGCGAGGGAGTAGAGCATGCCACCATCAAATTGCTTCGGAATTTTAAGGCCATGGGCTTCCCCACCGAAGCAATAGCCCAGGCAAGCGGCCTCACCGCCGAAGAAATCGAAAAGCTCTGAATCACCAAAAATTCGCCTCTAATGAAACCAGGTGGCAGCGGCTGCGTCCGTGACCCGCCGCCAGCCCACCCCAAACGAAATTTTACTATGGAAACAAAGAAGTATATTACGCCGGTGGTGCATGTTGAGAGCCGGGGACAGGCTTTCAGGAATGTGGAATTGGTTGATTGGTTTCTCGTTGCCACCGGAATCAGCGACAACTTCACTGACATCAACCCCAACAAGCTCACAGCCCTTATCACCAACCGCAACAACTGGGGCAAATATTTATGAGTAGTCACCCCAAATACGGGAAGCAATCATATGATCTTTTCATTCAAAAAGCAACCATTAATGCTTAAAGGTATGAATAAGTAAATATTCAGTCCCCCATCGGGTCTTGACCCTAAAATAATTTAAGGTAACTCTCTTGCCCTTGGCACCTTTTCCCATCACATAAAAAGAAGTTCTTTCGAACCTCTTTCAAAAAAAGATGTACTTTTGCAGAATAAGACAAAAGCCGTATTCACAATGGGCAGATCCCATTATTCAGTCTGGCTTACGGGCTTCGTTGAAAATATCATTGGGCGTAGCAGGCCGTATAGTAGAGTATGCAAATTTCGGCAAGCCCCGTCTTAATACAAAACCTACATCTCTTACAGAATGGAAGCAAAGAAACAAAAAAATCTCAGACTGGGAAATTTTCAGGTCTTAAAATCATCAATCCCGACTCGGCGGGAATCGATGTCGGTTCTTCGCTAATGCAAATCTGCGTGCCAGCCGATCGTTGCGAAGAAAACAACCGTGCATTCGGAAGCTGCACCAAAGACCTTAAAGCCATATGCGCATGGCTCAAGGAATGTCGTATCTCAAAAGTGATTATGGAATCAACTGGAATTTACTGGGTCCAGCTTTTCCGAATGCTCCAGCAAGAAGGCTTCGACGTCTACTTGGTCAACGCAGCCGAGGCGAAGAACATGTGCGGGAGGAAAACTGATGTAGAAGATGCGGAATGGCTTATGGTGCTTCTTGCCTATGGTATGTTCAAGCCGTGCTACCAGTCGGATGCGCAGTCAAGGAAGCTCAGGGCCTACACGAGACTCAGAGAGCAGTACGTGGAGATGTCCGCGGTAGCCGTGCAGCGGATGCAAAAGGCCAAGGAGCTGATGAACATCAAACTGACTGAAGTAATCAGCAATGTGGCCGGACTTTCAGGCTTGAGAATAATCCAATCCATTCTCAAAGGCGAACGCTGCTCCGAAAAGCTCTATGAGAATGTGGACTCACACTGCAAGGCAAGCAAAGAGGAAATAATGGCAGCACTGGAAGGCACATGGGATGACGACCACATGTTCGCATTGGCCATGTCTTACGACGATTACATATGCGCCCAAGCAAAGATATCAAAATGTGATGTAGAAATCGAAAAATGCGCCGAAGCTATGTCGTCGGCTCTATGCGAGCAATCGAAAGTGATGAAAGAATCCAAGAAGAGGGCTTATAAGAAAAACGCCTTGGGAGTCAATGTGGAAAAGCATTGCTTCAGAGCGTTCGGCGTAAATCTTATGGCAATACCCGGGGTTTCTCACGGCACAGCATTGGCACTTCTTTCAGAACTTGGTCCAGGCTTTGTTGATAAGTTTGCCACGTCCAAGAAGTTTTGTAAATGGTGTAATTTGGTTCCCAACAACAAGATATCGGGAGGAAAAATGCTTTTCAAGCAAGATGTTGAAGCGCAAGAACAAGGTTGGTCAAGCTCTCAGGCAAGCGGCTCAGTCGTTGGCTCGCTCAAATAATCCTCTTGGTTCATTCTATAGGAGAATGAAATCCCACTCTGGCGCAGGTCAAGCGAATGTGGCAACAGCCCATCGCATAGCTACCATCATATACAATATGATAAAGCATCAGACAGAATACGATCCAGCAAGGGTTAGCCAACCGACAAAAACAATGCTTGAAAAACGAAGAAAAAGACTGATTGCATCACTTAACAAGCTTGATAAAGAACTTTATGAAAGTAATTGAAATACAACATAGTAAAAACGAGTTACATAGTAGGTAGCAAATGCTGTATGTTAAGCGTTAAATTTCGTCAATTTTGGGCTCTATTTTAGTAGTTTTCAGTCCGATTTTTGGGGTGTGAAAACCCGATTCTCAAGCGAAATATTCATGAAATTTTGGGGTGTCAGATGGCGTTTTTCAGTTCGTTTTTGGCTGGCAAAAAAGGTTGATTGAGTGAGGAAATTTCGGTAACTTTTGGGTCGGATTGAGTGTCTTTCAACTCGATTTTTGGGATGCCAGAATCGGATTTTTGAGCGAATATTTTTTGAAATTCAGTGGTGTTCAACGATGTTTTTCAACTTGTTTTTGAGATGTAAAATCGCGAGGGTTTTGACTCGAAAATCGGGTCTGGAAATGTTGATTTTTGTACCGAGCAAGGTGAAATGTATAGCAGGATGCCATAATATTAGGAGCCTATCTCTCTGAACTAAGCGCAAGCCGAAACAAAGCAGGAAGCCAGCCGAGCTTGCTCGGCAAAGGCGGCTCAGACGCCGCTCAGCATTTTCAACCGCTCGCGGAGAAAATGCACAGTTTAAAATCAAACAGGGGAACTTAATCCCCTGTTCGAAAAATCGAACATTGAAGTTGCACACTTTGACGAGCAAGCTCGGACGGGGTGGAAATGGGTAAACAAATGCATTTTATGCGAATGCATGCATTTGGATGCATCTGCATAAAAACGCATGCCTCCAATCTCTGACTGGATGACCTCCAATCATGTGCACGCTCGCGCGAAAGTTAGACTTCGGCCATCAAAAATAACGGCTGTCACTTTGGGGTGTGGCAAACGGGGTGTGCCATAAGGCCCTAAGAGCTAAATTAGTGTTAAATGGTCTCAGTCCGTTCGGCATTTGAAATAAGCAAAATCTTTTTTATGTAAATTTGCATCGGGTTTGGGGTATAACATAAAAATTAAACAACATGAAAAGTCAATTTCAAGTAATTTATTTCAAGGGTAACAAGGGAATGACCCAAGCCGAAAGCAACTTCGACCCCTCACTTTCGAAGTCCAATTCTTCGCTGCGCAACGAATTGTTCGGCGGCTCATTCATTGAAAAAACAAGAACGTATAATTTCAATTGTAAAAATAATGACTAACGGGGAAATGGAAATATTGAAGGATCTGTTCGGATTTGCTCAGAGCTTGATGGAAGAAGACAAAATGCTTGGCTTGCAGGTGCTTTACGACTGCATGAATTATCTCGTCGATGGCGTTTGCCCGAACCATAAGAGCCAAGTTGCAAATGCAGTCTTTCACGCTCTGCAGAACAAACTGGACCGAATTCGCACGCGCGCGCATGAAAAGAGTGAGAATACAAGGCGTGCCGCTAATATTCGCTGGGAAAAATGCAAGTCTGGCAAAAAGCCATCCAAAGGCAAAGCGGCACACTTGAAAACGATGCCTAACCCCATCGAGAATAATTCAACGCCTGCCCCGCCTAATCAAAAGAAAAGGAAAAAGAAGAGCAATGAAAGTGGTGCTACCCCTCAACGCTCTTTGTTTGACGGCCAGGAGGCCTTGGACAGCCAAAAGACTCTCATGGAGTAAATAATCATCGACCAATACACCCAAATGTGTAAAATTTAGGTATAAGTCTCAAAATTGTTGATATTTTCTGCCCATAAGGGTATTAAGTTTCAAAATTGTTGATAAAACAGACATAATCATTTAATATGCTTTGAATTATGAGCGTTCAAGAACTCAATAATGACGACTTTCCTTTTTTCTATGGCAATGCCTCTGTGTCGCATCATATGATCCTTGAGGGAAGTGTTTTGGCCTCCCAATCCTCGAAGGCCCTGCCATTCCTAACTATGCTTCTGCATCCACATTTTGGGCACTGTTTTTATTCATTTCGTCAAAAAATACTGCAAAGTTATGATTTTTATTGATTTATACGAAAATCATCAACAATTTTGAAACTTAAACCTCTGAGGAATCTGCTAGATTCTACAATATCATCCTAAATCAATAAAAGCGTCGGACTTGAAAGCTGCATGCTCGCCATATTTTACATAGCCGAGCTGGTTGGTGAGTAAAGTAGTGTTGCCTATCTTCTTATTGTTTCCTCCGTTGTAGTGGGTATGGCCGTAAATCCAATAGTCTATCTTACTTGCCTCTACAAAGCTGTCCAGGGCTACGCAGAAGGCGGAATTGATCGGACTGTCAGGAAACCGGGGGTCGGGAAATCTCATCGTCGGGCAATGGTGGGTTACTACCACTTTTCTTTTGGCCTGCGAATTGGCAAGGGCGGACTGCAGCCAATTCAAAGACAGAGAATGCACCTTGGCGTAGTCGTGGGCATTGAAGCCGCGACCCTGATACCTGATGCGGTAGCAGTCGTTAAGGCCTCCCTGCACATCCCAAATGTGCTTTGGATCGATTGGCGACCACATTGTGGAGAAAAACAGCTCCGAATCCCCTATCACAACCGATTTGTTGTTGATGTAGCGTACGTTTTCGCGCAGTAGCTCTTCAAAATCCACTTGAGACAATGAGAGCTCTGTTCCCTCGTAATATTCGTGATTTCCTGGGGTTATCCAAAAGTTCGAATAATTGTCGGTGCACCAGTCGAAGAAGGGATGTCGGCGGTATTTCGCCTTGCCAAACAGCGCGATGTCGCCTGCGAGCACGAGGACGTCACCCGCAGGCTTCAAAGGATTTTCAGCCAAGAAGGCTGAGTTGGACGAAAACTCCAAATGGAGGTCAGAAGCATATTGCAGTCGCATAGCTGAGCGTTTTTAAAGTTCAAATGCGTTCGTAACTTTCACCAAATTAGACCGACTTATCCTCCGGCATAGGAGGCATAGACGCGCTTGCGCATCTCATCAAAGCCTGTCTTAACATTTACTTCATCGGTTGTAGTGGTTAAGTTTAATTTATGGTTCTTTGGCCATTCGACACTTGGACGGTTCAAATTTTATGCCAGAGGCTGATTCTGGGATTGATTTTAAAGTCGTAGCCAGCAAGGGCATCCCTGACTGCATTGGCTACTGGACCATCTACAGACTGCGACTTGGGGTCAAAGAGGCAGAATATCATGCTATCATTATCGGAGTGCTCAATGGCTATGGCCATTGACATTTGCGACACAAAGGTCGGTATCTCATAGTTGGGATCCATGTGGGGCATAATGAAAAAGCCGCCTCCACCGCCCCAGGCAGCGATGCCGTGCTTGTCGGCCACATCGATTATGATTCCGGTGATTTTGTTGCCAGGGCTCTCACCTGGCTTAACACCCACCATAATTCCATACTGGGCATACTCTGCCACATGCAGCTTCTTGCGTAGTCTTTTCTTCATTCAATAAAAGGGTTACATTGTTTGCAAAATTACGAAATAATTCCCATTTGAACATAATTTATGAGTATAACTTGTTGTATTAACATATTTTAAATTATATGTGCTTGATTTTTACACACCATATGATTTATATTTGCGCGAACCAATGCTATTGTTGGCCAAACCAAATCTAAAATCACGCGATATGGAAATTTGCGTAAACAAATATGAAGAACCTGACCTGGGCGTCAAAGCGCGTTCGATCAAGATTCCTGATGAATGCAAGACAGTGATGTTCGATACGATGTACGAAGCCATCGTATCGGAAAAAAGGTTCTCAGTCAACGACTGTGCCACGGGGTCGGGAAAGACCTTTACAATGGCAATGATTGCAGTTCTCTTCATATTGGAGGGCAGAAACCTCGGTTTCATAGCTGTTGCGCCCAATAGGAACAACCTTGATGATGTAAGCGGCTTCCTTGAGGCCGTTTGGAAGGCTTATGACATGCTGGCCAAAGTGAACAATTTGGATGAGAATGATAGAGAATTGGTTGAATCCTCTATTTTATGGTGGAAAAGCAAGGATGACATTTGGCGAGAAGCTCTGAATGACAAGAACATCTGCAAAGCTTTTTTGTCAGCTTCGAAGCCAATCGATATTCCGAAAGCGCAGACATGGCATAAGGGAGAAGTTACCCTATTCAAAGAAGAAGAGCGGTGGACTATTCCATTAAAGGATGCCTTGGAAAAGATAAAGTCCATTTTCAATGAATTGGACCGGGCCAATACCCCAAACAAGAAACGCAGTCGGTCGGAAGAAATGAGCGACCGTTACACCGAGGATTTGAGAAAAGAGCTCAACATGTACCAATGGGCCGTCACAAAATTTGTGGTTCAGAGATTCTTTGATCCTGAGTTCATGAGCGTTAACGCTGAGGAAAGAGAAGAACGAATGAGCCAGATTTGTGATAAGATAGTAGAATCCTACCCTTTCCTTTCCCACATATTTCCGGAGCTGACCTTCCATAATAAGCAGCTCATACTCTTGTCGGCGGCCAAATGGGTGCAGGAAATATCCCACCCCATAACCAAAGAACTGGGAGCTTGGCGAATCCTTCCGAAGAATCGATGCTGGCTCTTCGACGAATGCGATGCTGTGTACAAAGCTGCGGTCGAAAGCCTTTACAGCAGCCTGCCTGAAAGACTGGTTGACCTCAACAAATACATCCGGCTTATCGACAGCAACATAGGCAAGCTGATGATGATTACCGAAGGCAGAAGCTATCACTACGTGAGAAAGACATTTCAGAAACTTACCGCCAAAATTAAAAATATAATAACGGAAGACAACAAACAGCTTCCATTCGGTGAGCGCCTAAGTTTCCTAAACTTTGACGGAAGCACATCCTATCCCGCCATAAAGTTCCTGACGGCATCTGAAAATGTTTATACTGGCGTTCGCACGATAATCAAGAATGATGAACGCATTGATTACCTTATGCCCGACCAAAAGGCATATGCGAATAAGGATGGAAAGGAAAGTTTGGAAAAAGCGGAAGAGGCCGACGGTACTATATTGGAGGAAGAGAACATATCTGAAGAGATTTCCAAGAATAAGCTTGAGCCTCTGACTCCAGGGCGCTATTACTACTATCTGCTAAAGATACTCCGAAAAATTGGTCTCCGCATGCTCTATACAGCCGTGGAATGGGAAAAGCTTAATCTCAAAGAACAAGAAAAATACAAGAAGGAGGAAAGGGCTTATTATCAACGCAAGTCTTCGGATGCACTATTTATAGAGCTATGCGCCTATTTGGATCTCACCCGAGAGCAAGCAAAGGCTTTGCTCAGTTTGGCCAGAAAAGACTTCTTTCCAATCGCTCCCATGAGAATGAAGATAGCGGATAAGGAGTCGATTTACGCGCGAGGATTCCGCCTTACATCCATAAACACCAACCATCCGGGAGACTGCATCATCTCCACCAATGCTCGCAGCATATTGCCAGAAGGCATAATGATAGAGGTTGCCACAGCTTCTTGGAGCATAGTTTGCGCATCTGCTACGGCTTCGAAAATGGATTTGAGCGGAAATTTCAACTGGAAATTTTTAAAAGGCGAACTATCACGCTATAAAATCCAAGTCAAGAAACTGAAAAAGGAAGAATTGAAGAAAATCCAGGCATATTGCTGGAATAAAGAGCCCGACACGATAGTTGATGCTCTGTCATATCCTTTGGTGGAAAAAGAGCACTTAGATGCAACCATAAAGCAATTAGTACCCTCAATCGCGGATGAAATCCTCAACGCCTACAATGCTGACATAAATAGCAATAAGAACACCCTGCAACGTCTGATTGACT
The DNA here is from genome assembly GCA_020860515.1 of Bacteroidales bacterium. GTDB lineage: Bacteria > Bacteroidota > Bacteroidia > Bacteroidales > Muribaculaceae > CAG-873. The sequence goes on along the minus strand of JAJBUG010000034.1, from coordinate 14,971 downwards.
TGCTGAAATTCTGCAAGGAATTCGCTGCGCAAGAAGATCAGATGGGTGCCTTCGCATTCACGCAGTTTTTCTGGAGCACACATATCTCTAAAGGTCTTAAAACCGATCAGGATGAAGCTGGGGCACAATTGACGCGTTGGATGCTAGAAGCAGCCGGTGGAAGATCAATAGAAATCTGCTTCGGCGAAGGCGATGAGCAATATAAGATTGCCGTGAACAAGGCCGAGGAAAATGCCAAGCGAGGCATAAAAACCTTGGTGCTGACATCGTACAAGACTGCGGGTGCAGGTCTTTCGCCGGGATTCCCCTCCGAGAGCATAGGCATTCCAGTAATGCTATCTCCTAACGCTAAGGAGAAAGGCATAATGCCCAAGATGACCAATTGGGGGATGTTCTTCCTGGGTGAAGGCACTGGCTACTTCCCAACCGATATGAGCGGCGACGAGAATGCCTTCCATGGTATTCGGATCCTGACCAACCTTTTCAAAGAAAAAGAGCTCAGCCTACCTCAATATCGGAAATCTTTAAGAGCCATTCTGGAATCTATTGATATGGGGAAAGAAATGATGCCTGAATGGTTGCAGCATCGTCGCATGGTAATCGCCGGATGGGTTAATAGCACTATGCAGGCCAGAGAAAGTTACCGCAGCCTCCAGAAGCAGGCATTGGGAAGAGGCACTCGCCACGAGGCTTCCCCTTCTACAACCGTAGTAAGAGCAGCGCATAAGGCGGCTTTGCAGATGTGCTGTGCCGAGCCATCCCTTGCCGACACCAGGCTGTTCACCAAGACAATACAAATGCTCATGGATCAAATAGGCAAGGAGGTCGCTGTATCTCGGATGAAAGCTCTGAACAACATTCAATCGAACGAATCTGAGGATTCCATTAGAAACTGCTCCAAAAAGCTCAATGCAAAGCTGGAGAAGTTGATGATGGCTTGCAGTCCCGCAAAAGGAGAAGCGCCTACGGAAGACGAACTTGAGGCAAGACGAATTTGGAACAAGCTGCAAACGTTTGCCGCATCCCACCAAGATCTGCCAAAAGAAGACTATGAGGTTCTTCCTGACGAACTTAAGGAATTGTATGTCGACTATTCATCAGTGCGGAATTTCAAAAGCCATCATCCTCTTAAGTCTTGGAGAATGGCAGGCTACTTCAAGATTCCAATAATAAGAGCCTATGCCGAAGAAAAAGGGTGGCAGACTAAACCGACACCTGGAGCCTCTTATTACCTTCTGCCGTCTGCTCGACAGCAGCTTCTTTCAGGCGCAATCGGTGAATTGGTGGTGCCAGCAGTAATAAGGCATGAGGTCGGTGAACCTACTCCATTGTCTGATGCGCAATGGGAACTGAATGACATGGCTTGGGGCAAAGTCGGAGTAGATGCTAAAAACAAGAGATTCTGGGCCTCCGCTGATCAAGAAATTCCAGAGGAGTACCTGCGAAAAGCCAAGCTATGGGGCGGCCCATTGATCATTGTCAACACATGCTGGGAAAAAGGCAAGCCAGTGCTTCCAGTAATTGAAACCACCATAGAAGGGATGCGCTTCTTCTTCGTTGACGGACTGGCAGATCCTGTGGAAAGCGAACTTAACCATTCCATAATTAAACAGCTAATCGAAATTATAAAGAAAGAGCAATGAAAACTTACACCTACAAGTCGGAACCCAAAGTCAGTGCTATGCTGACAGATTTCTGCTTCTTCCGCCTGACATTGCCTTCAGATCCGGAGACAAAGAAGCTGGTGGAAAAATCGGGCAATGCTGCCGCAAGAATCACGGGCTTAGAAACATTCGGGCTCTCCTTCGAAGAATTCGTTAGAGGCAAGAATGCCATGTCATTCATCCTCTCAATAAGAAAAGAAGATTGCTGCGAGCTTGAGGAAATGCACTCAAGGCTTCATGATGGCGAAGCTATAGAGAAATTAGGGCCAAATGACATCATCGAGATCAAACAAATGATCCACACCGAATTGCTGATGGGACATTTCGCTGGCGCAAGTAAGTTTTTCTCGATGTACCGTGGCAAACTGCTTATTGGCCATCCCCTATGGCAAACAAAGTACAAAACTGACAACAAGCTACATGCATTGGCCATATCGCTTTCCCCCAATCAGTCATTGGAAACTCAGTCAATGACTTTCACCAAAATCCTGAAAGATGCTGGAGCCGAAGATCCGCAATCGGCAGAAGAAGATTCAATTTGGATCAAGAAGGGGCCCAATGGCCTTATATTCAATCCTTCAAAGAAAGAAGGCTATACCGAGTACCGCATTGGGTATCCCGAGACATGGGAGAGAGAACGAAATTACATTCCTTATCTTGTGAACCAAAGCTACAAGGAATTCGAAGCTTGCCAGCTTTCTATCATCAATTTGTTTGAGACTGAATTCTTCGATTGGATAAAGCCCTACATAAAGATTGAATATGAGGACAGAATATCCGACAAGCAGGAGGACATGGAGGCTTCAAAAATCATAAAGGATAATGAGGATGAGGAAATCTCAGCTGTGATAAAAGGCAAGAAGTTTCTTATCGAAGAGCTTTCAACTGTGAGTGAAAGCATGCGTCTCCAAATTGACCAGCTTAGGACTATCGTCAAAGCCTACTTCCAGAATGTATGGGGATGCACCGAGGCCCAGGATGCACCTGACTTCGTAATCATCCTTGCCCCAAGTCTCAAAAATGAGAAGAGACAAGCCAAATTGTCGAAGAAGCTCCTTTCTGAAGAAGTGAATAACCGGCGCCACAAACATTGGTACCAATTGGGCATTCCCGCTCAAGGCCTTACACCTGATAGCTTGCCTAAAAACAAGAAATCAAAGAATGGAAACGATGCCATAAGCAAGATAGACCTTGACTGCCTATTCTGTTCTGGAAAAGGGAAGATGAGCAAGGTTGAAAAAAGCTTGGAGGCGATGATGCACAAAATCGCCCAAGAGCTGAAGGAGAAATATATTGCCTGGAGGCTTGAGATACCTGAGGACGAGCGGGACTCGTATCATGGCTGTCAGCTGTTTTACGCAAACAAGCCCTCCTCAAAAAATAAGGGCAAGGGGCCGACTGTTTGGGATGTGGCCACATTCACGATAACGCAAGACGGCAAAGTGGAAGCTGCCATGAAAACTGTAAAAGAATACAAAAATGAGCTTACTGTATGGCTTGACGCTAGCAATGTCAGTTTTGACACGCGCAAGTACCAAAACACTCGCCATGCTCAAGAGATCGTGGCTTTGCTCAAAGACGGCAACCGGATTCAGATATACGAGCCTTCGGAATACATTCGAGCTGATTATGATAAGATTGAGAGCATAATGAGATACTGGGGCTTGGACCGGATTGACCCTGTCGCTGTGTATCATGCCTTATTAGAAGTCTGTGAGGATTCGGAATTATTGGTCCAAATCGAAGCTCTCATCACATCCAAAGAACTGACTACCCGCAGCGCATTAGCAAATCGTTTTGCCAAATGGAAAAAGGCTTATGTTGGCAATAACAAAGATGAGTTCAACAGAGCATTTAAGGAAGCAGCCAAGGGTATTCTCCATGTCACCCTATCAGCTCCAATAAAAAACCAAAGCATTCCCGCGCTTGGCATTACAGAATGCGTGTTGGAGCCCCTGATGCATATACGTTTGGCTCAGATTTCTGACCAAGACTGGTGTTACGCTGTAGGCCACATTCCCGAAAATGAAAACAGCTCGATCATTTGGACCAAGGTGCCAATCCGGCATGTTCTAAGTCCTGACGGTCTTCTCAGCAAGAAAGAAATCCAGGATCTTGTAATCCGCCATCTGGATGACGGAGGAAATCGCTACGGTGATTACTCACGCAAGCCCAGCATATTTAAAATTATGAAAGAATGGCTGGAAATCCAACAGCGCATACGCGATGTGGAAGATAAAACTTCAATGAACTCTTTATGAGCAATTGCTGGGTCCGTTCATTCGACCGATGTCGATCTTGTCGGGTTCGAGGTCTGAGAATACGCAAGGGTATGGGTTACGAAGGTGGCGAATTGCCGGCTAAAATTTTACCACATATGGGAAAACCGAAGATATAATAGCCATAATGGCGCCACATTAACGCCAATTGGCCTGAACTATCGACGCTTTATTTCTTTTTTCGCAACTATTTCGTAACTTTGCATTGAAAAGATAATACAACATTTTTGAATTGAGGCCTGGTCTGCGGGAGCAGCCCAGGCTTTTTAGCGTTGCGCTCTGAGGCAGAGGCCTTTGGTTTCCATTCGCAAAGTTAGCGGCTGCAGAGCTGGTGAACAAATTTTTTCCTCAAAATCCCGGGGGGGGCGCGGGGGGGGGGGGGGGGGGGGGGTGGGGGGGGGGGGGGGGGGGGGGGGGTGGGGTGGGGGGGGGGGGGGGGGGGGGGGGGGGGGGGGGGGGGGGGGGGGGGGGG
>JAJBUG010000034.1:0-10546 GCA_020860515.1 Bacteroidales bacterium | reverse complement strand
TCGCCCTTTTGTTCCCATTCCCAAAGTTTGGGGGTCCCTGCTGGTGTAAAAATTTTTTACACAAAACCCCGGGGGGCCCCCCCGGCCCCCCCCCCCCCCAATATTTTGAGGAAAAAATTTGTTCACCAGCTCTGCAGCCGCAGTCTTGCAAATGAAAATCAAAGGCTTTCTGCCGAGATCGCCTTAAAAATCAATAAAATAATGAAAAACAACTTTTACCATTACCCTCACCCACCCTGAATTAATAATTCTACACTGCTGCCCATTTGGCAAAATTGCAGTGCCACACCCGGCACACAAGCCCACCAAGCATCTAACATCTAACCAACTTTCTTTTTTTAACCATTAATTGTATGTTCATTACACCAACATCTTCCAACAACGCCTATGTCTATCTCATCGAGGAAATTGGCAGCGGCATCTTCAAAATCGGGTTTTCACAATGCCCGGAAAATCGCTTGGCCAACCTGCAGTCAGGCAACCCCCATGAATTGAAGCTGGTGCAAAAGTTCCTGACGAGCAATCCAAAGGAACTCGAAGCCAGCCTTCATCAGTATTTCATGCCTTTCCAGGTGAAAGACGAATGGTTCAAGCTGGCATGCGACGCCAAAGCTGAGTTCCCAGCGATATGTGCCGGGCTTGAACGCGTAATCTCACGCACTGCTGTGCCCCATGGCATCACTGTTCCACAAAGCATACCGACAATAGCCGGAAACCCCAGCACCAAGCCTTGGATTGTCCTCTCAGGAGTCATCGTCCCAGGCGGCTTTTCCGAGAAGCCAACAGCCACCGACAAATGCAAGACTGGATTCCTCAATTTCGTAACCGAAAAACAAAAAGGAGGTGCGACAGTCATAAGCGGCAGCGTCGAATTCCGGTTCTCGGCATTTGCCTCTGATCTGGGACAGGAATACGATTTGCTTGCGCCAAATAAAGCAGTCGCGATTTCTGGCAAGCCAGTGGCCTGCTCGTTCACCAACAAGCGGGGCGAAAGGATAGACCGTGTAGAAATCAAAGTAAAATCCGTCGCAGCTGCGATCAATGGAAGCGGCAAATAACTCCAATCCAACTTCAGTGGCCGAGGTTGAACCGCCTATGCCCCAAATCGCACTCCCTCAGCGACTTGGACATTTTGCATCGGAAAGTAGATCACAATCAGCTGCCAGCTGGCAAGCTTGTGGGAATGGTGATATCGGCAGCGGGGAGGCCGGGGGCTGACGCGGTGAGGCGGATGATGCCCGGCGTGGATGCTGACTTCACCACTGCCATGGCGCGCCCCTCGCTTGTGCGACGCACAGGGCGATGGTAGCCCCGAGTGTCTTTGACATCTGCCGAGCCCGTGGCGACAAGGGCGCCCACGCCTTCGACGCTGAAGGAAAGCTCCACGTCGCAGTCGGGCACAAGCACCCCGTCCTTGTCAACTATTTCTGCCAGCACGTACGCCAAATCCTGGCCCGAAGCGACTATATTCTCCCTGTCCGCGGTGAGGCGTATCGCCGCCGGCTCGCCGGCGGTGGCGATTTCTTGCGACAGGCCGCTGCTGCTTTCGGCCCTCAAGATGCCGGGGCGGTAAGGGATGGTGAACAAAGCCAAGAATTGCGAAACCCTGCCCACAGCCTTCTCCCCTGCCAGCGAGCCATTGAGCCAAAGCCTTACGCTGTCAGCGTTGGAATACACCGCCACTGTTATGGGCTTGCCCTCGTGCCCACGCCAGTTCCAGTGCTCATGGGCCGGATAATGCCCCCAGAGTGTCTCGCGGATTTCTCCCTTGTAGCCGTCGGGCTCAAGCACGGCCATGCCCAGCGCGGGCTTGTCACTGTAAAGCATTTCCCTGTAATGTGATATCGGCCTTCGCTGGCCGAGGAGGTCGATGTCGCCGCAGAGGGCTCCGTGCCACGGCCACTGGTCGCGCTCGAAATGCTCGCCCTCGCTTTCGCCCCGGTAATAGTGGCGCCCGATTCCCGATTCGCCCAGATAGTCGATCGCCGTCCATACGAAATCGCCGATCACGTAAGGCAGGTCGTGCGCCTTGGCCCAGTTTTGGAAGGCGTCGCGCGGATAGGATTCCGTTTGCCAAATCACCCGCTCGGGCACGCGCTCGTGGTCTGTCTCCGCCTTGTGGATCATGTAGTTGTAGCCCACGATGTCGTGCTCGGCGGCAAGGGGGTCGTAGATTTCCCAGTCGGCATCCCAGGAGGCGAGAGCCTGCGTCACCGGCCGCGTCGGATCGAGGCTGCGGCACAGCGCAGCAAGCCGGTGAGCAATCTCTACGGCTTCGGGGTTTTTGCGCTCGAGTATTTCGTTGCCGATGCTCCATGCCAGCACCGACGGATGGTTGCGGTCGCGGAGCACCATCGCCTCCGCATCGCGGAGCGCCCAGTCGTCGAACAGCCCAGCGTAATCGTGGGGCGTCTTCGCCTGCCTCCATCCGTCGAACGCCTCGTCGATCACGACAAGGCCCTGGCGGTCGCATTCGTCGAGGAACGCCGGCGAGGGAGGGTTGTGGCTTGTGCGCACGGCGTTGAACCCCGCCTCTTTCAGAAGCCTCACCTTGCGCGCCTCTGCGGCATCGTAGCTGGCTGCCCCGAGCATCCCGTTGTCGTGGTGAATGCAGCCCCCGTTGAGGATTATGGGCTTGCCGTTGAGCCGCAGTCCGTTTTCCGAATCGCACTCAAATTTGCGTATGCCGAACGCTAGCCCGTACTCGTCAACCGTCTCGCTTCCCCGCCTCAGGATTATCCGCGCCTCGTACATTTCGGGCGTATCGGGCGACCACAGGCTTGGGGATTCTATTTTGAATGCGAAGCTGGCCGGAGTCGTGTCTGCCGCTTCGATCCTTTGGCTTTTGGCATCGATCATTTTGCCGCCGCGCCAGATTTCAGCGGAGGCGTCGAGGCTCTGGCGCGTTCCGGAGCGGTTCACCGCGTCGAAGCTGACGTTCACTTCGGCTTCAGCCTCGCTTGCGTCGGGCGAGGTAACGAAAACCGACAGGGGGTTGACGAAGACTCCTCCGGTCCTGACAAGCCACACATGGCGGTATATGCCCGTGCCGCTGTACCACCGGCAGTTCTTCTGATTCGAGTTGTCGACCGACACCTCTATTTCGTTCACCCCGTCCTTGAGACAAGCGGTGATGTCGGCTTGGAAGGTTGAGTAGCCGTACGGCCAGGCGGCGGCTTCAATTCCGTTCACAGCCACGGAGGCGCCCATGTACGCCCCCTCGAAAAGCAGCCAGTAGCAGGCACCGCCATCCTTCTTGCCAATGTCGAGCTGGCGCCGGTAGGCGAGCTTGGCCGTGGGAAGGTAGCCCCCGTCGTTGCCAGCGGGCGACAGGCTGTCGAAATCGTGGGCTATGCTCCAGTCGTGCGGCAGGTCCACCGGGGTCCAGTCCGCCTCCCCCTCAGCCTTGAATTCCCATCCGCTGTCGATCAGCGTCTTCTCTCTCGGGCTCTTGTGCTGCGAGCACGAGCACAGGGCCAATGCGGCCGTCGCCATCAAAAGCAGCCGAGCCATGCCGATTCCCTCGGCTCCAAGTCTTTTCCCGTTTTTCATGATTCCGTGACGATTTGTTATTAATGTCCGCTAAGTTACGAAAATATTTCGATATGACAAATGCCGGCTGCCACAATTATTTGGAAACGTTGATTTCATCTTAAACAAAAATCTCCTAAAACCTTATACAAATAAATATTTCTATAATTGAAATGGTTTAAACTTTCAGACATCGATCCATCTTCGATTCCGAAAAAGCAATCAACTACCCCACAACTGGCAGTGAAAAAGACGCCCCTCCGTCCGTGAAGGCTGGAGGGGCGTCTTGAAAGAGGGTCATGCGCGGCAGATGCGCGGCATGGGGATGTCGACGGGAAGGTCTGGGCTATCTCCTCATGCCTCACAGCAGGCGGATGTCGAGGATGTCGCGCAGGGGAATGGAGGCGCCATCGGCGAAATCCACCGTGTGGGCATAGCCGTCGATGCGCTTCACAATGCCGGAATGGGTGCGGTAGGCTCCGCCGCTCTTGCGTTTGTCGGAGGCGAAGAAGGTTATCTCCACCGCAGGCGAAAGGCCAAGCCGCTCGCGAATCCAAGAAAGCTTCCCATCGAGTTCTGAGAGCATGTCCTCGCACAGCTCCGGCCTGTCCTCCGTGATGCGCCCGGTCTCGGCGATTGCCTCGTCATGGCCCGACAGCGCGGCAAAGGGTGCGAACTGGGCTGCTCGCGACGCCATCGGCATCCTCGGATGGTTTCTGGGCTCCCAATGGGGGAGATTGATTATGTCGGAATAATCCTTTTCCATCGCATGCTTTTTCTGTGTTGTTTATTGTATGTCCGAAGCACTCATGCCTTGTGCCCGCCGATCTGGCCGTTGCGCTCCCGCTGGGTGGCCCCCTCCTGGAAGTTGAGCCCCTTTAGGATGGCGTTCTTCCCGAAGCGTTTCTTGAGGGCGAGCTGCGCCTCCATCGCCCTCCGCTCCTTGGCCAGCGACTCGTGCTCGGCTTGGAGCTCGCGCTCCAGAGCCTTGACGTCGGTGAAAAGATTTATCTCCGCCTTTCGCTCCAAATGCTTGGCTTGCGCCTCGGGTTCGACGCGGTTGGCGGCAATCGTCAGCCTGCGCGTCAGCAATGCCGGATTGGCAATGGCGTCGAAAAGCCCCAGCACTGCCTCCTTTATCATCCGCGCCGAGCACGTCTGGAACGGAAGGTTTGCCGTTCCCTGCGAGTGCCTCGGAACTGTACGTCCGTATCTGTCGGTAGTCACGGGTCCGTGGTAGCCTTCCCTTATGACGGGGTTGCGCAGACTGTCCACGTCGTAGCCAATGGTTAGCACCAGTTGGTCGGTGACGAGTCCTTTTTCGAGCAGCTCCATTGCTAAAGCCTCGGCCATCTCCTCTGCCACAATCCTCGTCTTAGGGATCTCGTAAGGCGACTGCAGCACCTGGCCGCTGCTGAGCGAATGGGTCTCGGGCCTGTAGTTCTTGGCCGCCTCCATGGTGGTCGGCTCCCAGCCCCACGCGTGGTCGATGAGCAGCTCGGCGTTGATGCCGAAGAGCTTGTAGAGGAAGTCTTCGTTGGTGAGCGATGCGCGGGCTATGTCGCCCATCGTGCGCAGCCCGTACTGCGCAAGGCGGTCGCTGGTGCCCCGCCCCACCCTCCAGAAATCGGTCAGCGGCTGGTGTCCCCACAGCTCGCGTCGGTAGGCCACCTCATCGAGCTCCGCTATCCTCACCCCGTCGCTGTCGGCTGGCATCTTCTTGGCCACGATGTCCATGGCCACCTTTGCAAGGTACATGTTGGTGCCGATGCCTGCGGTCGCGGTGATGCCGGTCTGGCGAAGGACGTCGCGGATCATGGCCATCGCCATCCCGTGGGCAGTCATCTTCAGGCTCGGCAGGTAGTCGGTGAGGTCGATGAACACCTCGTCGATGCTGTAAACCAGGAGCGACTCGGGAGCCACGTACTTCAGATAGATTTGGTATATGCGCGTGCTGAACTCGATGTAATGGGCCATGCGCGGAGGAGCTACGATGTAGCCGACTTCCCAGTCGGGATGGGCGGCAAGCTCCGATTCCGAGCACGACTTGCCGGAGAACCGCCGCGAAGGAATCCGACACAGCCTCTCGCGGTTGACCTGCCCTATCCGCTGCGAGATCTCGAACAGGCGCGACCGGCCTCCCAGGCCGTAGGCCTTGAGCGGAGGCGAAAGGGCCAGGCCGATGGTCTTCTCGGTGCGAGAAGCGTCGGCCACCACCAGGTTGGTGTCCAGCGGATCGAGCCCCCTCTCAACGCATTCGCAGCTGGCGTAGAAGCTCTTGAGGTCTATGGCGGCGTACAGCCTCGTCTTTTCCATCGCATCGTCGGTTTGTCCTTGGCAAATTTAGCAAGAATATTCCTCTCCACCAAAAAATTCGGATTTGCGATGCCTTCAAGTGCGCCTCTGCAACTGCACATTTGGAAATCAGGAGAAAATTTCGTAACTTAGCGGAAAATTCAAACTCAGTCTGAAACTCATGAAAACCGCAATCATCGGCGACATCCACGGACGCCCCGTATGGAAGGACATAATTGAGAGGGAGAAGCCCGACAGGACGATCTTCCTCGGCGACTACGTGTCAACCCACGAGGGAATTGGCGCCAGCCAGCAGCTGCGCAACCTCGACGAGATACTCGACTACGCCGAGGCCGGTGACTGCGTGCTGCTGCGCGGCAACCACGACATGCAGCACCTCGGCTACCCGTGGGCGAAGTGCAGCGGGTGGCAGCCCGACGTGGCCTTCGGGATGGAAAAGCGGAAGGACCGCTTCCTGGCTTCCACGCAGTGGGCCGCGAAAATCGACGTCGGCGGCAAGCCATGCATTCTCAGCCACGCCGGCATAAGCCTCATATGGCTTCACGACAGCCCCGCCATCAACCCGCGGCAGCGCGGCTGGGTGGAACGGCTCAACGCCCTTCCGCCGTCGCCGATGTTCGGCTTCATACCCGAATCGTGGTCCGACATGGACGGCTCCTCCCCCACGCAGCCGCCGACGTGGATACGGCCCTTCGTCCTGAGCGTCTGCATGCCGGCTGGCTACGGCCAGATCGTGGGACACACGCCCGTGGCGAAGGGCTGCTTCAACTTGCGCGCGGCTTTGGGCTCCGCCTGGCAGGGAGGTGCCGAAGACCTCTGGCTCGCCGACGGCCTGGCCATCAAATCCTACCTCGTTGTCGAAAACGGCAAGATAGAAGAACGCAAGCTGTAGCCTCCGTCCTTCGTCCGGATAAGCTTGGAGAAGTCTCGGACCGAGCTTGTCAGCTGTGGGTGCACTTCACGGATTTTGAAAATATTTTACGCACAATGTGTCTAATTTGAAATATTATTGCTAAATGCGAATGAGAAGGATTTCATGGATAACGCTGGCATCGCTGATTCTGGCAATGAGCCACGCGGCAATGGCGCAGTCGACTTACGAAGTGGCGCAGGAAATGGTGCGCGAGACGAAGCCGAAGTGCGCTTTCCGCAGCGGCATGAGCTACGAGGAATACGCCGCATGGCAGGACAGCGTAAGGATCGGAATGCGCGAGCTTATGGGCTGGGACGAGTTCGGCCCGATGGCGCTGAAGCTCTCGGAGCCCAAGTTCACCATGCTCCGTCCCGATGGGGCCCAAGGCCCGTTGCCGGCAGTGCTGTGCATTCCGGGCTCGGGAATGACGATGGCCCAGGTTTGTGACACGGTTGATGCTCCTTACGCTTTCGCGCGGAAAATTGTCGATGCCGGCTACGTAGCAGTGGTCGTGGAGAACGCTTGCGCGGGCGAATTGCGCGACTCGGCACTAGCAGATGGCGCGATCGACTATGTTACTCCGAGCCGCCTGCTTTTGGAACTGGGCTGGCACTGGCTCGGCTACGCGTCGCTGATGGATTACCAGGTGTTGCAATGGATGAAGACCCAGCCAGAAATCATAGATGCGCGCCGCATCTGCGTTGCGGGCTTTTCCCTCGGCACCGAGCCGCTCATGGTGCTCGGGGTGATGGATCCCGACATCTGCTGTTTTGTTTACAACGACTTCCTGTGCCAGACGCAGGAGCGCGCAGAAGTGATGACTGAGGGTGGCGACGGACGTGCAAGGCCCTTTCCCAACAGCATCCGACACCTGGTGCCCCGCTGGTGGCAGTGGTTCAACTTCCCCGACGTGGTAGCCAGCCTCGCTCCTAGGCCAATTTTGCTGACCGAAGGCGGAATGGACCGCGATTTCGAGCTGGTAAGGGAAGCCTATGCGGTGGCCGGAGCGCCCGAGAACGCCTCGCTGCACCATTATCCCAAGTTCGCGAACCCGGAAAGCCGCGTACGGCTCGAAGAGATGCCGCGCGGCATCGACCGCGACGAGTTCTTCCGCCTCGCCAACGTGGACCCGCCAAGCCACTGTTTCAAGACCGAGCTCTTGATCCCTTGGCTACGCTCAGTCTTCGGTCAGAATAAGGAGACAGGCTGCCCATAAGCACATCACCTGCTAGCTGTATTCGTGCGCAAAGTAAGCAATTTTTTCTTAAAAAACGCATGGCAGGAGTTATGGATTTGCGTCAATAAAGAAGATGCATTTAGACAGATTTAGCAATAGGCATTTAAGCCTCTTCTCGACATCTTCACAGATGGCGTTGTTGAAAATCCGCTAACCAAGGCAAGGCATTCTTGAAGATCATAAATTCAAGAAATCGCGAATCCTTCCGATAGAGGATTCTCCGGCTTTTCGCCCCAGGTCGTAAACCTTTCGCATCTTGTCGGAGTTCATTTCCAGCCTTCCGATTTCCAAGGGGCGCTCGGGGCAGATGATAAGCGCGTTGCCAGCAATCTCTTCTTTCCGGACATAGCGCAGCTGAGCATTGTACATCTCATGCCGCCTTGACATCGCCTGCACAATGGCCGGAGCGGAGCCGCAAAGCAGCCTGAACAGCGGCATCAGGTGCGTGCGCTTCTTGAAGTAGCCTTTGGGTTGGGTGAGCACGACAACATTGCACCCATAGCCAAGGTCTTGGAAGCGCATCAATGGTATGGAGTCGGAGATGCCCCCATCGAGAAACCTCCTCCCATCAATTGTCACGGGCTTGGAAACTATCGGCATCGAAGAGGATGCTCGCATCCATTCAAGAGATTCGCAGTCAAGCTTGTCAAGGCGCCTTGCTTCGGCCTTGCCCGTGTCCGCGTCGGTGCAAACCGCATAGAATTCCATGGGATTGGATTCGTAAGCCTCAACATCCATCCTGTCCAATTCCATCGGCAGCTTGTGGTAGGCGAATTCCTTGTTGACGATGTCGCCCGTGGCCAGAAGCGACCGTATGCTTATGTAGCGCTTGTCCCCGGCATACCGCTGGTTGTAGCGCAGGGCTCGCCCAATCTGCCTGGACTTGAAATTGCACCCTATAGAGGCACCCGCCGACACCCCAATCATGCCGTCGAACTCGATGCCGCGCTCGAGCATCACGTCAAACACGCCTTCCGAAAAAAGGCACCTAAGCCCGCCTCCTTCCAAAACCAAGCCTCTTTTCATTACCAGTCGTTCCATTTTCAAGGATATGGGATAATTTCATTCACAAAGTTACAAAAATTCTCTTAAATTGCAACCATTCTTGAAGAAAAAGGTTAACCTTGTGCTTCCAATTGCAAAAACAGAAGCGATGAATTAAGAATGCCAAAAAAGTTCGAACAGAAAGCGCCCCAGAGTATAGCTGAATACCTTATACAGGTTCTCTTTATCCGTATGCGTTCCAAGGGCAGCGTCTGACAAACGCTGCCCTTGGAACGCATACGGATAAAAATTTTTAAAACCGAACTCCATACATAAAAAATCGATTGCAGCGATCTTGAAAAGCCCTTCGGGAAAGAAAAAGAAAAGGATTCCCTAATGCCCGCTTTGCAGGCATCCGGGAAACCCTTTTAACAAAAAATTAATGAACACAAAAGCAATCAAAAAACTGATCAAGGGGTCGGGCCTTAAGAAGAAGGCAATTGCCCAAAGGGCATGCATTGATCCCAGAACCTTGTCCAAAATCCTTGCGGGATGCTCCACAACCATCGAAACGATGGAATCGCTCGCCAAAGTGCTCGGCGTGCCGATCGAAACCTTTTTCCTGCCTCCGTCCCGTGGCGACCCGGCATCGTCAGCAACCCCGGATTGGCAGAGCTCTATCCTAAACAGAATCGATGGCATATTGGATTCCATCAAGAATTTGAGCCAAGAGCTTAACCTGCTGAAAGATGCCATTCTCAATCTGCCGCAACCTAATTGACAACAGTCAATCCATTCAAGCAAATACAAACATAAATAGTACAATTACATGATGAATACCACTTTTAATTTGCCCCATCCACGCCACGAGTCATTCCTTCAGAAATTCGGAAATGCAGGAATGGCATTGCTTTGCGAACCAGCATCAGCCACCGACAAGCTCATCCAAGAAATGGCATACGCCCTGGAGGTTGCATGCAACTACTTGTTAGAGGATGGCGACATCACGCTCGCCGAACACGTGTATCACAACTTTGGAATCATCGATCCCTTCGGTCGGCTCCTGCGCAAGCTGCTGCCTATACACGATACACCTGCCTTTCCCCCGATGAGCTGGCCGACCTCATGACGCTGCGTTGCGGCGCCATTATCGAAAGAGGTCTGGCATTGCCAGAGGCTCGCTACGCAATGCCCAGCTACGATGCGGAGACGCTACCCGAAGGAAGCGTCCGAGTCATCAAATTCCATTGCATGGGCGATGTTGAGGATTTCTACAAAGCTTCGCTTATGGATGCTGACTCAACCCAAGATGGGAACCTCATTTACGAAGCGATCGCACAGCTCCAGGAGCATGTGGATGCCAGCATCCCAAACTGTAAAATTGCGCAGCTCTTCCCCCACCCCAACCGCATACATCCCCGAGAACTGTACCAGTTGGCCAACGACCATCAAGAAGCCCTTAAAAGATGGGCAACTGTGAATTTTTAATGTTTGTGATTTAAGTTCTAATAGTAAGTAAATATTCAGATTAAAATTAAATTATGATATTGTATTTGCCAACCCCG